>JACRLW010000043.1 GCA_016235155.1 Planctomycetota bacterium
CGCGTGGACCAAGGCGATCCCCGCGGTGAGCCGGGACTTCGTCCGGCAACGCGCCGCGTTCGAGGTGATCGGCGCCGCGTTGCGTCACCTCGCGGCGACTTCGACTGATGTCCTGCCGCGATGAGCAAGCTCTGGCGTTCCGCTCGCGGGCGGCTACGCTCCTTTGCCCTGCTGCCCGGGGGACCCGCTCCCCGGGGCCATGCTTCGGTATGGTGTAATTGGCAGCACAACGGATTCTGGTTCCGTTAGTCCTGGTTCAAGTCCAGGTACCGAAACACCGACGGCCGGCGTGCGGATCCCCGCGCGCCGGCCGTCTGACCATCCGCTCGCGCGCGACGGCGATGCCCTTCCCGGTGGTGTAACGGCAGCACAGCTGGTTTTGGTCCAGCTAGTTCAGGTTCGAATCCTGGCCGGGAAAACCCTCCTTGCCGTCGGGCGCCGGCCCGGTCCGGCCGAGTTGCCCGCAGGCCGCCATCACGCTGCGGCCCTTCGTGATGCGGCGTCGCACCGGCAGGTCCTCGTCGCGCAACCAACCGACGAATCGCGCGATCTCCGCCTCGCTCGGGGCGCGCGCCAACGGCCGCGAGCCCGGGTTGTAGGGAATCAGGTGCACCATCACGCGGCCGAGCGGCCGGCAGAACGCCGCGACGGCGCGCGCGTCGTCGCGCGAGTCGTTGATCCCGGGCATCAGGCAGACGTGGATCCCGAGCTGCCAGTTGCGGCGGGGGCGGATCGCGATCAGGGCGTCGCGCAGATCGGCGAGGGTGAAGCGCCTTGCGAGCGGCATCAGCGCCTTGCGGCGTGCGTCGTCGGCGACGTTCAGGCTCAAGGAGAGGTTCACGCGACGCAGTCCGAGCTCGCCGAGACGGCGGATGCCGTCGGCGTGTCCGGCGGTGCAGATCGTGATCCGATCCTGGGCGAAGGCGAGGCCGTTGCGGTCGCAGAGGACCGCGATCGCGGCCTGGACCGATGGGAGGGCGTCGAGCGGTTCACCCATGCCCTGGAAGACCACGGTCCGCGGTCGCCACCTCAGTTCGCGACGGGCCACGACGATCTGACCGACGATCTCCGCGGCGTCGAGGTCGCGTCGCTTGCCGAGCAGGGCCGTCTCGCAGAAGCGGCAGCCCATCGCGCAACCGACCTGGCTCGACACGCACTGACTCTCCTTGCGGTCGCCGATCGGGATGCGCACGGTCTCGTACTCGGCGCCGTCGACCGAGCGCAGGACGGCCTTCGATGTGGGGGAGCCGCGCGTCGGATCGCGTTCGTCGATCGTGCGCACGATCGACGCTCCCCCGACGCTGAAGTGCTCGCGCCAGGAGTCCGCGCTGCGCGGCGACGCACCGAGGCACTCGGGGTCGAGGCGGCCTTCGCGGTGCGCGATCCTGTGGATCGCCGCGGCGAGGCCGGCGCCGCGCGACAGTCGTTCGCGCGCGGCGGCGAGCGCCTCGTCGCGGGTCATCCCGAGGAGGTCGAGCTTCACGTCGTTCACGCGCGTGGAGACGCTAGTCTGCGTCGCACTGGTCGTCGATCCGCATCGTCGCGGCCGCAACCACCGACCGATGGCCGACCTGTTCGACCTGTTCGTCGCCTGCCTGCCGGGGCTCGAGGAGTTCGTCGCTGCCGAGTGCCGCGCACTCGACGTCCCGCCGGAGTCGTTCCGCGTCGGCGACGGCGGCGTGGCGCTGCGCGGCGATCGACGCGCGATCGCCCGTCTGAACCTCGGGCTCGCATGCGCGTCGCACGTGCTCGTTCGCGTGGAGCGGTTCCGCGCCCGGCACTTCGGCGAGCTGGAGCGGAAGGCGATGCAGGTCGACTGGCGGGCCTGGCTACGCGACGACGTGCCGTTCGCAGTGCGCGCCGCCGCGCGGCAATCGCGCCTGCTTCACACTGGCGGACTGGCCGAGCGCGTCGCCGTCGCGATCGCGACGGCGATCGGCAACGAGCCCGGCGGCGAGGGCGAACCCGTCACGGTGCTCGTGCGCATGGCGGACGACCTCTGCACGCTGTCGATCGACACGTCGGGCCGACCGCTGCACGAGCGCGGTTGGCGGCTCGAGACGGCGAAGGCGCCGCTGCGCGAGGACCTCGCCGCGGCCCTGATCCGCGCCTCGGGTTGGTCGACCGCGACGCCGTTCGTCGACCCGACCTGCGGCTCGGGGACGATCGCGATCGAGGCCGCACGGCTGGCGCGGCGCATCGCTCCGGGTCGCGACCGCAGTTTCGCCGCGGAACGAGTCGTGCCGCTCGCGGATGGCCTCATGGAAGCCGTGCGCGCGGAGTTCGCCGCGCTCGAACTGTCCCGTGCCCTCGCACCGATCCACGCGAGCGATCGCGACGCCGGCGCGGTCGCCATCACGTCCCGCAACGCCGAGCGCGCTGGGGTCGGCGCGGAGCTCGTCGTCGAGCACGCGTCGCTGTCGGCGGCGAGCGGTTTGCGCCTCACGGCGGCGAGCGGTGCGGTCGTCTGCAATCCGCCCTTCGGCCACCGCATCGGCTCGGCGGATCGGCTCGGCCCGCTGTGGCAGGCGCTCGGCGCGCGGATCAAAGCACTCGGGCCGGGTTGGAGCGCGGCATTCCTCGCCGCGGATCGCCGTGCGGCGCTCCGCACGGGGCTGCCGTTGGTGTCGGCGTTTCTTACCGACCATGGCGGGATCAAGGTCCGCGGTCTGGTCACGCGGGCGCCGGCCTAGCCCGGGCTAGGGCTGTCCGCGGAAGTCACGCCCTCGATACCGCGACAGGATTCCGCGGCCTCGCTTCGGTCAAGACCGCGGCGTATGCCTGCGCCCCCGTTCGAAACTCGTCCCGGTTCGGCGTCGCCGGACCTGCCCCGCGAGTCCGCCATGCACGTCGCCCGCCCCTCGTCCGTTCTCCTCGCATTCGCCCCGTTCCTCCTCGTCGCGCGCCCGTGCGCGCAGGTCGACGCCGAGACCGCGGCGGCGATCAAGAAGGAGGGCCTCGAACAGAGCCGGGTGATGGACACGCTCGACCGCCTGACCAACGGCATCGGGCATCGCCTCACCGGTTCCGACAACTTCACGCGCGCCTGCGCGTGGGCGCGCGACGAGTTCAAGAGCTACGGCATCGAGCAGGTGGAACTCGAGCAGTGGGACACCTGGCCCTACACCTGGAATCGCGAGCAGTGGATGGGCCGCATCCTCACGCCGGAGCCGATGGACCTGCAGGTTGCGACCCCGGCGTGGACCAACGGCACGAAGGGCGCCGTGCGCGGCGACGTCGTCGCGATCCCCGCCGACCTCGACGAGTTCAAGGCGCGCGCGGGCGATCTGGCGGGCAAGTGGTTGTTCGGACGGATGCCGAACTCGCGCACGCCCGACTACGCGCAGTGGATGAAGGCCGGCACCGCCGCGCGCATCGCTGGCTTCCTCGAGTCCTCCGCGGGCGACGAAGCCAACCCGAACCGCATCCGCGTCTTCGGCGACCGCGAGCACATGCGCGCGTCCGACGTCTTCGAGCGCCCGCCGCACGTCGTGGTGCGTCGCGATCAGGCGCAGAAGATTCGCGAGATGCTGGGCAAGGGCGACGCGGTGACCGGCGAGTTCGAGATCCGCAACCGCTGGACGAAGCGTCCGATCGAGATCCACAACGTCGTCGCGGAGATCAAGGGGCAAGAGCTTCCCGACGAGTACGTCGTGGTCTCCGCGCACCTCGACTCGTGGCACCAGGCGACGGGCACGACCGACAACGGCACGGGCGCGGTGTCGACGCTGGAGTCGGCGCGCATCCTGGCGGCGATCGGTGCCAGGCCGAAGCGCACGATCCGGTTCTGCCTCTGGGGCGGCGAGGAGCAGGGCCTGCTCGGCTCCGCGAAGCACACGCAGATGAGGCGCGCGCAGATGGCGAACGTCTCGGCCGTCTTCAACCACGACACCGGGACGAACTGGGCGCACGGCCTGTCGGTGACGACCGAGCAGGAAGCGCCGATGCGCGCCGTGCTCGGTCCGGTGTTCGAACTCGCCGCGCCGGAGACCGCGTACGAGGAGCCGGTGTTCCAGCTGCGGACGCTGCGCCGACTCGGCAGCCGCGGCGGCAGCGACGACGCGTCTTTCCTCGCCGTCGGCGTGCCGGCGTTCAACTGGTCGCTCACCGGTCGCAGCGACTACTTCTCCCACACGTGGCACTCGCAGTGGGACACCTACGACGCCGCGATCCCGGAGTACATGCGCCACACGTCGACGGTCATCGCGCTGACCGTGCTCGGCGTCGCCAACCTGCCTGAGAAGCTCTCGCGTGAGAGCGTCGGCGGCGGCAACCCGCTCGCGGACATGATCGGCAGCGCGTACGGGATGGAGCTCGACGAGAAGGACCCGCTGAAGATCGTGAAGGTCAACGCCGACGGCATCGCCGCGAAGATCGGTTTCCTGGCCGGCGATCGCATCCAGAAAGTCGGCGGCAAGGAGCTGAAGCAGCTCGAGGACTTCTCCTCGGAGGTGCGCACCCTCCGCGAAGCGCAGGCGACCGGAGCCGTCGAGATCGTCGTGCGTCGCGCCGACGCGGAGACCACGCTGCAGGCCCCGGTGGAGACGCTCCGCGAACTCGGCAACCGCCGCCGTCGCGGCGGTCGCGGCGGCGACGCGCCCGCCGAGGCGCCGGCGCCGGCCGGATCCGGGACGACCCCGGGAGGCGCGCAGAACGGCGGGACCCGTCGCTGAGCCGATAGGGGACCGGCGGAACCCGCTAGACGATGCGGCACCGATTCGGGGCGATATCCTGCGCACCGAGCGCGGGCCCGACGACGCAATCGCATGACAGACATGGACTTGTGGGAATACGGCGGCGTCCTGCTGGCCCCGACACGCCGTGCTAGACTCCCGCACGCACCACGGGCTCCGCACCCCGCGCGATGAAGATCCAGCTCGTTCACCCTCCGGTCTACATCAACGAGAACGGGCTGACCGCCTTGCGGCCGAGCCTTCCCATGGGGCTCGCCTACATCGCGGCGGTGCTCCGCCAGGACGGGCACGAGGTCGGGATCATCGACGCGCTCGGCGCGGCGCCGAACCAGACGGTCAAGGACGGGGACATCTGGCGCATCGGCCTCTCGACGGACGAGGTCGTCGAGCGAATCGCCCCCGACACGAAGGTGATCGGGGTCACGAGCATGTGGAGCTACGCGTGGCCGATCGTCCGCGAGCTCATCCACAAGCTGAAGGCGCGCTGGCCCGGCAAGCCGATCGTGTGCGGCGGTGAGCACTTCACCGCGGTCACCGAACTGTCGATGCGCGAGGCGCCGATCGACTTCGTCGTGCAGGGCGAAGGCGAGGAGACCGCGATCGCGTTGTGCCGAGCGCTCGAGATCGGCCTCGACCTCACGGTGATCCCCGGCATCGTCTACCGCGACGCGAGCGGGACGATCCGCGCGAACCCGCGACGCGACCGCATCCGCAACGTCGACGAGATCCCGTGGCTGGCCTGGGAACTCTTCGACGTCCGCGCCTACGTCGACAACCGGCTCGTCACCGGGATCTACTACGAGCGCACGGTGCCGATCCTCGCGACGCGCGGCTGTCCGTACCGCACGCCGAAGGACGTGGTGGACGAGATCCAGAACTACGTCGAGAAGTACCAGGCGACCAACTTCCCCTTCCAGGACCTCACCGCGATCCTCAAGCGCGAGTGGGTCGTCGAGTTCACGAAGGAGATCCTCGAGCGCGGCTTGAAGATTTCGTGGCAACTCCCCGCGGGAACCCGCTCGGAGATCATCGACGACGAAGCCGCGCGCCTGCTCGTCGAGTCGGGTTGCCGTTCGATCAACCTGGCGCCGGAGTCGGGCTCCGAGCGCACGCGCAAGCACATGAAGAAGATGATCACCGACGAGAAGCTGTTCCGTGCCGCGCGAGCCGCGGTGCGCAACGGCCTCAACGTCGGCATCTTCCTCGTGCTCGGTTATCCCACCGACGAACCGATCGACATGCGCGCCACCGCGCGCATGGTGCGCAAGCTCGCGCGCGTCGGCGTCGACGATGTCTCGGCGGGCTTCTTCTTCCCCTTGCCGAACACCGAGATCTACCGCGAGCTCGAGAAGCAGGGCCTCGTCACCCTGGACGACGCCTTCCTCAAGCTCCCGATCTACGTGCACAACAAGTTCATGTCGCCGGAGAGGAACTACAACCCGCACATGACCGCGCGCCAGATGACGCGCTGGAAGTACTGGATCGTCGCCAACTTCTACGTGAACAACTTCCTGTTCCACCCCGGCAAGGTGTTCCGCATCCTGTGGAACTTCGTGCGCGGCAAGGAGACCTCGAAGATGGAGTCGTTCCTGCAGGAGACCCGGCGCAAGTTCACGTTGCGTCGCAAGAGCCGCGACGCGAAGGCCGCGGAGAGCGGGAGCGCGCGGAGCGAGAAGACCGTCGTCGGCGCCGGCGTCGACTGACGGATCCCTGGTCTGGTGACGATCAGCGTGCCGCGGTGATGCGGCGCACGACCGCGATCTGCTCGAGCGCGACGGAATCCGCCGACAGCTTCGACTCGGCCCACGCGCGCGCGGCGGCTCCGGCGGCGGCGGCGGCGCCGGCGTCGCGCAGGAGTTCGACGCAGGCCTCGGCGAGCGAGCCGGGATCCTCGCCGCGACGCACTGCCGGCGGCCCCGCGTCGACGCCGCGCAAGGCGCGCGCGTTCGCGACGACCGGCACGCCATGCGCGAGCGCCGTCAGCACCTTGATGCGGCTGCCGTCCCCCGAGAGCAGCGGCGCCACCAGCGCGCGCACGGAACCCATCAGTTCGTCCAGAGCCGGCACGAAGCCCGCGAACTCGACGCCTGGCGCCGTCCCCAGCGCCTCGAGCGCCGGCGTCGCCCGCGGTCCCGCGAGGACGAGCCGGGCGCCGGGCACGCGGGCCCGCACGAGCGGGAACACCCTGCGCACGAGGAACTCCGCCGCCTCGGGATTCGGATGGTGCGACCAGTCCCCGAGGAAGAGCAATCGCTCTCCGGCGCGCGACGGCTGCGCGACGCGCGCCGGGATCGGCACGATCGGACGTCGCACGGAGACCGGACGACCCAGGCGCGCGGAGAGCGCCGCGGCGTCGTCCTGGTTGAGCGCCTGGATCGCCGTGGGGACCGCGTAGCTGGCGCGGACGTACCGCTCCCAGGCTGCGCGATCGCGCGCCCGGCCGAGTCCGAAGGGGAGCAGCCGAGCCGGCGTCGGAGTCGCGGCTTCATGGTCCGTCAGGATCGTCGCGGTGTCGCCCACGCCCGCGGCGTACTGGGCCATCAGGGCCATCTCGAGCAGGACGGCGTCCGGCCGGCTGTCGCGCACCGCCGCGGACAGCGCGGCCCGCATCGCGCGCGATCGGAACTTCAGCACGAGCAGGGGGAGGCCGGTGCCGACCCAGCGGGCCGCGTTGGTCAGCGTCCCGGCGACTCGCCGTAGCGGCGGCGCCTCGAATCGCTCCGCCCGCGGAACGAGGGTGACCCCGGCGAGACCGGCCGGCAGCTGGAGCTCGGCGCCGCGCTCGGACTTCGTCGCGAAACTCACGAGCTGCAGTTCACAATGGCGGGCGAGGGCCGAGGCGAGCGCAAAGAGGTAGATCGCTCCGCCGTGCGTCGCGCCGGAATGGGGGACGAAGGGGCTGGCGAGGATCAGTCTCACGACGGCTCGGGCTGCGGCGGCGTTCCGATCATGGCATCGGCTCGACTTGCGCGGCAGGGGAAGTTCAGCCGGGCCGGTGATCCGGGCCGGCAGTGGAGAAGCCGGAAACGTCCATAAGACGGCTTGGCTCATGGCGTTGTGGACTCACGACCGAGGACTCTCCACCGGGTTTTCCACGAGATTCGGCATGGACAAGCCCGCGTCGCTCGCCATAATCCCGCGCCTGTCGCGCCGCCCGGCGCGAGTGGAGTCATGAACGAAACCGTCCGGTCGATCCTGGCGATCCTCGAGCAGGACAAGCCACCGGAGCTGAAGATCGCTGCAGCGCAGATCCTCGGCGAACTCGCTCCCCAGGATCCGGGCGTGGTCCGCACCCTGGCTGGAGCCGCCGGCGCGGCCGAGGACTACCTGGCCCGGCCGGTGATCCTGGCGCTGGGAGCGATCCGGTCGACGGCGGCGATCCGCGTCATCCTCGGCCACCTCGACGGTCGCCACGCCGATCTCGCGGCCCACGTCCTCGGTGAAATCGGCAACCCGGTCGCGGTCGAGATCGACGCTGTGTTTCCCACGACGCCGCCGGATTCCCAGGTCCGGATGCTCGCCGTCCTCGGGCGCTGCCGCGGGGCCAAGGCGCTCGCGACGATCGAGCAGGCCCTCTTCCATCCGAGCCTCGCCAGGCGCGCCGCGGAAGTCCTGCTCGAGACCCAGGTCGACGCGATGGATGCCCGGCAGCGCGCTGCACTGCTCGGCCGTCTCGGCAAGGCGACCAAACAACCGCTCGCTCCCGAATCCCGCGCGGCGATCCTCGGACTCGTCGGCAAGCTCGACGGCGCCGGCGCGCGCGCCGTGCTCCTGGAACAGGTCGGCCCGGATCAACCGGCGATGGTGCGCGCCGCCGCGCTCCGCGCGTTGAAGGGGATCCGCCTCACGCCGACGCAGTCGCTCGAACTCCTCGACCTGCTCGCCGAGCCCGACCTCGCCAACGTCGTCGAACCCGCGATCGAGCTCCTCCGCGAGGTCACGCAGTGGCCGGAGAAGGCGACGCCGAAGCTCAAGAAGCTCCTCGATGCAGCCGACCCGTCGCTCCTCCGTTTCGCCGTCGACGCGATGCGCCGCGTCCACGATCCGGAGGTCGTGAAGCCGCTGCTCGCCGTGCTCCATGGGCCGTCGGAGGAACTCGCCGCGGCCGCGGTCGAGGCGCTCGGCGCCAATCCGCACGCGCGCGAACCGATGCTGCGCGCGTTCCTCGCCGAGAAGGACGTCGCCGCGGCGCGCCGCATGCTCGCACCGCTCGCGAAGCTCTCGGCCGAGCTCGACGCCAAGTCCCTCGCCGCGCTCGTCGAACGCGGCGCCAAGCAGCTCTTCGCGCACGATGCCCTCGGCGAACTCGTGCTCGATCTCGTCGCCCGCGCCGCCGGACCGCGCGGCGTCGCGGAGATCGTCGACAAGGCGCTGCGCCTGCGGAAGCAGAAGAAGTACACCGAGTCGGTCGCGCTCTACGTCTTCCTCGCGCACGCCGGACAGCTCGATCACGAGATTCGCTTCCAGCTCGCGCTCACGCGGCTCCTCGTCGACACCGTCGCACCGCGACCGGAGTCGGCGCCGGCCGGCGACGCGACCATGGGTCACTTCGCCCTTCTCGTGCGCGAACACTTCCCGCTCGCCGATCGCCTCCGCCGCGAGAACTCGGTCACGCCCGAGATGCTCGTGCGCATCGGCCAGCACTTTGCATCCCAGGTCGGCGAAGAGCGACGCTGCGGCCTCGAACTCCTCCAGCACGTCGCGCAGCGCTACGGCAAGCGTCGCGCCGGTGAGGAAGCGCGCGTCGCGCTGCGCGTCGAAGCCCGCTGAGCCTCGCGGGCCTGGCCCGCTGGTGACGGCCCGCTCGACGCTTCCGGCGCGCGGCGAGACCATGCCGCCGCTCGCTCGCGTCGCGGCGCTCACCGCGGCGCTTCCTCCCCGGGTCGCGAAATGAAGCTCGAGCCCGTCTACCTCCTTGCTCCGGAGCCGGAAGCTCCACGGCCGCGCGGCATCTCGCGCCGCGTCCTGTTCCTCGCCACCGCGGCGGCATGTGGTCTCGGGTCGCTCGCGACGCTGGGGGTGCAGCGTGTGACGAAGGGTCCTGGATCCCTCGACGACTCCGACGAGGCATTCATCCGCCTCGCCGAGCGACTGCAGGACGGACCAATCGACGGACTGATGCGGGAGCGGGAGCGCTTCCTGTTCGCATTGGCGTTCGGCGCGAAGGCCCGCGCTCGCCTCGCCCACGGCTCGCGAGCTCTTGCGAGTCACCTCCTCGCGGCGTCGCCGTCCAGTCCCGGCTCATGGCAGCAAGACGGCGCTCGCGCGTTGCTCCAGGCCCTCTGCATCGACGACCCGAATGCCGCGATCACCATCCTCGGAACCGAGGTGGCCGGCGCATTGAGGCTCCGCGCTCGATGAGCCGAGTGGTGCACTCCACGCAGGACCCGGTCGGGATCAGGCCCCCGGCGAGCGTCCGCGAGGGTGGCAATCTCCAGATCGGCGTGACTTCCGGCGCCAGCGAGTTGGAGTTCATCATCCCCGGTCTCGGGCGCTTCAAGGTTCCGGTGTCGAACGGCATCGCGGAGTACCGACTGCCGCCGACGGTGCATGGCGGAACGATGATCTTCATCTCGGACCGCGTGATGCCGTTTCCATCGACCGCCATCGTCCAAGTCGTGAGCAACCCATGATCTCCACCTCCTCCGCGCGTCGGTTCGTTCCCTCGCTGCTCGTGGCGACCAGCATGGCGTTGCCCGCGACGGCCCAGACCCGACTCGTCGTGCCGTCCGCGGCGACCAATGCGGAGCAGGCGTCCACCTCATGGTTGCCCGGCATCGGCTTCGACGGACGCGTGCAGTTCATCGTCGACCCCTCGTCGCTCGTCTCCGTGGCGCAGCGGAATCTCGTCGGCCTCGAGTTCCGTCACGACGCGACGAACCCCGTGGACCTGACGGCCGGAGTCGCAAGCGTGGTGGTCCGACTCGGCGCCGCGACGACTCCGGCCTTCGGTGCCCGAGCGGATCTGACGGCGAATGCCCCTCTGCTCACGGAGGTCTATCGCGGCACCTTGACGGCTCCTGCGTCCACCGTGCCCGGCTACGTGGGTTGGCTGGATCCACATGTGCTCCGCATCGTGTTCACCCAGCCGTATCCGTACGCCAGCGGCCCGCTCGCGATCGAACTCGAGGGCAGCGCGGCCGCGCACTTCTGGTGGCCGGTCGATGCGGCGACCCAAGGCGGCACCGGCGGCTTCTCCCGGATCGGCGCCTCGTGCAGCCCGCTTGCCACCGCGCCGGGGGACTCGACGCTGTCCGTCCGCGCCCCGGCTCTCATCGCCGGCGGAACCGCGATCTTCACGCAGGACACCGCCGCCGACGCCGCGGCGATCCTCTTGTTCGGACTCGACCTGTTTCCGAACCCCATCCCGCTCGCGTCGCTCGGTTTGCCGGGGTGCTCGCTCCACGTGAATGCCTTCGCGGCGTTGCCTGCGACCATGACGCGCGTCGATCCGCAGTTCGGCGGCTTGCATCAGTTCCACCTTCAGATCCCCGCCGACCCCGCGTTCGCCTCCGCGATCTTTGCGGTGCAAGGGCTCGAGCTCGGCGCGAGCGCGGGCCTCGCGACGTCGGAAGCGCTCTCGTGTCAGATCGCGACGACCATCCCCTCGCTCGGCATCGCCGCAGTCTGGTCGATCGGCAACGGGACGCCGCACGTGTCGCACGAACTCGTGCCGGTGATCGGCATCCTGCACGACTGAGGCGTCACCCCACCGCACCCGCCCCGGTGCGCACGACCGTCTCCGGCGGCAATCCGACGAACCCAGGTCCCCCCGGTCCGACGACGCACACGACCGTCGAGCCGAAGCCGAAGCGGCCGAGTTCGTCGCCGCGTCGCAAACGCGCGCCGGCGGCGCAGCTGCGGTGGACGTCGCCGACGTTGAAGGCGCCGACCATTGCGATCGCGCCGGATCGTCCGTCCGCCAGATCGGCGTCGAAGACGACGCGCGCGTTGCGCACGAAGAGGCCCGGCACGGCGCGCACCGCCTTCGGATTGACGGGGAACAGGGTGCCCTTCAAGGCCCGGATCGCGGTGATCGTCGCGTCGAAGGGGCAATGCACGCGGTGGTAGTCGCCCGGCGCCAGGTAGATCGTCTGCTGGCTGCCGCCGTCGATGCGCGCCGCGCGCGCCGCGTCGCCGAGCAGGTCGCCGAGACCGTAGTCGACGCCCTTCACCTGCGGGATCCGCCCGCCCTCGATCGCGCCGCTGGTCACGATGCGGCCGTCGCAGGCGACGACCAGCGCTGCGCCGGCGATCGGACGCGCTCCATCGCGCAGCGGTCGCTGGAAGAACTCCGCCAGGCTGCGGAATCCGCGCAGTTCGCCGTCCATCTCCCGCAGGTCGACGCCGTAGCGGCGCGCGAACGCGCCGTAGACCGTCGCGCGCAGCGAACGCGGCAACGGCGTGCGCGCCAACACGCCGGTCGTCCGCGAGAGCAGGACCTTGGGCAAGGCGGTGAGCAGAGTGCGACGCAACCAGGTCACGGGCGCGCATCATGCCGAGGGGCTCCGCCGCCGGCTCGCAATCCGCGACGCAGCGTGGCACCATCCGCGCCATGCACGGCGGGCGGTTCTCGTGGTGTGCGCTCTCGGTCTTCTCGATCCTCGTCCTCTCGCTCTCCGCGTGCGGCGACCGCGAGGCGGCCGCGCGCGGCAAGGACGAAGCGATCTTCGAACTCGGCGCCGACTCGCCGCCGCTCGCCGACGTCCTGAAGGCCGCCGCCAAGAACGCAGCCGCGCGCGCACCGTCGCTCCAGGCACCGCTCTCGATCCCCGCGTCGCCCAAGCCGACGCGCTATCGCACCGTCGTGCTCGGGGCGGGTGAGACCCTCGCCGGGCTCTGCGCGAAACAGCTCGGGGACGCCGGACGTTGGCGCCAGGTCGCCGAGCTCAACGGCTGGACCGAGGACGACCTGCGACGCCTCTCGACCGGCACCGAGGTCCGCCTCCCGATCGAACGATGACCGCTACCCATTCACTGCTCGCCCGCGCCAGGCTCCTCGCTGTCCTCGGCGTCCTCGCTCCCTTCGCACTCGTCGCCTCAGCCTGCATCGGCGTCGACATCGCGCGGCAGGACGCCGCCCTCGCCGCCGAATCGAACGTCCGCCCCGGCATCAACGACAGCTTCCTGAAGGCGGAATCCGCGGCACCCCACGCCGCGCGCTTCGAGACCGAGAGCCGCGAGATCTACGCGCATCGCGTCGCGATCGTCGAGGCCCTGCACCTGCGCCCCGGCCAGTCGATCGCCGACATCGGCGCGGGCACCGGGCTCTTCGTCGAGCCGTTCGCGAACGCGGTCGGCGACGCGGGCACGGTCTACGCCGTCGACATCGCGCCCGCGATGGTCGCGTGGATCGGCCAACGCATCCGCCGCGAGGGGCTCGCCAACGTCAAGCCGGTGAAGTGCAGCGACCGGTCCGCCGAACTGCCCGACGCCTCGATCGACGTCGCGTTCGTCTGCGACACCTACCACCACTTCGAGTACCCGAAGAACACGCTCGCCTCGATCCACAAAGCGCTGCGCACCGGCGGCGAACTCGTCGTGATCGACTTCCACCGCATCCCCGGCAAGACGAAGCAGTGGACGCTCGACCACGTGCGCGCCGGCGAGGAGGTCTTCCGCCAGGAGATCCTCGACGCCGGCTTCGAACTCGTCGAGCGGCGTGATGACCTGCTCGAGGAGAACTGGTTCGCGCGCTTCCGTCGCATCACGCGCTGAACACGCGGAACACGCTGGACGAACCGCGCGCGCGACGCGCCGGTCTCAGGTGCGGTATTCGGCGTTGATGCGCACGTAGTCCGCCGTGAAGTCGCAGGTCCAGACGTCCGCGCCGCCTTCGCCGACGGCGAGGTCGACGCCGATCACGACCTCCTCCTCCTTCGCCAGATGCGCGGCCGCCGCCGTCTCGCGCTCGGGGAAGGGGCGACCTTCGTCGAACACGAACGTCTCGCCGATCCACACCCGCGCGCGCGCGACGTCGATGCCGACGCCCGCGCGACCCGCGGCGGAGAGGATGCGGCCCCAGTTCGGATCGCGACCGGCGATCGCCGTCTTCACGAGCGGGCTGGTCGCGATCGTGCGCGCGCACCGCGCCGCCTGCGCATCGTCGATCGCACCGCGCACCTGCACCGTCACGAGCCGGGTGGCGCCCTCGCCGTCGCGCGCGATCTGCCGGCACAGTCGCCCCGCAACGTCGATCAAAGCACCCTCGCACAGTTCGCCGTCCGCCGCACTGAGTCGGTCCGAGCTCATCAACACCACGGTGTCGTTCGGCGACGTGTCGCCGTCGACGGTGACGCGGTGGTAGCTGCGCTCGACGACGTCGCGCAGCAAGCCTGCGGCGTCGCGCGGCAGCACCGCGTCGGTCAGAAGGAAGCCGAGCATCGTCGCGAGGTTGGGGTGGATCATCCCCGCACCCTTGCTGAAGCCGGTCACGCGCGCTTCGCCGGCGTCGGCCGTGAAGGTCGCGGACTCGAGCTTCTCGTGGGTGTCGGTCGTCATGATCGCGCGCGCGAAGTCCATCGCTCTGTCTCCGCGCAGGGCGTCGACGAGCCCCGGCACCGCATCGCGGATCTTCTGCATCGGCAAGTGCGCCCCGATCGCGCCGGTGCTCACCGGCAGGACCTCGTGCGCCGCGCAGCCGAGGTGACTGGCGACCAGCCGCGCGGTCTCGCGCGCGTCGTCGAGGCCGCGTTCGCCGGTTGCGCAGTTCGCGCACCCGGCGTTGACGATCACCGCGCGCACGAGCCCCTTGCTCGCGGCGAGTTGTTCGCGGCAGACGGTCACGTGCGCGCCGACCAGCGCGTTCTGCGTGAACATCGCGGCGGCCGGCACCGCGCGGTCCGCGGCGAGCAGGCCGAGATCGAAGCCGCGCCCCGGCTTCTTGATCCCGGCCCAGAGCCCGGCGGCGCAGAAGCCGAGCGGAAGTGGGACCTCGCTCATCGTGCAGTCAGTCGATCGTGATGGTCGCGCGCTGGATCACCAGCTCGGAGGTCGGCGTCTCGCCGCCGTTCGGATCCGTGGCCGCTTCGAGCGCGCGCACCGTGCCCATCGTCTCGGCCGTCACCTCGCCGAAGACGGTGTGCTTGCCGTCGAGGCTCGGCGTCGGGCGGAAGGTGATGAAGAACTGGCTGCCGTCGGTGTCGGGTCCCGCGTTCGCCATGCTCAGGATCCCCGGCTTGTCGTGCTTCACGTCCGGCGAGAACTCGCCCGCGTACTGATAGCCGGGACCGCCGCGGCCGTTCCCGTCGGGACAACCACCCTGGGCCATGAAGCCGCGCATCACGCGGTGGAACTTCAGGCCGTCGTAGAAGCCGAGTTGCGTGAGGAAGATCGTGCTCGACACGTGCATCGGCGCGACGTCGTGCATGAGCCGCAACTTGATGTCGCCCGCGTTCGTCGCGAGGTTCCAGTAGTAGGTGTGCCCCGCGGGGAACTGCGCTTGCGGCGGCTTCGGCAGCAGCTTGCGCCAACCGGGGCGCTTCGTGTCGATCTTCTGCGCGACCGCGTAGGCCGCGAGCCGCTGCAAGGGTGCTTGCGGATCGGTCAGAGTCGCCTGGTTTGGCGCCGGCTCGGGCGCCTTCTCGGAGCACGAGCTGCACAGGAAGAGAACGGCGGCGAGGACGGCGACGAAACGTGCGTGCTGCATGGCGTGAGGGCCGCGGACCATAACGTCCGCCGCACCACGCGTCACGGCACGAGCACGGTCGCGAGCTGCGTGAGATAGGGCGTTCCCGCCAGCGGCACGACGAGTCCCTGGAAGCCGACATCGATGCCCCGCAGCGCCGGGTCGGAGGGGATCGAGATCGCCAACGACGCGCGCCCGCCCGGACCGATCACGCCCGGCGGAAACGCGACGAGCAGCGCGGGCGACAGGTGCAGGGCGCCGAGTCCGGCGATCGGCGTGTCGGTCGCGCTCGCGATCCCGGCGACGATCCCGAATGGGCTCGACGCCTCGCCGATCAGGCGCAGCGTGAACGTGGCGCCGAGCGACGTGAGCCGTCGGAACTCGGGGAACTGGACCTCGCTGCCGAGATCGGACAGCGCGGCGTAGCCGAAGGCGCCGGCCGTCGTCACCGCGGCGCCGACCTCGGAGTTCGCGCGCAACGCCACGAATGCGCCCTGCAACGGCGCCGACTCGAACTCGCCGTTGCCCGCGCCGAAGCCGACCAGGCGGCCGCCCTGCGGAAAGTGCGCGACGAGGCAGGTGCGCCAGATGCGGATGTCGACCGGCCGCTCCGCCGGGCTCAGCGGCATCTCGACCCACGCGTTGCGACGCGCGTCGAAGCAGGCGAGCGCCGTGTCGGACTCGACCGCGACGACCGAGGATTCGGTGCTTGCCCAGCGCGTCGGGCTCCCGCCCGAGACGTGCAACGGGAAGTCGCCGAACCGCGAGGAGAAGCCCCACCAGTTCGAAGCGCCGTCGGTGAGCAGGGCACCCGTGCGCGCGAGTTCGGGCAGCGTGATCTGGGCGCCCTGGGGTGCCTGGTGCCAGGTGCCGCGCACGGCGCTGAACAGGTGCAACGCCGTGTTGCCGGCGTCGACCGCGGCGGCGACCGAGGCCGCGATCGCCGTCGTCGCGTTCGGCAGCGGCGTCGTCGCCACGGTGCCGCGAAGTCCGCTGTAGGCGTGGAGCTGCGGCGGCTCCGTCAGCAGGACGATCGCGCCCGACACCGTCGCGGTCGCCGGTTGCGACGAGACGAAGACCGTCCACTGCGACGCGATCGCGCCGAACAGGTAGTGCAGCACGCCGTCGGGGCTCGCGTAGCCGACGTGGTCGCTCGTGCGCAGCGCGAGCGTGGCGGCGGGCGTGAGCAGGACGCCGAACGCGCCGCTGATCCCGCTGAAGCCGACGAGTTCGGCAGGGGAGTTGAACAGCACGACGTCGCCGTTGGCGGTCGCGTTCGCGGCGGGCTGGCTCAGCGCGACAACGGCCCAGCGCCCCTGGATCGCCGAGTAGCCATGGATGACGTTGCCGGCGATCGCCCAGCCGAGCGTGTGCGACACGCCGTAGGTCGAGGCCGGCGCCGCCGCGGTTGCGCTCGCCCAGGCATCGAGCGTCGCCGAGTAGCCCAGCAGGTTCGGGCCGTCGACGACGATCAACGCGTTGCGCTCGACGACGATCGCCGCATTCGTCGCGATCGTGCGGCTGCTCCAACCTCCCGTCAGCCCCGAGAAGGTCCACAGCGTGTTGCCGTCGTGGATCGCGAGCAGCGCGTCGTTGCGGTTCGAGGCGGGGTTCACGACCGTCTTGGCCGGCGACACCGCGATCGTCTCGAAGATCCCGCGCGCGGCGGAGAACGCCGCGATCGTGGTGCCGGCGTCGAGCATCAGCCAGTCGTTGGACAACCGGGCGGTGAAGGTCCCCGGCGCCGCCCACGACGACCAGCCGCGCGTCGCCGACGAGAACGCGCTCACCGTCGTGCCGCTGGTCCGCCACGCGATCTTGCCGAGCGCATCGACCGAGTTCGCCGAGAGGCCGACCGCGGGGTCGAAGGCCCAGGACGACGGGCGCTGCGCCGGCGAGGCGGCGGCGAGCGCGACGGCGGCGAGCGCCACGGCGGCGACCTGGGCGAGCGGGATCCTCATGGCGAATGCGGCGCGGATGATAGCGGGGCACGCCGCGATCTCGACCGCGCGGCCCTTACGCCGTTCCGCAGCGGACCGGCTCGGCCATGCCGTCAGACGATCCGGATCGGTCGACTGGGAAGCGTCGAACCGGCCTGCTGTTCCTCGGCCGTCGGCTCGCGGAGTTGGCGAAGCATCGCGATCTCGTCGCACGCCGTGAACTTCGGGCAGTTCTTGCAGTCGTTGAACATCTTGTGCGGCAGCTCGCGGTGTTCGACGACGCGGAAGCCCATCTTCTGAAAGAAGCCCTGGACGTAGGTGAAGGCGTAGACGGTCGGCACGCCGAGCTCGCGCGCGATGTCGATCAGCGCGTCCGCCATCGCCCGCCCGACGCCGTTCTTC
>JACRLW010000116.1 GCA_016235155.1 Planctomycetota bacterium
CAGCGCGGGGATCCCGCGCCTCGCGGCCCGCGGCTGGGATCGCCCGTGGCTCGGCGACACGTTCTTACAGGTCGCGGATCGCGTGCCCGTGACGGCGCCGATGGCGTTCCACGTCGGCTTCTCGCGCACGACCTGGGCCGGGCAGTCGCTGCCGTTCGCGCTCGACTTCGTCGGCATGACCGGTTGCAGCCTGTTGGCGTCGATCGACGCGATCGGGATCGTGCACGCGGTCGCGGGCAGCGGCAGTCTCCCGCTCACGGTGCCGCAGTCGCCGCCGCTGGTCGGCGCGAGCTTCTTCGCGCAAGCCCTCGTGATCGACCCGTTCGCCAACCTCGCGGGCGTGACGGCGAGCAACGCCGTCGAGTTCACGATCGGAGTCCGGTGAAGAACGCACGACGGCAGATCGGTGCCGCGATCCTGTTCCTACTCACTGCGTCGTGTGCGTCGGTCGACGGCCGGCCTTCTTATGCCACCGCGCGACTGAACGACCTTCTCGACGCGGTCCCCCTCAGCATCAGCGCGGGACCGGGCCTCTATGCGGGTGCGCACGCGACCGTCGTCGGCACGGGCTTCGGCCTGACGAAGCACGTGCACCACTTCGGCTGGCCGTCCCACCGCGAGAGCTTCATCCGCGCCGGCGACTGGCGCGAGTTCGAGATCGGCCTGATCGCGGGCACCGTCCGTTCGAGCGGCGCATACGACTACGACGTCGACTACCTCTACCTGATCGGTCCGCTGCGCGGCGAGCACGGCCCCGGCGGCTTCGAATGGCCCGCCCTGCTCGACCTCGAAGTCACCGCGCACGCGCTGCTGCTCGGCGCCCGCCTCGCAGTGAGTCCGATCCAGTTCGCGGATCTCGTCACCGGCATCTTCGGCCTCGACCTCGTCGGCGACGACGCCGTCAGCAAGCCGAGGCATGGGCGGTATCTGCAGGACATGCAGGCGACGCCGGCAGCGAATGGGACCCGGCGCTGACGCGCGAGTCTGCCGGCGTGCTCAAACCGGCTGTTCGAGAAGTCGGTTGATTGCAGTCGCCAGGAGTTCCCGCCGGGCGGCAAGAAACTCCTGGAATCTCTCGACCTTCCAGAGCGCGCGGTCCATCGGGACGCACTGCGCAGCGAGTCGTTCGGAATGGCGGTCAGCGATCTCCGTGAGGTACAGGTCCGGCGGGCGGCTGGAGATCTTTCGGTTCGGTCGCGCAGCAAGGAACGCGAGGTTTGCGATCTCATCTCGGTCGTGCCGCGAAACGCCGGCCCTTCGCAGTAGCGCCTTTGGGAAGATGTGGTGCGCTTGGATCTCGTGATCATCGCCAACGACGTCCTTGGCGAGCGCAACCCCGGTGAACCAGTCCTTGGCGGCTGCCTTGCGCGCGGCCGCGTAGGTCAGAGGGAACAGCGGGTTTCGCCAACCTGCGTCGTCGAACTCGTCCGGCGTGACTCGCACTGTCGAACTGCCTGGGATGGCGTTCTTCATCAAGCGCTCGATCGTCTCGTCCGAGGCCACTGCCTTCAGGTCCTCGTCCATCGCTGATTCGCCGCTGCCGCTGTACCTTCCGCGCAAGGAGGAGACGTAGAACCAGCGAAGTAGCCCGACCTCGACGTCAGGTGTGATCGCTGGGTGTCGCTCGAAGTACGCAGCCAAGGGGATCAGCGCATTCAGTGACTGGAGCCATTCTGATGACTCAAAGCGTGCGTTATGGCGGACGAAGTTCACGGCACTGTCGATTCCCTTCCGAGCGCGGGACCAGATCGCCTCGATTTCCGAGGGGGCTCTCTTCCAGAACTCGGCGAGATAGCGGAATCGACTCTGCCCGGTTCCGGTTGCGATAAGGGCGCGGGTCAGGAAGCGCGCATCGAGATCGAAGCCGACTTCCGCATACTCCTCCATCGCCTCGTCGAACCGGTCGACGATGGCGCCAGGCAGTCGAAGCGCGAGCTGTGCCAGCACGAGCTCAGCAGCGCGCAGGCGCGTTCCTGCGGAGTTGATGCGCACGAAGAGCTCGGTGACCTCCTCGTAATCGTCGCTCCGGAAGAGCTCGATCGGAAACTTGTACTCGCCGATTCCTCGGAGGCGTCGGAGCCGGTCGAGGTAGAGCTGGCTCCGAGGATCGTCCAGAGTGAGGCCTCCGGCTGTCGTGAGGCGCCGGAGCACTTCCAACTCGCCTTTCCGACCCGTCACGATTTCCCGTACCGAGACCCACTTCGGATCGGAATCCAGCCGCTTCAGGTAAAGCTGGAACTGCTCGGTATCGACGTTGAAGTAGACATCGATCCGCCCACCCGCGTCACGGATCGGGCCGAGCGCTTTGTAGAGCGACGTGAGACGCTGCTGGCCATCCAGGACGATCTTCGGGCGACCGCCTGATGGGAGCGCTGGCGTCTCCACGCCTTCGAGCGACTTTGTGATGGGGAGATTGACGGTGTCCCACAGAAGGACCTGCCCCGCGGGGTACTCGCGGTACAGCGAGTCGATCAACTTGGCGACCTGCGGCCCTTTCCACACGTAGGCGCGCTGGATCTCGGGTAGGAGGACCTCACCGCGCTCGATCTCGTCGAGGATCTCGCGGACTTTCAGTGGGTGGCCGATCATTCCCGCATCCTGGATGGTTGTGACCTGCGATGCCTCGCAGTGATTCGCTGACGGGCGCTGAGGATACCGCGAGGGTTGGCGACTCACACCGATAGATCGATGTCGGACAGGAGCCTGTCCCGCTCACCACGCCGTCATCCGAACGTCGAGCAAGTTCTCAACGATGTGGCGCACGGCGCCAATCGCATCGGCGCGCACGGCGGCGTGGGCGACGCGGCTGATCCACGACACCGGCGCGCGGCCGTCGTCGGCGGCCGTGCAGTAGACAGGTCGCAGTCGGGGTGGCGCATTGCGCCACCCCGGCGGCAACGATGCCCTCGAGCACTCATGCCAACTGCGCCGTGGCCGTTTCGCGCGTGGCGCCGTCCTCGGCCGGCGCTCGCACGGCCCGCGGCGCTCCTCCGACCACGGTGCACCAAGCTGACGAGGGTGGCGCATTGCGCCACCTCGCCGAGCGCTCGGCATCCCCCGTCGCGGCCGCGGCTGCGACCAAGCGGCTGCCCACGCGAGTGGAGCCATCCCGCCTATCGCAGCGCCACGCGCAGCTCGAGCATGTCCTCGACGATGCGGCGCACGGCGCCAACTGCATCGGCGCGGGCTGCGGCGTGCGCGACGCCGCTGATCCACAGCACGGGTGCGCGGCCGTCGGCGGCCTGGCGCAGCGTCCAGGCGGCGGCGCGCAGGCACTTGCCGCGGCGCGCGAGCGCGGCGGCGGCGACGGCGGCGCCCGCGCGATCGACGATGCGCGGCAGCGAGCGCAGCTCGTTGGCGGCGTGATGTTCGTCGAGCCGGTCGAGGTGGAGCGGGGCGAGGAAGCGCGCGACGGCGTCGGCGGCGATCCATGCGCGCTGCGTCGCGACGTCGTCGCTCGCGCGGCTCTGCACGAGGCGTGCGGCGAGGGGGCGCAGCACGCGCTCGCGCACGGCGTCGTCGCGGATCACGTCGTTCGCGGCGCGCACCAGCGCGCCGAGCACGGGACACGCGCAACGCGGTTCGTCGCCGTGGTCCTCGCCCGCGAGCCACGCGACGAGCTCCATCGCGCAGAGGCCGCCGTCGCGCGTGCGATGGCGACCGCGGCGCAGCGGATGGCGGACGCGGAGAGACGGCGGGGGATTCGACGACAAGGGGAGACGGTGCGCGCGGCGGCGCAACCGAAGTGTGCACCGAGAAGCGCGGCGCGGCGGGACCCGTCGCCCCCGGTCCGCCGTACGGCGTCGCGCGAACGCCGCAGCGCGGGACGCGCGCGCGAGCCCGATCCTGGACTCGCTCACAGCGCGAACTGGCCGCTCCACCGGATGCGGGGTTCGATGTCGGGCCGCCATGTCCCGCGCCGCCATTGCCGCATGCTCCGCCGTCGTGTTGGCCGTCGCGGCGTCCGCGCGCGGTCAGCAGAGCTTCGGCCTCCATCCGGGAATCACCACGATCGTCTCGCGCGGATCGCTCGGCAATGCTGCCGGCGAACTGCTGCAGGCATTCCCGTCGACTTTCCTGCGCGGACTCGGCGAGACGGCGAGCGGCGCCGAACTGCGGGGGATGACCGTGCGCGTGCAGGACAGCAACGGGTCGAGCGCGGAGACCTTCTCGGGCATCGTCCGCTCGGGCGACGACGTGCGCGGGCCGACGCCCGCCGCCGCGGGCCTGATCGCCGCGATCGGTCCGATCACGACGCCGACCGCCGGGTCGACGCTGCCCGTCGCGTGGTCGATGACTCTCTTGTTCACGACGCCGCTCGCGACCCCCCGCGATGCGTTCCTCTGCGCGGGCGTCGAGTTCGGGCTGCGCCAGACCGGGGTCGATTCGCTGTTCCTCCACGGCGCGGGTCCGGGGTCGAACGGCGAGCACCCGAACACGCCCGATGTCGCCTGGCAGATCCCGCTCGCGACGGGAGTGCCGAGCCATCCGCCGTTGCGGTCGACCTGGCGCATCGACCTGTTGCTGCCGTCGAACGCGTTTCGCGTCGCGAACGTGCCCGGCACGGGAACGCTGCCGCTCTACGGGATCGGCGGCGCGTACCCCGACACGACGGCGGGCGGCCCCGAGACGCAGGGCATCGCGTTCGCGTGCGCGCACGGGGCAGGAGCGCAGGGCAGCGTGTACGTGTTCGCCGCGTTCGGCTTCGATCCGAGCCCGTCGGTCCTGCCGGGCTTCGCGAACCGCGTGCTGCTCGATCCGTCGACCCTGGTGCGAGCGGCGGTCGCGCGCGGCACGGCCGACGGTCTCGCGATCCCGTACCTGCAGGCCGGCATCGGCGCCTTGCCCGTCGGACTCGGTGCGAGCGTGATGTTCCAGGCGCTGGTGATCGAACCCGCGACCGCGACGCTCGAGTTCACGAACGCCTTCGCGACGACGCTGCTCTGAGACCGCCCGGTCCCTATGCTCCGCGCGCTCCGCAGCGATCCACGTGATGACTGAGCCAGCACTCGGCAGCGAGACCCGTCCTTTGCGCGTCGCGGTCGTCGGCTCGGGGCCGTCGGCCTTCTACGCCGTCGAAGCCCTGTTCAAGGTCGGCGGCCTGCGTTGCCGCTGCGACGTCTTCGATCGCCTGCCCACGCCGTACGGCCTCGTGCGCGGCGGCGTCGCGCCCGACCACCAGAAGATCAAGGCGGTGGTGAAGGTCTACGAGAAGGTCGCCGCCGAGCCGGGCTTCCGCTTCTTCGGCAACGTGACGATCGGCCGCGACCTGAGCGTCGCCGACCTCGAAGGCTGCTACGACCGCGTGATCTGGGCCGTCGGCAACGAGAGCGACCGCAAGCTCGGCATTTCCGGCGAGGAGCTCGCCGGCGTGCACTCCGCGACGTCGTTCGTCGGCTGGTACAACGGCCACCCCGATCACCGGCATCACCGCTTCGGGCTCGAGCGTTGCAAGCGTGCGGTCGTCGTCGGTAACGGCAACGTCGCGATGGACGTCACGCGCGTGCTGCTCGCCGATCCCGACCTGCTCGCGACGACGGACATCACCGACGACGCTGTCGCCGCGCTGCGCGCGAGTTCCGTCGCCGAGGTCGTGTTGCTCGGCCGTCGCGGCGCCGCGCAGGCCGCGTTCTCGACCAAGGAGATCGAGGAGATCGCCGAGCTCGGCAACGCGGAACTCGTCGTGCCGCAGGACGAGATCGCTCTCGACCCGGTCAGCGAGGCATGGCTCACGGCTGGCGCCCCGCGCTCCGCGCAGCGCAACCTCGAGTTCCTGCGCGAGCATGCGATGCACCCGCCCCGCGGTGCGAAGCGTCGCGCGCGCACCGTGTTCTGCGCGTCGCCGGTCGAGGTGCTCGGCCGCGACGGTCGCGCGTGCGGCCTCCGCGTCGAGCGCAACGTGCTCGTCGCCGACCCTGACGGCACGCCGCGGCCGCAGGGAACCGGCAAGTCCTTCTCGATCGACTGCGAGTTGGTGTTCGCCGCCGTCGGCTACCGCGGCGTGCCGGTGCCCGGCCTGCCCTTCGACGAGAAGAGCGGCACGATCCCGAACGCGTCGGGCCGCGTGCTGAAGGCGCGCGGGGGCGAGGTGCTGCCGCGGCACTACGTCGTCGGTTGGGCGAAGCGCGGGCCGAGCGGGCTGATCGGCACGAACAGTCCGGACTCGAAGGCGACGGTCGAGTCGCTCGTCGCGGACCTCGCCGCGGACCCAGCCGCGGCGCACGCCGCGCCGCTCCCCGAGCGCGAAGCCGACGCCGTCCCGGCGCTGTTGACGCAGCGCGGGATCGACTTCGTGACCTTCGCCGAGTGGCGCCTCTACGACACCTGGGAGCAGCTCGAGGGCAAGCGCCGCAACAAGGTGCGCCACAAGCTCGCCGACCCCGCGGCGATCCTCGCGGTCGTGCGGGAGATGCGTCGCGCGGGCAGCTGAGCGGAGCCGGGGGACGGCCCGCGGGTGCCGCTCGCAGGCGGCACCGATCGGGTCTCCACCCGGGTCGAAGGAAGCGGCGCGGACCCGGACGCCAGGCGGTTCGCGGGGTGATCGACCTCGTCCCGATGCGGACCCGCCAAGCCGGCGCTGCTCGAAATAGCAGACGGTTTTGTCCATTCATCTGGGCGAACCGTGCCATGAGCCCACGAACCCACGTCCTCGCGACCTTCGTCCTCTCCTCCGTCCTGCTATCCCTCGGCGCCGCCTGCGGCGGCGACTCGCCCTCGACGCCCAAGTCCGGCGGGGGCGGAACGTCCTCGGCGGTTGTGCTCAGCGAAGCCGACCGCGCCGAGGGCAAGAAGGTCTTCGAGACCATCTGCTTCACCTGCCACGGCTTGCAAGGTCACGGCGACGGTCCGGGCTCCGCGGGTCTCGACCCGAAGCCGCGCGACCTCGGCGACAAGGCCTGGCAGCAGACGGTCAACGACGACCACCTCAGGAACGTCATCACGATGGGCGGCGCCGCCGTCGGCAAGAGCCCGGCGATGCCGGCGCAGCCGCAGCTCAAGGGCACCCCAAAGGTGCTCGAGGCGCTCATCCAACACGTGCGCGGACTGGCGCACTGACAGCATCCCGAACGCCCTGCGCGGAACGCCCCGCGCGAACCGACCAGATCGAACCGAACGGAGTCGTCCATGACCGTCTTTCGTCCCCGAGCAACGCTCGCCTCTCTCGCCCTCTGGGCTCCCCTCGCGCTCGCAGCCTGCGGCGGCGGTACCGCCGGCGGCGGCGGCGCGGGTGCAACGCCGAGCGGTGACATCCTCAGCCTCATGCAGGCCCGCGGCCTCTCCGAGGCCGACGTCTCCGCGGCGCTGATGACCTACACGCCGACCGGCAAGCACGACGAGTACCTCACCTTCGCGTCCGGCGGACACGGCGGCCAACTGCTCGTGATCGGCGTGCCGAGCATGCGGATCATCAAGTACGTGGGCGTGTTCACGCCGGAGCCCTGGCAGGGCTACGCGACCGGCGACGTCGCCACCGAGCGCGTGCTCGACGGCGGCAATCGCTTCGGCAAGCGGGTCGAGTGGGGCGACATGCACCATCCGGCGCTCAGCGAGACCGGCGGCGACTACGACGGCCAGTTCATCTTCGTCGGCGACAAGGCCAACGCGCGCGTCGCGGTCGTGGGTCTCAGCGACTTCATGACGCGGCAGATCGTCACCAGCGAGCTGATCCAGTCGGATCACGGCGCGGCGTTCGTCACCCCGAACACCGACTACGTGATCGAGACCTCGCAGTACCCGGCCCCGCTCGGCGGCGGCTACGCCCCGATCGAGGAGTTCAACGAGAAGTACCGCGGCGCGGCGATCTTCTGGAAGTTCGACCGCCAGCGCGGCCGGATCGACCCGACGGCGTCGTGGGCAATCGAACTGCCGCCCTACATGCAGGACCTCGCCGACGCCGGCAAGCTCGTCAGCGACGGCTGGGCGTTCATGAACTCGGTCAACTCCGAGCGCTCGTACGGCGGCAACCTGGAGGGCCGTCCATCGCTCGAGTCCGGCGCCTCGCAGGGCGACATGGACTATCTGCACTGCATCAACTGGCGGAAGGCCGAAGAACTCGTCAAGGCGGGCCGGACCACCACGATCGTCGGCATGAAGGTGATCTCGCTCGAGGTCGCCGCGGCCGAGGGCGTGCTGTTCTTCGTGCCGGAGCCGAAGAGCCCGCACGGCGTCGACATCACGCCGGACGGCAAGGACATCGTCGTCGGCGGCAAGCTCGACACGCACGCCACCGTCTTCTCGTTCGAGAAGATCGCGGCACTCGCGAGCGCGAAGAAGTTCGTCGGCAAGGATCCGTACGGCGTTCCGATCCTCGACTTCAAGGAGTCGATCCGCGGCCAGTGCGAGATCGGGCTCGGCCCGCTCCACACGCAGTTCGACGGCAACGGCTTCGCCTACACCTCGGTGTTCATCGAGTCGGTCGTCGCCAAGTGGTCGCTCAAGGACCTCAAGGTCGTCCACAAGCTGCCGATGCACTACAACATCGGCCACCTGTGCGCGGCGGAGGGCGACACGGTCAGCCCCGACGGGAAGTACCTGATCGGCATGAACAAGTGGGCGATGGATCGCTTCAGCCCGGTCGGCCCGTTGCTCCCGCAGAACTTCCAGCTGATCGACATCAGCGGCGCGGGTGACATGAACCTGCTCTACGACATGCCGATCCCGCTGGGCGAGCCGCACTACGCCCAGATGATCAAGGCCGACAAGATCAAGGCGATCGAGTACTACACGCCGGTCGGCACCAACCCGATCACGCACGAGAAGGACCCGAACGCGACGCTGGCGAAGCAGGAGCGGATCGAGCGCCGCGCCGACGGTGTCCACGTGTGGATGACCGCGGTGCGCAGCCACTTCACGCCGGACACGATCCGCGTGAAGGAAGGCGAGACCGTCCACCTGCACATCACGAGCGTCGAGCAGGCCTTCGACGCGACCCACGGCTTCGCACTCGGTTCGTACGACATCAACCTGAGCATCGAGCCGGGCCGCCACTGCGACGTGACCTTCGTCGCCGACCGCGCCGGGGTGTTCCCGTACTACTGCACCGAGTTCTGCTCGGCGCTCCACCTCGAGATGGCGGGCTACCTGCTCGTCGAGCCGAAGTCGTGATGCAGGGCACTGCGCCCTTTTGGCCCCTTCCCCCGACCCCGAGAGGATCCCATGCCCACGCGAACCGAGCCGATGCTGAACAAGCCGCGGTCGCCGTCGATGGTGGGCTGCCTCTCGCTGTGCAGCCTCTCGCTGTGGCTGTGTGCGTGCGGGGTGCGTGACGAGAGTCGGACGGTCGCGCCGATCGCGCGGCCGTCGCGCCCCGACGTCGCGGTGCTCGTCGCGGCGGGGGAGGACCTGCAGGCGCGCATCGATGCCGCTCCGAGCGACGCGGTGCTCGAACTCGGGCCGGGCCGTCACGCCGGCCCGATCGTGCTGAAGCGCGCGATCACGCTCTGGAGCGATGCCGGCGCGGTCGTCACCGGCGGCGGCGGCGGCGGGTGCACCGTGATGGTCGATGGGCCGAACGTGCGTCTGCTCGGTCTCACCGTCGACGGCAGCGGCGGTCGCTTCGACCTGCTCGACGCCGCGATCCGCGTGCACGGCGACGACGCCGTCGTCGAAGGCGTGACGATCCGGAACGCGCTGTTCGGGATCCTCGTCGAGAAGGTCTCGCGCGCGACGATCCGCGGCAACCTCGTGCAGGGGACCGGCGATGCCGCGCTCGGCCTGCGCGGCGACACGATCCGCCTCTGGGAGACCCAGGACTCGATCGTCGAGGGCAACGTCGTGCGCGACGGCCGCGACATGGTCGTGTGGTACTCGAATCGCACGCGCGTGTTGCGCAACGAAGTGAGCGGCGGACGCTACGGCACCCACTTCATGTACAGCCGCGAACAGCTCGTCGAGGGCAACCGCTATGCGGGGAACGTCGTCGGCGTGTTCGTGATGTACAGCCACGACCTCGAGCTGCGCTCGAACACGATCTCGCGGTGCTCGGGCGCGTCGGGGATCGGGATCGGTCTCAAGGAGTCGGGCAACGTCAAGCTGCTGCGCAACCGGTTGATCGCGAACACGATCGGGATCTTCATCGACACCTCGCCGCTCGACGTCGGCGAGCACGATCACATCGAGGGCAACCTGGTCGCGCTCGGGCGCACCGCGATCGCCTTCCACGGCGGCGCCGCGCGGAACGTCTTCACCGGAAACGTCTTCCGCGACAACCAGCAGCAGGTGCGGGTCGACGGCGGCAGCGACGCGCTCGCCGCCGAGTGGGCCGGCAATCAGTGGGACGACTACGCCGGCTACGACCTCGACGGCGACGGCTTCGGCGACGTCCCGTACGAAATCGCGAGCCTCGTCGGTCAGCTCACCAGCAAGCGGCCCGCCTTGGAGTTCTTCAGCGGCACGCCGACCCTGTTTCTCGTCGAGCTCACCGGACGCGTGATGCCGATCTTCGAGCCGCAGGTCCTGGTGCGCGACAGTCACCCCGCCGTGGCGCTCGAGGAGGTGTCCGATGCGCGTTGAACTGCGCGACGTCACGAAGTCCTTCGGCGCGGTGACCGCGTTGCGACGCGTCAGCTTCACGCTCGAGTCGGGCGAACGCGTCGCGTTGCTCGGCCCGAACGGCTCGGGCAAGTCGACGCTCACGCGCTCGCTCCTGGGCATGCTCGACTGCCGAGGCGAGATCCTGCTCGACGGCCTCTCGCCGGTAGCGGATCGAGCGCGCGTCGCGCCGCGCATCGCCTACGTGCCGCAGATCGCGCCGCGACTCGCCGCTCCCGTGCGCGAGATCGTCGCCGCGGTCGCGCGCCTCCGCGGGCTCACCCGATCCGCGATCGAGGAAATCGCGGCGGCTCTCGAACTCGACCTGTCCGCCTGCGCGGCGCGACCCTTCCGCAGCCTCTCGGGCGGCATGCGCCAGAAGCTCGGCATCGCGCTGGCGCTCGCGAGCCGGCCGTCGCTGTTGCTGCTCGACGAACCGACCGCGAGCCTCGACCCGCGGGCGCGGCAGCGCTTCTTCGAGTTGATGGAGACGCTCGCGGAGAAGCCGACCGTGTTGCTCGCTTCCCATCGGCTCGACGAGATCCGCCACCTCGTGACGCGCGTGCTCGTGCTCGAGGACGGCGTCCTCACCTACGACGGTTCCTCGCGCGACTACCTCGGCGATCACGCCCAAGGCGTGATCGAAGTCCTGGTCGACGACGAGGAGGTCGCGCGCTGGCTCGCCGTGCACGGGTTCCACTGCACCGGCAGCGGGTGGTGGATGCGCACGGTGAAGAACGGCCAGCGTCTCGACCTCGTGCAGGACCTGACGACGCACCTGCGTCACGCGGTGCGTGATCTCGTCGTGCGCGACGTCGAGTCGATCCGGATCGCGAAGCACGACGCGAAGAAGGAGCCGACACCATGAGCCGCACGCAGGCATCCTCGGGCCGCTGGATCGTCGCGGGCCTCGTCCTCGCCGTCGTGGCGACCGTCGCCGTCGCGGCGATCCTCTCGTCGCGCCTCCCGGACGGCCCGGTCGATCCGGTCTGGGACCAGCAGGCCTGCGCGCACTGCCGGATGCACGTCGGCGAGCCGCGCTTCGCCGCGCAACTCCAGACCGCGCAGGGCGACGTGTGGTTCTACGACGACCCCGGCTGCCTCGCGGAGCACCTGGCCGATGCGCGGACCTCGGGGCGCGCACTCGACGTCCACGCGATCTTCTTCCGGCACCTGCACGAATCGCGCTGGGTCGGCGAGGCCGCGGCGCGCTTCGTCCCGGTGAGTCCGACGCCGATGGGCTTCGGCTTCGGCGTCGTCGACTCCGCCGAACTCGCTGCTCTCGACTACGCCGGCTTCCTGCAACGCGTCGCCGCGCGCGACGGAGGTGCCAGGTGAGCGCCAAGAACCAGTTCGTCGCGATCGCACGGATCGAACTCGCAGAGGTCCTCCGCTCGCGGTGGCTCTGGTTCTGCGTCGGCACCTACGCGGTGCTGTGCTCGATCTTCGTGCTCGTCGGCCTGCGGGAGTCGAGCGTGCTCGGCTTCACCGGCATGGGCCGCGTGCTGATGTCGTTCAGCCACGCCCTCGTGCTGCTGCTCCCGCTGCTCGGGCTCTCCGCGTCGGGGCAGGTCGTGAACCGGATGCGCGACGACGGCAGCCTCGAACTCTGGTTCAGCCACCCGGTGACGCGGGGCGCCTTCTTCGCCGCGATCTCCTTCGTCCGCATCGCGGTCCTCGTCGTGCCGCTCGCGATCGTCCTGCCCTTGCTCGGCGTGATCGGTCAGGTGTCGTTCGGACAGTCGGTGCCCTGGGGCTTCGTGACGCGCACGCTCGTCGTCGCCTCCGCGCTGCTGGTCGTGTCCGTCGCGATCGGGTTGTTGGTCAGCACCTTCGTCCGCAACCAGAGCAAGGCGTTGATGCTGCTGCTCTTCACCTGGGCGCTCGGCGTGGCTCTGCTCGACTTCGCGCTCGTCGGGCTGATGCTGCAGTGGCACGTGCAGCCGCTGCTCGTGTTCACGCTCGCCGCGCTCAATCCCGTGCAGGACGCCCGTCTCGCGCTCCTCGCGGGCGCGGACCCCGAACTCGGGCAACTCGGCCCCGTCGGGTTCTTTCTCGCGCAGGAGCTCGGGCCGACGGGTCTGCTCGTCGCCGGCATCGCGTGGCCCTGCGTCCTCGGCGCGACATGCTGGTGGGTGACTCTCCAGCGCTTCCGTCGCGGCGACCTGGTGTGACGCCGAGCACTCGACCATGACCATCCAGACCAATCCCGGCGCCCGCACCTTCTTCGAGTTCCTCGACGTCCCGCTGACCACCAGGATCCGCTGGACGCTCGTCGCGCTCGCGGTCGTGATCGCGGTGTCCTACTGGTTCCCGCTGTGGCGGATCAGCATGGTCGCGCCGCAGTACCCCAAGGGGCTGACGCTCGACATCTACAGTTGGCGGCTCGACGGCGGCAACCAGGGGCGCGACATCGCGGAGATCAACATCCTCAACCACTACATCGGGATGAAGCAGATCGTCCGCGAGGAGATGGTCGACCTGAACTGGTTGCCCATCGCGCTCGGCGTGACTCTGCTCCTGCTGTTGCGTTCGGCCCTGCTCGGCAGCGTGCGCACGCTGATCGACATGGCGGTGCTGGCGACCTACCTGTGCGGCTTCGCCTTCGCCCGCTTCCTCGTCATGCTCTACTCGTTCGGGCACGACCTCGACCCGACGGCGCCGATGGACGTCGAGCCCTTCACGCCGGCGATCGTCGGCACCAAGCAGATCGCGAACTTCAAGACCAGCAGTTGGCCGCTCCCGGGCGCGTGGTGCCTGATGTTGTTCTTCGCCGGGCTCGGGATCGTCACGCTGCTCGCTCTGCGCGACGGTCGCCGGCAGGCGCTGGCGCGGCGGATGGCGGCGGGCCCGGCCGCGGCCTGAGGACTTGCGACGCGGCGGAAAAAGTCGAGGCCGCGCTCTCCCCTCGAAGAGCGCGGCCTCCTGGCACGGACCTCACGTCCCTCTCTGCTACCGCGCCTCGCTACCGTGCCGTGGGACTGGCGATCCCTCGCGAGGCGCTCGTCTGAACTGTTGCCGTCCAAACGCGCGAACCTTCGCAACCGGCCCGCTTCTCGGGAAAGTTTCCAGCGTCGCGGGCTGATCGGTCGGGGCGCGTCGAACGGCGCGCGTCGGACGGATGAGGCGTGCGCCAACTTCCGCCGTGCGTTCTTCGTGCGGTTCAGCGTCGCGTGGCCGGAAGCGATTCGTCGCTCGTGAGTCTCGCCGAGACGATTCGCTCGTCCCCGGTCGCGGCGCGCGCCGCGGCGAGCCGCTGCTCCGCATCGCCGTCTCGCAGCGCCGTGAGCTGGGACTCGTCGACCGGCACGGGTCCCCATGAACCCCAGGACCACATGAACTTGACCGGTCCCGACGCGGTCACCAGAGGGGTGAGGCTGGCCAGCCAACCGAGAGGTCCCCACGCGATCCGCAGATCGGGGTCGAAGACCGCCTGGATCGAGCTCGCCGTGCTCAGAACGACGTCGAACGGTTCGCCGAGGATGACGCCGACCGGATGGAACCCGGCCGGGCCGTACTCCTCCTGCACTTCCACGAGCCCCGGCCAGCGCCGCCCATCCGGCGTGATGAATTCGATGGGGCCGCGATCGATCCGGACGCTGAGGCCGCCGCAGGCGGAGCCGAGCAGAACGGTCAGGACCGCGAACTGCCGCGCCCTCATCGCCTCGTGCCGTCCGGCAGCGGCGTCGTGCTCGTGAGGCGCGCGCCGACGATGTCGCCCTCGCTCGCGGCCGCGCGCACCGCGTCGAGCGCCCGCTCGTCGTCGCCGGAGCGAAGCGCTTCGAACTGAGCGTCGTCGAGTTCGATCACCCCCGAGAAGAAGAGGTGGAGCTGAGGCATCGCCGTGGCGAAGGGCGTGAGCGTCGCGAGCCAGCCGAGGGGCCCGAGGACGATCGACCGGTCGGAGCGGAACACGGCTTCGACGGCGATCGCCGTGCTGAGGAGGATGTCGACCGGCTCGATGAGCAGGCCGACGACCGCCTTGCGCAGCGGCGATTCGTCCTCGTCGAGCAGGCCGTGGGGCTCGTTCACCTCGATGACGCCCGGGTAGCGCGCTCCGTCCGGAGCTTCGAAGACCACCTCGCGGCTCTCGACCAGCAGGCAGTGGCCGCAGGACGAGGCGAGCAGGCAGGACAGGACCGCGAGCGCGACGGCGCTCCGGCTCGTGGAACCGCGTCCGAACATGGCCGGGAGCGTAGCGCGACTTGCACGCCGATCGCCGTCGCGCGAAACCAGCGGCATGCGCGCATGGACCCTCGCCGCGGTGATCGTCGCTTCGTCGCTCTTCGTTCCTGGGGCCGTCTTCGCGCAGGAGCGCGCGCCGTGGCGCATCGGGGTGCTGGTCTGGCACCGTTCGCCGAACGACTTGCAGGCGCTCGACGGGATCCGCAACGCGCTGCGCGTCTCGGGTCGGCCGCACGCGCTCGAGATCGTCGAGGCCGATTCCGACGAGGCGCGCGCGGCGACGTTGCTCGCCGAACTCCGCGCGCGACCCGTCGACCTGATCTTCGCCATGGGCACCCAGGCGGCGCTGCTCTGCAAGCAGCACGTCACCGACCTGCCCGTCGTGTTCACCGCGGTGACAAACCCCGTCGAGAGCAAGCTCGTGCCCGACTGGTCGGGCTCGGGCGGCAACCTCGCGGGCAACAGCAACTGGATCGAGCCGCAGACGGTGCTCGACGTGTTCCGTCTCGCGGTGCCCGGACTCACGCGCCTCGGCGTGCTGCGTTCGACGAGCACCGGCGTCGTGAGCGCGGCGGAGCTCGCGGCGATGCGCGCGCTGCTCGCCGGATCGGACGCGCCGAAGGTCGCGTTGCACGAGGAGCTCGCCCGCGACGTCGCCGATCTCGACGCCGCGGTCGCGCGGCTCGCGGCGGCGAAGGTCGAAGCGATCTGGATCCCGATCGACTTCCTCGTCTACGAGAACATCGGGCGCGTCGCCGACGCGGCGCGGGCGCAGGGCGTGCCGCTCGTGTCGTCGTCGCTGCGCGGCGTGACCGAAGGCGCGGTCGCCGGGTTGGTCGTCGACTACGAGACGCTCGGCGCGCGCGCGGTGCTGATCGCGCTCGACGTGCTCGAACGCGGGCGTGAACCGCGCGCGATCCCGATCGGCCGCATGGCGGGCTACCAGGTCGTGGTGAACCTCGCGGCGGCACGGCGTGCGAACTACGAGGTGCCCTTGCCGATGCTCGCCGTCGCGGACCTGATCCTCGACGTCGACCCGAAGGAGGCGCGATGAGTCCGGCGACCAGGCCCGACGGCCTGCGTCTCGGCCAAAAGCTCGCGCTCGCGTTGTGCGGCATCGCGGCGTCGATCGCGGTGCTCTTGATCGCGTGGGTCGGGCCGACGACCGGCGAGGCCTTGCGTGTTCGCAGCGGCGACCTGGTCGATGCCGGCGCGCTTGCGCTGCGCACGCTGGCCGCCGACGACGCGCGGCAGAACGGCGAGATCCTCGTTCGCCTGATCGACGAGACGACGGCGGCGCGCGGTCGCACGCTCGTCGACCTGCCGCTCGAGCTCTACGGCGGCGACGTCGCACGCATCCGCGAGTCGCTCCAGGCGAAGGACGCCGCGCGCGGGACGATCCTGCGCAACAACGTCGCGGTGCTGACGCGCGAACTCGAGCGGCGCAACGCCGTGCGCATCGACCGCGAAGCGGGGCAACTCGTCGCGCGGCAGTCCGCGCTCGCCGGCGGGATCGCGAGCGACCTGCGGTCGACGTCGCTCCTGCTCGCGGGATTGGTGCTCGCCGTGTCGCTCGCCGTGCTGGGCATCGGGTTGCACCGGCTGGTCGTGATGCCCGTGCAGCGGCTCGGCACCGCGACGCGCGCGATCGCGAAGGGCGAGCTCGGGGTCGCCGTCGAGGTCCCGCGGCGCCGCGACGAGATCGGCGCGCTCGCTGCGGACTTCGCCCGGATGCTCGACGAGCTGCGGTCGTCGCGCGCCGAGATCGATCGGAAGAACGAGGAGCTGCGCAACTGGAACGAGCGGCTCGAACAGGAAGTCGCGGCCAAGACCGCGCACCTTCAGAACGCGGTGCTCGAACTGCGCCGCACGCAGCGACGGCTCGTGCACGCCGCGAAGATGTCGTCGCTCGGCACGCTCGCCGGCGGCGTCGCCCACGAGTTCAACAACCTGATCGGCGGGATCCGCGGCTGCGCGCGCGAGGCGCTCGCCGCCGAGGACGATCCCGGGCGCAAG
>JACRLW010000125.1 GCA_016235155.1 Planctomycetota bacterium
CAACCACGGAACGCCCGGCAGCCCGAGCGCGCGCAAGACGTCGTTGATCAGCCCGCCATCGGTGTCGAACAGTCGCCACCACAGCACCGACATCGCGACGCCGGCGATGAGCGACGGCAGGTAGACGACGGCGCGCATCGCCGACAGCCAGCGGCCCGCGCCCCACAGCAGGAGCGAGAGCGCCAGCGAGACGACCAGCTGCGCCGGGATCGCGATCGCCGCGTAGATCGCCGTCACCGCGAGCGATCGCCCGACGCGCGCATCGGTGAACAGGCGAGTGAACTGGTCGAATCCGACGAAGCGTGCGTCGCCGATCGGGCGCAGCGCGTTCCAGTCGCTCGTCGCGAGCGCGAACACCACCACCAGCGGCCCGATCAGGAACACGGACGCGCCGAGCAGCCACGGACTGATGAAGGCCAGCGCCGCGCGGCGCTCACGCCGCACGCGCGGGTCGCGCGAACGCTGCGCGCGGACCAACCAGACGATCGCGCCGAGCCAGGTCAGCCCGGCCACCGCGAGCACGCCCGGGAGGGGCAGCGAGCCCCGCTCGCGATCGCCCGCGCCGCGCGCCAGCACGGCGTCGACTTCGAGACTCGCGCGCGCGATCGCGTCGGCCGGCGAGCCGCCATCGTTCGCGAGCAGCGTCGCTTCGACGGCATTGGTCACCGCTTGCTTCACTTCCGCATAGTGCGGGCCGCCGCTCTGCGCGATGCGCAGACGCGCGAGGCCGTCGGTGAAAACCTCGCGGCCGTGCTCGGGCATGCGCGTCGCGTCGGCCGCCAGGATCTCGTCGGCCACCGTGCGAATGGCCGGGATCGCGCGCCCGAGTTCGCCCATGAAGCGCGCGCCCTCCTCGCCCGCGAGGAAGCGCAGCAGCGTCGTCGCGGCGGCCTTGTGACGCGATGTGGCCGACATGCACCACGCCGTCATCGCGAGAGCGGTGTCGCGATTGCCCGCCGGTCCCTTCGGCAACGGCAGCACGTCGTATCGGAAGCCCGGGAATTCCTCGCGAAGCGACTGCACGGTCCAGCGACCGGTCGGGCCGAGCATCGCGATCCCGCCGCGGCCGAAGCGATGCCGGGGCGACGAATGCACCTCGGGCTGCGCGAACGGCGGATGCGAACCGTCGGCACGCAGGGCGGCGACGAACTCGAGCGCGCGCGTCGCCGGGCCGCCGGCGAGCGCGCTCCGCGTGCCGTCGTCCGTCAACAGATCACCGCCCGCCTGCCACACCCAGGGCAGGAACGCCTGCACCCAGAGATTGCACAGCAGGCCGTAGCGCTCGACCTGCCCGTCGGCCGAACGCCTGGTCAGTCGCTGCGCGTAGTCGCGCAATCGATCCCAGGTCCATTCGTCGTCGCGCGGCCGCGCGAGCCCGGCCTGTTTGAACGCGAGGACGTCATAGAAGAAGACGTAGGGCGTGCAGTCCTTCGGCAAACCGAAGAGTTCGCCGTCGCGGCGCAAGGCGTCGAGCGTGCGCGGGAACCAGCGCGAGAGATCCTCACCGTCACGCGCGAGATGCGAACCGAGCGGCTCGAGCGCCCCGGCGTCGCGGTAGCCGTCGAGCGACTCGTAGCTGATCGCGAACACGTCCGGCGCATCGCCGGCGGCGATCAGCGTGCGCAAGGTCTCCTCCTCCTGGCTCGCCTGCAGCTTTGCGACCGAGATCTCCGGGTGGAGCTCGGCGAAGCGCGCCAACAGGGGGTCGAGCCAGTGGTGGTCCTCGAACCAGGGCAGGAGCCTGAGCTCCGTCACGCCGGCGTAAGTGCCTGCCGCTTGAGGCTTTCCACATGCGGCCGTACAAGCGGCCACTCCCAGGAGAGCGAGCGCGATACGGTAAAACCGTATTTTCACCACCACGATCTGCTGCATCTTGGGAATGGCCCCCCCGGAGTCAAGCGCGGAGACCAAGTCCTCACTGGCAACGGCGCCCCGGCACCGAGCCGGGGCTGACTTCGGCGACTCGACCGACCGCTTCGCGCCGCCCTGGCGCCTTCACACCTCGGTCGGCGCGCGAGCCTCGAATCCGGCTCCTTCGCCCCCAGGCATCGATGTTCCCCCGCGCCACAGCCGCCCGTCCGACCTCGCTACCATCCGCCCTGCTCTCTCACGGCCCCTGCTTGGGCCCTCTCGCGATGTCGTCCGAACCCGTCGACCTGGAAGCACTCCTGTGCGCCGCGCGCGCGGGTCGGCGAGACGCGTCCGACGCCTTGCTCACGGCGTTGCTGCCACAGTTGCGCGAGCAGGTTCACCGGCGACTCGAGCACTCCTACCGGCGGCACAACGGCTGGATCGTCTCCCTGTTCTCGACGGGCGACGTGGTCCAGGACCTCGCGCTCGGACTGTTGCGCGACCTGTCGGCGTTCCGCGGTTCGACGGTGGCGAGCCTCACCGCCTGGCTCGCGACGCAGGTCGAGCATCGCATCGTCGAACGCCTGCGCTACTTCGGGCGCGACAAGCGCGACCAGCGGCGAACGCTCGCGAGCGAGTCGACGGTGATGTCGATCGCCGACACCGCCGCTTCGCCGGATGCCGACGCCGAGCGGCTCGAGACCTTCGCGCTGGTGCGCTCGGTGCTCGACGAACTGCCTGCGGACGAACGGGCGCTGCTCGAGCTCGGGCTCGATGCCGATCTCTCCTGGGACGAAGTCGCCGCCCGGCTCGGGCTGGCAACCGCCGAGGCAGCGCGCCAACGCCACAAGCGCGCGCGGGCGCGCGTGAGCCTGATCCTGTCGCGCAAGCACCCCGATCTCTTCGGCGGCGAAGGGACCGCAAGCGCCGATGCGCGCTGACGACAGCCGCCTGCTGGACTTGATCGCTTTGGCGATCGACCAGCGCAGCGCGGGTGAGGAACCCGACGTGCCGGCACTCTGCGCCGATTGCCCGGAACTCGCCGACGAACTCGCCCGCGCCCTGCGTGCCCACGAGCGGATCCGCGACGCGTCGCCGGCACCCTCGAGCGGCGATCCACTCGTCGGCACGCGCGTCGGCGACCGCTATGTGCTCGTGCGGCGCATCGGTTCCGGGGCGACGGGCGCCGTGTTCGCGGCGCGCGATCTCGTGCTCGGCCGCTTCGTCGGCGTGAAGCTCCTCGATCCCTGGATCGTGCACGACGCGGAGCGCCGCGCGCGCTTCCGCCGCGAGGCCTTCGCGATCGCGTCGTTGCGGCATCCCGGCATCGTCGCGGTGCACGATCACGGCGAGAGTCCTCATCCCCATGTCGTGATGGACCTCGAGTCGGGCATCGACCTCGAGGGTCTGCTGCTCCAATGCGAGCAGGACGGCGCTCGCGAATCCGATTCGATGGGCGCACTCGCGCTCGCCGCGTTCGACGCCCGCGCGACGGCTGAGTCCGGCGATCCGTCGTCGCCGTTCCGGCGCGAGGAACTCCGTCCGGATCCCGCGGCGTGGTCGCGGCCGTGGGCGGAGATCGTCGCGCGCATCGCGACCGACGTCGCCGACGCGCTCGCGCATGCTCACGAGCACAAAGTGCTGCATCGCGACGTCAAGCCGACCAACATCCTGGTCCGACCCGACGGCCGCGCGGTGCTGCTGGACTTCGGGCTCGCACGTTTGCCGGAACAGGAGTCGCTGACGCGCGAAGGCGAGATCGTCGGAACGCTGGCCTACATGGCGCCGGAGCAGGCGCGCGGGCGCAGCGCTTCGATCGAGGCGCCCGCCGACCTGTACGGACTCGGCGCCACGCTCTATCGGATGCTGACTGGACGGCGGCCGTTCGACGGTCCCACCGCGGCCGTGGTGCGACAGGTCCTCTGGGACGATCCCGTACCCGTTCGCTCGATCGCGCCCCGCGTGCCGCGCGATCTCGCCGCCGTCTGCCAGATGGCGATGAGCAAGCGTCCCGCGGAGCGCTATCGCGACGCGGGCGCAATGGCCGCCGACCTGCGCGCCTTCGTCGAGCGGGAAGCGGTCCAAGCCTCGCTCCCCGGCTGGCCGCGGCGCGTCGTGCGCAGGGCATTGCGACGACCGGGCCGTTGGGCGGTGCCGCTGCTGGTCGTGATCGCCTCGTACTTCGGCTCCGCCGCGTGGGACGGCCATGTCGCTCGCGCTGCGGCGAAGACACGCACGGGAGTCCTCACTGCACGCGCCGGAATTCCCGCGCTGCTCACGCTCGAAGGCCTCAATCCCGCATACAGCGTCGGTCCGCCGGCGCCGCGCGATCCCCTCGGTCGCGGCCGCGCCGCGTTGGATGCCGTCCTCCGCGCCGACCCCGACGACGACGGCGCACGGCTGTGGCGCGCGATGCTCCATGCCGACGAAGGGCGCCAGCAGGAGGCTCTCGCCGATTTGCGCGCGCTCGCCGCGCGCCACGCCGACTCGATCGTCGCGACGGAACTCGGCACCCGTATCGCGGCGATCGATCTCGCCGCGGAGGCATCGTGGCAGCAAGCGATCGCGGACCGACTCGCCCGCGCGCCGATCGCCTTCGACGGGTTCGCCGCGGCCTATGTCGCCATCCGCGCGGCACGTTACGACGATGCGCGCCGTTTCCTGGACGAGGCACTGGAGCTCGATCCCGCCTACGAGCCGGCACTCGACCTCTTGATGGTGGCTCGGCTCCTGACCGGCGAGATCGGTCCGGCGCTCGACGCCGCGACCCGACTCGAAGGCATCTTCGGGCGGCCGACGGCGCGGACCCGTCACGTCACGGGCGTGGTCCTGATGACCCAGGGCCGTTGGCGCGAGGCGATCGAGGCTTTCGAGGAGTCGCTCGTGCTCTGCCCCGATCAGCACGGCCCGCTGCAGAATCTCGCTGCCGCACACCAGCAACTCCGTGAGCACGAACCGGCACTCGAGGCCGTGGAGAAGGCGGCAAGGATCCGTCCCGACGCGGTTCAGACCAAGCGGACGCAATTGCGCCTTCTCTCCGCCCTCGATCGCCGTACGCGGTTCGACGAACTCGTCGCGGAACTCGAAACGACAGCGGGCGGCAAGGTCTGGTGGACCGAGTTCGAGGCGGGCGCCGCGGAGCTTCGCGATGCGATCCGCGCGATCGGCGCCGCGACGGGCGACCCGACGGGAGATGCCTGTCGTCGCGCCGCCGCACGTTTCGATTCGGCGCTCGAGCTGATGCGCGGTCTCCCGGTGCTCGGCGAACGCAGTCAGGCCGCAACGTGGCGCGATCTCGCCCTCATGCTCGCCGACAACCAATACGCCCCGGTCGCGGGACGCATGCTCGCCGCGATCGGCGGTGGCGCGAGCGATCCCGGCACGATGCACGACGCCGCGCTCCTGCTGCGCCGGGAACCGGCCACGGCCGACGTCGCCGTCTACCTGCTGTCGCAGGCCAATGCCGCCGCGCCCGACGACCACCTGCTCGCCGCCGATCTGATCCACGCCCTGGTCGACCGCGGCGGCGCGACGTTCGTCGAACGAGCCGCACGCGTCTGGCAGTACTCCTTCTCGAGTTCCAGCGACGCCGGCGCCGCAAAGCTGCGCGATCTGGTGCTCGCCGCGGCGGACACCGCCGCCCCGGGCAATGCGGCCCTCCGCGACCGCATCGCCGCCCTGCTGACTCCACCCGGCTCCGTCACCCGGAGGTGACCCATGTTGTCTCTCTCCTCGACTTCGTTCCGTCTCCTCGCCAGGAGTTGCACGATCGCGTCCGCGTCGGCGCTCGCCGCCCAGGCGCCCATCGACGGCGACGACGGGCCGTTCATGAACCCGCCGGGCCTGATCTCGCTCTCGGCCGCGACCGCGCCTCCCAATGGACAGGTGCTCCGCAAGCTCGCCGGCTTCTCGACGACGTTCCCTCAGCCGGCGGTCGGATTGGTCGACTTCAGCGAGTCTGCATTGCTCGGCGGCGCCAGCGGCCTCGACATCGACGCCTTCTCCGTCGGACTCGACTGGGTCTTCACCGACTCGACCGGGCGCATCCCGGCTCCGGGGACCGGTTCGTGGTCGTGGGCCGCGATCCTCATTTCGCCCGCGGCGACGACGAACGCCGGACTGTCCGTGCATCCCCGGATCGCCACGGAACTCGCCCGGCCCAATGGCATCGGCGGCGACCTGTTCAGCATGATCATCCGCGGAAGCGTGCTCCCGGGTTACCCGACGTTCACGACCGACCGCGTCGACCTGATCGCCGAGTCGTCCGAGATCTCCATCTACCAGGGCACATCGCCGCGCATGGACGCCTACGACCTGATGGCGACGCTCTACGAGACCGCCGTCCCCGGCCTCCCGTGGCCCCCGAGGGCGTACTTCTCCGTCACCGCCGACACGGCTGCCGCGATTCCGGCGAACTGGGGCACGCAGAGCGGAGCGACCATCTTCGCGACCCAGTGGACCGGAACGTCATGGACGACGCCGTTCGAATTGCGCAGTCCCGCGAGTCTCGGTCTGACCGTGGCCAACGACGTCGACGGGATCGCGGTCGATCTCTTCCACAACCCGACGACCTACATCGTCTTCTCGCTCGCGCCGAACGTCGGGCCGAGCAGTTCACCGTCGACGGCCGGCACCGGTCTCTCGTTCACGCGCACCGGGATGACGGGTCGCGCCGTGCTCCGCTTCTCCAACAACGTGCCCATCGACGACGGCTTCGGCCGCGGCGTCAATCCGATCGCAGTGTGCATGGTCGACCCGGGGCGCGATCCGCTGCTGCGCTCGATGATGGGCCAGCCCTTGGCTCCGCCGTTCCTCCCCTGGATCACCGGCTCGGCCCGCGCCGTCGAATGGCTCGACCGCGATCCGCGGCGGCCATTCGACAGTCTCGAAGCGTTCATGCTCAGTGATCCGTGCACGGTCTTCGGGACCTCGAACACGGCGCTGTTCACGATCCACTTCCCGGCGTTCCCGGCGGTGCTCGGCCCCGCGATCCTTGCCCCCGCGTGGCGAGGGGGAGGATTCGGATCGCACTATTGGCGCGGCTGCCCGGCGACCGTGTCGATCGACCTCCCGTTCGGAATCAGCGGCTCCGGCCTCGTCGCCGACTGCTATTGGCTCGACGTCGATCCGTTCGGCGCTTGGGTCACGGCGCTGCCGTCGCGCTTCACGTTCTGATCACTGGTACGGGATCACGAGCTGATCGACCGAGGGCAGCGTCGCGGCACCCGGCACGACCGTGAACCGGATGCGGTACTGGAGGAACGGCAGGCCGTCCGCCACATCGACGTTCTGCGACCACGCCGTCGCCGTCTGTCCGATGGCGTCGCGCGCCCCGCGGAACTCGAACGTGATGCCCGAGCCTGCGGGCTGCGACTTCGACACGTAGGGCGCCAGCCAATCCGGCTGCCCGATCGACGCCTGCATCCAGCGCGAGATCGCCACGCTCTCCACGCGCAGGAACTCGAACTGCAGGTCGTAGTACACGCTGTCTCCCAACTGCGCGGTCGTCACCCGGTACGGATCGATGGGAGTGCCGCCGAGGCCGTACGAGAGCACGCGTGCGTTCGGCATGGGCACCGTCGGAGTCATCAGATACGCGCGCAGACCGTTGGTCCCCGACGCATTCGGGTCGGGCGGCGTCCTGATGTCGAGGAGCAGGCTGTCGATACCGTTCCACGCGAATGGGCGGATCGCGGGGAAGGGGACGTAGCCATCCGCACGGATGGCGGCCAGGTCGATCGTGTAGTCGCCCTGGAAAGCACGCTGCGGCGCCTCGCCGGCCAGGACGTTCTGCGCGAACGTCGTCGCGAGGCCGGAAGCAGGGAATCGCGGCCAAGCGGTCAACGGGTCGATCCGGTAGTCAGGAACGACGTGACTGTGCGAGAGATCGATCGCGACGTTGTGGAGCACGTCGGGAGTCACTGGCCGCTCGGGATGCCATCGGATCGCGACCAGGAGTTCGGGTTCGCCGGTCGAACCGAGATCCGCGGTGCGATACACGCTCTGCGTGCGCACGCCGTCCCGGTTGAGCGGGCCGAGGAGCGGCAGCCAGTAGTAGAGGCCGCCGACCGGTGGAGCGTCGTGCGTACGAGTGCGCGCGGGCGACGCCTGCACGCGACCGCGCACGCTGCGGTCGAAGCTGCCGGTCAGACCCATTGCGACCGGATCGAGGTAGTCCTCGACCAGCGCCGTGCGCGACGCTCCGACGACGCAACTCTCGCCGTCCGTTGCCTGCAGAGGGAATGCCCGCGTCCAGTCGATCGCAACGCCTTGGAAGTACAGCGGCACGCCGATCGGCGCCGTCGCGGTGTTCGTGATGCGAGAGGTGCGGAAGCCGCCGCTGCCGACCACTCCGGCGTCGAGCACGCCGAGCAAAGGAGTGAGACCCAGATACCAGGTCTCGCGGTACAGCAGCGCCGGGCCGCCGGTCACGTCGAAGAGCAGGAGTGATGCGGCGCCGGGCGGCGCAAACAGGACGAAGTCGACGGCGTCGCCGCGGAGCACGTAGGGCGTCGCCCGCAGCTCGGGCGTCTGCGCCACGAGCGCGGCACACGGAACGAGAAGACAGCTCAGCACGCTTCGGATGGGATTCATGGTCACTCTGGGGTCTCTCTGAGTTTTCTTCGCTGGATGGCCCGGCGCGATGGGCGACCGGCGCGTGATAGTCGCGGTCCGCAGGGGCGTAACTCGTCGATTTCGCAACGCGGGTCCCGCTCGCTACAAGGCCGGGGAACCACCGATCCAGCCATGCCCAGTTGTCCGTCGTCGAAGCGCCGCCCCGGTCCGATCAGAAGCCCCCGCTACTCACCGCATCCCGGGCTCGGGATGGAGGAGAAGGCCAAGGCGAAGTTGAAGGCCAACACCGGAAGGACCCTCGAGCAGTGGGTCGCGCTCGCGCGCAAGGCCAAGATCGCCAAGGAAGCGGCGCTGCGCGCCTGGCTTGCGGACGAGCACGGCATCAAGTCGCGCATCGGGTATTGGATCGCGAGCATGGCCCTCGCCGAGGAACAGCTCGACTACGGCGATCCGGAGTCACTCGTCGACGCGCTCTACTCCGGCGAACGCGCCGCGTTGCGCGCGCTGCACGAACGGCTCGTCGACGAGTTCCTCGGCCTCGGCGACGACGTCCTCGTCACGTCCTGCAAGACGATGGTGCCCGTCTATCGCAAGTTCGTGTTCGCCGAGCTGAAGCCGGCGCGCGGCGGCGTCGAGGTGCAACTCGCGCTCGGTGCGACTCCCGCCGGCAAGCGTCTGCGCAAGGCCAAGCGCATGGCCGACGACCGCATCACGCACGCCGTGCTGGTCGACCACGAGGACGCGATCGACGCCGAGCTGCGGAACTGGCTCGCGGCCGCCTACGACGCCGGCGCCAAGAGGGTCGAGCGCTCCGCCGACTTCGAGGTCCCGATGGAACTGGCCGCCGGCCTGAAGAGGTCGAAGACCGCGGCGAAGACCTGGAGCGAGTGCACGCCCGCGATGCAGCGCGCCTTCGTCACCTGGATCAGCGATGCCAGGCAGGAGGAGACGCGGAAGAAGCGCGTCGCGACGAGCCTCGAGCGGCTCGCGGCGGGGAAGAAGAAGACCTACTGACCGCGAGAGGCGAGGCCGGCGACGCCTGGGGGCGGGGGTGCTCAGGCAGGATGGATCAGATCGAGTCTCGGCAAGCCGTTTGACTAAATGTAGTGCCATGACTAAATGTATTCGCATGGCGAAGGCCTTCTCGAATCCCTTCCGTCCGGGCGCCGGCCATCCACCCCCCTACCTCGCGGGACGCACGGCCGAGACCGACGAGTTCAGGGCCCTGCTGCGCCAGGACCCGGTGTTGACGAACCTCGTGCTCACCGGACTGCGCGGCGTCGGGAAGACCGTCCTGCTCGATCAGTTCCGGTCGCTCGCGCTCCCGCTCGGTTGGGCCTGGGTCGGCACCGACCTGTCCGAAGCAGCCAGCGTGGACGAGGATCGCCTCGCGCTGCGGCTCCTGACCGACGTCGCGGTGATCACGGCCGGGCTCGCGGTCGCGAAGGTCGACGCGACGCCGATCGGGTTCGCCCGCGCGCGATCCTCGAAGACCGTCACGCTCGATTACGCAACGCTCGAAGGGATCTACCGCTCGGTGCCCGGCTTGGTGAGCGACAAGTTGAAGGCCGTCCTCGCGATCGCGCTACGAGCGTTGGCGGCCCAGCGCGGTGTGGGGCTCGTGTTCGCCTACGACGAAGCGCAGAACATGGCGGACCATGCCACTCGCGATCAGTACCCACTGTCGTTGCTGCTCGAGGTCTTCCAGTCGCTCCAAAAGCAGGGTTTGCGCGCGCTGCTCGTCCTCGTCGGGTTGCCGACCTTGTTCCCGAAGCTCGTCGAGACGCGCACCTTCGCCGAGCGCATGTTCCGTGTCGTCACCCTCGGGCGACTCAGCGACGCCGAGTGCCGCGACGCCATCGTCAAGCCGGTCTCGGCCGCGAACTGTCCAGTCGACCTCGACGAGCGGTCCGTCGAGCAGATCGTCGATCTCTCCGGCGGCTACCCCTACTTCGTGCAGTTCATCTGCCGCGACGTCTACGACGCCTTCGCGCGCGGCCAGACCGAGATCCCGGTCGACGCCATCCTCCGCAAGCTCGACTCGGATTTCTTTCACGGCCGCTGGGCCCGCGCCACCGACCGCCAGCGCGAGTTGCTGCGCGTCATCGCCTTCCTCGATTCCGCCGACGACGAGTTCACCGTCCAGCAGATCGCTGCCGCGAGCAAGAAGCTGCTCGCCAAGCCCTTCAGCGCCAGCCACATCAGCCAGATGCTCGGTGCTCTGAGCGATGCGAGCCTCGTCTACAAGAACCGGCACGGCCGCTACAGCTTCGCCGTCCCGATGATGGAGCAGTTCATCCGGCGGCTCGAGGCGGACGAGCGGAGGGGATGAGCCAGACCAACCGGAGCGCGCGGCGACCGGCGTGCCCGGCGACTCGCGCGGCGAGTGCTCGCTCCTACCTCGCCGCCAGATACTCCTCCACCAACGCCTCGCTCTCCGCCGTGCGCACGTAGACCCCGCGCTCACCCGAGTGGGTCATCAGCCCCTTGCGCAGCCAGGCCTGCACGACTGCCTGCGGCACCGTCCGCTCGCGCAGTTCCTGCGCGGTGATCCAGGGATCGCGGACAGGTTTCTTGCGGAGCGTCGGAGCCTTGGTCGCGGCCCTGCGCTTCGCCCGCTGCGGGAGCGGCGCGGCGGGCGCCGTCTCGAGTTCGATGCCGAACATCTCGCCGAGGTCCGCTCCGGCCAGTGTTTCGTCGCTCACGACGTCGCTCGCGACGCCGGTCGCGACGGCGAGCCCATCCGCGCTCGCCGCGACGAGCTGCTGGTGATCGACCTAGCGCAGGACGAACAGCAGTTCGGGCTCTTCGTCGAGGCGCACGCCGATGCCGTACATCACCGCCGCGACGTGCTTGCACACCGTCGCCCAGTCGGGGCAGGAGCAGCTCATCGTGATGTGCTTGGGTGCGGGGAACATCCCGACCTCCGGTCCGCAGAGGCGCGCCATCACGGCATCCGAGAAACGACCCTGCAACCGCTCGACGAGCGACGCGACTTCGCTCGAACAGTCGTCGCACAGCGATCGCCCCGCCTTCGCGGCGAGCTTCTCGATCCCGATCTCGACGGTGTAGATCCGCGAGCCGCGCGCCCGTCCTTCGTCCGCGTCGCGGCGAGGTGCGCGGCTTCACGCCGTCGTTCGGCGACCGGGACGTAGGGAGCCCAGATCGAACCGTAGGAGCACCGGCGGCGGCGCATGCGTGGTGCGCACCGTTCGGTCAGCGGCAACTCCTCGCCGCCGCCGAGGATCTCCGCCGACAGCCCGACCTTCGAGCGGATCAGTTCGTCGATCCGCTCCTCGACCGTGCCCCGGCACACGAACTTGTGCACCAGCACGTTGCGGTGCTGCCCGATGCGGTAGGCGCGGTCGGTCGCCTGGTTCTCCACCGCGGGATTCCACCAGCGGTCGAAGTGCAGCACGTGGGACGCCGCCGTCAGGTTGAGCCCCGTGCCGCCCGCCTTCAGCGAGAGGACGAAGAACGGCGGACCGTCGTCGCGGGCGAACGCGTCGACGAGCTTCTGCCGCTTGCCGACCGCGGTCCCGCCGCGCGGCGATCTCCTCGCACAGCTCGCGCAACCGCGCGAACTCGCCGCTGCGCTCGGGCGACCAGCCGAGGGCATCGACCGACTGCTGGTAGAGGACGGCCTGCTGCTTGGTGAGCACGCAACAGGCGATGACTTCGGTCTTGTCCGGCAGGTCGGCGATCACGCGCTTGTCGCTCTCGAGCCGCCGCAGGATGTAGGGCCGCACCAGTTCGAGCAGCGGGCCATAGCCGTCCGCGGCGGGCCGGTCAACGCGATGCGACCGCCACCGCGCAGCGCTTTCACCGCGCGCGCCTGCCGCGTCCCCGGGTTCTTGATCGCCTGCGCCTCGTCGATCACGACCACGCGCCGCTCGACGGCCGACGGCCACGCGTGACGGAGCAGCGTCCCGTAGCTCGTCACCACGACGTCGTGGGCCTGCAGTGTGCGCTCCTTCAACGCACCGAGTTCCGCAGGTGTCATCGCTGACGGGTGCGCGACGAGCACCTTCAGGCCCGGCGCGAAGCGCGCGAGCTCCGCTCCCCAGTTGCCGATCAGCGACGCCGGCACGACGACGAGGCTGGCGCCCCGCTTCGATCGGGTCCGGCCGATGCGCAGCAGCAACGCGATCTCCTGCACGGTCTTGCCGAGTCCCATGTCGTCGGCCAGGCACGCGCCGAGGCCGAGACGGTGCAGGAGCCACAACCAGCGCAGACCCTGGTCCTGGTAGGGTTGCAGCGTCGCCTTCAATGCGTCGCCCGGGTGCGCGCTCTCGCTGCGTTCCGGATCGCGGAGCTCCAAGAGCAGTTCGTCGAGTCCGCCCGCGGCGCCGTCGTCGAGCGTCACGCCCGCGAGCAGGCGCATGCCGGCGGCGAAGTCCAGGCCCCGGGCACCGGTCGTCTCCTCGATCCGCCGCCAGTGCGCGAGCGCCTGCTCCAGCTTGTCGTGATCGACCTCGACCCAGCGCCCCTTCACGAGCACGAGCCCGCTGGTCGCCTTCTGCAGCGCGCGCCACTCGGCGGCGCTGAGCACTTCGCCGTCGAGCGCGCACTCGACGTGGAAGTCGAGCAGCGAATCCACGCCGAGCGGGGCGTCGTCGCGCGCGCCGATCGACACCGTCGCGGTGACGCGCGAGCGACGCCAGTAGCCCAGCGAAGCCGGGAGTCCGGCGTCGAGTCGCATCGCCCCGAGCTGCAGGAGGCCGTGACTCGCGTCCTTCGCGAAGGCCGTCGTGATCGCGTTCGCTCGCCGCGTCGCGACGAGCACGCCGGGCTCCGGATCGATCTCGAGCAACAACGCTCCGGACGGCGCGAGAGGCTAGCGCGAAGTGGACCGGTCTCGCGACGCCGGTACCGTCCAACCTCCTCGCACGATGTCGTCCTTCCGCTTCCTCCACGCCGCCGACCTGCACCTCGACAGTCCGCTGCGCGGCATCGAGCGGTACGAGGGTGCTCCGGTCGAGGCGATCCGCAACGCGACGCGGCGCGCCTTCGAGAACCTGGTCGCGACCGCGATCGCCGAGAGCGTCGCGTTCGTGATCCTGGCGGGCGACGTGTTCGACGGCGACTGGCGCGACTTCAACACGGGCCTGTTCTTCGCACGGCAGTTGCGCGCGCTCGGTGACGCCGGCATCCGCGTCTACCTGCTCGCGGGCAATCATGACGCCGCCGCACACATGACCCGGCAGATCGAGTGGCCGGCGAACGTGACGGTGTTCGCGACGAAGGCTCCACAGAGCGTCGTCGACGAAGCGACCGGCGCGGTACTGCACGGCCAGGGCTTCCCGACGCGTGCGGTCGAACACGATCTCGCGGCCGGCTACCCGGTGGCGCACCGCGGCGCGTTGAACATCGGCGTGCTGCACACTGCCCTCGAGGGACGCGACGGCCACGAGCGTTACGCGCCGTGCACGACCGCCGGGCTCCGCGCCAAGGGCTACGACTACTGGGCGCTCGGCCACGTGCACGCGCGTGAGGTCGTCGCCGAAGCGCCGTGGATCGTGTTCCCCGGCAATCTGCAGGGGCGGCACATCCGTGAGACCGGGAGCAAGGGTGCGACGCTCGTCACCGTCGAGGACGGGATCGTCGCGTCGGTGGAGCACGTCGCGCTCGACGTCCTCCGCTGGACGGTGATCACGGTCGACGTCGCCGACGCGAAGTCGCGCGACGCGGCGCTCGATCAGGCCCGCCACGCGCTCGCGCGCGCGCGGGACGTGGCCGAGGGCAGGACACTCGTCGCTCGCGTCGTGCTCGCCGGCCGGAGCGACGTCGACGCCGCCCTGCGGAGCGACCGTGAGGCCGCGCTCGCCGCACTTCGCGACGAGGCCAATGCGCTGGGCGAAGTGTGGATCGAGAGCCTGCGCCTCGCCACGTCGTCGAACCTCGGCGGCACCGGCAAGGACCTGATCGACGCGCTCGCGCTCGACGACACCGCGTTGCGCGCAAACGTGCTCGCGAGCGTGCAGGACGACGAACTTCGCCTGCTCGGTGCGGTCCAAGACGAGCACGAGGACCGCGACGGGTTGCTGCGCACGCTCCTCGACGAGGCTCGCGAACTCGCCGTGCGACGCCTGCTCGACGCGGCCGCGTCCCCTGGTCGAGGAACCTCGCGATGAGGATCGACCGCCTCGATCTGATCGCCTTCGGTCCGTTCACCGGCGTCGCGCTCGACCTCGCGCAGGGCCAACAAGGGCTGCACGTCGTCTATGGCGAGAACGAATCCGGCAAGAGCTCGGCGCTGCGCGCGATCGGCGAGCTGCTGTTCGGAATCGACCGGAACAGCACGGATGACTTCGTGCACGGCAAGACCGAGCTGCGTCTCGGCGGGTCCTTGCGCACGCGCGACGGCCAGTCCCTCGCCTTCGTCCGCCGCAAGGGCAACCAGAACGTGTTGCTCGACCCCCAGTCCGACGCACCGCTCGGCGACGACGCGCTCGCGCCCTTCCTGCGCGGCATCGATCGCGGTGAGTTCGAGCGCGTCTTCGGCCTCGACCACGAACGCCTCCGCAAGAACGCGCTCGCGTTGCTCGACTCCGGCGACGGCGCGACCGCGGCGATCGTCGGCAGCGGCCTCGGCATCCCCGAGTTGCGGGGCGTCCTGAGTCGACTCGAGAGCGATGCCGACGGCCTCTGGTCGCCGCGAGCCAGGACCAAACCGATCAACGAGGACCAGGCGCTCATCCGATCGCTCCTCCAGGAGGTCGCGAGTCTCTCCGTCACCGGTGCGCGCTGGAACGAACTGCGCGAGGCGATGCAGAAGGCAGAGCACGCGCTCGCCGAGGCGAAGCGCAAGAAGGACGAAGCCGACCAACGCCGCGCCCGCCTCGAACGCGTGCGGCGGATCCGCGAACCCGTCGCGGCGCGCCGCGCTGCTCGAGAACGTCTGCCCGCCGGACTGATCGTGCCGGCGCTCGATGCGACCTTCGCGGAGCGGCGAAGCGGGGCGGAGACCGCGCTCGCCACCGGACGCGCGGAGCAAGCCGCGGCGACCGAGCGCCGCGATGACCTTCGCCGCCAACTCGACGCCCAGCCTGGTGACGATCCGATCCTCGCATCCGCGGCGATCGTCCACGAGCTGACCGGGACCGCGGCGACGGTGAAGAAGGCGCTCGCCGATCTCGAGAAGCGACGGACGGAACTCGCCGGTCGCCTCGCGGATCGCGATCGCTTCGCCGCGCAACTCGGGATCCACGTCGACGAGAGCAGCATCACCGCGCTGCGCGACCGTCTCGATCGCGGCGTGACGGACCCGAGCCTGGCGCGAGCCGTGCGCGCCGCGCAACAGCTCGGCGACGTGGTCGAACAACGGAGCCGGCTCACGGATCGGCGCGAGTCGTCCTTGCGACGCTTCGCCGAAGCACTGGTCCGCTTCCGCGCGTCGTCGGGCTACCAGGGCGACGCCGACGGACTCGCGGTCCTCGTGCTGCCGGATGCGGAGACGGTCCGACGTTTCGCCGCGCGCTTCACCACCGACGACGACGGTTCGCGCGCGCTCGAATCCGAGCAAGAGCGACTGGAAGCCGAGGCTCGCGACGCGATCGCCGAACTCGACGGCCTCGCGCGCGACGGCGAACTTCCCGCCGAGAGCGCGCTCCGCGAGTCGCGCGCCTTGCGCGACGATCTGTGGCGACTCGTGCGCCGCGCCTGGCAAAAGGGCGAGGACGTCGGCGCGGCCGCCGCGGCACTCGACGCCGAGCACGCCTTGCCCGAAGCGTTCGAGCATGCGACCGGACGGGCGGACCGCATCGCGGACCTGCTGCGCGCCGAATCGAAGCGCGTCGCGAAGGCTGCGGAGCTCCTGCGCACGGCCGACAAGCTGCGCGCCCGCATCGACGATGTCGCCAGGAAGCGAAGCGCGCTCGCGGACTCACGCGCGGCACTCGACGCGGAGTGGACGGCGCTCGCTCGCGACGCCGGCCTGCGCGTGCTGCCTCCGGAACGGCTGCGCGAAGTGATCGCGCTGCGCGACGAATTGCTCGGGCTGCGCGACGACCAACGCACCACGGACTCGGACCGTGCGGCGTTCGAAGCGCGCGTCGCCGCTGCGACCGGAGCGCTCGCGCGCGCGTTGCCGCATCCCGCCGCGACCGACCTCGACTACGCCGTCGCGCTCGAGCGTGCGGAAGCCGCGCTCGAATCGGCGCAGCACGCCGAGAGCGCCGGGACGAAGCTGCTCGCGGCGCACGATGCGGTCGTCGATCTCGAACATCGGATCGCGGCGATCCGCGGTGACGCCGCGCAGTTCGCACAGGACGTCGCCGACCTCGTGGCGCGATGCGCTGCCGACCTGAACGACCGCGAGCCGGGGAAGGCCGTCGCGGAACTCGCCCAGCGCGTGCAGATCGCGCGGGATGCGCGGACCCGCCGTGAGACGCTCACCAAGGAAGCTGCGACCCTCGACGAGAAGGTCGCTGCCTGTGCGATCCGGCAACAGGAGGCCAGGCGGCAGCTGGACGACCTGTGCCGCGAAGCCGGGGTCACCGACGCGTCGCTCCTCCCCGCGGTCGAGGACCATGCGCGCGCCGAGCGCGAACTGCGTCGCGAGGGCCGGCCCGAAGACCTCGATGCGCTCGTGACCGCTCACGAGGGCGACGACGTCATCGCCGAGCTCGCCACGATCGAGGAGACCTTGCAGGCGACGGGCCGCGAGGTCGACGCGTGCACGGCGGCCTTGCTCGAGAGCCGGCGTGCCTTCCTCGCGATCGATGGCGCCCCGGCCGCCGCGCAGAAGGCCGAGGAGATCGCGCAGCGACGCGCCGCACTGCGCGGCAAGGTCGAGGACTACCTGCGCAAGGCCTTCGCCGCGCGGCTCCTCGCCGGTGGACTCGAGCGCTACCGCGAACAGCACGCGACGCCCGTGCTCGCGCTCGCCGGCCGTCACCTGTCGAGCCTCACGCGCGGGCGCTACGTCGCCGTGCAGACCGACGTCGACGACCACGGCAAACCCGTCGTGCGGGTGCGGGCCGCGAACGAACGGCGCGAACTCGAGGTCGACCGGCTCAGCGACGGCACGCGCGACCAGCTCTGTCTGTCGCTCGTGCTCGGTTCACTGGAGCACCGCTTCGCGCACACCGAGCCGATGCCGGTCGTGCTCGACGACGTGCTGGTCCACTTCGACGACGAGCGCTCGCTCGCCGCGCTCGACGCCCTGGCCGACTTCGCCAGGACAACGCAGGTGCTGCTGTTCACGCACCACGGCCGGATCCGCGATCAGGCGCTGGGTCTCGGCCCGACGCACGGCGTCTTCATCCACCGCCTGCACGCCTGATCCGCGCGCTCAATCGGACCTTCGTTCCCGCGTCGACCAGGTCGAAGCGGCCGTCGTGACACCAGAACAGCGCGGGCGAGATCGATCCGGGTCCGTCCGTGTGGCACTGCCGCACGAACGGAGCGAGCCGTTCGATCGCCGTCGCGACGCGACCGTCCTCGATCGGATGCACCGCGACCATGTGCCGGTGCGGCACGCCGACGAGCGCGCCGTAGCGCCCGCGGCAGCCGTCGTGCTGGTCGAGGAGCAGCGCATGGCTCGCCGCGAACCAGTCACCCGGTTGCGAATAGAGGAAGCGCACCGGCGCGGAATCGTCCTCGACCTTCATGCACTGCGGTGGATGCCGCCGGCGCACGTTGTCGAGCGCGAGCGCGAAGGACTCGTCGGGTCCGAGCCGCAGGCGCTCGAGATCGGTCCAGGTCAAGGCGCGGATGTCGCTCGGCAGGTCGAGCACGATCGTCGTCGCCACGCCCGGCAGATCCTGCCGCGACGCGACCGGTTCGAGTCCACGCAGTTGGTTCGCAGGCAGGAGCCGCACGCGCAACGCACTCCTGCCGCGCTCGGGATCCGCGAGCAGGTCCTCGCCGGGAATCGCCTGCCCGGGTTCGCCGATGCGCAGCAAGGCCGTGAAGTGCTCGTCGATCAGCTTCGGCCAGTCGTCGAACGGCGAACGGTGGCAGATCTGGAGGAGGTTGCCGAGGCCGAGGGTCGCGACGCCCGTTACCCGTTCGACGTCGACGCAGCCCTCGCCGATCCGGAAGCGCTCGCCCGAGCGCTCCAGACGCTCGCGGATCAGCATCATGAAGCGGTCGAAGCGGGTGCGGTTGAAGAGCGAAGCCCAGGCCGGCACACAGGCAGAAGGACGGTCGGACATGGTCGCGCTGTGCTGAGGGTTGGACGGCCGTCGCGTCGCGACCGTCGTTCCCGTGCAGCGAGACCCGCAAAAAAAACCTCCCTCAGCGGTTTCCCCACCCCGGCTCGACCGTCTCCGCCTCCCACGCCTCGATCGCCGCCCGCAACTCCGCGACCGTCCCCGGTTCCTGCGCCGCGAGATCGCGACGCTCGCCGATGTCCTGGGCGAGGTCGAAGAGCATCGGCTTCGCGTCGGGCTCGCCGCGCTGGTGCAGGAGCTTCCAGTTGCCGCGTCGTGCCGCGATCGGGCCCTTCGAACCCTGGGTGCGCCAGAACAGCGTGCGCTCGGGGAGGGTCTCGAGTCGTCCCGTGATCCGCGGCACGAGATCGACGCCGTCGAGCTTCCACTCCGGATCGATCGCGCCGCCGCACGCGGAAAGGCAGGTCGGCAGCAGATCGAGCGTGATGACGGGATCGCCGATCGTCGTGCCCGGCGTGATGCGCCCCGGCCATCGCATCGCCATCGGCACGCGGATGCCGCCCTCGAAGAGCTGCGCCTTGCGGCCTCGCAACGGTCCGTTGTTCGCGCCGATCTGCGTCTGTCCGCCGTTGTCGTTGGTGAAGATCACCAACGTGTCCTCGGCGAGGCCGTGTTCGTCGAGCGCGTCGAGGATGCGACCGACGGCGCGATCGAGTCCGACCATCACACCGGCGTGGTTGCGGCGCCGCTGCGGCGTGATGTGCGCCACCGCCGCGAGATCCTCGGCCTTGGGCTGCAGCGGCGCGTGCACGGCGTTGAACGCGACGTACAGGAAGAACGGCTTCGCCTCGTGCTTCTTGATGAACTCGATCGCGGCGTCGCCCCAGCGGTCGGTCACGTAGCCGCCCTCTGGTTGGACCTCGCCGTCGCGCTGGATCGCGCGGTGCGGGGTCGGGTTCTCGAGCGGCTGATAGGCCCGCGCCCCCATCAGGAAGCCGAAGAACTCGTCGAAGCCGCGACGATTGGGGTGGTACGCCTCCGGATAGCCGAGGTGCCACTTGCCGACGAGCCCCGTCGCGCGGTCGAGTTCGCGCATGCGATCGGCGATCGTGCGCTCGTCGAGCGACAGGCCACCCTGCAGGTATCCCTGCGGGATGTTCCGATCGAAGCCGAAGCGCTGCTGATAGCGACCCGTGAGCAGGCCGGCGCGCGTCGGTCCGCAGACGCATCCTGACGTGTAGGCGTTGGTGAAGCGCACACCCTCCTTCGCGATGCGATCGATGTGCGGCGTGAGCGGCGCCACGTCGGATGACGGGTGCTCCTGGAAGCCGAAGTCGGCGTAGCCGGCGTCGTCGCAGAGCAGCACGACGACGTTCTTCACGGTGGGGAGCGGTGCGTCCTGGTCCTGGGCGACGAGTGCCGACGCGCAAGCGAGCAAGGCGAAGCGCAACAGAACGGACGGTGACAGCGCGCGCATCGCCGCACGGTATCGGAGCGCACGAGCTCAACCCCCCGAGCCCGAGCTTGACGCCGGTCCGGACCGCGCTATTGGTTGCGCACCCAACGCCAGTTGGTCGGCCAACCAACACCCTTTCCCGACCCGCAGGAGGCCCGATGTCCCCCGCCACCGACACGCGCGAGAACCTGATCCAGGCCGCGATGGAGCTGTTCACGCTCCAGGGCTACGCGAACACCGGTCTCGCCCAGATCGCGCGCAAGGCGGGCGTGCTGCCGGGTTCGCTCTACTACTTCTTCCCGACCAAGGAGGACCTCCTCCACGCCACGCTCGAGCGACGGAAGGAACTGCTCGCGAGTGAGGTGCTCGACCCGATCTGGAGCCGCATCGATGACCCGATCGAGCGCGTGTTCGGGCTGCTGAAGGGTTACCGGCAGATGCTCGAGCACACCGGGTTCTGCCACGGCTGCCCGATCGGGAACCTCGTGATCGAAGTCGGCGAGACCCACCCCAACGCGCGCAAGCTGCTGGTCCAGAACTTCGAGAACTGGCTCGACGCGGTCGCGAAGTGCTTCGAGTCCGCCGCGAACCGGTTGCCCGCTGACTGCAACGCGCGCGAACTCGCCGTCTACGTGCTCGTCACCATGGAGGGCGCCGTGATGCTCGCGCGCGCCTACCGCAACTTCGAAGCCTACGACGCCGCGGTGGTCCAGCTGCGTGACCACGTCGAGCGTCTGCTCGCCGACGGCACCGACCGCGCGCGCGTCACCGCCGTCACCCGTACCAAGACCAAGAGGAAGACCGATGAAACCACTCGCCGTCGACACGCCTGAGGTCACCGAAGCCGCGGCCAAGGCCGCGACGCAGAAGACGTTGAAGGCCTGGTTCGCCGAACTCGACGGTCTCGGCGGCCTCGCCAAGGGGCGCAAGGAGCTCGTCAACCACGTCTACGCCGCGACCGACAAGAACGAGTGGTGGGCGACGACGATCGTCGTCGAGTACGAGAAGGCCAGGAACGCCCAGGAGAAGGACGGCAAGCCGAAGGGCTACTCGATCTGCTCGACCAAGACGATCACCGCGCCGCTCGCCGAGGTGTTCGCCGCCTTCGGTGACGCGATGGCGCTCGACGCCTGGCTCGGGCCGAAGACCAAGGTCGCGTTCGAGGACGGCGGCAGCTTGACCAACGGCGACGGCAACCGCGCGACCTTCACGCGCATCCGCACCGACAAGGACCTGCGCATCGACTGGCAGTCCGTCGGTCTTGCGCCCGGCACGCCGGTCGAGGTGCTGTTCGCGGACAAGGGCAAGGGCAAGACCGGCATCACGCTGAATCACACGCGCATCCAGGAGCGTCGCGACGCCGATGTCCTGCGCGCCGCGTGGGCCGGAGCCCTCGAAGCCCTGAAGGCGCACCTGGAGGAGGCGTGACCCCGGCTGTCGCACTCGGCGCGCTCGCCGCGCTCGTCGCGCCGCAATCCCAGGATCTCGCCCACGCCGCCTACCGCGCGCAGATGTCCGCGGCCGAGTCCGCGGTCCGTCTCGGCGAACTCGCCGACGCGCGTGCGTGGTTGGACGAGGTCGAAGCCTCGCAGCGGGGCATCGAGTGGCGCTGGCACGACGCTGCGCTCGACGACTCGCTGATGTCCGCGCCCGTGGCCGGTGGAGCCCTGTCGATCGCGGCATCGCCGCGGGCGGATCTTCTGGCCTGCGGTCGCAACGACGGCACGCTCGAACTCCGTGACGCGACGTCGCTCGCGACCATGGCGGAGGTGAAAGCGCACGCGCAGGCGATCACGCAACTCCGCTTCGACCGCGGCGGCTCCCGCCTCGTGACGACCTCCTACGACCGCAAGGTGAAGGTCTGGAGCGTGCCGGCGCTCGAGCCGCTGTTCGAGTTCGGCGGGCACGGCTTCCCGGTCGGCGGCGCCGACTTCACTCCCGACGGGACGATGATCGTCTCGTGCGCCTACGAGCGGCTGCCAGGCACGGTCGTCGGCACCGTCCACGTCTGGAACGCCGCCGATGGCGCGATCGCGCGCACCCTGACCGGCGGTCGCAAGCCGCTCGTGAGCCTCTCGATCTCGCCCGACGGCGCGCAGCGCATCTGGCGCGTCGCCGACGCTTCCCTGGTCGCGACGTTGCGCGGGCACACCGATGCGGTGAGCAAGCTCGCATTCGCGCCCGATGGCCGCACGCTCGCCACCGCGGGCGCGGATGGCACCTTGCGGCTGTGGGACACGACGACCTGGAATGCGCGCGCGACGCTCGTCGGGCATCGCGACGACGTTGTCGACCTCGCGTTCACGAGCGACGGAGCGCGACTCGTGTCGACGTCGAGCGACGGCACGCTGCGGTCCTGGGATCCCGCGAGCGGCGACTACGGCGGGGTGCGCATGCGGGCGACCCAGGCGGCGTACACGGTGCGCTTCAGCCCCGACGGCAAGCGTCTCGCGACGTGCAGCTTCGACGGTCGCGTGCAGGTCTTCTGCGCGATCACCGCCGAACTCCTCGGTTCGTTCCAGGCACACGACCCGAAGTCCTCGTGCCACATGCTCGCGTGGTCGCCCGACGGACGCCGGCTCGTGACCGGGTCCTACGACAAGACCGCGCGGGTCTTCGACGCGGTGACCTTCGAGGAGTGCGCGCGCTTCGACCACGATGCGGGTCTCTACTGGCTCGCGATGAGCGGCGACGGCGAACGGATCGCGACCTGTGCCGGCAAGTCCGTGAGCGTCTGGGACGTCGCGAGCGGTGCGCGCGAACACGTGTTCACCGGGCACGCTGCTCCTGTCCGCTCGGTCGCGTTCGCTCCCGACGCCCGCACCTGCGTGTCCGTGAGCGGCGACGGCAAGGCATTCACCTGGGACGCAGCGGACGGGCGCGTGATCGCGACGATCGACGGACTCGCGTCCGACGTCGTCGATGCCGTGTTCCTACCCGGCGGCTTCGAAGTCGCGCTCGCGGGCGTGGACGGCGCGATCGCGGTGTTCGATGCGACGAGCGGGAAGCGCGTGCGCGACCTCGCGCGGCTCCGGCATGCTCCCACGCGCGTGTGCTTGTCGCCCGACGGCACGCGCCTCGCCGTCGCCGCGGACACGGTGACGATGATCGACGTCGCGCGGGGCGGCATCGTCGGCTGCCTGCGTCCGCACCAGGAGCGCCCCTACCACGTCGCCTTCTCGCCCGACGGACTGCAACTCGCGAGTTGCTCGTCCGATCACACGATCGCCATCGCGGACGCCCTGCCGTTGCGCGGTCGACTGACTCGCGCATCGGATTGGCGGACCCGGCGAGGCGCGCACGAGCGCGTGGTCGCGGATGCGCTCGCTGCAGGTCGTGCGCCCGCCGACATCGCTGACGAGATCGCGGGCGACGAGGAACTCGACGTGGACTCCCGGGCCCTGCGGCTCGAAGCGCTCACGCTGGCCGTGACCGCGCGCCGCTGAAGCCGCGCCGCGCGCGTCGCCTCAGATCCCGAGCTGCATCACGATGCCTCCGCCGGGGAACAACGTTCCCTCGGTCGCCGGCAGCGAGAGCCAGCCATAGACGCACTCCTGCCCGCCGGCCGTCGTCGGATCCGCGGGGAAGGCCGCCTGGCGACCGCTCGACAGCACGATGGGGATGATCGGCTGGCCGAGGTCGAGCGCGAGCAACTGCGTCACCAGGGTGCCGCCGATGAACCCCGCGTTGTGGGGGAACGAGATCGACGTCTCCGGCAGGATGCCGGTAGCGCCTGACGAACCGACTCCCATCGAAATCGTCGGGAGTGCGTTCAGCGTCGTGCACAACCCGGGGAAGTTGAGGTTCGCGTTGGCGAAGTCGATGTTGAGGATGATCGACGCGCTCGCCGGCGCAGCCGTCGCGTTGACACGGATGCGCATGCCGTAGTTGGGAAGCGCCGGGCCGTTGTTCTCGAGACGCATCGTCTGGGAGAACGCGCTCGCGTTGCCGGTCGCGATGCAGCCGGTCGCGAGCAGCGCGCCCGTGGCGGTCGTGGCGCCGACGTACTGACGGTCGATCGAGCTGCCGCCCGTCGCGCCCACGCCGCCGACGTACACGAGGTTCTCGTGGGTGAAGTCGATCACGAGCGCCGGCGAGCCGGAGAAGACGAACGGCGTGTCGTAGGGCATCACGAAGTCGAAGGGCGCGGGCGTTCCGGCGTTGCCCGTCCAGCTCGGGAGGTTCGTGAGCTTCCGCGTGTAGACGATCTGGCGCGAACCGGGGATGTAGTTCGAGTCGAAGGCACGCTTCAGGAAGCCGAAGTCCGCGAGGCCCATGGTGACCTCGATGTCCGCGGTGCGCGCGCCGTTGTTGGTTCCACCGCCGTTCGCACCGCCGTCGCGGCGGAAGCCGAGCGACTGGACGACGAAGAACTGGCCGGCGTGCGTGTTGTCGACCTGGTGGAAGCGACGACCCGTGGCCGAGAAGTGGTTGAACGCGGCGTTGCCTTCGGTGGTGTCGAATCCGCGGGGCGACGTGACGAAGGTCTGGGCGGGGACGATCGCGGCGATTGCCGCCACGATCACGAGAGAGCGGAGGGTGGACATGTCGGTGGCTCGTCAGGGCGCAGACCATCCGCGACCCGTGGCAGCGAGCGAGCGCGGGACGATAGCAGCGGTGGACGAACTCGCTCCGGCCGCGGACGATCGATACCGAACTTCGACGATGCGCAACTTCCTCCTCGCCGCATTGCTTTCAGCCCTCGCGTGCCCTGGGCAGTCGACCGACGACCACGCCCGCCCCAACTTCGCGGAGGACGTCGCTTCGATCCTGGTCCGACATTGCGCGGCGTGCCATCGCCCCGGTGAGGCCGCGCCGTTCCCGCTGCTGACCTTCGAAGACGCGAAGAAGCGGGCGAAGATGATCGCACGCGTGACCGGGGATCGCCTGATGCCGCCGTGGCACGCAGCAACCGGTCACCTCGCCTTCGTCGGGGAGCGCGGTCTGAGCGATGCCGAGATCGGGACTCTGCGGGCTTGGGTCGAGAGCGGGGCGCCCGAAGGACCGCGCGATCGCAGTCCCGCCGTGCCGGAGTTCCCCGGGGGCTGGCGGCTCGGCACCCCGGACCTCGTGCTCGAGATGGACGAGGCGTTCGAGGTCCCCGCCGACGGCCCCGACGTCTACCGCAACTTCGTCTTGCCGCTCGGACTCGACGCAGACAGGTGGGTGCGCGCGATCGAGCTGCGGCCGTCCGCGCGGAAGGTCGTGCACCACAGCCTCTTCTTCGTCGACACGAGCGGTGCTGCGCGCGCGCAGGACGGGCAGGACGGCAAGCCCGGCTTCCGCGGGATGGGCTTCGCGTCGGGCGCGGCTCGCGGCCGGCGTGGCGAATCGGGGGACACGCTCGGCGGATGGGGCCAACTCGGCGGATGGACCGTCGGCATGACGCCGCAGTTCCTTCCCGATGGGCTCGCGATGCCGCTGCCGCGCAGCGGGGACATCGTGCTGCAGACGCACTTCCACCCGAGCGGCAAGGTCGAACACGAGAAGAGCACGATCGGCATCTGGTTCGGCGAGAAGCCGAAGCGAACGCTGACCGCGATCCAGTTGCCGCCGCTGTTCGGCGCGTTGTGGGGCATCGACATCCCCGCGGGCGAGCGGCGCTACGAGGTTCGCGATTCGTTCGTGCTCCCGGTCGCGGTCGACGGAGTCTCGATCGGCGGACATGCGCACTACCTGTGCACGGACCTGCGCGCGACCGCGACCTCGCCGGACGGCGACGAGATCGTCCTGCTCGACGTGCCCCGCTGGGACTTCGGCTGGCAGGATCGCTACACGTTCGCGCAACCGGTGCGCCTGCCGGCGGGGACCAGGCTCGACTTCGTGTTGCACTGGGACAACTCCGCCGACAACCCGAGCAACCCGCACGATCCGCCGCGCCGCGTGCGCTGGGGTCGCGAGTCGGAGGACGAGATGGGCAGCTTGACCCTGCAGGTCGTCTGCGCGGACGAAGCCGACTTGCCGGCGCTGCGCGCCGCGACGCAGCAGCACGTCGCGGACGGAACGCGCAGTCGCGTGGCGCGCGAAGCGAAGCAGCGCGTGAAGGAACTCGATGACGACGGCGACGGCAAGGTCGCGATTGACCGACTGCCGCGCGCCTGGCGGGCGATCGCGCAGCGCGCCGATGCCAACTCGGACGGCATGCTCGACGCCGGCGAGATCGACAAGGCCGATCTTGGCGGCGGGCTGCGTCGGCGATGAGGACGAGGCGGTCGTTCGCCGTGCTCACGCTCGCGCTCGGTCTCGCATGCTGCGCGACCGATCGGAGCGGCGAGCCCTCCATCGAGCTGAGGGACCTCGACGGCCGGCTGGTCGATGCCGCGCGCCCCGACGCCACGCAGTTCGTCCTGCTCGTCTTCCTCGGCACCGGATGCCCGATCGCCCGCGCCTACTCGCCTGAGCTCGCGTCGATCGCTGCCGACTACTCCGGTCGCGTGACGACGCGGCTCGTGTTCGTCGACTTGGACCTCGACGCCGACGCGGCGCGCCGGCACGCCGGCGAGTTCAGGCTGCCTCGCCCGATCCTGCTCGACCCGGATCACCGGCTCGTGCACGCGCTCGGCGCGACGACCACGCCGGAGGCCGTCGTGCTCGATCGGGCTGGGCGAGTCGTCTACTCGGGTCGCATCGACGACCGATTCGCCGAACTCGGCAAGCCGCGTCGCGCCGCCGCGCGCCACGATCTCCGCGACGCCCTCGACGCCCTGCTCGCAGGACGCACACCGCGTGCGATCCGCACGGAGCCGATCGGCTGCATCATCGAGTAGCGGGGCGGTGAACCACCCCTGTGGGCGCATCGTTGGCCGCGCTTCCGCGCATGTCCCATCGTTCTCGCCTCTTCGTCCTGCTTTCCGTCGCGGTCGCGACGCACTCATCGGCCCACGATCCTGCGAAGTCATCGACCAGGACCGACCAACGGATCGTCGTGACCGCGAACCGCGACGCGGTACCCGCCTTCGACGCCGCCGCGGCGATCGAGACTCTGTTCTCGAGCGACCTGCTGCACCGCTCGCCGCGAACGCTGCCGCAAGCGCTGCGCGACCTCCCCGACGTGCTCGTGCAGGAGACCGGCCCGGGTCAGGGGTCGCCGCACATCCGCGGTTGGACCGGCTACCACACCGTTCTGCTGGTCGACGGCATCCGGCTGAACAACTCGACCTTCCGTTCGGGACCGAACCAGTACTGGGGCACCGTCGATCCGCTGCTCGTCGATCACATCGAGGTCGTCAAGGGCGCGAGTTCCGTGCTCTACGGCTCGGATGCCGTCGGCGGGACCGTGCAGGTGTTCACGAAGGAGCCCTGGACCGAAGGGCCGGGCTTCAGCTCAGGCCTGGCGACGTTTCTCCGCTACGCGTCGGCCGACCGTTCGCTCCAGGGCCGCGGCGAACTGAGTCTCGGCCAGACCCATGACGACGGCTCGCACACGAGCCTGCTGATCGGCGGTGACCGCAAGTTCTTCGACGACGTCGAGGCCGGCGGAGGATCGGGCCGGCTTCCGAACACCGGCTACGAGGAGTGGGCCTTCGACGCAAAGCTGATCCACCGCTTCGACGACCACGCGCGGTTGGTGCTCGCGCACCAGTCGTTCCGGCAGATCGACGCGCCGCGCACCCACCGGACGGTGTTCGCGACGACGTGGCGCGGGACGACCGTCGGCACCGATCGCGAGCACGACTTCGATCAGGATCGCGATCTGAGCTACGTGCAGTACCACGTCGAAGACCTCGGCGGCGCGATCGACGAGCTCCATGCCAGCTTCTCGGTGCAGTCGCAGAAGGAGGACCTCTTCCGCGTGCGGAGCAACGGCCGCTCGGAACACCAGGGCTTCGACGTCGACACCTACGGCCTGTGGCTGACGATGACGTCACGCACGCAGCTCGGCGACCTCAGCTACGGCGTCGAGTGGTACCGCGACTCGGTCGACTCGTACCTGCAAGCGAGCACGCCTGGCGCGTCCGACTGGATCCAGGGCCCCGTCGCCGACGCCGCGACCTACGACCTCGGTGCCCTGTTCGTGCAGGACCGCTACGAGGTCGACGAGCGGCTCGACGTCACGATCGGCGCGCGCGTGAACTACGCGGCCGCCGACGCGGACAGCGTGCGCGATCCCGTGACCAACGCGCAGATCGCCGTCGACGACAGTTGGAGCGACGTCGTGTTCAGCGCCCGCGCGAACTACGAACTCGTGCCCGACGAACTCGCGGTCTTCGGCGGGGTCGGCCAGGGCTTCCGCGCGCCGAACCTCTCCGACCTCTCGCGCTTCGACTCCGCGCGGAGCAACGAGTTCGAGATCCCCTCGACCGATCTCGACAGCGAGCGCTTCGTGACCTGGGAGATCGGGCTCCGCGCCGAGACCGGACGCTTCGCCGGCCAGGCCTCGTACTTCTGGACCGACGTGCAGGACCTGATCACGCGCTTCCCGACCGGCAACACCCGCCCGACCGGCGAGACCGAGATCACGAAGGGCAACGTCGGCGACGGTTGGATCTGGGGCGTCGAACTCGGCGGCAGCTTCCGCGCCTGCGACGGCCTCACCGCGTTCGGCAACCTCACCTACATGGAGGGGATGGTCTCGAACTACACGACGTCCCTCACCCAGACGAGCGGCGACTGGTTCTCGAAGCTGATGCCGCTCTCCGGCCAGCTCGGCCTGCGCTGGGACGAGCCCGTCGAGGAACGCTACTGGGGCGAGGCGGTCGTGCGACTCGCGGCCGACGCCGACAAACTCTCGTTTTCCGATCGCGGCGACACCCAGCGCATCCCCCCCGGCGGCACTCCCGGATATGCGGTGCTCGACCTCGGCGCGGGTTGGCAGGTTCGCGAGAACGCGACCCTGCAGTTGCGCTGCGAGAACCTCACCGACGTCGACTATCGCGTCCACGGTTCCGGCTCGAACATGCCGGGCCGCAGCTTCGTCGCGTTGATGGAGACGCGGTTCTGAAGCCGGGTGTGCTCAGAGCGCGGCCGCGCCGAGGATCCAGAGCGCGGTGACCGCTCGGATCGCCCACGGCACGAACTCGCGCATGAAGTCGTCGTCGTAGCGTCGCATGCGGTCGCGGTGGATAGGTGGCAGGGAAGGAAGGCCGTGGTGGGCGGCCGGGGCGAACTAGCCCGCGGGAGCGGCGCGGTCACGCGATGCGTCGGGGTTCCGTGGACGCTCGGACGCAAGCGCGGCGCGGTGGGGCGTGAGAGAGCGGTCGCAAGGCCGACGCAGCAGCACGACGCGATTGGTGTTCGTGCCCTTCTGGTTGTTGTCGATGCCCCAGCAGTTCGCCGTCTTCGTGAAGTGGTGGTCCTGCACGAGGACGAAGCGGGGCTCGAGGCCGGCGCGCACCGCACAGGTGAGAACGTGCTCGTCGAGCTTGATGGTTCCGGCGCGGACCTCCCCGACCTCGAACGCGACGTGACCGCCCGGGCGCAGGATGCGCCGCTGTTCGACGAGCACGCGGGTCATCAGCGCTTCCCAGGCGTCGAGGCCGCGGAGCTCGGCGACCGGAACCGCGCTGGCATCGATGCCACAGAACCAGCAGCGCAGCCAGTTGTCGGCGCGGTACTGGACGACGTCGAGAAAGGGCGGCGAGGTGACCGCGAGATCGATCGAGCCGTCGGGCAGTTCCGGCGTCGCGTCGCTCGAGCCGCAGAGCAGGGTCGCCCCGTGCGCGACCGACGCGAGCGTCGCGCGTTCGACCGGGCCGACGTCCTTCAGCAGGGCTTCGGACTTCTTGCGGACGATCGCGCGCAGGTCGCGGAACGGCGGCGACTGCCCGCGCTTCTGGTTGATCTTGAGTTGCGCGGCGACGCTGACCGCCTGGTTGGGCGGCAGCGTGTAGACCGAGAGGAACCCGGGCGAGTGACCCGTGAGGCGATTCACGGTCACCATGCGGATCCAGCGATCGACCGGGTCGAGCTTGCCCTCGGCATCGCGAGCGAGCAGCCAGGTGCGCAGCGCGGCGATCGCGCGGAGCGTGTCGGGGTGGAAGAAGGCGAGCAGGTCCGCGGGTGCTTCCGCATCCGCGGCGAGATCGATCGCCGCGAGCCGCGCGGCGATCTCGCCGAGTTCGGGCGGCGCGAGCCGCGGTTCGCAGAGCATCCGGCTGAGCGGGTTCACGTCGCACCCGCTCGGGATGCGGCCGAGCAGCGCGGCCTCGATCGCCGTCGTGCCGCGACCGAGGAAGGGGTCGTGCACGCGATCGCTTGGGCGTGTCAGCCGTTCGACGAAGAAGCGCGGCAGGGCCGGCTTGAAGCAGGCGCGGTAGGAGATCTCGTGGAGCGAGCTCGCGTCGCGCTGGAGGGGCGTCCAGAACTGGTTGGCGAAGACCTCGACCTCGACCGAGTCGTCGGATGCGCGGACCCTCGTCGTCGCCGTCGTCCGTTCGCCACAGCGGAATCCGCGCAGTTCCTCGGCCAGATCGCGCGCGTCGGACGGAGCTCCGACCTCGTCCTCGCGCCAGAGCATCCGCTGCACCACCGCCACGCGGGGATCTTGGCGTGAGCACGCGGAAAGGTCCACGTGAGCGGGCCGTCCGCACGCGTTGTCCGACGAGTTTCGCTCCAGTCGGAGGCGGGGCGAGCGCCGAGAAAGGTTGACATCCCTGTCGGCGGCCCCCTAACACCTCCCGCCCCTCTCCATGGCAGCCAAGCGGAAGGACGGCCTCCCGGTCGTCATCGTCGAGTCTCCGGCCAAGGCCCGGACGATCGCCAAGTTCCTCGGATCGAAGTACGTGATCGAGGCGAGCGTGGGCCACGTCCGCGACCTGCCGGCCGGCGCCGAGGAGATCCCGGAGGCCTACAAGAAGGAGAAGTGGGCCCGCCTGGGCATCGACGTCGACGACGACTTCAAGCCGCTCTACGTCGTCCCGAAAGAGAAGGCGGCGACGATCAAGAAGCTGAAGGCGGCGGTCAAGGACGCCTCGATCCTCTACCTCGCGACCGACGAAGACCGCGAGGGCGAGTCGATCTCCTGGCACCTGGTCCAGTTGCTCGAGCCCAAGGTGGAGGTGCGCCGCCTCGTGTTCCACGAGATCACGAAGGAGGCCATCCTCCACGCGCTGGAGAACCCCCGCGAACTCGACACCGACCTCGTCGAGGCTCAGGAGACGCGCCGCATCGTCGACCGCCTCTACGGCTACTCGGTCTCCCCGCTGCTGTGGCGGAAGATCAAACCGCGCCTGTCGGCCGGGCGCGTGCAGAGCGTCGCGGTGCGGCTGATCGTCGAGCGCGAGCGCGAGCGGCTCCGCTTCGTGCCGGCCGACTGGTGGGATCTCCGCGGGACCTTCGGCAAGCGCGGCGGCGACGACTTCGAGGCCCAGCTCGCGAGTGTCGGCGGCCGGCGCCTCGCCAGCGGCAAGGACTTCGATCCTGACACCGGTCGCCTGAAGGAGAACGGCGAGCCGCCGCTGCATCTCGACGATCCGAAGGCGAAGGCGCTCGCCGCGCGGCTGCTCGGCAAGCCGGCAAAGGTCGAGGGCATCGACGAGAAGCCCTACACGGAGCGCCCGCAGCCGCCGTTCACGACCAGCACGCTCCAGCAGGAAGCCGGCAAGAAGCTCGGCTTCGCCGCGAAGCGCACGATGCGCGCCGCCCAGCGGCTCTACGAGAACGGCTGGATCACCTACATGCGCACCGACTCGACGACCCTGTCGAACGAGGCGATCGGCGCGGCGCGCACGCTGATCGCGTCGCAGTACGGCAAGGAACACGTGCCTGGGGAACCGCGCAGCTACCAGACCAAGGTGAAGAACGCGCAGGAGGCGCACGAGGCGATCCGTCCGGCGGGTTCGGCCTTCGCGTCGCCGAAGTCGCTCGGCGGCGAACTCGGCGACGACGAACGACGGCTCTACGAACTGATCTGGCAGCGCACCGTCGCGAGCCAGATGAAGGACTCGTTCGGCATGCGCACGACCCTGACGGTCGCCGTCGACGACGCGCGCTTCACCGTCTCGGGTCGCACGATCAAGTTCCCCGGCTTCCGGCTCGCCTACGAGCAACAGGACGACGGCGACGGCAAGGAGAGCGGCGCATCCGAGGACCGCATCCTCCCCGACGTGCGGCCGGGCGATGTGCTCGAGACACGCGCGATGACGCCCGAGGACCACACGACCAAGGCGCCGGCGCGATTGACGGAGGCGACGCTCGTGAAGGAGCTCGAGGCGCGCGGCATCGGCCGGCCGAGCACGTATGCGTCGATCATCGACACGATCCTCCAGCGCGAATACTGCTTCAAGAAGGGCAACGCACTGGTGCCGACCTTCACCGCGTTCGCGGTCGTCAACCTGCTCGACAAGTACCTGCATTGGCTAGTCGACTACGCCTTCACGGCGAAGATGGAGGACGACCTCGACGAGATCAGCAACGGCCGCAAGCGCCGGCTCGAGTACCTGAAGGAGTTCTTCAGCGGCAACGGCCAACCGGGCTTGAAGGACCGCCTCACGACGGTCGACGGGGAGATCGACCCGCGCTCGGTCTGCACGCTCTCGGACTACGCCCACCTCGGCGAGTTCGACGGCCAACCGATCGAGGTCCGCGTCGGCCGCTATGGCCCGTTCCTCTCCGCGGCGGGTGTGAGCGTGACGTTGCCCGACGAGACCGCGCCCGACGAACTCACCGCGTCGCGCGCGATCGAACTCCTCGGTCAGGCCGCGGCCGGACCGGTCGCGCTCGGCGTCGATCCGGCCAGCGGATTGTCGATCTACGTCAAGAACGGCCGCTTCGGCCCCTACCTGCAACTCGGCGACGCCGCCGCGCTCGGCGACCAGAAACCGAAGATGGCGTCGCTGCTCGCCGGAATGACACCGGAGACGATCACGCTCGAGCAGGCGATCGCGGTGCTCTCGATGCCGCGCAACCTCGGCCCCTTCACGCTTCCCGAAGGCGAGACCGAAGCCGGCCAGACCTTCGACGTGACGGTGCACAACGGCCGCTTCGGCCCCTTCGTGAAGTGCGGCAAGGCGACGCGCAGCATCCCCGCCGGCGAGAGCCCGCTGACCATCACGCTCGATCGCGCCGCGGCCCTGCTCTCCACGCCGAAGGTCCATGGTCGCGCCGCGCGCAGCCAGCCCAAGGTGATGCGCGAACTCGGCAAGCACGCCACCAGCGGCCGCACGCTGAACCTCCTCGAAGGGCGTTACGGCCCCTACGTCAGCGACGGCGAGGTCCATGCGTCGCTGCAGAAGGACGAAGACGCGGGTGCGATCACGCTGGAACGCGCCGTCGAACTGATCGATGCGAAGGCGGCGCGGGGCGGGGGTGGGAAGCGGCGGCGGGGGCCGAGTCGCGCCGGTCCGCGGTCGAAGGCCGCGGGTCCGAAGGCGACGGCGAAGAGCCGATCGCGCCGGAGCAAGGCCGACGCGGACTGAGTTGTCCACCAGCTCACGCTGACCACGGCGGATGAAACGGTGGTCGGTGTTTCCAACTCGCCCCTGACGCGTCGCGATCGCCCGGCGCCTATCAGGCGCCGAGGAGGGGGAGGCCGCGTGTCGCGGCCGACGTGGGGGAGGGTCAGCCTCCCCCACCAGCAAGCGACCCGTTCCACACCGGCTCGCGTCGACCTTGGCGGACGGTGTTTCCAAGGAGGCGGGTCTCCTTTCGGAGTCCGGGTAGTTCGCAAATATCTGTTGCAACGACAATCGTGCCGACGTAGAAGAGTCGCCCGTGACGACCAACCCCGACGCCATCCCGGCCCGCGACGCCTACCTCGATCTCGTCCGCCTGCACGAGAAGCTCAGCGGCGAGTTCGCCGAGCTCTTCGCGAAGCACGACATCACGCCGGCGTGGTTCAACGTCCTGCGGATCGTGCTGGGCGGGCCGAAGGAGGGTGTGCCGTGCCAGCACGTGTTCGACAACCTGCTGAACCGGGTGCCGGACGTGACGCGCCTGATCGACCGGATGGACGCGGCCGGGCTCGTCACGCGCGAGCGCGCGGAGAACGATCGGCGCGTCGTGCTGATCCGCGTCACGCCAAAGGGCAGGAAGGTCTGTGACGGCCTTCGCCAGCCGGTGCTCGACCTCCACGAGAAGCAGTTCGCCCACCTGAGCCGGACCGCCCTCGAACAACTCTCCCGCCGCCTCCGCGAGGCGCTCGCCGAATCCTGACACCCGCAGCGCGTCCCCGATGCGCCGCTCCTCGACCCGCTACTTGTTCCAACAACCAACACCATGGACACGAACCGCACGACTCCTGCTCACGACCTCGCCCTCCTCGCCATGCGCCTCATGGTCGGCGTCGTCTTCTTCTTCCACGGCAGCCAGAAGCTGTTCGGCCTGTTCGGGGGCTACGGCATCAGCGGCACCGCCGGCTGGATGGAGAGCATCGGCATCCCCTTCCCCACGCTGAGCGTCGTCCTCGCCGGCGGCGCTGAGTTCCTCGGTGGAATCGCCTTCATCACCGGCATCTGCCAGCGCCTGCTCGCCGTGCCGCTGACCTTCGCGATGCTGGTCGCCGCGTTCACCGCGCACAGTGGCTTCGACGCACAGAAGGGCGGCATGGAGTTCCCGCTGACCCTGGCGGTCGTCGCCGCCGGTCTCGGCCTCCTCGGACCTGGACGCATCGCCGTGCAACTCGGCAAGCGCGCGTCGTGAACACGGCCGATCCACGCGTGCGCATGCCGGTGCTGTTCGTGTCGCACGGCGCACCGACGCTCGCGCTCGACGACATCGCGGGCGCCGACTTCGCACGCCTCGCCGGCGAACTCCCGCGCCCTCGCTCGGTGCTCGTGATCTCCGCGCACTGGGAAGCGACGCCCGCGCGCATCGGCACGACGCGGACCGGCCACATCGTCCACGACTTCGCCGGCTTTCCGCGCGAGCTGTACGCGGTTCGCTATGACGCGCCGGGGGCTCCCGCACTCGCGTCACGCGTCGGCGAACTGCTCGGCGTCCCTCACGACGACGCGCGCCCCTGGGATCACGGCGTTTGGGTCCCGCTCCTGCGCCTCTGGCCCGACGCCGGCATCCCCGTGCTCCAACTCGCTCTGCCGTCGCGATCGACGCCGCCCGATCTCTTCGAACTCGGCCGACGCCTCGCTCCGCTCCGCGAGGAAGGCGTCCTTGTGCTCGCCAGCGGCGGCATGGTCCACGACTTCGGTTCGATCGACTGGATCGGCGACTCGCCGCCGCCGTCCTTCGCGCTCGAGTTCGAGCGCTGGGTCCGACGAACGCTCCTCGCCCGCGACTGGCCGCGCCTCCTCCGCTTCGCGACGGACACCCCGCACCACCGCCGCGCCCATCCGACCGACGAGCACTTCCTGCCGCTGCTGATCGCCGCCGGCGCCGCGAGCACGACCGATCCCACGGTCACGTTCCCGATCGAGGGCTTCGAACTCGGCAGCCTCAGCCGTCTCGCCGTGCGGTTCGACTGAGCCGCACGGCTACGCTCCGCACGCGTGATCGCTCCACGCCTTCCGCGCGCCCTTCGCCGCGGCGACAAGGTCGCCGTCGTCTCGCCCGCGAGCCCATTGCCGAACGAGCGTCGCTCCGACCTCGACAAGGGACTCGAACGACTTCGCGCCCGCGGCCTCGTTCCCGTGCTCGGCAAGCACGTGCTCGCCGCCGACGGCTATCTCGCCGGCAGCGACGAAGCGCGCGCCGCCGACCTGCAGGAGGCCTTCGGCGATCCAAAGCTGCGCGGCGTGTTCTGCGTACGCGGCGGCTACGGCGTCACCCGCCTGCTCGATCGACTCGACTTCGCGCCGCTCGCAAGCGACCCGAAGCCGATCCTCGGCTACAGCGACGTCACCGCGCTTCTCGCGGCGGCGTGGCGCGAAGTCGGGTTGGTCGGGTTCCACGGCCCGATGGTCGCGACGTCCGAGTCCATGGCGTCGGGCGAGGAGCTCGACGCGCAGCAGCAGGCACTCCTGACCGAGACCGCGCGCGCGACGCCGCTGCCGGTCCCCGACGACGACCAGCCGCACGTGATCACCGCCGGACGCGCCGAAGGACGCCTCGCCGGCGGCAACCTCACGCTGGTCTGCGCGCTCCTCGGCACGCCGTGGGAGATCGACACGACCGACACGCTGTTGTTCCTCGAAGACACCGGCGAGGCGCCGTACCGCGTCGATCGCATGCTCACGCAACTCCGGGCATCCGGCCACCTGAAGCGCTGCGCCGGCGTCGTGCTCGGCGATTTCCACCTCGACGACCAGCCGCTTGGCAGTCTCGACCCCGAGCTGCTGCGCGTGCTACGCGATCGGCTCGCTGATCTCGGCCGCCCCGTCGCCTTCGGCTTCCCTTTCGGCCATCGCCCGCGTTCGTGGACCTTGCCAGTCGGCGTGCGCGCGCGCCTGGATGCTCGCGACGAACGAGCACTCGCCCGCCTCGAGCTGCTCGAACCCGCGGTGCGTTGACCGCTGGGTCCGTTCGCCCCTGCGGCTATCCTCCGCCGCTCGCCCGCATCGGGCGGCACACCCTCGACGAGAGCAACGCGATGACCATGAACCGTTGGCCGGCACTCGCACTGCTGGCCGTCACGATCTCTTCGAGCGCACTGGCGCAGGAGAACCTCGAGCTCGGCAAGATGTGGACCTTCGAGCGGCCGCCGCTCGCGTACCTGAAGGACGAGTACGGCTTCGCCCCCACCGCGGAGTGGTTCGATCGACTGCGACTCGCGTCGATCCGCTTCGGCCGCGGTTGTTCGTCGTCCTTCGTGTCACCGAAGGGCCTGATCATGACCAACCACCACTGCGTCCGTGACGGCATCACCAAAGTGCAGGGCGGCAACGACTGGGTGAAGGACGGCTACTACGCGAAGTCGCTCGAGGACGAAGTGCGCGTGCCCGACCTCACGGTGCAGCAGTTCGTCGGGCGCGAGGACGTGACCGCGCGGATGAACGAGGGCATCGCGCCCGCCGACGACGACGCGACGATCGCGAAGAAGCGCGCCGCGAACCAGGCCGCGATCCTCGAGCGCGCGCAGCGGGACAACCCGGGTTTGCAGCCGCAGGTCGTCACGTTGTTCCAAGGCGCCCTCTTCGAGCTCTACCTCTACAAGGTCTACGACGACATCCGCCTGGTCTTCGCGCCGCACCTGCAGACCTCGCACTTCGGCGGCGATCCGGACAACTTCTGCTATCCGCGCTACTGCCTCGACTTCGCCTTCATGCGCGCCTACGCGGACGGCAAGCCGGTCGACACCGCCGCGCACTACTTCCGTTGGTGCACGGGCGGCGTGAAGGAAGGCGAGCTCGTGTTCGTCACCGGCAACCCGGGCACGACCAAGCGACTCCTGACGCACGCACAGATGGAGTACCTGCGCGACCTCTGGCACCCGATGCAGCAGGAGTTGGTCGACAACCGCCTGCGCATCCGCAAGGACCTCGTCGCGAAGGACCCGTCGCTCGAGCGCACGCTGCGTGCCGAGATCCTCTCGATCGAGAACTCGCAGAAGGCCTACCGCGGCTACTGGGACGGACTGCTCGACCAGAGCCTGATGACGCAGAAGATCGCCGCGGAGAAGGCGTTCCGCGCGCGCATCGACGCCGACCCGGCGCTGAAGGCGAAGTTCGGCGACGTCTGGGACAAGCTCGCGCAGGTCGCGGAACGGCGGCGTGGCCTCGAAGCGCGGCAGCGCTTCCACACCTTCGGAGGTCACCCAGTTCTCGCTCTCGCCGTCGACGTGATCCGCGCCGGTCGCGCGGAGACCGCGGAGGCGCGTGACGCGGCGGCGAAGCGCGCACGGGACAACGCAGCGGCGATCGGAACGATCGCCGAGCTGACGCGCACCGAGTTCCTCGACCACGTCGCACGCGCGAAGCGCTGGCTTCCTGCGAACGACAAATGGCTGGCCGCTGTGCTCGACGGCCGCACGCCCGAACAGACTGCCGACGCCTTCGCCGGGACCGAACTGCTCGATCGCCAGAAGCTCGACGACGTGCTCGCCCGGATCGGCAAGGTCTGGGACGGCCCGATGGCCGTCGAACTCGTCATCGCCGAGAGCATCCGCCCGCTGGTCGACGCCGCCGTGAAGGAGGCGCAGGAGCTGCAGCGCATCGAGGAGACGCAGGGCGCGCGTATCGGTCAGGCCTTGTTCGCCGCGTACGGCACGAGCGTCAGCCCGGACGCGACCCTCACCCTGCGCTTCAGCGACGGCGTCGTGAAGGGCTACGCCTACAACGGCACGATCGCGCCGCCGATGACCTCCTTCCACGGGCTCTACGCGCGGCACACCGAGTTCGGCGGCAAACACCCGTTCGACGTCGCTCCGGTCTGGCTCGAGCGCAAGGACAAGATCGACCTGACCAAACCGATGGATCTCGTGAGCACCAACGACATCATCGGCGGCAACTCCGGCAGCCCGCTCGTCAACGCCAACCTGGAGGTCGTCGGGCTGGTGTTCGACGGCAACATCGAGATGCTGCCCAACCGCTACGTCTACCGGGCGGAGACCCCGCGTAGCGTGTCGGTGCACGTCGACGGGATCATGGAGGCGCTGAAGAAGGCCTACGACGCCGAGCGCCTCGTGAAGGAACTGCTGGGACAGTCGAAGTGAGCTCGGCCGGTTGACGGCGCGGCGACGACGTCGCCGCGCTGTCGTCGGGGTTTCACTGCGGCCGTCGAGAGTCCGATCGCGGTTCGCCGATCCAGGGCCGTCGTGCCGTCGTCACGGGGCGGTCACGGAAGAAGGACCAGGGGAACAGATGGCCAAGATCGACGCGTTCTTCAGGCTCATGAACGCGCAAGGTGCTTCGGACCTGCACATGTCCGCGGGCACCGCGCCGAGTCTCCGCATCAATGGCGACCTCGAACCGATCAAGTTCAAGGAGCTGACCAACGAGGAGCTCTTCGAGATGCTCGCGGAGATCGCTCCCGAGCGGAAGCTGAAGGAGTTCCTCGAGTCCGGCGACGTGGACTTCGCCTACGAGCTGCCGGGACTGGGGCGCTACCGCTCCAACTACTTCCGCCAGCAGAACGGCGTGGGTGCGGTGTTTCGGCAGATCCCGAGCAAGATCATGACGATCGAACAGCTCGGCCTGCCGCCGATCGCCCGCCGCTTCGCGATGGCCGACAAGGGCCTCGTGCTCGTCACCGGCGCGACCGGCTCCGGCAAGTCGACGACGCTCGCGGCGATCGTCGACTACGCCAACAAGACCCGGCGCGACCACATCATCACCATCGAGGATCCGGTCGAGTTCCGTCACCAGCGGATCAACTGCATCGTCAACCACCGCGAGGTCGGACTGCACACCAAGGCGTTCTCGACCGCGCTCCGCGGTGCCTTGCGCGAAGACCCGGACATCATCATGGTCGGCGAGATGCGCGACCTGGAGACGATCCAACTCGCGCTCGAAGCAGCGGCGACCGGGCACCTGGTCTTCGGCACGCTCCACACGCCGAGCGCGATGAAGACCGTCGACCGCATCATCGACGTGTTCCCGACCGACGCGCAGGAGCAGGTCCGCACGACGCTCTCCGAGTCGCTCAAGGGGGTCATCGCGCAGACGCTGTTCAAGCGCATCGACGGCGGCGGCCGCGTCGCCGCACTCGAGGTGATGGTGAACACGCCCGCGGTCGGCAACCTGATCCGCGAGGGCAAGACCCACCAACTCATCAACGCGCTGCAGACCGGCCGCAAGATCGGCATGCAGACCATGGACGACGCAATCTTCGAACTGGTCAGCAAGCGCAAGATCGCGCCCGAGGAGGCGTTCGAGCGCTCGCACGACAAGGCGCGCTTCCTCGAGTTCCTGCCGTCGATCCCCGAGGAGTACAAGGAACTCGTCGAGTCGCTCAAGAAGACGCAGCCGACCCGCGTCGGCGCCGCGCTCGAGAAGTCGGGCGCCGGATCGTCGACGACCACCGCGACGCGACCCACCTCGTCGTCGACGTCGGCCGTCCGCCGTCCGCTCGGCGGCGCACCCCAACAGTGAGGAGGAGCGATGTCCCGCGCCGAACTCGACAAGGTCCTCCTCGCGATGCTCGCCACCGGCGAGCGCGTCTCCGACATCAACTTCAGTCCCGGCCGCCCGCCGCAGATGGAGGTCGACAGCCAACTCGTGGCGTACGACAAGCTCGGCGTGCTGACGGCCGAAAAGACCAAGAAGATCGCGGAGCTCATCCTCGCTGAGAACGCCGACCTGCTCGCGGACCTCGAGCTCAAGGGCTCGTGCGACTGCTCGTTGCAGATTCCCGACGGGCCGCGCTTCCGCGTCAACGTCTTCAAGGTCGACGGTGCCTGCGCCATCGTGCTTCGTTCGCTCCCGACCACGATCCCGACGCTCGAGTCGCTGAAGCTGCCCGAAGCGCTGCGCAAGCTCCCCGAGCTGAAGAACGGTCTCGTGCTGGTCACCGGCGGCACCGGCTCCGGCAAGTCCACGACGCTCGCCGCGGTGATCGATGCGATCAACTCCACGCGCGCCGTGCACATCGTCACGCTGGAGGACCCGATCGAGTTCAAGCACCCGCACAAGCAGGGCACGATCAACCAGCGCGAACTCGGCAAGGACTTCAAGGAGTTCGCCGACGGACTGCGGGCCGCGTTGCGCCAGGCCCCGAAGGTGATCCTCGTGGGTGAGATGCGCGATCGCATGACCGTCGAGATCGCGATGAAGGCCGCCGAGACCGGCCACCTCGTGCTCAGCACGCTCCACACGATCGACGCGGGTCAGACCATCAATCGCATCGTCGGCATGTTCGAGGCCAGCGAATCGAGCCTCGTCCGCGGCCGGCTCGCACAGATGGTGCGCTACGTCGTCGGCCAGCGCCTCCTGCCCAAGGAGGGCGGTGGCCGCATCGCGGCCCTCGAGATCATGGGCAACGACACCCGTGTGCGGGAGATCATCGCCGAGGGCGAACACAAGGAGCGCACCTACGCGAAGATCATCGCGGAGAGCCGCTCGTTCGGCTGGCAGACCTTCGACCAGCACATCGCCGACCTCTTCGAGGCCGGACTCGTCTCGACCGACATCGCGCTCGCCTACGCCACCGATCGCGCCGAGGTCCGCCGCCAACTCGACCAGCGCATCGCCAAGCGGGGTCAGTCGACGTCGGACATCGGGAACCTGGAGATGGCGTTCACGCGGCGCGTGCAAAGGTGATCCATGTCGCTGTTCAAGAAGGGTGACTCGTTCAACGACCTGGTCGAGAAGCTCAAGACCCCGGCGCGCTTCGGCCCGGGTGAACTCGCCGAGCTGATCGCGGAAGCAACCTCTCACCAGGAAGCGAGCCCGCGCAAGCTCGCCTTCATGATGGGCTCGTCGCACCCTCGCGTGCGCGAGGCGGGGATCAGGTACGTGATGGAGAACGCGCCCAAGGACGCGATCGACGTCGTCATCCAGGCGATGGCCGCGGTCGACGGCTCGGCGCGTTCCGAACTCGCGCGGACGATCCTCCAGCTCGACCACGCCGAACTGCTGCGCACGGCGAACCTGCTCTTCAACGGTTCGAACCTCTCGCTCCGCACGACGATCCTCGAGATCGCCTCGCTCGATCGTGATTGGCGCGACTGGTTCGGGATCATGAAGCAGGCGCTGCGCACGACCGATCCGACGCTGCGCCGCGCCGGCGCGCGTCTCGTGCGTCGCCACGTGCAGGACCCGACGGCGGCGACCGTCCTCCGCGAACTGCTCCACGACGACGACGACGCGGTGCGCAGCGAGGCGATCCAGGGCTTCTGCGACTACCCGACCGCGGAGATCGTCGAACCGTTCTTCGCGCGCCTGCCGCACGAGGCGCCGGTCGACCAGACCCGGATGATCCAGGCGCTCGCGCGTCTGAGCAGCCGCCCGAACTCGAACATCGAGCAGCACCTGTTCCCGGTGCTCGCCGACGATGATCCCGAGGCGCGACGGCTCGCCGTGCGCCTGATCTCGTCGATGCCGCAGCCGGACCTCGTGCTGCGCAAGTTCCTCATCAACTGCCGCGGGCTGGCGTCGTGGCTGCGCGAGCGCGCGGTCCGCTCGCTCCTCGAGATGGCGAACTCGCTGTGCGAGCCGCTGCTGCGCCTGATGCAGGACGAAGACGAAGACGTGCGCGTCTCCGCGATGGCGCTGGCCGCGAAGATCAACGACGAGCGCGTCCTCGGCCCCGTCACCAAGATCTTCTGCAGCAAGGCCGACTGGTGGATCCGCTCGCTCGCGGCCGAGATCCTCGCCAACTTTCCGCGCGACGAGGTCCTCGAACTCCTGCTGCCCTACCTGCACGACCCGGACATGCGGTTCAGCATCGTCTCGGCGCTCGCCAAGATGAACCGGCCGGAAACCACCGCGCACCTGCTCGAGTGCCTGAAGGACCCGGCCCGCTCGATCCGCGACACCGCGCTCGACGGACTTGCCAAGCGCGCGACGCAAGAAGTGATCGAGGCGATCGTCCAGGTCACGCGCAGCGACCCCGAGACCTCGCTCCGCGCGAAGGCCGTCGAAGTCCTCCGCGGCTACGGCGCGCCCGCGTCCGCGCGCCTGCGTTCGCTCGAAGTCGAACTCCTGGCCAACGAGGAGCAGGAGGAGTCCAAGAAGCGCGCGGCGAGCGTCGAAGGGCTCGCCCTCGAGATGGCGAACCCCGAGCTCAACAAGCGCGATTGAACGGCGTGGCCGTCACAGGATGTCGAGGATCCCGGTGACGCCGTTGCTGATGGTCGCAATCGGCGCGCGGTAGTTGACGCACCGCGCGTACGCCTCGTTCCACGGCAGGTCGCCGCGGTCGCACGCGCCACCCACGGCGGCGAGCACGAACGCGCGCGCGAGGTCGGGCAGGTCCTTCTCGCCGAGCAGGCCGAGCAGCGGATCGATGGCGCGACGATCGCCGATGTAGCGGAACGCGAGCGCGATGCCGGCGAGTCGTCCGACCGACTCGTCCTTCTTGCGCAGCATCGACGCGAGCGCCTGGCCGGCGCCGATCGGGTCGAGCAGACCGAAGCCGATCGCCGCTTGCGCGAGCAGGGACGGCCGGTACTCCGCCTCGTCGAGCACCGCGGCGATCGTCGGCACCGCGGTGACGTCGCCGATCATCCCGAGCGCGACGCACAGGTAACCGGCGAGCTGGTCGCGACGCCGGTGCTTCACGAGCAGGCGCAACATCTCGTCGATGGCCGGCTGGTGCTTCATCAGCCCGAGCGCGATCGCGCTTGCCGCGCGGACGTCGTCGTTCTCGACCTCGCGCAGCGTGCGCAGCAGCAACGCCGCGGCGGCGGTGTCCGGTGCACCACCGCGTTCGAGTTCCCCGCGCGCGAGCACGCCGAGCGCGAGCGCGAGCCAAGGCCGTTCCGTCCCCTTCTGGCCGCGCGGGAGTTCGCGCAACAGGAACGCGCGGTTCGCTTCGCCGCCGATGCTCGCCAGCGCCATCAGGGCGAAGTACCGCGTGCCCTGATCCCTGCTGTCGGCCCACACCTTTTCGAGGGTCTCCGACACCGCGGTCCATTCCTCGCCGCGTTCGCGCGGTGGCACGAGTTCGCCGAGCGCCTGCGCCATCGACTGCAACACGTTGTCCGAGCGACGGCGCGCGGCGAGCGCATCGAGCCATGCCGCGCTGATCCGCCGGTGGTCGTTGCTCGTGCCGCGGCCGAGCAGACGCGCGATCGCCGTCGGCGCGTGCGCCTGCACCACCTCGTCGCCGCGGCCGAGATCGCGCGCGAGGAACTTCTCCAGCACGGCGACCGACTCCCAGAGCAGCCGCTTCTGCTCCGCGACGCCCGCGTCGAGCGCGAGCACGCCGATCGCGTTCAGCGCGGCCGCGGCGACATCGCGGTCGGCGAGCGTGCGTTCGTCGAGCACGGCCGATGCGATCGCGAACACGCGTCGCTTCACCGCCACGTCGGCGCTGCCGTGCGCCGCGAGCCCGAGTCCATGGATGGCGAACGCGCGGACCCGCTCCTCGATCGGCGTGCGGCCCGCGAGCTTGCGCCCAGCACCGCTGTCGGTCGCGAGTTGCACGAGGTCCTCGAAGACCTCGGCGAGTCCGCACAGACCGAGGGTCAAAGCAGCGGTCTCGCGCACTTCGAGGCTCCCGCGGCCGAGGCGGTTCTCGAACTGCGCTGGTACGTCGATCGACGGATGCGTGCGGCCGATCTTGGCGAGCGCGACGATCCCCGCGCCGCTGACGTCCGGCGAACTGGTCGAGTCCAGCGAGCGCACGATCGCGGGGATCACCCGGTCGATCAGTTCCGCCTCCGACGGCCGTCGATCGATCGCGCCGCTCCTGGTCCAGCCGTCGGCCGGCGCCGTGGCTCGCGGACCGAGCACCGTCTCGCGCAACGCCAGCCAATGATCCTTGTTGTATTCCCACCAGAACTGCCAGCCGTCGAGGCTCGTGAGGCCGGACGGATCGCTCGGCCCCGGCGTGTTGGGTCCGCCCGTCGGCGTGGCGGGCGTCGGCGGTCCACCGGGTCCGGGCAGGAAGGGCGGCGAGGTCGGGCCGCGGTAGACGCCGCCGTGTGCGGCGAGCGACGTCGTGAGGAGGAGGACGCCGAGGACGGTGCGCGGACCCATGGCGTGAATGATGCGCGGCGGAGGGGTCCGCCGGTGCGATCGGCTCGACTAGTCCCTTCGCCCGCGGGAGGAACGGGATGCGCATGGATTCCTTCCCGGCCCGGCAGCGCTCCTCGGCCGCCCGGCTACACCGCG
>JACRLW010000050.1 GCA_016235155.1 Planctomycetota bacterium
GGCGGCGCCATGTCGAGGCCGAAGATCGTCGTGACGGTCTTGCCGCCGCGCCCGCCGGTCTCGCGGCGGATGCGGACGAACTCGTCGACCGGCGGGCGCTTCGGACCCGACTTCCTCGGTGCGGGCGGCCGCCCGCGATGGTCGTCGTCCCAGACGACGTTGCCTCGCGTCATGCGCGCAGTCTGCCGCCGCGTCGCGGGGCGCGGAAGGCACATCTTGCGGCGCCGATGGCGTGTTCGACCGGCACCTGAGTCCGGCCTGCTGGCCGCGGACTCCCGATGTCTGCAGCGCGAACCGGAATCGCGCCCGCGCGGTACACGACGAGATGGTCATCCACGGCATCGGCTCGCCGCACCGGCGCTATGGGGGTGAGGTTCGTCCCGTCCTTCCCTTCGGGTCACGACGCTGAGCGCAGCACCGCCTGTCGTGACCGCTCGAACACAGCCTGCTGAGTCCTCGTGAGACCGGTAAGTCGAACGCGCGTACCGATCGCCTCGGGTCCGAGACTCGCGACGACATCGGACAGCAGGACATTGAAGAAACTGGATGAAGCTCCCAGGACGCCATCCATCGACACCGTAACGACATCGGTCGTGCCGCAGGCCGCGATGACTGCGGCCGCAACGCGTTGCGCCGAGTCCACGATGCGGTCGTCGGGGTTGCAGTAGTCGATCGAACGAATCAGTGACGGGCTCATGGGCTTGGATGCGTGTTACCGGCGCCGATCGGCAGGGAGAGGCTCACGAGTGTGCCGGGAAAGCCATGGTGGAGGCGTGAGATGCGCCCGCTGGGCCGCTTGGAAGTCACTTCCGCGATGGCTTCATGACTCGCAATCAGGAGTCGCCCTCGGTTGCCTGCGGCGATCGCTGCGAGATTGCTGATGCCCTGTCCCATGTTGTTCGAACGGCGCTTGCTGGACACGTTGCCCTTCAAGACGAGTTCAAGCGCTCGAAAGTCCTCGCTCACTTCATGACCAGCCTGGCGCAGAGTCTGTGCGATCCCGAGGCCTCGATCTGCGACGGCGATGCGTAACTCCTGCGTGGAGCGGAAGAAGCGACCACAGGCAAGGCCGCCGATGGGGGATCGAGCGTGGTCCTCGATGTTCTGGGCGATCTCGGAGTAGCAGAGTCGGAGCAGGTCGATCGTGTCGTCGTCGACGTCAGGAGCGTGGCGCTGCACGAGATCAACCAGTGGGGTACTGCCGCCCCAATTCGCGCGATCGAATCGCTGGAGTGCGGCGGTCTCGCTGTTCGGATGTCGGGACTCCGTGGTGATGGATTCGTCGACGAGTCGAGCAAGCCCCGAGTACCGACAGAACGCAACCAACTCGGGCGGTTCGGTAGGGAAGATGAATTCGGAGGTGCCGCCGTGCTGCTTCGTGCAGAGCCACGCCGACGCAAGCACGACCACTGCGGTGGGCCCGAGGTACCGGCATCGAGAGGCGTCTACTCGCCAAGTCGCCGGCTCGGTCGCCGAGAGGATGGGAGCCAAGCGCCCGAGCAGGGCCTTGATGTCGGTCCCGCTCAGATCCTGAACGTTGAAGTCGATGCGCGAGTCGATCACTTCGGACAGTCCCGTACGGGTGGCGCAGCGTATCCGGGTGAACTGCGAACCGCGAATGACCTGAGATCGTCGGATGGATGGATCAACGCGACGCGTTGCCGGCGCCAACTTCGAAGGACAACTCATCAGTCACGGTCGCGGGCACATGCACGGGTGCGGTTCGCGGATGAGAGACATCCTCGAATACGACGCGCCACTCGCCGGGTGGGACGGCGGCGAAGCGGTGCTCGGCGCCGTTCGCCCAGCCGCGCGAAGGCAGCCGCACCCCGCCGCGCGAGACGAGCACCCAGCGCCGCGCACCCGGATCGGGCGACACCCGCACGCTCACCGGTTCACGGGGCGGCACTTCGACATGGATACAGCCCGCGTTCGCGTCGAGCGGTCGGTGGTGCTCCTGATCGTCGGTCAGGACCGTGAGTGTCGTCGCGGCGAAGGCGGTGGGGATGCGGACGACGGCGCGCCCGAGTGCGTCGCTGCGGGTGACCTGGAAGGACTGCGACGCTGCCTGGAATTCGCCGAGTTCGTGGTCCGTGCCGCTTGCCCATGCATCGAGCCCGTGGACGGTCTCGAGGATGTCGTCGATGCGCGCGTTCGCGACGACCACGAGTGCACCCGCTACGGGACGTCCGGCGTGCGTCACGTCGACGATCAGCGTACGAGCCGCGGGGACGGTCACCGTGTGCGTGACGCCGCGCGTGTTGCGCGTGTCGAGGATGGTCACGTCGCTGTCGCCGAGCGTGGGATCGAGCGGCCGCACCCGCAGCAACGATCCCGACCAGTCGCCGATGCGCAGCGGCACGCCGTCGCCGTCGTCGCGTCGCACCGCCGACCAGATCACCCATTCGCGCTGACCCTGCAGCGAGACGCGGAACGCGGTCACGCGCCGGGGCTTCTCGCCCCGGGTCATGACGACGAGCCGCACGTCGTTCTCGCTCGATGCGCGCAGCACGACCGCGTCGCCCCAGCGCGCGACGACGCGCGGACAGTCCGCGACCCAGGTCGGCTCGGCGATGCGCAGTCTCACGGCTTCCGCAAGATCCACACCATTCCCGGCACGCAACACGTAGCGACCCTCGACATCGGTCAGCGCGAGTGCTCGCACGTCAGTCGACTTCCGCCCGCCGGCGGCGACTCGCAAGCCGCCGATCCCGCGACCGGCAGGGTCGACGACGACGCCCGTGATCCTCGCACCAGTCGCGACGACGAAACGGAAGTCGTGGTCGCCGAGCGGCTCGACGACGACCGTCTCCGGTGAAGCGCGCGCGTCGCCGGGTTCGCGCACCTGCACGTTCCAGGTCCCGGCGCGCACGAAGTCGGCCACGACGAACTCGCCGTTCCGGTCGCTCTCGACCGCGAACGCATCCGCCGCGTCGACGTCGACGAAGGCGTCGTCGAGGGACGGCATCGCGTGCGCGAAACGCAGGACTTCGCCCGCTGCGGGACGCCCGTCGTGATCGACGAGCGCGCCGCGCAGGTGTCCGCCGCGATGCACCTCGATGCGGCCGACGTCGATCTGGGCTTCGTGCGGGAGCGTGACGAGCGTGACCCGCCGTTCCCGTCGCCCGTAGCCGCGATCGCCTCCGACGCGAACGAGAGCGCTTGCGCATGGCGCGAGGACCTCGAAGTGCCAGTCGCCGCTCGGGACGCGCTGCGCGAGATGCGACGCGAGCGCCTCCCCGCTCGCCGACTCCAACACGATCTCGACCGGGCACTCGGCGGCGTCGCTGCCATCGTCGTGGACGCAGTGACCGGTGATCCGCACCAAGACACTCTCGACGAGCACGCTCGCATCGCTCCGCCGGTTCGCGCTCGCCTTCGGTTCGCGCTCAGCCGCCGGCGACACGAGGACCGGGATGGGCCTCGATCCTCCGGGCACGGGATCCCGCGGCTCTTCGTCCGGCGCCTCGCAATCGCAACGCGTCACCGCGAAGGCCAGCATCGCGATCAGCATTCCCAGCACGACGAGCACCCGCATGCGGCGCGCAGTGTGGCCGCCGCCGAGGAGAGCGTGTCGGCCTCCTGAGGCGCGGATCGGGGAAATCACCCGGCAAGGTCGTGATCGCCGTCCATCCCACGTCGCTCGGATCGCCTCTCTCGCGCTCCGTCCCGCTGACCAGGACATGCCGTGATCCGAAAGTCCGTCGTTCGCGCGATTGCCGCCGGCCTCGCGCTCGCTTCCTCGCCCGCTGCGCAGCTTCCCGCCGGGGGGCTCCTCGTCACCAGCCGCAACACCGACCAGGTGCTCCTCTATGACGCCTCCGGCGCTTTCGTCCGCGTCTTCGCGCAGGGCGGCGGGCTCGACAATCCCGTCGGGCTGAGTTTCGGCCCCGACTCCAACCTCTACGTCGTGAGTGCAAACACCAACTCGGTGCTGCGCTTCGACGGCACGAGCGGTGCCTTCCTCGGTCCCTTCACGCCGGCCGGCGCCCTGAATGCACCGCGCAACCTCGCCTTCGGGCCCGACGGCGACTTGTACGTGTGCAACGCCGGCACCAACGCGGTGCTGCGCTTCCGCGGATCAAGCGGCGCGTTCCTCGGCGTCGCGGCGCAGGACCCCGGTCTTCGCACGCCGACGAGCTTCGCGTTCGGGCCGACGGGCGATCTCTTCGTCGGCAACGTCGCCGACAGCCGCGTGCACCGCTTCGAACGAGGCACCGGCCGTTCACTGGGCATCTTCGCGAGCCAGGGCATCGCCGGTGCGCACGACGTCGCGTTCGGACCCGACGGCGCGATGTACGTGAGCAACGCCTTCGGCTTCCCGAGCATCGTCCGCTTCGACGGTCGCACCGGGGCCCCGCTCGGCACGTTCGTGAACGACACGGCGATGACGTTTCCGCTCGGACTCAGCTTCGGCACCGACGGCGACGTCTACGTCGCGAACCAGGGCGGTCACAGCGTGCGGCGCTACGACGGTCGCAGCGGCGCCCTGATCTCCGTGCACGTCGCGGCGCGCAGCGGCGGACTCGATGCGCCGCTGTTCTGCGCGTTCGTGCCGGCGCCGGCGCTGGTCGTCGCCGCGCCGCGACCGGGGACCGCCGGCGCGTCGAACGTGTTCGGCGTGAGCGGCGCGATCCCCGGCGCGATCACGGTGCTCGTCCTCGGCGGTATGCCGGGCTCGTCAGCGTTGCCCTGCCCCGGCCTCGCGCTGTCGATGCAGGACCCGATCGTGCTCGACTTCGACGGCGCCGACGAGGCGGGCAACCTCGTCACACGCATCCCCGTGCCGACTTCCGTCTCAGGGGTCACCTTCCTGTTCCAGGCGGTGGACTTCGGCCGTTGCGCGGCGAGTCCGCTGCTGAACTGGCGCTTCTGACTCGACGGGAAACTCAGCCTTCGTCGCAGCACAGGCTCGGCGGCGAGACTCCGGCCGCGATCAAACCGACGATGAAGTGCAGGTGGTAGAGGAGCTTCTTCCTCCGACGCGGCATCCCATGCACGAGTTGGTCGGTGAGCATCATCTTGAAGCGCAAGGGCGGCGCCAGCTCGAGCAAGTCGCTCACGAGTTCGCCGAGGGTGCTGGGGTGGCCGGGCAGTCCGCAGTCCCACAGTGCGTTCAGCGACTCGGTGGTGTCGAGGTGCTTGGTCGCGAGATCGAAGTCGACGAGACAGGTGACGGGAGTGTCCTGTTCGACGAGGTCGCGGAGTTGGCAGCCGATCACGAGTCCGGCGCCGAAGATCGCGAAGCTCTCGTGCCAGGCCTGAGCCGCGCGGGCGGCTGCCGCCGTCTCGTCGAGGATCTGCATCAACATCGGCGCCCGGCCGCGCAGCCCGTTGACCTTGCCCCACACGTAACTGCGCATCCAACGCGAGACGCCGACCAGCGCCCGATCCGAGATCCGCTCCGCGAGCATCGCCGCGGCGTCGCGATGGACGAAACGCACGAGGACGCGATGGACGGGGATCGGGAGTTGGCGAGTCATGGCCGAAACGACGCCGGGAGTGTAGCGAGGCAGGTGGGAGGGAGATCGAGCGCCAGCCGGCTTCTTGACCGACCCCGATTCGGGGACCCTCAGCCAACGCGACTCGAGCCCGTGCTTTGGCCTGGACCCCGGATCGGGGAGAGTTCGCGGGCCGAGGAGCAACGCACCCGGTCGAGATCGGTGCTTCGGCCTCTTCCCTCCCTTCGACACCTCCTCAGTGACTCGGACCGCAACCATGCACACTCGTCGAACCAACCCAGGGTCGCGTTCTGCCGCCGCGACGATTACCAGCCTCGCGTCCCTGCTCGCATTCACGGCATGCGCGACCGGCGATCGCTGGGTCGAGCGACTTCCTGATCGGCCCGACATCGCCGTGCGCATCCGATACGAGGTGATCGACCTCGGGCTCGAGTTCCTTCCGCCTTCGAACTGGCCCGACGCGCATGTGGCCGGCGGTTGCGGACTGGGCGACGACGGAACGGCGTCATTCACCATCGAGCACCGCTTCCCGGGTGCGAACGGTCAAGTCGTGCGCAACGCGCAGATCCAGGTCTACCGCGCGAACTCCGGACACACGGTGGCCGCGCCGGGCTCGATCGCAGGTTATGCGGGTCGCGTGAACAGCCTCGGACAGACATCGGGCTCGTCGTTGTTCGGCAACCCGTCGGGAACCTGGGTCGCCAACACGCTGAGGCCGGTCTTCGTCGGTACCGACGATTCCGTGTCCCCGTTGACGGATCAAAACGCCGAGGGTCACGCCACCGCAGTCAACGAGTCCGGCGTCGTCGTCGGGTTTCGCGATGGTGGCAACGGACTCCCCTGGGGCTTCCCGAGCATCATCCCGACGATGTGGGACTCCGCGACCGCGGCGCCGCGGACGATCGGTCCGTCCGGTCCGTGGGGGATGGCGCTCGACGTCGACCGGAGCGGCAACGCGGTCGGGTTCGTCCAGATCAACATCGACGGATCGTTCGCAACGGCCGGCTGGGTGCATCGAACAGACGGCAGCGTTGCCTGGCTCGGCAGCGACGCGGAGGCAATCAGCGAGACCGGGTACATCGCCGTGAACGACCACCCGACGGCACACGTCTATCGCCTCGATGGCACCCATGTCTGGGAACTCCTGCCGCTGTCCCCGGGGGAAGGAGCATGGTCCCACGTGCGCGACGTGAACGATGCCGGCACTTGCATCGGCGAGTCCAATGGCCGCGCTGTGGTGTGGTCGGCGTACTCGACGCGGCGCGGGGTCGCTCGCTGCCGGGACATCAATCGGATCGTCAGCGGACTTCTTCCCGCTGGCGTCGAACTGACCGCGGGATTGCGCCTCAACAAGTCGGGGCAGTTGCTCTGCCGAGGTGTGGTGACGAGCGCGAACGGGTCGATCGAGGAACCCCACGTCTTTCTCATCCGGGGGTTGTCGTTCATCGGGCTGTGAACGGGATTGCCCGTCATGGGTCCGTCGGCCGGAGGGCCCCCGCAAGGAGAGCGGCCGAGGCCCTCTCGGTCGTCGCGCCAGCGACGACGCCGGCAACCCGGATGGGTTGCGGCCGCGGCCGCGATGGGAGTAGTCCGTCGCGCCCCCCGCTATCCTCCGCGGCCCGCATGCACCACCTCCGCCATCACGAGTCCCATCGCGTCGCGCGCGTCGGTTGGTTGCGCGCGGGCGTGCTCGGGGCGAACGACGGGATCGTGTCGACGGCGAGTTTGATCGTGGGGTTTGCGGCGTCGGAGGCCGGGCAGACGGCGGTGTTGCTCGCCGGCGCCGCCGGGCTCGTCGCGGGTGCCTTGTCGATGGCGTGCGGGGAGTTCCTCTCGGTGAGTTCGCAGCGCGACACCGAGGAGGCGGACCTCGCGCGCGAGCGACAGGAACTCGTCGAGCAGCCGGAACAGGAACTGCGCGAGCTCGCGAAGATCTACGAAACGCGCGGGCTCGAGACCGAACTCGCGCGGTTGGTCGCGGAACGGATGACGGCGCACGACGCGCTCGGTGCGCATGCGCGCGACGAACTCGGCATCAGCGAGGAGCTGCGTGCGCGGCCGATGCAGGCGGCGATCGTGTCGGCGTCGAGCTTCGCGTCGGGCGCGGCCCTGCCGCTCGCGACCGCGGCCGTCCTCGGCGAACCGGTGCCGCCCGTGTGGATCGGCGTCGCGGCGCTGTTCTACCTCGCGATGCTCGGCGGGATCGGCGCGCACCTCGGCGGCGCCGCGATGGCGCGACCAGTCTTCCGCGTCGTCGCCGGCGGAGTCGTCGCGATGGCCGCGACCGCGGCGGTCGGACTCGCGTTCGGGATCGCAGCATGAGCAAGACCTCCGAACGCCGGCGACGGAACCGATCCGATGACTGAGTTGCTGCCCTGTGTCGAAATCGATCCGGACGGCCCGATCCGCGCGGCCGTGATCTGGTTGCACGGCCTTGGCGCCGACGGCCACGACTTCGAGCCGATCGTCCCCGAGCTGCGCGTCCCCGATCAGCTCGGCGTGCGCTTCGTGTTCCCACACGCACCGGCCATCGCGGTCACGCTCAACAACGGTTTCGTGATGCCGGCCTGGTACGACATCGCCGAGATCGACCTGCGGCGGAGTCACGACGAAGTCGGCATCCGCCGTTCCGCCGCGCAACTCGAAGCGCTCGTCGCGCGCGAACTGCAGCGGGGCGTCCCCGACGAACGCATCGTGCTCGCCGGCTTCTCGCAGGGCGGCGCCGTCGCCCTGTTCACCGCTCTCCGCCACCCGCGACGTCTCGCCGGGATCCTCGCGCTCTCGACCTATCTCGTGGGCGAGGACACGCTCGACGCCGAGCGCAGCGCCGTGAACCACGACGTGCCGATCTTCATGGGTCACGGCACCTTCGACCCGATGGTCGCGCTGCCGCGCGGAGAGGCGGCGCGCGACGCGTTGCTCGCGCGCGGCTATCAGGTCGAGTTCCGGACCTACCCGATGGCGCACGCCGTCCATCCGCGCGAGATCGCCGACGTCGGCCGTTGGCTCGTGCGCGTGCTCGCGGATGACGGGCGATGAACGCACCGCGCTTCGTGCCGCCGGGTCATCACCGCACGCTCGCGGCGTTCCGCGAGCAACTGCGCGCGCTCGACCCGGACTCCGACGTCGACGAGACGCTGCTCGGCGCCGCCGGTCCGCTCGGCGCTCCGCTCGACGTCGACGGCAGACGCATCGGCAATCGCTTCTGCGTGCACCCGATGGAGGGTTGGGACGGGACCACGGACGGCCGTCCGACCGAGCGCACGCTGCGGCGCTGGACGAACTTCGGAGTGAGCGGCGCGAAGCTGGTGTGGGGCGGCGAGGCGTTCGCGGTGCGTCCCGACGGTCGCGCCAATCCGAACCAGCTCTGCCTGATGCCCGACTCCGATCTCGCGCGCGACGGCCTGCGCGCGTTGCTCTCGGCACTGAAGGACGCGCACGTGCACGCGGGATCGAGCCTCGACGGTCTCGTCGTCGGCCTGCAACTCACGCACTCGGGACGCTGGTCGCGGCCGCTCGGCGAGAAGGCGCCGCGCATCGCGGTGCGTCATCCCGAACTCGATCGCCGCGCGGGCGTGAGCGGCGACCACGCAGTCCTGAGCGACGACGAACTGCTCGCCCTCGTCGACGACTACGCGCGCGCCGCCCTCGTCGCGCAACAGGCCGGCTTCGACTTCGTCGACGTCAAGTGCTGCCACGGCTACCTGCTCCACGAACTGCTCGGCGCTCACGCGCGACCGGGTCCCTTCGGCGGCAGCTTCGAGAACCGCACGCGGCTGTTCCGCGCGATCGTCGCCGCGATCCGCGCGCGCGCGCCGGGGCTCGCGATCGGCGTGCGCTTGTCGGTGATCGACGTGCCGATCCACGAGAAGGACGCGGCGAGCGGCGTGGGGCAGCCAGTCGCAACCGATCCACGTCTTCCGCCCCTTGGCTTCGGCATCGACACAGCGGGACGCCCCGCTCTCGACGAGTCGCTGCGTTTCCTGCGCATGCTGCGCGAGCTCGGCATCCGTCTCGTCAACCTGACGATCGGCTCGCCCTACACCTGCCCGCACGCGCAACGACCGGCGGCCTATCCGCCGAGCGACGGCTACCTGCCGCCGGAGGATCCGCTGCTCTCGGTGATCCGTCACCTGCGCGTCACGCGCGAGGTGAAGCGAGCCGTCCCCGAGCTCGCGGTGGTCGGCACGGGTTACAGCTATCTGCAGGAGTGGTTGCCGTACGTCGCGCAACGCGAAGTCCGCATGGGTCACGTCGACTTCGTCGGACTCGGCCGTTCGATGCTGAGCTACCCCGAGCTGCCGCGCGACGCTCTCGCCGGGGCGACGCTGGATCGCCGGCGCATCTGCCGTACCTTCAGCGACTGCACCACGGCGCCGCGCAACGGTCTGCCGAGCGGGTGTTATCCGCTCGATCCCTTCTACCGGCAGGGCGCGGACGCCGCCGCTCTCGCGCAACTCAGGAAGGAATCGAGATGAACGCTCCTCCGTCGCCGGTCCTCGGGCCAACCCAACTGCGCGTGCTCGCGCTCGCGTTGGTCGGCGGGCCGCTCGTCTTCGCCGTCATCGTCGCGATCCTGCGCAGCGACGCCGTCGCGGAGAGCACCCTGCCGGCGTGGTTCGGAACGCTCTCGACCGGCATCGAGCTCGTGCTGCTCGCGGTCGCGTGCGCGGTGCGCGCGAAACTGTTCGCGCGCGTGGCGAGTGCCCCGGCGGGCGATCGGCTGCGGGGCTACGCCGCGGCCACGCTGGTCTTCTTCGCGCTGCTCGAGGGTTCGATGCTCCTCGGCGTCGTCGGCTGGTTGCTGCTCGGGTCACCGGTGCCGACTGCCGTGCCCGCCGCACTGGCGTTTGCGATCGCGATCGCGTCGCTGCCGAGCGACGCGCAGTTCGAGTCGCTGAAGCCCTGAAGCCGTCCCGCGGAGGTGAACCCGGCGTCGCCGCGAAAGTCGCGTCCGCGCGATCGGTTGAGCGCGGCGTGAACGCCCTCCTTCCGCTGATCCTCCTCGCTGCGTTCGCCGCGCCGTCCACTTCGATGCAGGACGGTGCCGGACCGGCCGGAGTTCTCCATCTCGTCACCCACGACGGCGACCTCGCGTTGCGCGACCGCCTCATCGCGGATTGTGCGGTCTTCGCCGATCTCGGCCGGCACGTCGTCGCGCGGCTGTCGCCGGGCGAATCGCGAACCCTCGCCGCGCGCGGCCTCGAGCTCGCCGCCTTCGACGACCCGCGGCCCGGCGAAGTCCTCGTCGTGAGCGCGCGCGATCGCGCAGGTCTTGGCGCGCTGCACGGCCGCGTGCTGCTCGCGCGGCGCGCCTTCTTCGTGCTCGCGGTGCGGCCCGAAGTCCTGCCCGAGGGCTGTCGCGGCAGCGGATTCCACGGCGGCCTTCAGGTCGTCGACCTCGCGACGCGTTACCGGCCCTCGGCGCCGCTGTCCGCATCCGTTCCCGAACTCGTCGACCCGCGCATCGCGGCGCTCGTCGCCGGCGTGCGGCAGCAGAACCTGCTGAACGACGTGACCTCGCTCAGCGCGATCTTCACGCGCCGCGCGACGCGCGCCGAGAACGCGCAGGCGGTCGCGTTGGTGACCGCGCGCTTGCAGGCCATGCCGCGTTTGACCTGGTCGACGCCGACTTTCAGCGCCTCGTACGGACCCAACGTGATCGCCGAGTTGCCGGGCACCGACCTTGCCCACGAGATCGTGATGGTCGGGGCGCACCTCGATTCGATCGCGGGCTCCTCGACGACGCGCTCGCCCGGCGCCGACGACAACGCGTCGGGTTCCGCGGCGGTGCTCGAGATCGCGCGCCTGTTCGCCGCGCAGAACTTCCGCCGCACGCTGCGCTTCGCGTGGTGGAACGCGGAGGAGTTCGGGTTGATCGGCAGCAATGCCTACGCGACGGCGGCAGCTTCGCGCGGCGATCGGATCACGGCCTACGTGAACACCGACATGAACGCGTACCGCGCGAGCGGCGACGGGGTCGACGTCGACTACGTGACCAACGACTCGACTCCGTCGTTGATCGCGTTGCTCAGCGCGGCGACGACGACCTACGTGCCGGCGCTCGGCGTGCGCACGGCGTCGTTGTCCGGCGGCACCAGTGATCACCGGTCGTTCTTCCGGTTCGGCTTCCCCGCCGCGTTCCCCTTCGAGGACGTGCCGAGCTACTCGCCGTACATCCACACGACCAACGACCTGGTGGGGACCTCCGCCAACGACTTCGTGCTCGCGACCCTCATCACGCAGTCGATCGTCGCCGGCCTCGCCATCCTTGCCGAGCCGGTGCCGAACGCGCCGAACTTCACGCTCGACGTCGCCGCCGGACCGACCGTCGGCGGCAGCGCGGTCATCGCGAGCGGGACCGACCTCGACGTCGCCACCGGCGTCACGGTGGGCGGCCGCATTGTGCCCTTCACCGCGCAGCCGAACGGCTCGCTCGCCTTCACGACCCCGCCGTCGTCGCTCGCGGGACCGGCGGACGTCGCGATCGACAACCAAGGCGGCACCGGGCACGCGACCTTCACCTTCGCGGTGACCAACCCGCCCGCGCTGCGGGTTCCGTCGCCGCTCGGCCTCGGCGGCGGCGGCACGATCGTCGTCGGGGCGACGCCGTCCTGGTTCGAGGTGACCTTCCTCTCGCCGCTGCTCGGGCCGACGGACCTTGTCGTCGTGCAGATGGCGATCGGCGGGGGACAGCAAGCGCTCCTGTTCGCGTTCGCGGACGCGACGCTGGGTCCGAGCGGGGGCATCGCCGAGCACGGCGTCGTCGTTCCGAACGATCCGACGCTGCTGGGCGCGGATTTCCATCTGCAGAGCGCCCTCGTCGAACCCGCGTTCACCGCGTTCGGAACGACCAACGTCGCGACGATCTCGATCCGGTGAGGAGCGAAGTCCTGCGAGCGCCGCCGCTCCGCGCGTGACATCCGGTTCCCGGTTCGGGACGCTCGCGGCCAGTCCGCGCGGACCGGTTGCCGACGACTGCTCCACGCGCCGCCCGCATGACCTACGACGGCTACCTCGTCCTTGCCCTGATCGCCGCGACGGTCGCCCTGCTGATCGGGCAGTTCGTCCGGACCGAGGTCGTCGGCATCGGTCTGATCGTCGTGCTCGGCCTGACCGGCACGCTGACACCGAGCGAGGCGTTCAGCGGCTTCTCCAGCTCCGCGACGTTGACCGTCGCCGCGATGCTGATCCTCTCGGCGGGGCTCGAGCGCGCGGGCGTGGTCGACGTGATCGGCCATCGCCTGGCGCACGCGAGCGGCGGAGGGCCGAAGCGGTTGCTCTTGCTGCTGGTGCTGCCCACCGCAGCGGTGAGCGGCTTCATGAACAACACGCCGCTCGTCGCGATGATGATCCCGGTCACGCTCGCGCTGGCGAATCGCTTCACGGTGTCGCCGAGCAAGCTGCTGCTGCCGGTCAGCTACGCGGCGATCCTCGGCGGGACCTGCACGCTGATCGGGACGAGCACGAACATCCTCGTCGACTCGCTGTACCGGAAGGCCGGCGGACCGGGCTTCTCGATGTTCGAGTTCAGCGGGCTCGGACTGATCTACTGCGCGGTGGGACTGACCTACATCGTCCTCCTCGCGCCGCGCCTCCTGCCCAAGCGCACGGCGCTGACCGAACTCCTCTCGGCGAGCGCTCCCGATCACTACGTGACGGAGATCATCGTGCGCGCACAGAGCCGCTTCGTCGGCCGGCCGTTGCAGGAGATGTTCGGCACCGGCAACGACGTGACGATCCTCGAGCTCGTCCGCGGCGAGGACATCCTGGTCGGCCCGCCGCCGGACACCGTCCTGCAGGACGGCGACGCGATCCTCGTCGAGTCGAGCGCGCGCACGATCCACGCGCTGCTCAGCACGAAGGGGATCGAGCACAGCACGGTCGTCGCCGACGAGGAGCGCGTCAGCATCCAGCGCGTCGACCTGCGCGTCGCCGAGATGGTCGTCACGCCGGGGTCGAGCTTCATCGGTTCGCCGGTGAAGGACCTCGGCCTCTCGCGCAAGCACGGCGTGCAGGTGCTCGGCATCCGCCGCCTCGGCAAGCAGCACCGCGTGCTGCTGCGCGACTGGGATCTCAGGCCGGGCGACGTGTTGCTCGTGCAGGGTGAACCCGCGCCGCTGCGCAACCTCCAGGAAGACGGCGACGTGCTGTTGATCGAGGGCATCGAGCGGAAGCTCAGCTTCCCCAAGACCGCGCCGATCGCGGTCGCGGTCGTGCTGCTCGTCGTCCTGCTCGCGACCATCGGCCTGCCGATGGAATTCCTGGCGCTCGCCGGCGTGGGCGTGCTGCTCGCGACGCGCGCGCTCGAGATCCGCCACGCGGTGCGCGCCGTCGACACCGCGGTGTTCATGCTGCTCGCGGGCACGATTCCTCTGGGGCTCGCGATGGAGAAGACCGGCGTCGCACAGACCCTCGCCGGCTGGACCGTCGACCTCGCCGGACCCTACGGGCCGTGGATGGTGATCGCGGCCTTCTACTGCCTCACGAGTGTCATCACGGAGCTCGTCTCGAACAGCGCGACCGCCGTGTTGCTCACGCCGATCGCTCTCGGCGTGGCGCAGCAGATGGGCATCGACGAGAAGCCCTTGCTGATCGCCGTGATGTTCGGTGCGAGCGCGACCTTTTCGACGCCGATCGGCTACCAGACGAACACGCTCGTGATGGGTCCCGGCGGCTACCTGTTCCGCGACTACCTCCGCATCGGCGTGCCGATGAACATCCTGATGGCGATCGTCGCGGCGATCTTCATCCCGCTGTTCTGGCCGCCGCTCGCGCGCGGGTAACCTGCGCGTGTGACGCGCGCAACAGCACCCGGTCCGGGCGGGACGACTTTCGAACTCGACGACGCCGTGCTCGCCTACGACGAGCGGGCGCTTCGCGCAGGGAGCGAGCCGCCGCCGCTGCGCGTCGCGTTCGCCGCGGCGCACGTCGTGATGCGGCCGGAATACGCGGCGCTGCCGCACTCGCCCGAGCGACCGGGTTCGCCGGCGGAGATCGCGGAACACGTCGACCTCGAGGCCACGCTCGCGCTGCGTCGCCGACTCGATGCGCACGGCTTCGGCATCGCCGAGGCGATGGACACTGCGCAGCGCTTCGAAGTCGGTTGGCCGCTCGCGTCGCGCCTGATCACCGCCTGCGGCGAAGCGCGCCTCGCGCACGGCTTCGTCGCGGGGGCGGGCGCCGACCACGTGCCGCTGCCGCGCGACGCGGCCGCGCTCGCCGACGCCGTCGCCGAACAGTGCACGATCATCGCGGGCGCGGGCGGCGTGCCGGTGATCCTGCCGATGCCGCAGCTCGTCGCGTGGGGGGCGGGTGCCCTGGATTACCTCGACGTGTACGGGCGCATCGTCGAGGCGACCAAGGGACCGCTGCTCGTCCATTGGCTCGGGCCGATGTTCCTCGCGTCGCTGAAGGGTTACTTCCCGGGCGAGTCGTTCGATCGCGTGATGGGAATGGCGCCGACGCGCATCGTCGGCTGCAAGCTCTCGCTGCTCGACGAGGCCCTCGAGTTGCGCGTGCGCCGCCGACTCCTGCAACGCGGCCAGATCGTCCTCACCGGCGATGACTTCCACTTCGGCTCGTTGATGTTCGGCGGACCCGTGCAGCGACGGATCCCGTGGTGCGGCCGCGTCGTCGCCCTCGGCGACTTCAGCCACGCGCTGCTCGGCATCCTCGACGGCTGCGCCCGCCCCGCCGGTCTCGCCCTGCGCCTGCTCGCCGGCGGCGACGACGAGCGCGCGCGAGAGATCCTGTCCCGCTGCGAAGCGCTCGGCCGGCACGTCTTTTCGCCGCCGACCTCGCAGTACAAGGCCGGCCTCGCGCTGATCGCCTGGCTCGACGGTTGGCAGGACACCTTCCTCTTGCCGAACCACGTCGAGCGGACGCGTTCGCTCGACCATCAGCTCCGCACGGCAGAACTCGCGGCGGAAGCCGGCGTGTTCCGCGACGCGAAGTTCACCGCAGGTCGGTTGCGCGAGCTCGTGGCCGGGCTATCGACGGCGTGAAGACCGCCCCGACCGTCCGCCGCATCGCAGTCGCTGTCCAAGCACTCGCCGCCCTGCTCGTCGTCGCCTGCAACGGCGGCACCCGCATCGCGCCGCTCGTGCCCGACGCCGTGCCGCGCCGGCTGTCGGCGGACGTCCTGGGTGCATCCGGGCTCGAGCTCGGGCCGATCGCGGTGCGGAGCGACGGCTCTTGGGCGCGCGTGGGGGCGTGGCTCTCGACCTCGATCGCGGGCCGCTCGCTCGACGTCGTCACGTCGGACGCGCCCGGCGTCGCGTGGACACCGGTGCGGACGATCGCGCGCGACGTGATCGCCTTCGAGCTCGTCTCCGATGGAGCGTCGTTCGCGCTCGCGTGGGTCGAGGAGCACGACGCGGTCCGGCTGCACGAGATCGTGCTGCGCGTCGCTCACTGGGCGAACGCGACCTGGACCGATCCGCTCGAACTCGGACGTTGGTCGCAGGACGTCACGCATCTGCGCCTCGCGGCCCGCGGCGGGAGGTTCGCGGTCGCGGTCGGGTTCGAGGCCCCGGGTCCCGCCGTGCGCGCGTTCACCGGCGACGCGAACGGCTGGTCGGCGGAGACGGCGTTCGACGTGCTCGAGGTCCTCGCGGCGCCGGGTCGCTTCGTCGAGTCGGCCGACGTCGTCCTGCGCGCCGATGGGCAGCGCTTCGCCGCCGCATGGCGCGTGCGCGGTCCGCGCGCGCGAAGCGGTGCGAGCGTGCACGAGGCGGCGGCGTGGAGCACCGCGGTCGATCCGTTCGGCTCGACAACCGTCGCGGGGAACGGCGACGAAGACCAAGATCTCGCGAGCGACGGCAGCGGCTTCGCCGTGCGCTGCAGCGGTGCGGTCGCGATCTGGCGCGGCGGCGGGTGGGTCGCACCGCGGGTCTTTGCGGAGTCCGCGATCGGGGCGTTGTGCGGCGGTTCGCGTTACGCGGTCGTCTGGCAGGCGGCGGGCACGGGTGGGATCTGGTTCGCCGAGGAGGACGGCGCGCTCTGGAGCCGCCCGGTCGAGATCGCGGTCGCACCGGACGTCAACGTGCTGCGCCTTGCACGGACCTCGTCCGCGCTCGTCGCCGTGTGGCAGGAGTCCGAAAGCGGCGCCTTGTTCTCGGTGCATGCCTCGCCGCCGGGATGGGTGACGCCGTTGCGTCTCGACGACGGCGTGCGACGCGAGCACGTACTCGAGCAACTGATCGTTCGCGCCGAGGACCTGATGGCGACCTGGCGCGAGCGGGTCGACGGTTCGCCGGTCGCGCTCTGGGGCCGCGAGTGGCTCGCCGGGACCTGGCTGCCGCGCGTCACCATGAGCTCGGCGTTCGCGCAGGACGCGGGGCCGGAAGGCTTCGCGATCGCGGCGATGCGGCGGCTCCCGCGGGCACAGGCGGTCTCGAGCATCGTGCACGGCGGCGTGCGGGGGCCGGAGGAAGCGCTGCCGGCGCCGCCGCAGGTGCACGTCGCGGTGCCGCGCAGCCGCGCGCCGCGCGTGGTCCTCGGCGCAGACGGAGACACCGACGCGCTGTGGATCGAGGAAGGACTCGCCGCGGGAACCCCACGGGTCTTTGCGAGCGCGCGCGGTCGCGGCGCCTGGGACGGAGCCACGGCGCTCACGCCGGTCATCCCGAGCGGGACCATCGATCTGGACCTCGCGCGGGACGGGGCGCGACTCGACGTCGCGTACGCGACCGGCGACGGCGGACTTCGCCGTCGCCGCGGGACTCGGCGGCCGCGGCGTCGCCTTCCTGCGAGAGGGTGCGGTCTGGCTCGCTGCGGCGAGCGCGGGCGGCTGGAGCGAGACCCTCCTCGACGACGCGAGCCCGGACGTGATCGGCGTCGACTTCGCGGCACATGGAACGCGGTCGACCGTCGCTTGGACTTCGACGACGGCGATCAAGGCGCGCGCGATCGAGGGTGGCGTGCCGTTCGCCGTCGAGATCGTGGCGCACGAGCGCGCCGATGTCGCGCCGGTCATCGCTCTGGGCGAGGCCGGCTGTTTGATCGCCTGGACGGTCGCCGGGGCGCCGCGCGCGGTGCTGCGTTCGGCGTCGGGCATGGCGGCGATCGACCTCGAAGCGCCCGGCCTGCGCGCCGAGCACCTGAGCGCGGTCGCGACGCCGTCGGGCTTCGTCGTCGCCTGGGTCGTGCGCGGCGCATTGCGCCAGCGCGTGCGTTCGGTCCGCTACGCCGACGGCGTCTGGCAGAGCGCGGTCGACGTCGCGAGCGGTCCGGCCGAGGAACCGATCCTCGGGCTCGACCTGGCCGCGAGCGGCGCGTGGGTGGCCTTGGTATGGGAGCGCGGCGGCGGGATCTGGGGCTTGCTGACCGAGTAGCATCCGCGCGCGATGCGCCGGCTTCGTGCAGTAGTTGCGTTCGTCCTGATGCTCGCATTGGCGCGTCTGGGAGCGGCGCAGGAGGGCTGGCTCGACTCGCTCGAGGCGGGATTGGCGACGGCAAAGGCGGAGGACAAGCCGCTGTTCGTCACGCTTCGTTGCCTGCCCTGCAAGCAATGCGCGGACTTCGATCGCGACGTGCTCGAAGGCGGGCCGGCGCTCGAACCGCTGCTCGCGCGTTTCGTCCGCGTTCGGATCACCGACGTCAGCCGCGTCGACCTGCGCTTGCTGCCGCTGCTCGATTTGCAGGACTTCGACCTGTCGTGGTGGGGCTACTTCCTCTCGCCCGACGCGGAGGTCTACGGCGTCTTCGGCGGGCGCGACGAGAAGTCGGACGCGTCCCGCATCTCGGTCGCGGCACTCGCGGCGGCGCTCGAGCGCGTGCTCGCGCACCACGCCGATCCGGAGCGCGTGCGTGCGCGACGTCCCTTGCCCGCGGCGTTCGGCGCGAAGACCGTGCGCGAACTACCGGGCTACGCGTCGTGGCGGAAGACGGCGCACCTCGACGAGCAGACCAAGGCCGCGGATTGCATCCATTGCCATCAGGTCGCCGAGATCCTCCGCCAGCCCGCGATCGACGCCGGCACCTTCGACAAGCGCCGCGACTTCGAGATCTGGCCCTTGCCGGAGAACGTCGGGCTCAGCGTCGATCGCGACCATGGCTTGCGCGTCGTTGCGGTCGCGGCGGACGGACCCGCGGCTCGGGCGGGCATCGTGGCGGGCGACGAGATCGTGCGCGCGAGCGATCGCCGTCTCTTCGGACAAGCCGATCTGCGCGCCGCGCTGCACCACGCATCGCGCGACCCGACGCGCATCGAACTCCTCGTCCGTCGCGACGGGCAGGAACGAACCGCGACGATCGCGCTGGCGAACGGTTGGAAGCGCACGGTCCTCGACTGGCGCATGTCGGTGTCGCAGGGCAACGCCGGCGCCGACCCCGGCTTCTGGCCCCTGCCCGCCAAAGGCGATGACCGCAAACGCCTCGCCGTCGCCGACGCTGCGATGCTGATCCGCCCCTGGTTCGGCCCGCGCACCGACGACCCCGTCTACCGCGCCGGCCTGAGGCAGGACCACGCCATCGTCGCCGTCGACGGCGAGTCGCCCAACCTGGTGGGCCGAGCCTTCCTCGTGTGGTTCCGGCTGCGCAAGGAGCCCGGTGACGACGTGGAACTGAGCGTGCGGGATGGATTGGAGCGGCGGACGATCCGCTACCGGTTGCCGAAGCGATGAGCGGGCTGCGCGAGAGCAACCGGTCAGCAGTTTCCGCGCACTCGCGTGATCCGAGGGTTGCGACGCATCCGCGCGCGGATGCGCCGAGGTCGCTCGGCCGCGCCGTGTCGGTAGACTCCGGGCTGTCCAAGTGTTCTGAGGGCCATGCATGCGCACGTTCAACGTGATCGTCGAGCGCGATCCCGACACCGGTCTCTTCGTCGGCTCCGTCCCTGGTTGGCCGGGTGCCCACAGCCAGGGCGCATCGCTGGAGGAACTCGAGGAGAACCTCCGCGAGGTCATCGCGATGCTCCTCGAGGACGGCGAGCCGAAGCTCGAGTCCGAGTTCGTGGGGCTTCACACCATCCGGGTCGCATAGGCGTGGGCTCCCTGCCCGTGCTGAAGCCACGCGAAGTGGCCGCCCTCCTGGTTCGTCTCGGTTTCCAAGAGGTTCGACAGCGGGGCTCGCATCGGCAGTTTCGTCACCCTGACGGGTGAGGTACCACGGTCCCGTTTCACTCCAGCCGCGACATTTCACCGACCTTGCTGCGCAAGATCGCCCGGGACATCGGACTCAGCGCCGAAGAGTTGCTACAGCGACCTTGATCAGGTCCGACAGGGCGTCGCGCTTCGCCGGCGCGGGTGCTCGGAGTCGCCTCCGCTGTAATCGAGCCTGCTCCTGATGGAGTGCCGAGCGGGCGACGGCGCTCACACCGCGATCTCGACCCACACCGCCGCGTGGTCCGAGGCGCGATCCGCTTCTTCCCCGACCTCCGGGAAATGCGGCCACAGCGTGCCGTTGGTGCCGCCCCACATGCCCCGGCGTTCGTAGCCCGCGGCGCCGGCCGCTTCGAACAGCGCGTTCGAGAGCAGGATGTAGTCGAAGCGGCCGCTCGCGGTGCAGTTGCCGTGCGTGCCGGGTCGGCCGCCGTCGTCGAAGCCGGCGAGCGTGCTGACGTCGTGCAGCGGCGAAGCGGCCCCGAGCAACGGAGCGAGCGTGGGGCGATCGGGGGTGTCGTTGAAGTCGCCGAGCACGGCGAGGTTGGTGTGACCGGCGGCGAAATGGGCGTCGACGAGCTCGCGCACGCGCTGCGCCTGGCGCAGTCGCTTGGTGTCGTTCGAGGCCTGGCTGCCGTAGCCCTTGCTCTTCATGTGGTTCACGAGGATCCACAGCGAGTCGCCGCTCGGGAGTCCGATCTCGTACTCGGCGCAGTCGCGCGAGAAGATCACGCCGTCGTCGTCCGTGTCGTGGACGTGCGAGCGGATGCTGCGGATCGGATAGCCGTCGCCGGTCATGATCCCGACGTCGATACCGCGGTCGTCGTTGCCGTCGATCAGCATCACGTGGCCGAAGGGCGTTCCGCCGACCTGCGGCATCACCTGGCTGTTGAAGAGGCGCAGCGTCGTGCGATCTTCGGCCTCGACCACGCCGAGCACGTCGGGCGCAACGGCGTGGATCACGCGCGCGGTGTTCTCGATCGCCGTGCTCTTCACCGGCTCGGTCTTCAGTTCGACCCAGCCCGTCCAGTCGTCACGCCCGCTCGCGACGATCGACGGATCGCCGCTGTTCGGCCGCTTGATGAGTTGCCCGCGGATCTTCCGCAAGAGGAGCAGCGGCCCCTCGTCGCGCTTCAACATCCCGTGCGTGTCGAACAGCGCGAGCATCCGCGCCTTGTTCGCCGCGGTGTAGCTCGGCTTGTTGAACAACTCGTTGAGCTCGCGGTGCGCGCTCAGCGCCGGCTTGCCGACGGCCCAATTGGAGTCGTCGAGCGCAATGGCGCGATCGAAGAGGTTCTCGACGTTGTAGCTCGCGATCTTCATGGAGGGTTCCGGACGGATGGAAGACGGGACGGACGTCACTTGCGCAGGCGATCGCGCGGGGCTTCGCGCGGCACGAGCCGGATCACGTCGGACGAGATCTGCGGGTCGAGCGGTTCGCCGGAGAACAGCGCCATGCTCCCCATCGCGCCCAGGATCTCCAGCGCCGAGGGGTGGAAGCCGAGGAAGTCGATGTAGTTGCCGAAGTGACCGTCGAGAACCTTCGGGTCGACTTGCGGCGACAGCTCGATCGTCACGCCGAGCGCCGGCCCGAGCCGCGCGATCACCTCGCGCAGGGTGCAGCCCTTCACCTGGGAGAGCCGCAAGCGGACGGACTCGAGCCGGCGCTTGTCGGCCGCCGGGAGTTCGAGCAAGAAGCGTTCGGACGGCGACTCGGCGAGCCGCTTCGCGAGGGCGTCGCGATCGCCGAGTGCGGCGAGGCCGTGCAATGCGGCCTCGGTGACTTCCAGCTCCTCGGATTGCAGGTGTGCGCGGAAGATCTCGCGGTGCGGCTCCGGATCGAGGGCAACCAGGGCGCGCAGCCCCGCGGCCAACAGTTGCATGCGCTCGCTTTGGTGGAGTGACTCGTCCTTGCCGATGGCCTCGATCATCGCGGCCACGCTCGGTGCCGACTCCTTCACGCGCAGGCACGTGAGCGCGGTGGTCGCGCCCCAGCGGCGTCCGAAGGGCTCGCGCGGGTCGGACGCGATGCGCTCCATCACCGGCGCGAGCCCGGAGACACGCATGAGGCCGAGCATCCACAGGTCGTCCTTGGGCGCGACGTCGGCGGCCTCCGCCAGCACGATGGTCGTCCTCTCGAGCGACTCGGCGTCGGAGAACATCGCGAGCGCAGCTGCCGCGGCACGTCGCAGTTCCGGGTCCGACGCGTCGAGCAACGGGCGGACGCGCGGGACGATCGACTCGGCGTCGAGCAGCATCAGGACCTGGATCGCCATGGCGCGCTCGGTCGCAATGCGATCGCCGTCGAGAAAGGTCTCGAGGGTCGGGATGGCGTCCTGCGCGCGAAGCATGGCGATGGTGTTCATCGCTCGCGCACGATCGGTCCGCGACGGCGCTCGGAGTTGCTCCATCGCTTCGGTGATCGCGGTCTGTCGCGCTTCGTCGACCGACGGCTTCGGCTTCTCGCGTTCGGCGAGGAGTGCTTCGAGCTCCGGCACTTCGCCGCGCGCATCCGGCGCGACGACGGCCAGCGCTTCCAGGATCGCGGTGCGCGCTTCTTTCGCGTCGTACCGGTCGCGGTCCTTCCAGGTCACGAAGGCTTGGAGGAGCGCGGAGCGGGCGGCCGGAGCCGCGGGGCCGAGCTTGCACAATGCGTTCGCCGCGTTCATCACGTCCTTTGCGGTCGGTCTTGCGAGCAGTCCTTCGAGTGCCGGTACCGTCGTCGCGGACGCGCCGCCCCGTTCGCCGAGGAACTCCGCGGCGATCCGGCGCACGCCGCCGTCCTGGTCCTTCAGTGCGGACGCCATCGCGGTTGCGACCGCGGCGAGGGCCGGCGACTCCGCGACGGCGATTCCGAGCAACGTGCTCGCGGCTGCGCGGCGGCACGGCCACTCGGGATCGGTGCGCAGGACCGCGATCAGACGCGCTGCGGTTTCGGCGGCACGGTCGGGGAATGCGACGAGCGCCTGCGCAGCGCCTTCGCGAGCGGCCCATTGGTCGTTGCCGAGGCAATGCAGCAGAGCCTCGACGATCGGCACGCCGTCGACCGGACCGAACGAGCCCAATGCGCGTGCGGCGGCGGCGCGCACGTTCCAGGACTCGGGCGGCGTTCTCTCCAACCTGTGTACGATCGTGCGATCGAGCCGGACGTCGGTGCTCGTCAACAAACCGGCGAGTGCACGCGCGGCGGCCGCGGCCGGCGGCCCGAGTTCCGCGAGGACCTCGGCCGCGGCGAGCTGGCAATCCCAATCGTCGGCCTGAAGTTCGTCGATGAGAGCGGGGACCTGCGCCGCGTCGACCTGCACGTGCAGCAATGCGACGCGCGCGGCGTGCGCGACGGCGGCGTCGGCATCCTCGCGGCGGGCGAGCAATGCGTCCTTCGCCTCGCCCGCGAGCGCGCCGAGACGAGCCAGCGCCTGCGCCGCGGCGCGTCGCACGCGCGGGCGTTCGTCGTCGAGCGCGCGAATGGTCGCGCGGACGGCGCGCTCGCCCATCTGTCCGAGCGCCCACACGGCGTAGTCGCGGGTCGTGTCGTCCTCGGCGGCGAGGTCCGCGACCCACTCGCTCGCGGTCCGTCCGTTGAAGGTCTGCGCTGGGGACGGCGCAGCGAGCAGCGCGAACGCGGCGGCGGCGAGGGCCAGGGATCGAGTCGGCATCGGCAAGTCCTCGGGGTGCGCGGCGAATGGTAGCCCGAGCGCGGGCGGCGCCTTGCTGCCGGCGAGGCGCATGGCTACCGTCCGCGCCGCCAAGGAGCGAGGCCTGCCCGGATGAACGTGCCCGCGACGATCTGCACGATGAGCGACGCGCGTCGCGCGCGGCCGTCGTCGATCCAGCAGGCTGTACGGCGCGCCGCCCTCGCCGCGGGGTTGAACAAGCGCGTCACCTGCCACACCTTCCGGCACTTGTTCGCGACCCATCTGCTTGAAAACGGCTCCGACATCCGCACGGTCCAAGAGCACCTCGGCCACGCCGACGTCTTCACGACCATGATCTACACCCATGTCCTGAACCGGAGTCCGGCTGGGGTGCTAAGCCCGGCGGACCGCTTGCTGGGACGGGCTGAGCGTGGATCGGATTGGACAGGTCTGTCTAACGTGGTGGGCGCTGGCCGCTGGCCGCCCGGCAGGCCGCGCCTGGCGGGGGCTGGACGACCGCGCGAGGCGCGCCGTTACCGCGTTAGGCAGACGCAGAGACTGCGTTCCAGGGTCTTATGCGGATCTGTCCAATTGCAAGTTGTTCGGGCCGGGTCCCGTCAAGGTTGGCGATGCACCTCAGCAACAGAGAATGATGCGCATGAGGCGGGCCCTTGCTTGGTGTTCGTTGATCGGGGGGCTGATCGTGGCTATGGCGCTCTTCTACTTGGCTGTGTTCTATGGATGGGCAGCGGGTGGTCCGCCGCAGACGCCTGAGCGACGGCAGATGCTCTTGGTCTGGTACTTCGCCTGCCTCGGGTCTGCGCTTGCAGCGCCGATCGCGGGTATCCTCGTGTTCCGCCGCCTTCGACAGTCGAAGGCCGCACAACAAGCTCATGCAGCCGACGAGCGCCGCAGCGGCGCTCGCGGCTGATGAGCAAAGACGTTAGCCCGGCGTTTTGCGTCCCATGTCGATCACCCTAAGCCCGGAGACCGTCAGGGAGTTTGACCTGTGCGATGCAAGGTTGCTTGGCATCGTCTGGGAGTCAGACGGCCGTGACTTGGCGATGTGGCTGCAGTTGGGCGATAGCCGCGTGGCAACTCTCACCTGCAGTTGGGCGTCCAATACTCGAATCGATCTGTTGTGGGCGAATGGGAGTGGAGGTATCTCGCTCTCGTCGGAGTGTCGATGTGAGTTACGCGGAGTTCGTTGGCACCTTGAGTTCGTATTCCCGCCCCAGGGGTGTATCGAGCTGGACTGCAACGATGCACGGTTGGATTATGATGCGGGCTAACTCGCTGGAGGAGCGGACGCGCGCCAAGCTGCGCGCCGCTCAGCAGCCCTACCGTTGGAGCGCACATGAAGCTGGTTCACGAGCTATGGAAAGACGAAAGCGATGGAGAGTTCACGTTCTGTCTCGCTGGGCCGGCGGGTGATGCTGCGAGAGCATTGCTTGAAGGCAAATCGGAAATGGTCTGGTCCTGTGAGGCCGAATCGCACTTCGAAGCAATGACGAGGTATTACGCCTTTCAAGAATGGGGCGAGTACACGACGGAGCATGAACAAGATCATTGGCTCTACGTAAACCTGTTGGGTGAAACCGAAGAACCGAATGCTCGATAGCTCGAACATGCGCTTTAGCAGCCGGTTCCACGCGACCGGCTACGCCGGCGCGTGAACCGGAACGTTCGGCATTTCCCTGACGATGCAACCGGGCTCTGTTGCTTTGGGCTCCGTGAGGTTCTGGCTCGTGGCCGGAATCACTGCTTCCCTGGCGGCGCTGTCGGCGCACTGGACCATTCCAGGTGTTCTTGATCAGAGGCCGCAACAGTTTGGAGCAGCTTGCCTTGCAGTCTTCGGCGCGCTCGCGCTTGGCTTGGTGTTGCGGCGTTTCTCCGTCTTCGGGCGCGTCGGTGTCACGATCCTCGTCTTGATCGATGCCTACGTTCTGTGCGCGGCGGGAGGGCCGGCGATCGCGTGGTTGGCAGAGTGATGTCGGTTCCGGAGAGTCCGCCCGCTCGATTCCAGAACACGCCGATCGCGAACGACAGTGCCAGCAGCAGCGGCCGAGGAAGCAGACGTCCCGTGGCGCGACCCCGTGGGCGGTGCTCGGCGGATGAGCACCGGAGGGCCACGCCATGCCTTGCTGCGACTTGCTGCCGGAATCGCGAAAGAACCGCGCGTCGGCGAGCGCTGACCCTTCCTCCGCTCCAAGGCGCTCGTACAACCCGCTGGGCTCCCGCGAGAAGCCGCGATGCGGCGTGTCGGCGAGCCCCGACGACCTGGCGAACCGGCTGCAGCCCGATGTCCCATAGTGCGTCTTCCGAACCCGCGCATCCGCTGTCGCTCCACGCGCCCGGGCACGTTGGCCTGCTGCTCGGCAACGAGGCGATCGTGCGCGGCGCGATCGAGGCGGGGGTCGGGTTCGCGAGCGGCTACCCGGGGACGCCCTCGTCCGAGGTGACGGACACCTTCGCGCAGCTCGCGAAGCGCACGGGGCTCGTCTTCGAGTACTCCGTCAACGAGAAGATCGCGCTGGAGATGGCGTTCGCGGCGTCGCTCGCGGGTGCGCGCGCGATCACGGCGATGAAGCACCTCGGGCTGATGGTCGCGGGGGATCCGCTGTCGACGATCCCCTACGTCGGCGTGCGGGGCGGAATGGTGGTCGTGAGCGCCGGCGATCCAGGGTGCAACACCAGCCCCAACGAACAGGACCAACGCTGGCTGGGGCCGATGCTGCACCTGCCGATCCTCGACCCGGCGACGCCGCAGGACGCGCTGGAGATGACGCGGCTCGCCTTCGATCTGTCGGAACGCAGCATGCTCCCCGTGCTGCTCCGCATCACGACGCGCGTGGCGCACACGCGCGCGGCGGTGCGCTTCGGGGTTCTGGGCAAGCGAGAGGTCCGCGGTTTCGAACGCGACCCGCGGCGCCTCGTGCCGGTGCCGGCCCACGCGCGGCTGCTGCGCCTCGAGATCCCCAAACGGTTGGCCATTGCGCAGGACTTCGTCGAAGGACTGGTCCGCGTCGAGGGCGACGGCCCGAACCTGATCCTGGCGGCAGGGGCGCCGGCCGCGACCTGCGGCGACCTTCTCCAGGAAGCCGGGCTCGCCGACCAGGTGATGCTCGCCACGCTGGGCGGCGTCCATCCATTGCCGGAGCAGGCGCTGCTGCGGCTGATCGCGCGCGCAGACACGGTGCTCGTCGTCGAGGAATTGTCGCCCTTCCTCGAAGACGCCGTCACCGCTCTGGCCGCGCGCAACGGCGTCCGTGTGGCCGTCCTCGGCAAACGCAGCGGCCACCTACCGGAGCCCTTCGAATATACGCCGGAGATCCTCGAGCGCGCCCTGTCGAAGGCGTTTGGGTTCGGGTTCCGTCGTGTCGCCGTCGCCGAGCCGGCGCCCGTTTCCGCCGCGCTGCCGTCGCGCCCGCCCGTTCTCTGCGCCGGTTGCCCGCACCGCGCGAGCTATCACGCTGCGCGTGCCGCCTTCCCCGACGGCCAGCTCTACTTCAGCGACATCGGTTGCTACACGCTCGGCTTCGGGCCGCCGCTCGACACGGCCGACGCATTGCTCTGCATGGGCGCGGGATTCACGCTGGCCGCGGGCGTCGCGCGAACGACCGGACAGCGCACGGTCGGGTTCCTCGGCGACTCCACCTTCTTCCATTCCGGCCTCCCGGCATTGCTCAATGCCGTCAAGGAGGACGTCAACATGGTGGCGGTGGTACTCGACAACGGCGTGACGGCGATGACGGGCTTCCAGGAGAGCCCGGCCGCCGAACTCGAGGACGGCAAGATCGCGCGCCGCGCGTCCATCGCCGAGGTCGCCCGCGCCTTGGGGGCGAAGCACGTCGAGACGGTGGATCCTCTCACGGACCTCGCCGGTGCGATCCTGGCCTTCGAACGCGCGCGCGACGCCAAGGGCGTGAGCGTGATCGTGTGCGAGCACCCCTGCCCGATCTGGGAATCGCACGTCACGCGCGCGCAGAGCGCGCCCGCGTATCGCGTCGATCCCGACCGCTGCGCCACGTGCGGTCGCGGCAGCTGTGGGATGCGCTGCGAACTCAGCGTCTCCCAGGGGCACGAGCGCCACATGGCGCGCAGTCGGGCGCTCGAGGCGCGGGGAAGGGATGAGCCGGCGTCTGCCTGGCCCGAACCGGTCGCGCCGTGCGCGACGCACTGCCCATTGGGCCTCTGCGTGCAGGGCTACGCCGGGCACATCGCCGCGGGCCAATACGCGCAGGCACTCGAGCTCATCATGAGCCGGTTGCCGCTGCCCGACTCCGTGTGTCGTGTCTGCCACAAACCCTGCGAGGACGTCTGCGTCCGCGCCGCGCAGGACGGTCCGGTCGCGATCAACGACCTCAAACGCTTCGTGATGGACTGGGCGGCCACGCAGGCAAGCACGACCTATGCGCCGCCGATGGAGCCCGACCACGGGCGGCGCGTCGCGATCGTCGGCGCCGGACCCGCCGGGCTCGCGGCTGCCCACGATCTGCGGCGGCGCGGCTACGAGGTCACGATCTTCGACGCGGAGGCCGAACCCGGCGGGTTGCTGCGGTACGGAATCCCGCGCTTCCGTTTGCCGCCCGAAGTCCTGCAACGCGACGTCGACCGCGTTCTCGCGCTCGGCGTGACGTTCCACGGCAACCGCACGCTCGGCAAGGACGTCGACCTCGCCGGTCTCCTCGATGCCCATGCGGCCGTTTTCCTCGCCGTCGGCGCGCAGGCTCCGGTGCGCCTCGATCTCGAAAGCCAGCCCGGCGCGCCGCCCGCGATCGATGCGCTCGCCTACCTCGAGCAGGCCAGGATCGGCGCGTGCACGCCCGCGCGTCGCGTCGTCGTGATCGGCGGCGGCAATGCGGCCGTCGACGCTGCGCGCGTTGCGCGCCGCTTCGGCGGCGAGCAGGTCGTGATCGCCTATCGGCGCGGCCGGGAGCAGATGCCCGCGATCGCCACGGAGATCCTCGCGGCCGTCGAAGAAGGCATCGAACTCCGCACGCACGTGCAAGCCGTCGCCCTGGTATCCGGCGGTGTGCAGTTGGCGCGCACGGAGGCGGGATCGCCCGACGCCTCCGGACGGCCGCGCCCGCAGGTGACCGAGGGCATCGCGGACACGCTCGCGGCGGATCTCGTGATCGCGGCGACGGGCCAGTCACCGGTGCTCGACGGCCTCGACCTGGCGCGGACCGGTTCCGGCGCGCTGCGCGTCGACGGATCGACCGCGGCCACTTCGCATCCGCGCCTCTTCGCCGGCGGCGACCTCGCGGGCGGCGCGCGCACCGTGACGGAAGCGATCGCCTGGGGATTGCGTGCGGCGTGGGGCATCGATCGATCGCTGCGCGGAACGGCGGCCGCGGACCGCCGCCCGCCTCCGCCGCGCACCGGGGCCTGGCCGTACCCGGCCACGCGGCGAGTGCATTTCCACCGCGCGGACCACGTGGCGCGTCGCGAACCGCCGCATCTTGCGCCCGCCGAGCGCGTGACCGGTTTCGCGGAAGTCGCCGGCACGCTGACGGAGGCCCAGGCCCGCAGCGAGGCGGCGCGCTGTTCGGCGTGCGGGATGTGCGGCAATTGCCGCTCGTGCATCGACCTCTTCGGTTGTCCGGCATTCCACCTGGTCGACGGACGCGTGGCGATCGACGCCGCGCTGTGCAATGGTTGCGGCGCGTGCGTCGCCTTCTGCCCCAATGGCGCCATCAGGCCCGCGGAGTCCGAGGCATGAGGGCGAACGACCGGCTGAGGCTCCTGATCGTGGGCGTGGGCGGGCAGGGCGTGCTGACCGCGGCGCGAATCCTCGGCGAAGCCGCGCTCGCCGAAGGAGTGCCGGTGATCGTCGGACAACTGCACGGCATGTCGCAGCGCGGTGGCAGCGTGGAGTCCATGGTGCTCTTCGGGCCGTGGCGAAGTTCGCTCTTCGGCGGAGGCGCGGTCGACGTGCTGCTCGCGCTCGAGCCGCTCGAAGCGCTGCGCGCGCTGCCCCGCGTCGCGAAACACACGCACATCGTCGTCAACATCGGAACCGTGACGCCCTTCCTTCTCACGCAGACCGGGCAGCCCTATCCCGGAGTCGACGGCATCCTCGCGAAACTGCGCCATGGCGCAGGTGAGCTCGTCGCAGTCGACGGGCCCGCGATTGCCGAATCCGCAGGCTCGGCGCGCGCTCTCAACGCAGCCATGCTCGGCGCACTCGCCGCGCTCGGTGCTCTCCCGGTCACGCGGGAAGCCATCGAGCGTGCGATCGAACGGGCCAACCCAAACCAATCTGCCGGCCGCCGCGCTTTCGCGCTCGGCGCTCAGGTGGTCTTGCGATGAAGTTCAGGATCGGCATCGACGTCGGCGGGACCTTCACCGATCTGTTCCTCTGGGCGGAGGACGGAACGGTCGGCTCCTTCAAGGTCTTGTCCACGCCCGAGGATCCGTCGCTGGGAGTGCTCGACGGAATGCGCGTCATGGCGGAAGCGCGGGGCATGGCGGTCGTCGACTTCGCGCGCGCGACCGCGCTGATCGTGCACGGCACGACGGTCACCACCAATGCGGTGTTGACGCGTGGCGGCGCGCGGACCGCTCTCCTCACCACCGAGGGCGTGCGCGACGCGCTCGAGATGCGGAGGGGAATCCGCGAACGGCAATACGACAATCGCTTCCAGAACGTCGTGCCGCTGGTGCCGCGCCATCTGCGCAGACCCGTGGCCGGACGGCTCGACTTCCGCGGGGAGGAGATCACACCGTTGGATCTCGACTCGGTGCGTCGCGCGATCGAGGACGTGCGGAAAGACGGCGTGACGAGCGTCGCGGTCTGCTTCATGCACTCCTATGCGAACCCCGCGCACGAACGCGCGGCGACCGAGCTCGTGCGTGCCGCGCTCCCAGACGTGTTCACGAGCGTCTCCTCGGACGTATTACCGGTGATCCGCTTCTACGACCGCGTGTCGACCACCGTGTTGAGCGCCTATGTCGGACCGGTGCTGCGGAGCTACCTTCAGAACCTCACGGCCCGGCTCGCGGGCGCGGGTTTCACCGGCGTGCTGCTGATCATGCAGTCGAACGGCGGTCTCGCGGTTCCCGAGATCACCGAGCGGACACCCGCGTCGACCCTGCTCTCCGGACCCGCGGGCGGTCCGCGCGCGGCGGCGGTCTTCGCCAAGGAGCAGGGTCGCGACGACTGCATCCTCGTCGACATGGGCGGCACGAGTTTCGACGCCTCGCTCGTGCGCCGCGGCGCCGCGACGCTGCGCCACGACGGCGAGATCGACCGGTTGCGCATCGCGCTGCCGATGCTCGACATCGTCACCATCGGGGCGGGCGGGGGGAGCATCGGCTGGATCGACGAAGGCGGATTGCTGCGCGTGGGACCGGCGTCGGCGGGCGCGAAACCCGGGCCGGCCTGCTATGGCCGCGGCGGCGAGCGCCCGACCTGCACCGACGCCGATCTCGTGCTGGGATACCTCGATCCCGAGTACTTCGCCGGCGGACGGCTGCGCCTCGACGTCTCCGCGGCAAGACGCGCGATCGAGCAGCACGTCGCCCGTCCGCTGTCGCTCGCCCTGCACGAGGCCGCCGCGGGGATGTACCGGGTGATCAATGCCAACATGGCCAACGGGGTGCGGGAGATCACGGTCAAGCGCGGCCTCGATCCGCGCGAGTTCCCGCTGATCGTCGCGGGCGGCGCGGGGCCGCTCCACGCGTGCATGATCGCGTCGGAGCTGGGCATCCCGATGGTGATCGTGCCGGCCGCGGCGTCGACCCTGTGCGCGACCGGAATGCTGCTCAGCGACCTGCAACACGATTTCGTCCGGTCCGTGGTCGGCCCGCTCGCCGAAATCGACGCGCGGCGTCTGCGCGAGGTCGTGGCCGAGATGACGAGCGACGGTGAACGGCAGCTCGCGGCCGAGGGTGCGCGCGAAGTCGAGCATCAGCTCGCCCTGGACCTGCGTTACCTCAAGCAATACCACGAGGTCACGCTGCCGATCGCGAGGGAGCTGCTGACCAGGGGCGACTGGGACGGCGTGGCGAAGGCGTTCCATGCGGAGCACGATCGGCTCTATGGCTATCAACTCGCGGCGGAGGGCACCGGTCTGGAGCTGATCAACGTGCGCGTGCGCTGCGTGGGGCGGACCCGCCGGCCGGAGTTGCCGCGTCTCCAGCGTGGCGGGCGCGACGCGTCGCGCGTCAAGAAGGGAATGCGCTCGGCCTTCGTCCCCGAGACCGGGGCGTTCGCCGACGTGCCCGTCTACGACGGCCACCGGCTGCTGGCGGGCAACGTGATCCCCGGGCCCGCGTTGTTGGAGCGCACGGATACGACGATCTTCCTCAGCGGCGCGTACCTCGGCGAGGTCGACGAGGCCGGCAGCGTGGTCCTGAGCGCTCAGGAGGTGCAGGCATGACCAAACCTCGTGCGGACAAGGTGCTGGCCTCGATCCTCGGCAACGCCTTCAAGGCGATCACCGACGAGATGAGCCGGACGATGGAGATGACCACGCGCTCGCCGATCCTGTGCGAGGCGAAGGACTTCGTCACCGGGCTCTACGACGCCGACGGCAGGATGCTCGAACAGACCGAGAACCTGCCGATCCTGAGCTTCTCGCTGAGCCCGGTCTGCAAGCACATCGCCGATCGCTTCCGCGGCGACGTCCATCCCGGCGACGTGTTCTTCCACAACGACGTCTTCTCGCTCGGCAACCAGAACAACGACGTGGCGGCATTCAAGCCGATCTTCTGCGGCGACACCCTGGTCGGTTGGGCGGCGGCCAAAGGCCACATGGCCGACATCGGCGGCGCGGTGCGCGGCGGCTACAACCCGAATGCGACCGAGGTCTGGCAGGAGGCGCTGCGCATCCCGGCGGTCAAGGTCTACGAGCGCGGCAAGCTACGCAAGGACGTGTGGGACCTGATCTTCGCCAACATCCGCCTGCCGATCGTGCAGGAGGACATGCGCGCGGAGATCGGCGCGTGCACCGTTGGGGAGCGCCGGTTCCTCGCACTGATCGACAAGTACGGCTTCGACGTGATCCTCGACCTCGAGAAGCAGCTCTTCGAGGCGTCGCGCAAGATGATGGAGGCGGAGATCGCGCGCATTCCGCAGGGCGAGTATTGCGGGGAGAGCACCGTCTATTACGACGGAAAGAACGCCGGCTCGACGTACAAGATCCGCGTGCGGGTGAAGGTCGCCGGCCGGCGGATCACCTTCGACTACTCGCGCACCGACCCGCAGACCAACGGCTTCGTCAACGGCACCTACACCTCGAGCGCGTCGGCGACGGTCCTGACCTTCCTGCAGATGGTCAATCCCGACATCCCGCACAACGACGGGATGCTGCAGCCGATCGAGATCGTGATCCCCGAAGGGACGATCCTGAACGCTGCATACCCCGCGGCGACGACGTTCGGCAACCACCTCTGTCCGCCCAACGCCGACGCGATCATCCGCGCGCTGGCGCCCGTCGTCCCCGAGCGCGTCAGCGCCGGCTGGAACCAACTGCTGTGCTCGCTCTCCACCGGCGTGAACCCGCACCGGAAGGACACCTACGTCGACATCCTCTTCATGGGGCTGAAGGGCGGCTCCGGCGCCATGGACTCCATCGACGGGTACGACCACATCGGCATGATCGACGCCTCGGGCGGCGTGCTCGACCAGGACTACGAAATGTTCGAGCAGCAGACGCCGCATACGCTGATCAAGCACGAACTGCTGACAGACTCGGCCGGCGCCGGCCAATGGCGCGGCGGCCTCGGCGTCGAAACCACGGCGGGCTCGGCGTGCGGACGATCTACAAGCTCGGCGGCGAAGGCACGCAGATCGTGACCTTTGGCGACGGTGACGTCGAGCCGGCCTTCGGACTGCACGGCGGCGGCGAAGGCACGCTGAACCAGATCGAACTGCGCTATCCCGACGGCCGCGTGGTGAGGCCCAAGAGCAAGGACATCGTCGCCGGCGTGCCGGCGGGCACGATCTACGTCCAACACGCGGGCGGCGGCGGGGGTCATGGGCCGGCGAGGGAGCGTCCGGTCGAGAAGGTGCGGCAGGAAGTCAGGGACGGCGTGATCTCGGTGACCAAGGCGCGGGACCTCTATGGGGTGGCGATCGACCCGGGATCCGGGCAAGTGCTCGTCGAAGAGACCGCCCGCTTGCGGGGGAGTCGCTGAATGGACTTCGCGCCGAGCGACGAACAGCGCGCGATCCAGGAGACGTTTCGCGTCTTCGCCGAACGCGAATTGCGCCCCGCGGCGGCGGAGCTCGACCGCAACCCGCGCTTCCCGCGCGAGTTGTTCCTGCGAGCGGGCGAACTCGGGCTCTTCGGGATGCGCTATCCGGAGCCCGAGGGGAGCGGCGCGGACGTCGTTTCCTACGTGCTCGCGATGGAGCAGATGGCTCGCGGTTGCCTCGCGGTGGCGGCGGCGTGCGCGATGCAATCCCTGATGGGGACGGTCTTCGTGCAGCGCTTCGCGCCGCCGGACGTGCGCGAGCGTTTGCTCCCCGGCGCGCTACGGGGCGAGATCGTCGGCGCGATCTGCATGACCGAACCGGACGCCGGGAGCGACCTCATGGCGATGACGACCCGCGCGGTGGAACGGAACGGCCGTCATCACCTGAGCGGCGCGAAGACCTGGGTGACCTCGGCGCACGACGCGGCGATGTTCACCGTGCTGGCGCGGACCGGCGAGAAGAGCCTGTCGGTGTTCCTGGTCGAAGCCGGCGCGACCGGTCTGTCGATCGGCAAGGACATCGACAAGTGCGGCGTGCGGGCCTCGTTGACCTCGGAGGTGTGCTTCGACGACACGCCGGCGACCTGCCTGCTCGGCGAGAAGGACGCCGGCGGCGCCTACCTCAAGGAAGTGCTGGCCGAGATCCGCGTGATGACCGCGGCGTTGGCGCTGGGCGTCGCGGGTGCGGCGTTCGACGAAGCGTTGACCTACTCCGGAGAGCGCCGGCAATTCGGGCGTCCGATCCGCGATTTCCAGGCGGTGCAAGCCCACCTCGCCGAGATGGCCGTCGATCTCGAGGCCGCCCGCCGGATCACCTATTGGGCCGCGTGTCGAAGCGACCAGGGTCTTCGCAACGAGAACGAGTCGGCGATGGCGGAGTTGTTCGCGTCTGAAGCGGCATTGCGCGTCTGCGATCGCGCGGCGCGCGTGCTGGCGAGCTATGGCTACGCCAGCGAGTACCCCGTCGAACGCTACCTGCGGGACGTGCGCTTCACCCTGATCGGCGGTGGCACGTCGGAGATCCTGCGCGGCGCGATCGCGCGAGGGTTGTGGACGTGAACTCGCGCCCGATCCGCGTGCTGGTGGCGAAACCCGGACTCGACGGTCACGACGTCGGCGTGAAGCTCGTCTGCCGCGCCCTGATCGAGGCGGGCATGGACGTGGTCTACACCGGACCGCGCCAGAGCCCGCAGGCGATCGCCGACGCGGCGCGCGAACACCAGGTCGACGTCGTCGGCCTGTCGATCCTGTCGGGTGCGCACATCCCGCTCTGTGAACGCGTCGCCGAGGAACTTCGCGCGGCAGGGCTGCTCGGGCGCGTCCTCTGGATCGTCGGCGGGAACGTGCCGCCGCACGATCACGCCGCATTGCGGAAGCTCGGCGTCGCCGCGGTGTTCCCGACCGGCGCGCCGTTCGCGGAGATGGTCGCGTTCCTGCGCGAGCGCACCGGTGCGGCAGCGACCGGCGATCCGGCGGCGCCCGCCGACGAGCGCGCGAAGGCCGCCCCGGACCCTGTCGCGCCGTTGCGCTGGGAGTCCGGTCTCGAGATCAAGCCGGTCTATGTCGCGGCCGACGTCGAGGCGTCCGGCGGATTCGGCGCGGTCGGTGCGCCGGGCGAGTATCCGTTCACGCGCGGCATCCACCCGCTCATGTATCGCCAACGGCCGTGGACGATGCGCCAGTACTCCGGCTTCGGCACCGCCGCGGAGACGCGCGAACGCTTTCGTTGGCTGATTGCACACGGCAACACCGGGCTCAACGTCGCCTTCGATCTACCGACGCAATGCGGCCTTGACTCCGACGACCCGATGGCCGCCGGAGAAGTCGGGCGGGTCGGGATGGCGGTCGACACGCTCGCCGACGTCGAGGAGGCCTTCGAGGGCGTCGACCTCAACGGCACGACCGTCTCCTTGACGATCAACGGCGCGGCGGCGCCGATCATGGCGATGTTCTTCGCGATGGCGAAGAAGCGCGGCTTCCCGCTCGCCACGCTGCGCGGCACCGCGCAGAACGACATCCTCAAGGAGTTCGTCGGACGCGGCACCTGGATCTTCCCGGTGGAAGCGAGCGTGCGGCTGGTCGGCGACACCATCGCGTTCTGCGCCGAGCACGTGCCGCACTACAACCCGGTGTCGGTCTGCGGCTACCACATCCGCGAGTCGGGCGCGACGCCGGCGCAGGAGATGGCCTACGGCCTCGCGATCGCGTTCGCCTATTTCGAACACATGCGGGGGCGAGGTCTCTCGCCGGACGTCGTCGCGCGCGGACTCACGTTCAACTTCGACATCCACGGCATCCTCTGGGAACAGGTCGCCAAATTCCGGGCGGGACGGAGACTCTGGGCGAAGGTCGTCGCGGAGCGGTTCGGCGCGAAGGACCCCCGCTCGATGCATATGCGGCTCACGATCGAGCAGCCGGAGAACAACATCGTGCGCGGCGCGTACTACGCACTCGCAAGCGCGCTCGGCGGCACGCAGACGATGGCGCTGTGCTCCTACGACGAGGCCTACACGATCCCGAGCGAACACGCGGCGCGATTGTCGCTGCGGACGATGCAGATCCTGATGCACGAGTCCGGCGTCTGCGACACCGTCGACCCGTTGGCCGGATCGTGGTTCGTCGAGTCGACGACCAACCAGATGGAGGGACTGATCGCGGACCTGCTCGCCGGGATCGAGAAGGACGGCGGCATCGTCACGGGGATCGCCGAGGGACGGGTGCAGGATGCCGTCAACCGCGCGGCCTACGAGCACGAGAAGCGAGTGCGTGCTGGCATGGTGAAGAGGGTCGGTTCGAACTGCTGCCGCGAGGACGAGGCGACACCGGCCGTCGAGTTGCATCCCTATCGCGAGGCCGAGGCGAAGACGCAGATCGCTCGGCTTCAGCGCGTGCGCGCCCAGCGCGAACCGTCTGCGGTGACGCAGGCATTGCGCGGCGTGCGCGAGGCCGCGCGGTCCGGCAGCAACGTCATGCCGCCGATCCTGGAGGCGGTTGCCGCCTATGCCACCGTCGGGGAGGTGTGTGGCGCACTGAAAGACGTCTTCGGCACCTACCGGGAGCGGGTGAGGTTCTGAGCACGATGGACACGCCGACCAGACCGCGGGTCGTCCTGGCTCAGGAGCAGGCGCTGTCGATGTCGTATGCGACTCTGCGGCTCGTGCACGAGGGGTGTCGGGTGATCCGGATCGAGGCGACGCCGCTGCCCGGTCGCAAGGCGAAGGGTGATCCGAACCGTTCGATCGGCCGGCCGGTCGCCGGCGCCGACCGCCACAGCTACTTCGTGGCGCCGAATGTCGGCAAGGAGGCGATCGCGATCGACCTCAAGCGTCCGGCAGGTCGCGCATTGCTGCACCGGCTGGTGTGCGAACTGCGGGCCGACGTCTTCTGCACGAACACTTTGCCGTGCCATCACCGCGAACTCGGCACCGACCACGACACGCTCGCGGCGATTCGACCGGAACTCGTCTGGTGCTGCATCTCGGCGATGGGACCGGCGCACCCCGACGTCCCGGGTTACGACCCGATGCTCCAGGCGCTGTGCGGCTACATGGACCTCACCGGTCACGCCGACGGTCCGCCGCTCCAATGTGGCCCGCCGCTGATCGACCTGCGCGCCGGGGACGAAGCCTTCCTGCAGGTGATGCTCGCGCTCGCCGAGCGGGAGCGCAGCGGCAAGGGCAGGCGCATCGACATCTCGATGGCGCAGGTGGCGGTCTCGTGGCTGCACACCTTCCTGCCGATGCTCGACATGGGCAGCCCGCCCGCCGAGCTTCGCCGGGCCGGCAACGAGCACCGCCAGTTCATTCCGGTCAACGCCTACGCGACGCGCGACGGGGACGTCTACATCGCGATCGGCAGCGACGCGCAGTGGCAGCGGCTCGTCGCTCAGCCGTGGTTCGCGGGACTCGCTCGTGCGGATTACGCGACCAACGAGGGTCGGCGCGCGCACAAGGCCGAGGTCTACAGCGGCATCGAAGACGTCACGCGCCGGCGCACCTATGCCGAGATCGCCGCCGTGCTGAAGGGAGCAGGCGTTCCGCACGCGCCGATCACGCCGATCGAGAAGGTGGCGGATCTCGATTTCGTCATGGCTGCGGCGCTTCGCACGAAGACGCCCGACGGACGCACGGTGCGTCTGCCGCCGCCCGCAGTGTCAACGCCCTTCCTGGAGAGCCGCGGCAACGAACTGGCCTTCGCGCCCGGCTACGGCGAGCACACCGACGCGGTCCTGCAGGAGGCCGGGCTGGGTGCGCGGGAGGTCGCCGATCTGCGCGAGCAGGGAGTCGTCGCATGAGGGGGATCGGCGCGTATCTGCGACCGCGCAGCGTCGAGGAAGCGCTCGATGCGAAAGCGAGCATCGACGGCTCGCGCTGGCTCGCCGGCGGCACGGACCTCCTGATCGGCGTGAAGGACGGCAAGGAACGACCCGCGGCGCTCGTCTCGCTGCGCAGCGTGACCGAGATGCGTGGCGTTTGGCACGACGGATCCGTGCGCATCGGCGCCGGGACGCCGATTGCCGACTGCCTCGAAGATCCGCGCCTCGCCGTGCGACTGCCGGTGCTCGCCCAGGCGATGACCACCATGGGCTCGGTGCAGATCCGCAATGCCGCGACGATCGGCGGCAATCTCTGCACGGCGAGCCCCTGCGCCGACACCGCGCCGCCCCTGCTGGTGTTGGGCGCGCGGCTCGTCGTGCGCTCGGCGACCGCCGGGGGAACACGAGAGATCGCCCTCGACGAGTTCTTCCGCGGCCCGCGTCGCACGGTCCTCGGCCCGCACGACGTCGTCACCGGGATCGTGATCGACCCGCCGGCGGCCTCGGTGCGAGGGGTCTTCCTCAAGAAGACGCGCGTGCAGATGGATCTCTCGCTCGCCAGCGTCGCGGTGCTGCTCGACCTCGACGGCGATCGTTGCCGCAAGGCGCGCGTCGCCGTGGGGTCGGTCGCGCCGACGCCGCGGCGCCTGCTCGAGGTCGAGCGGGTGTTGGAGGGGGAACAGCTGTCGCGTGAGGTCGTCGCGCACGCGGCCCAGATTGCGCGCGACGCCGTCGCGCCGATCTGCGACCTGCGCGCCGGCGACGAGTACCGGCGACATGTCACCGGCGTGTTCGTGAGGCGTGCGATCGAGATGCTGCTCGCCGGGAGGTGCTCGTGAAGCAGACGATCGGTTTCGTGCTCGACGGCGAGGCGACCACGTGCGCCGTCGCGCCCGGCGATCTGCTCCTCGATGTCCTGCGCGACGAACTCGGCCGTCACGGCACCAAGGAAGGCTGCGGCAAAGGCGAATGCGGCGCGTGCACCGTGCTCGTCGACGGGCGGGCGGTCAACGCCTGTCTGTTCCCGGCGATCGAGGTCGAGGGGCGCACGGTGACGACGATCGAGGGTCTCGCGCGTGACGGCCGGATGTCGGCGGTCCAACAGGCCTTCGTCGACAAGGGCGGCATCCAATGCGGCTTCTGCTCGCCGGGGATGATCCTCTCCGCGGAGGCACTGCTCGCTCGGCAGCCCGATCCGACGGACGCCGAGATCCGCACCGCGCTGCTGGGCAATCTCTGCCGCTGCACCGGTTACGTGCAGATCGTCGAAGCGGTGCGCGCCGCGGCGAAGCTCCGCCGGGGGGCGTCTTGAACGAGTGCCGCTTCATCGGGCAGGAAACGGCGCGGCCCGATGCGCCGGCGAAGGCGCGGGGTGCGGCGGAGTACATCCACGACCTCGAGCGCCCGCGCATGCTGTTCGGCAAGATCAAGTTCGCCGAACACGCGCACGCACGCATCGTGCACGTCGACACGTCGCGCGCCGAACGATTGCCGGGGGTGCGCGCCGTGTTGACCGGCGAGAACACGCCCGAGGTGCGCCTCGGCTTCCTCCGCGACAACGTCGCGCTGAAGAGGGGCAAGGTGCGGCAGTTCCGCGACGAAGTCGCGGCGGTTGCGGCGATCGATCCCGACATCGCGGCCGAGGCGGTGGAGTCGATCCGCGTGGAGTACGAACCGCTGCCCGCGGTGTTCGATCCCATGGCGGCGCTGGCCGAGGGCGCGCCCCTCGTGCACGAGACCGATCCCGCCGGGCGGCCGCGCACCGGCAACCTCCTGCCGCTGACCTTCCGCCACGTCTCGGGCGATCTCGCCGAGGCCCGGCGACGTTCCGCGCACGTCGTGGGCGGCCGCTTCACCGTGCCGCGCATCCAGCAGAGCTGCATGGGGACGGCGGGCTGCATCGCGGAGCTCGACGATCGCGGCAATCTGACGATCTGGACCAAGACGCAGATCCCGTTCCTCGCCCAGCGCGACTTCGTCAAGGCGCTCGCCGAGATGGGATTACCGGGTCGCAACGCGCGCGTGATCGTCCCCGCCCTGGGCGGCGGCTTCGGCACCGGCCTCGACACCCACGCCTACGAGTTCATCGCGATCCTGCTCGCGCGCGCCACCGGACAGGCGGTGAAGATCGTCTATTCGCGCGAGGAGGAGTTCGCGAACCTGTCGCCGCGGCAGAGCGCGACCGTCACGATCGAGCAGGGCTGCGATCGCGACGGACGCCTGACCTTCCGCGAGATCGACGTACTGCAGGACAACGGCGCATACACGTCGTGGGGCGCGACCTATCCCGGCGTGATGATGCTGCCGGCGACGTCGCTGTACCGCGTGCCCGCGGTCCGCTTCGAGGCGAAGATCGTCTACACGAACAACACGTATTGCCAGGCGATGCGGGGCTACGGCAATCCCGAGGTGACCTGGGCGGTGGAGAGCAACCTCGACGAGTTGGCCGAGACCGCCGGCATCGACGCGCTGGAGCTACGCCGCATCAACTCCAATCAGCCGGGCGACGTCACGCCGATGGGCCTGAAGATCGGGACCTGCGGGCTGCCCGAGTGCCTGTCGCAGACGGCCGACAAGCTCGGATGGAGTGCGAAGCGGGGCAAGGGCGGCGCGGCGCGGCGCGGCGTCGGCATCGCGTCGTTGATCCACGTCGGCGGCTCGGGGCGCATCTATCGCTCGGACGCCAGCGGCGTGATCCTGCGGCTCGACGACTTCGGCAACGTCTACGTCCATGCGGGCGGCGTGGAGATGGGGCAGGGTCATCACGCGGTGCTGAGCCTGGGCGTCGCCGAAGCGGTGGGCGTGCGGCCGGAGCAGGTGTTCGTCAACCCAACCGACACGGCGACGTGCCCGTGGGACGTCGGCACGCACGCGAGTCGTGGCGCGTTCACCGCGCTGTGCGCGGTGCAGATGGCGGCGAAGAAGCTGCGCGCCCGGCTGTTCGAACTCGCCGAGCCGGTGTTCGCGGACGAACTGAAGCGTTCCGCGCGCGAACATCCGGAAGCGCTTCGGTCGGTCGCGATCGACAAGGACCATCTGGAACTCGCCGAGGGCGTGATGTTCGTGAGGGAAGGGCCGCTCGCGGGCGAGGGTTGGGCGCGCGTGGAACTCGGGAAGGTCCTGCGAGCGATCCACTTCAGGGCCGGCGGGCAGATGTTGACCGAGTCGGCCTTCTACGACCCGCCGAGCGAACTGCCCGATTGGGAGAAGGGTCGCGGCGACATGTCGGCGGCCTACGTGTTCGGAACGCAGGGTGTGGAGGTCGAGGTCGACGTCGACACCGGCGACGTGAAGATCCTGCGCATGGTCGCGGTGCACGACGTCGGGCGCGTGCTCCATCCGCAGGCGCTGCGCGGCCAGATGTACGGCGCGTTGGCGCAGGGCGTGGGTTACGCGCTCTACGAGGAAGTGCTCACGAGGGACGGCCGCGTCGTGAACCCGAACTTCACCGACTACAAGCTGCCGACCGCCGGCGAGATGGCGTTCCCGATCGACCTGGCCTTCGTCGAGCCGCACGAGCCGGCCGGGCCGTTCGGCGCCAAGGGCATGGGGGAACCCGGTCTCGTGCCGACGGCGCCGGCGATCGCCAATGCGATCTGCGATGCGATCGGCGTCCGAATCCGCGACTTGCCCATCACTCCCGAGAAGATCGTCACGGCGTTGCGCGACAAGGCGCGCGCCGGCGGCGCATCACAGTCCGATCCGAGGAACCGGTGACCACCATGACCCTCAGCAAGACCTTCGTTCCCTACGGCGCCTACTGGAGCACCCCGTTCTGCCGTTGGCAGGGCAGCCTCGCCGAACAGCACGCGATCAAGCTCGCGGCGCAGACGGCGTCGCGTTGCTTCACCGAGCGCAAGATCGCTCCCGACCTGATCGACGAGGTCGTGCTCGGGATCACGGTTCCGCAGAAGCAGGGCTTCTATGGCGCGCCGTGGTTCGCGGCACTGATCGGCGCGCAGGACATCACCGGGCCGACGATCTCGCAGGCCTGTGCCACGTCGGCCGCGGTTCTGCAGGCGAGCGCGCACGCGATCGAGACCGATGCCCGCCGCACGGTGCTCGCGGTGGCGTGCGATCGCACGAGCAACGGGCCGCACGTCTATTACCCGAGCCCGTCGGGACCAGGAGGCAAGGGGGAGGGGGAAGACGTCGTCTGGGACAGCTTCAACGAGGACCCGCACGCCGGCCTCGCGATGATCGCGACCGCGGAAAACGTTGCGCGCGAGGCGCGCATCGACCGCGCGCAGCAGGAGGCGATGACGCTCGTCCGCTACGCGCAGTACGAGGCCGCGCTGGCGGACGACCGCGCATTCCAGCGCCGGTATCTCGTTCCGGTAACGCTGAAGCGAGGCAAGTCGTCCACCGAGGTCGCGGCCGACGAGGGCGTGTTCCCGACGACGGCCGACGGACTCGCCGGGCTGAAGCCGATGCTGGCGAACGGGACGGTGACCTTCGGCGCGCAGACCCATCCGTCGGACGGCAACGCCGGGATGATCCTGTGCACACGCGACCGGGCGAAGGAACTCGCACGCGACCCGAAGATCACGATCCGACTGCTCGGCTTCGGCCAGGCGCGCGTGAAGAAGGGCTTCATGCCGCTCGCCCCGGTGCCGGCGGCGCAGCAGGCCTTGGCCCGCAGCGGCGTCGTCCTCGCCGACTGCAAGGCGATCAAGACCCACAATCCCTTCGCGGTCAACGACGTCTACCTGTGCCGCGAACTCGGACTCGCACCCGAGCGCGTCAACAACTTCGGGTCGTCGTTGGTCTACGGGCACCCGCAGGCACCGACCGGCCTGCGAGCCGTCATCGAGCTGATCGAGGAGCTCGTGACCAAGGGCGGCGGCCGCGGCTTGTTCACCGGCTGCGCCGCGGGCGACACCGCGATGGCGCTCGTGCTCGAGGTCTGCTGAGCGCGCCGCCGGGAAGTGCATCGCGTCGGTCCGACCCGCGGAGGGCGCGCTACCATCCGCCCTCGCGCGAACCTTGACTCGTACCCCGACGAACGGAGGTGCCCATGTTTCGACTGACCGCTTCGCTCGTGCTCCTTCTCGCGTTCGCGCCGGCCCAGGAACTCTGGGTCGACGCCGGCACGGGGTCCGACACCAACCCCGGCAGCGCGTCGCTGCCCTTGCGCTCGATCACTGCGGCGCTCGCCGTCGCGGTTCCCGGCACGACCATCTTCGTGCGCGCGGGGACCTACTCGGTGACTGCAACCGGCGAGGTCTTCCCGTTGCAGTTCGGCAATGGTCGCGCGCACGACGGGGTGACTCTGCTCGGCCTCGGATCGGTCGTCGTCGACTTCGCCAACGGGCGTGGCAACGGCATGCGCGTCGGGACGATGGCGAACGGGGCGCGGATCTCGAACCTCACCTTCGCGAACATGGACAAGACCGACTGGTGGACGGCGGCCATCAGCGCCGGCACGTACAACGGCTCCGGCGCCGCGACCTTCTTCGAACTGGACCGCTGTCGCTTCGTCGACGTGAACCGCGGGATCATCCTGTGGCAGGGCGTGCCGATCACCGGCTGGGCCATCCATGACAATCTCTTCGTCGACCTCGGCAACGACGGGATCGACGAGTTCGATCCGGGTTCGGCCAACGAGATCACGAACAACACCTTCGTGAACACGCCGCAGCTCGGCGTCCTGGCCGACGGCAACGCGACGCGCATCGTCAACAACGTTCTTGTGGGCTGTCGGGTCGGCATCGCCTCGAGCGGCAACGCGGGAGCCGCGGCCGCGCGCATCACGAGCAACGACTTCTTCGGCAATACGCTCGACGTCCAGGGTGCGGCGTTTCCCGGGGGGGTGCCGCCCGGCAACCTCACGGTCGATCCCCGTTTCGTGAACCCCCCGACGCGCGACTTCCGGCTGCAAGCGACCAGCGCATTGATCGACGCCGGCGATCCACGGGTGTTCCTCCGGGCCGATCTCGACGATGCGCCGCGCGCGATCGACGGCAACCAGGACGGCACGCTGCCCCCGGACATCGGCGCCTACGAATTCGGCTTCGTGAACGTGACCACCAACGTGGTCGGCGGCGTGGTGCTGACCATCGACGTCACGTCCACCGCGCCGAACCTCACCACCGCTCTGCTCCTCGTCGCATTCGACGAAGGGCTGATCAACCTGCCGGGGCTCTCACCGATCCTGCTCGACCCGCAGACGCTGATCCCCTTCGCCTTCACCGGCGCCATGCCCTGGCAGATCGGACTGGGGATTCCCGCGATGCCGGCCGGTTCGCGCCTCGTCGTGCAGGGCTTCGGTTTCGACCCGGTCAATCTGCGGCTGATCGGCGGCAAGCGTGCTCGCGCGCAGTTCTGACTCCGCGAGGACGTTGTTTCGCGCGCCGCGCGCCGCCGCTCGCCGTCAGCGTCCCGTCCCGCGCAATCCGTTGCTGCTCGCGAGGCCGGCGCTCGAAGTCGGGTCGAGGATCCAGCTCTGGAGCCACAGCGACGTCCCTGCCGGTGTGCCCGACGGCCAGGTCGCGGTGAAGGTTGCGCGACCGTTCGCGTCGGCGACGAGTCCCGCCGCCAGCAGATCGATCGTCGGCACGAGCGTGCCGTCGAGGAGCGGGAGGTCCTGGCGTGCGAAGCCGATCACGATCGCGAGCGGTGCGTGCGGCGCGGCGTGACTCGTCTCGAGCGCGAGTGCTGTGCCTTGCGTGAGTTCGCCGCGGCCTCGCAGCAACGGCGTGCCGTTCGCACCGCCATGACCGAGGCCGAGGAAGGTCCAGCCATTGGCGTTGGACAGCGCGAGGAAGACCTGCACGTACGGCGTCTGTCCGAGATTGCGGCACGGCGCGGCGACGTCGTCGAAGCCGTCGCCGTCGAAATCGCCCGTCATCGTCGCGAGTGGCTCGGTGCCGTCGGGGAAGCCGCCGGTGCCCACGCGCGCCGCGGCGCGGAAGCTGCCGTGGCCGTTGCCTGGCGCATACGCGATCGCCGATGCGAAGAACTCGGGGCAGGTCGCCGCGAAGTCCGGGATGCCGTCGCCGTTGAAGTCGCCCGTGTCGGGCAGCCCGGTCACGCAGCCCGCGTTCATCGCGTGGGCGAAGGCGAACCGTGCGCCGCCGATGCCGAGGTGCGCCGTGACGACCGAGCCGTTGGCGCCGAGCAGATCGAGGATGCCGTCCTCGTCGAGGTCGACCGCGCGCACCACCATGAGTCCGGACGGCAGCGCGAAGCCGCTGCGCACGGCGAACGCGCCGCGACCGTCGCCGAAGCGGACGTAGGGTGCGCCGAGCGCGTGGAGGACGAGATCGACGTGGCCGTCGCCGTCGAGATCGGCGCATTGAATCCCGTTCAACGATCCGCCGGTGTTCGCGACGTTCGTACCCGCGGCGAACAGCCCGCTGCCGACTCCGCGGAACAGACGCACGGGCTGGCCGTGGTTGTGCGCGATCAGGAGGTCGACGTGGCCGTCCTCGTCGACGTCGGCGTTCGCGATGGCGATCGGGAAGCTGCCCACGTTCGCGAGCCATGAACCGGCGGTGAACACGCCGTGACCATCGTTGAGGAACACACGCGCCGCGTTGTATTCGGGCAACGCATAGGCGACGTAGAGCGTGACCGCGAAGTCGAGGTCGAAGTCGCCGTCGAGATCGGCGACGGTGAGCCCGAGCGGTTGTCGGCCGACGAGCACCTCGATGCTGTCGCTGAAGTCGCCGGCGCCGTCGTTGCGCAGGATGCCGACCTTGTCACCGCCGCTGTTGGAGCCGGCGTACAGCGCGAACAGGAGATCCAGGTCGCCGTCGTTGTCGACGTCGGCCACGGCGGTTCCCGCCGGCTGGGTCTCCGGCAGTTCGTACTGCTGTCGCGGGTGGAAGGTGATGCCGACCTCCTGCGCGGCGAGCGCGGCGACGGCGACGAAAGGAACGAGCGGAGCGAGCGAGCGCATGAGCGATCAGAACGAGAAGTCGACGGGATTGGAGAAGTTGCCCGCGCCGTTCGCGTGCAGGGCGAGCGCTTGTGCGCGGAACGTCGCGCCGAGCTCCGGCACGGTGAACTGAAGGCTCGCAGGCAAGGCGCCCGCAGCGGCGACGAGCGGCAGCATGCCGAGGTCGAGGAAGTAGCCGCCGAACGGAGGGAACGGGATCTCCGTCCCCGGCAGGCCGATCGCGACGAACGCGAGCAGACCCGGTGTGCCGCTCAGGTCGAAGTCGACGGTCACCGTGCCGGGCGCCGCGGGCTGCACGGTCACGCGCAGCGCGACGTTCGTGAACTCGAAGGCGCCGCAGTCGAGGCGCTGCGCGCCGTCGAGGTCGCCGTCGAGTCGCCGGGGCACGCCGCCGGCATCCAATCCGCCGACGACGACGGCGGGCTCGCCGCGCTCGATGCAGGGCGAGCCCACGAGCAGGCGGAAGTCGTCGTCTTCATTGCCGGCGATGTTGTCGGGCCCGTTGGCGTCCGCGAACAGCGGGTCCGCATCGAAGCTGCCGGGGTAGTCGAGCGGGTCGATCGGGTCCTCTCCGGGCGGTGAGAGCAGGAAGCCGGAGATGTCCGACCAACGCGCCTTCGCACCGCTCGACTGACTGCGGTTCATCATGCCGTTCGAGTCGGTGTTCTCGCGCAAGACGCAGTTCGTGACGCGGGTCACCGATTGGCCGGCGACGAGGATCCCGCCGCCGGAGTCGCTCGCGGTGTTCCGCCAGAAGGTGCAGCCGCGCACGGTCGACTGCGTGGGCGTCAGGCGGTACTCGACGATTGCGAGACCGCCGCCCCAACCGCCCGTGCTGCCGCCGCCGACGACGAAGCTCGTCACGCGGTTGGCGTCGAACAGGCAGTCGAGGACGAAGATCGGGCGGAACGAACCGAGGCCGCCGCCCTCGTGCGTCTCGTTCGCGACGAAGCGGCAGCGCTGGACGAGCGTGCCGTCGCCGCCGTTGAAGATCCCACCGCCGATCATCGGGTAGATCCCCGAGGGGTTGAAACGCGCCCACGCGCGGTTGCGGACGAAGGCGCAATCGTCGACGACGACGTTCGCGCAGTCGAAGTCGACGTAGATGCCGCCGCCCGCGGAGTTCGGCCCGCCGTTCTGCAGGGCGTCGTTGCCCTCGAAGCGGCAACGTCGGATCGCCGCGGCGCTCACGCCGGAGAGGTGGATGCCGCCGCCGTGGCTCGCAAAGGAGATGTTCTCGACGAAGTCGCAGTCGGTGAACGACGCATTGCCGCCGGAGAACCGAACCGCTCCGCCGCCGCTCGCATAGTGGTGCACGAAGCGACAGTGCACGATCGTCGGCGAGGCCTGCGACGCAATCAGTCCCGCGCCGCCGTAGCCCCAGGCGGGCAGACCCATCACCGCGCTGCCGTTCATCACCGTGAAGCCGTCGAGCACGGCGCTGGCGTCGACGCCGATCGCCGTCACCACGTGGAAGCTGTTCCCGGCCCAGTTGGCGGACGAGTTGTACCAACCGCGACCGGACAAGGCGGGATCGTTCCCATCGAGGTCTCCCGAGAGGATCGTGGCGTTTGCCGCGACGTCGCGCTGATGCCGCGCCGTCTCGGTGCCGGCGAAACCGCCGAAGAGCGCGATCCCGGTCCGCAGCAGGAAGCTCGCATTGCGGTCGAGACCGGCACTCGGCAGATACGTGCCTCGCGCGACCCAGAGTTCGCTGCCTGGAGCGGCCGTGGTCAGCGCGGACTGCAGGCTGCTGAAGGCGTCGGCCCACGAACTCCCGTTGTTCGCGCCGGCGGCGTCTCCGCGGACGAAGACGACCTGCTGGGAGGTGACGGCCGTGATCGGCGCGAGAGCAGAGATCACGGTGAGGGCGAGGGACCAGTCGAGACGGGGCATCGAGGCGATCCTACGTCGGATTCTCGCGACATGGCCAGCCGGGACGTCGGCCTGGTCCCTGCGAAACACCGGCGCCTGGTCGTGGCGGCCGACCGGCATGTTCCAATGCGGCCGATGCGTCCGACCGCGTTGCTCGCCGCGTTCGTCCTTGGGTTCGCCGCCTGGATCCTCTGGCCGTCGGACGAGGTCACCCTGGTGCGATCGATCCCGAGGCGACTCGCGGCGGCATTCAGCTCGGGTCGCGCGAGCACGTGTCTCGACGGCTTCGCGATGGAGTACTCGGACACGTCGGAGGGTGCGCGCATCGACCGCGAGACGATCCGCGTCGCGCTGCTCGGCCGCTTCGGCGGTGCAGCCGGGGGTGACCTCGTCGCCAAGGTGCGCGACGAGTCGCTCGATCTCGCGAGCTACGACGCCGAGAGCGGCACGGCGGAGCTCGGCTTCGTCGTCGTGCTCTCACGGGTGTCGCCGCTCGCCACCGAGGTCACGCCGGCCGACGCGATCTGGGAGATCGAAGTCGCCGCGACGCTGCGCCGCGAAGAGGACGGCGAGTGGCGCATCACGCGCTCGACGCATCGCACCGTGTCGGGTGCGCGGCCGCGGTGACCGCTCCGAACGCGCGGAGGATCCATCCGGTTGCGCGGGCGCGTATGGTGCCCGCATGTCCGAACCGCTGACCATCGCCGCCGGGCGTGTCGTCTCGATCCACTACAAGCTCACGCTCGACGACGGCAGCGTCGTCGACAGTTCGGCGGGCGGCGAACCGCTCGACTATCTCCACGGGACGCAGAGCATCGTCGTCGGGCTCGAGCGCGCGCTCGAGGGGCGGACGATCGGTGAGCGCTTCGACGTCGCCGTCAGTCCCGAGGACGGCTACGGCCTGCCCGATCCGAACGCGGTCCAGGACGTGCCGCGCCGCGTCTTCCCGCCCGATGCGAACCTGCGCGTCGGGATGAGCTTCCAGGCGCGCGACGAGAACCAGAACCCGATCATGGGCACGATCCGGAAGATGGTCGACGACCAGATCACGGTCGATTTCAACCATCCGCTCGCGGGACGTCGCCTGCACTTCGCGATCGAGGTCTCGGGCGTACGCGAGGCCACGGCGCAGGAGCGCTCGCACGGGCACGTGCACGGCCACGGTCACGATCACTGAGCGCTGCTCGCGATGCGCGTCGTTCGCCTCCTCTCGCCCGACGGCGACGCCGCCGCGCTCACCGCGGTGAACGAACGCCTGCACGCGCAGCGTCCCGGCTACGCGCTCGAGTTCACTGGTCCGGTGCGCAGCCTGCCGGCGGCCGGCACGTCACGCATCGCGTTCGTGCACGCGAGCGACGCGCGCGCCCATGCGACGCTCGGCGCGACGCGCGCGGAGATCGGACTCGGTGACGCGATCGCGCTGCGCGCCGGCAGCGCCGTCGAGCTCGATGCGCCGCTCGCGTTCGTCGTCGTCAGCGTGCCGGACGCCTTCGATGACGCCGTGCCGGGCTTCTTGCGTCCCGACGCCGACCCACGACTCCGCGATGCGCCGGGCGGTTGCGCGACGGAGTCCGACGCCTACCGCCGCGTGATGCTGACCTGGTCCTCCGCCAACGGACCCTACCTCTCGCACGCGGTGAACTGCCATCGCGTGCGGATGGTCGACTCGTTCTCCCACTACCACCCGATCGACGGCGGCTTCGAGGAGCTCTACCTCGTGCACGACGTGCGTCCGGGCGGCCGCTTGCTGTGGAGTCCCGACGTCGCGCGCATCGAATCCCCTGCGAGCGTCGATCGCGCGACGGCGCTCACCCTCGTGCGGAGCACGTCGCTCGTCGCGGGCGACCTCGTGTTCATCCCGCGCGGGACGATGCATCGCGCCGTCGGCGGCGTGCTCGCGCACGTCGTCACGATCCCCGGCTTCGTGCCGGCGCGGGAGATCGGCGTCGATCACCACCTGCGCGCGATCGACGAGCGACTCGGTCTGGTGGGTGACGAGGCCCTGCCGTACCACGTCGCAGCGTCCCTCGCGCCGATGGTCAGGTAACACCTCGCGCTCGCGCGGTCACTGCACCGGATACCAGATCTCGCCGTCGGCGCCCGCGACGTTGGTCGCGATGCCCGTGCCGACGATGTGCGCGGGCGATGCCGAGCCGAGCAGCGCGGCGCCGGCGGGCGGCACGCGCGTCGTGCCGCTGTAGCCCGCGCTGCGGTTCTTGCGCAGTTCACCCTGGTGGTTCACGAAGTAGGTGTGCGTGCCGCTGATCCCGGCGCGGACCGGCCAGGCGATCGCCGTCCAATGGAGCTCGGCGAGGTCGGCGGTGACGCTCGCGAAGTTCCCGGCCGTCTCGGTCAGACCGATCCCCGCGGCGTCGGGAAGATGGACCGCGAACAGATAGCCGCTCTTGTCGGCCTGACCGGCGGCGTCGACGGCGAGCGACAACGGCACGAGCGCCGGGCGAAGCAACTCGGTCCCGCCGGTCACGACGCGTGAGCCGCACATCTCGCCGAGCCAGGCGTACTCGCCCTGCCCGTCGCGGTCGCGATCGACGATCTGCTGGGAGCGGAACTGCAACTGCGCCGTGCTGATCGTGCGCAACGTGCTGAGCGCCGCGGACTCGCTCGCCGAGATCTTGGCGCTCATCGCTTTCGGCACCGCGATCGACGCGAGGATCGTGATCAGGGCGACGACGATGAGCATCTCGACGAGGGTGAAACCGGACGACGCAGGATGCACGGCGTCGTGTCGGGGGGTGGCATGGCCAGGGACGCTCACGGATTCCTCCGAGGGTGGAAAGTCCGCGGCGGGAGTCGGCAATGCCGGCGAACAGCGTCGATCGAGTGAACACCGGAGTGCACCCGATGTGCGAGCCTGTGAGCGGTGGCGCGGGCGGATGTGCGGTGTCTCGGTTTCCGCTATGCCACGCGACCGCGAGAGAGCAGCCAGGCGTCGAGCAGAAGGACGGCCAGAGCGAGCGCCAGGAAGAGCGGCGCGAGCGTCCCGCTGTCGCCGAGACCGGGGAGCAGGTCGCCCGCGTGGGTCCGAGCGGCCGCGATCGGCAACGACGGCGCCGTCGTGCGCGGCCGGACGTGCTCGAGCGCGGCGTCGATCAGGAGCGGCACGTCGCGCCGGGTCAGGTCGTCGAGCAGGGCGCCGGCGATGCGGACCCGCGAGTCCTGCGCGGCGACCAGCGCGAATTCGCCGCGCGCATCGACGATCCACGGCGACTCGCCCGGCATCGGACGGAAGCCAGGGGTGCTTTGGCGCGCGGCGTCGCGCAGGGACAGCGGTGCGGCGCACGCGACGGTGACACGCGGTTCGACGACGACACCGTCGTCGCGGTCCTCGACCAACACCGCGGGCATGGCGACCGGCAGCGTGGCCGTCGTCCGTGCGATCGCGACGACGGCATCGCCGATCGCACTGCGGTCGACGTCGCCGCGCGCGTCGAGGGCGATCGCGATCGCCGCGGGGACATCTTCGGCGACGAACACGGCGAGGCGAGTTCCGGGCGGAGGAGCGACGTCGATCGCGGCTGCCGCGGTGGCCTCGGCGAGGCGCACCGGGATTCCGTCGATCGACGCCGGCGCCTGCGGCGGTCCGCCGATCAGCACGATTTCGTCGCCGTCGCGCAGCGCGTGCGCGCACGCGACGAGGGCGTCGAACACGCGCGACGGCGGGGCATCGCCGAATCGGGCTTCGCAACGCGACGCGAGCAACTCCGTGGGCTCGCCGGGCCGCAACACGGCGAGCGGAGCGGCGCCGGCCGCGACGACCACGCCGCGCGGGCCGAGACCGAGCGTCGCCGCGAGCTGCTCGGCCTGTGCGACGCGCGGCGATGCGCGCGCCGCACTGGTGACGTCCACGACGATCGCGCGCGACGGCGCGTCGTCGCCGGCGGACGGCTCCGCGAACGCGGTCCATGCGAGGGCGAGCGCTGCGGCAGCGACGAGGAACGAGCCGAGACGCGCGAGCTTGCGGCCGAGGACGCGCGGGCGCGCGTGCAATGCGACGCTACGGAAGAACAAGAGGCTGTCGACGACCTGGCGGCGCATCCGCACGCGCAACAAGTGCAAGGCGCCGAGCGCGAGCAGCAGCCCTGCGAGTCCGCCGGCGAAGGCCGTGCCCGACAGTCCGGCGAGGTTCATCCGCTCAGGGCTCCGTGCGTGAAGAGCGTCGCGACTTGCGGCACGACCGGCTCACCGGTGCGGATCTCGAGGTATCGCCCGCGGCGGGTCCGCGCGAACGCGCGCAGCGTGTCGCAATGCGCGGCATGGGCGGTCGCAAAACGATCGAGCGCCGCTTCGTCGACGAACAGCGGCAAGCGCTCGCCCGTCTCGTGGTCCTCGAGTTCGAGTTCGCCCGAGAGCGGGGGACGCGCTTCGTGCGGATGTGCGATGCGGAGGAGACAGGGCGTGTGCGGCAGCGCGCGAAGGGCGTCGACGACGCCGCCGGCGCCGCGCGGGTCGAGGAAGTCGGAGACGACGACAAGCAGGCCGCGGCGCAGGCGCCGATGACCGAGTTCGCGTAGCGCCGCGACGAGATCGGTGCGACCGCCTGCGCTGCGCGCGACGAGCCACGCGAGCAGGCGATGGAACGAGGCCGAACCCGTGATGCCGCGGATGCCGATGCCGCTCGCATCGGCGAACGGCGTCACGCCGACGCGATCGAGGTGCTCCGCGGCGACGAATGCCAGCGCGGCGACCGCTTGCAGCGCCGCCGTCGTCTTGTCGCGCGGCTCGCTGCGGCCGAGCGGCGGCAGGGCCATGCTCGCGCTCTCGTCGAGCAGCACGTGCACGGGCAGGTCCTCTTCGTGCAGGAACAGCTTCAGGAACGCCTTCTCGAACCGCTGCCAGAGGTTCCAGTCGATCGCGCGGATGTCGTCGCCCTGCACGTAGGGTCGGACGTCGCTGAACTCGACGCCCGCCCCGCGCGCCTTGCTCGGTTGTTCCGCGAGCCGTCCACCGGCGGGCACGCGCCGCGCCACGATGCGCAGGGCTTCGAGGCTGCGCAGGAAGGCGGGGTCGAAGATCCGCTGCGTGTCGATCGCCATTGCGGGTTGATCGCCGGATGACTTCAGCCGCGCACGCGCTCGACGATCTCGCGAACCAGGTCGTCGCTCTTCAAGCCCTCGCCGAGCCCTTCGAAGTTGAGCAGCATGCGGTGGCGCAGGGCCGGCAGCGCGGCGGCGCGCACGTCGTCGGCGGAGACGGCGAAGCGACCGTCGCGCAGCGCCGCGACCTTGCCGGCGAGAATCAACGCCTGCGCGCCGCGCGGCGAGCTGCCGAGCATCACGTAGCGCTGGACGCGTTCCGTGCAGTACGGGCTGCCGGGCTGCGTCGCCATCACGAGGTGGATCGCGGTGCGCTGCGCGTTCTCGGGAACGGGTACGTCGCGGACGAGGTCGCGCATCTTCAGCACGTCGTCGCCGCTCGCGACCGCCTTCAGCTTCGGCAGTTCGCGGCCGGTGGTGCGGGCGAGGATCGCCGCGTAGTCCTGCTCGCGCGGGTAGCCGACGATCAGCTTGAAGAGGAAACGGTCGAGTTGCGCCTCGGGCAGCGGGTAGGTGCCTTCTTGTTCGACCGGGTTCTGTGTGGCGAGGACGACGAACGGTTCCGGAAGCGCGCGCGTGACGCCGCCGACGGTGACCTGTCGCTCCTGCATCGCCTCGAGCAGGGCGGACTGGGTCTTCGGCGTCGCGCGGTTGATCTCGTCGGCGAGCACCAGGTGCGCGTGGATCGGCCCGGGCTGGAATCGCAGCGCGTGGGCGCTGGTGCCCTCTCCCGACTCGAGGACCATCGTGCCGACGACGTCCGCCGGCATCAGGTCGGGCGTGAACTGGATGCGGTTCTTGCTCAGGTGCAGGGCGTCGCCGAGCGTCTTGACGAGCATCGTCTTGCCGATGCCCGGCACGCCTTCGAGCAGCACGTGGCCGCCGGCGAACAGCGCGACGAGCACGCCGTCGACGACGTCGTCCTGCCCGACGATCAACTCGTGGATCTCGCGCTGCAACGCGGCGAAGAGTTCGCGGAAGCGCGCGACCTGGGCCTTGGCCTCGGTTTCGTTCATTCGTTCCTCGGAGGGGTCACGGCGGTCGCGCGCGCACGCACGAGCTCGTGGTAGCGGCGCAGGTAGTCGGCGCGGTCGCCGATCGGCGGCTGCAACGACTGCACGTGCGGGCTCGCGCGATCGCCGGCGCTCGCGCTCGCGGGACGATCGCTCGTGGCGGCGGGAGTCGGTGGCACGGGCTCGATGCTCGTCTTCGCGGTGCCCGGGTTGGGACGGCCGCGCACCTGGTCGGGGAGGCGGATGCCGAGCACCAGCGACGCCGTCCCGCGCGACTTCTTCGGCGGCGTGGGGCCGCCGCGGCCGTCGTCGGGCGGACCGTTGCCGGAGATCGTGAGTTCACGGCTCGGCGCCTGCCGGCGATCGCGTTTGCTCGGCACGACTCCGCCGCGTTGCTCCGTCTCTTCCTTCTCGTCCTCGATCGCCTCGTCTTCGCTGTCGAGTTCGTCTTCACGTTCGACGCCGCGATCGACGCCGCTGCGTTCGTTGCCGACCGCGGCGAGCTTCCCGCCGCCCTTGCTCGCGCCGCTCGGGCTGCCGGCACTCGGTTCCTGGTCGTTCTTCTGCGTCTCCGCGCCGCGCTGCTCGCGAGGCTTTGGCTGCTCGGCGCGTTGCGCCGCCTTCTTCTCCTCGTCGGCGGCGGATTCGCTCGACGCCGCGCCCTTGCCCGAGGCGCCGGAGCCGCTGTTGCTCGACGCGCCCTTCGCCGCAGCACGCGCGGCGGCGGACTCGCTCGCGCGCTGCGCGTCGTCGGACGGGGCCTGCTGCGAACCGGCGCCCGCGCCCGCATTGCTCGACGTCGGGTTCGCGGCGGCCGGGGCGATGCGTTCGCGCGGCTTGCTCGCGGGGCGCGTCGTCTCCTTCGGCGCTTCGGCGGTCGTCGGCCCGCTCGGCTCTCGCGCATCGCCGCGGGGATCGGCGGTCGCAGTTCGCGGCGACCGGTCCGCCTCTGGAGTGCGGGCGATCGCGGGCGCGCCGGACGATGCGTCGTCGCGCGCATCGCTGCGCGATCCGAACGCGAGCATCAGCGCCGGCAGACACGTGACGAGCAGCGCGAACGCGATGCTGCCGAGCCGCCAGCGCAACGCCTCGCTGGCGCTGAAGGACACCGGCCTGACCCAGTTCGCGCCGGACGTGCTGGCCGGCATGTACCTGCCGCTGTTCATGTTCAATGGCGAGCACCGGGTGCAATGGGTGGGCGCCGAGGGTTTGTTCCAGATCCGCCTGGCCACGGCCTTCCGCAACCGCCTGTCGCCGGGCCAGTTTCCGTACCCGTTCTGGCACGAGGACGACAAGTGGGCCACCTACCAGAACGCGAGTGAACTGCTGCTCTGGTGGGACCCCTCGGCCGGCATCGTCAAGGTGGCGCAGTTCACCACCCATGGCGGGCGCGCGCCGCTGCAGGCCGTGCGCTGGCAGGCCGCGCCCAGCTTCGATGGGCGCTGGATGTGGACCGACACGAACGGCCGCACCCAGCCCAAGGTGAGCCTGTTCGACGGCCTGTACCGCAACGACAAC
>JACRLW010000132.1 GCA_016235155.1 Planctomycetota bacterium
ACGACCTGACCCTGTCCTCGCAGGCCTTCTGTCTCGACTTCTTCTCGCCGGGCAACCTCGTCGTCTCGAACGGAGACCAGGTGCAGATCGGGATCGATCCCGCGATGTCGCTCCTCTGGAGCACGGGCAGCGCCACGGCAGCCACCGGTTCCGTCTATGCCAACTGGGGCCTGATCACGCTCTTCGCTCACAACTGAAACAGCTCGGCGCGCCTTGCCAGCACCGTACGAGGCCTCGATCATGCGCCGCAACTCGCGGCGCGCATGTCCGTCCGCCGCGGCCCAACCCGGCATGGACGCGAGCGACGACACCCGCATACTTCTGTTGCGCTGGCACGCCGGCGATCGCCAGGCGATCGACACCTTGCTCGCCCGCGACCTGCCGTGGATCCGCGACCTCGTGCGCGCGCGCCTCGGTCCGCTGTTGCGCGCGCGCGGCGAGACGATGGACTACGTGCAGGATGCGATCTTCGACGTGCTCGGCTACATGCCGCGCTTCGTGACCACCGATCGTGCGCGCTTCCGCGCACTCGTCGCGAAGATCATCGAAAACCACCTGCGCGACGCACACGATCATCACTCCGCAGCGCGACGCTCGCCGGCTCGGGAACGCCCCGTTCCGACCGATTCGGTGCTCGACCTCGACCGACCACAGGCGACCGTCACGCAGCCCGGCTCGGTCGCCGAGCGACACGAGCGCGAGGCCTGGGTGCGGCTGGCCCTCGAGCTGCTCGAGACCGAGGACCGTCAAGTGCTGCTGCTGCGGCAGTGGCAGGGGCTCGAGTTCGCCGACATTGGCGCGCAGATGGGACTCAGCGCGGATGGCGCGCGCATGCGCTTCCAACGCGCGCTGCCGAGGCTGGCACAGAAGCTCGAGAGTCTGCACGCGGGTCGCGAACCGCTGTGAACCAGAGAAGACGGTGGAACACGGCATGAATGGTGATCGCCCGGTGCAGCAACTCGTCGACGCGCTCGATCTCTGGCTCGCGCACCAGTCGGATCCGAAGGGAAACGACGAGGAGCTGCTCTCGCGCCATCCGGAGTTGCGCGAGCTGCTCGAGCCGATGCTGCGCGAGCCGCTCGCGGAATCACAGCTATCGCCCCCGCGCATGATCGGCGAGTTCCGGATCTTGCGGGAGCTCGGGCGCGGCGGCACCGGCGTCGTCTACGAAGCGGTGCAGAGTTCGCTGGCGCGGCGCGTGGCGCTGAAGGTGCTCGCTGCACCGCTCGCCTCGGCACCGCAGGTCGTCGCGCGCTTCAAGCGCGAGGCCAGTCTCCTCGCGCGACTGAGCCACCGCAGCATCGTTCCCGTCTTCGAGGCCGGCACGAGCGACGGCGTGCCCTACCACGCGATGGAGCTCGTCGACGGCTGCACGCTGGCCGACGTGCTCGCGCGACTCGCGTCGTCGCCGACTCCGTCGCTCGACGGCAGCAGTCTCGGTGCGGCCCTACGCGAGGTGTTCGGCGATCCTCGAGCGGGCGCCGCACTCGTCGGCACGAGCCACGTCGATGCCGTGCTGCGTTGCGTGTTGCCGATCGCCGAAGCCCTGTGCGCGGCGCACGCGCAAGGCATCCTGCACCGCGACGTCAAGCCGGCGAACATCCTGTTGCGACGCGATGGCGCGCCGCTGCTGTCCGACTTCGGACTCGCACGCGACGCCGACGACCCCTCGTTGACGCGCGCGGGCGACTTCGCGGGCACGCCGCACTATGTGTCGCCCGAGCAGGCGGGCGGCGATCCGTCGAAGATCGACCAGCGCACCGACGTGTTCTCGCTCGCCGTCGTGATCTACGAACTGCTGCTGCTCGAGCGGCCCTTCGACGGCGACACCACCGCCCAGGTGCTCGAGCGCGTCCGCCAAGCCGAGCCGCGTGGCCTCCGACACCGCAACGGACTCCTGCCCGAGGATCTCGCGTGCGTGCTCGACATGGCCCTGCAGAAGGACCCCGACGATCGCTATGCCTCGATGGCGGAGTTCGAAGGCGAACTGCGCGCCGTGCTCGAGTTGCGTCCCGTGCGCGCGCGGCGTCGCGGACCCGTGAGCCGGACCCTGCAGGCGATGCGCCGGCAGCCGCTGCACTACGCGTTGTTCCTGTCGCTCGCCCTCGGTCTGCCCGCGCTGATCGGACTCGGCGCCTACGTCTGGTCGCAGCGATCGCGGATCGCCGCCGCGAGCGCAGCCGAACGACTGCCGGCCGTCGAACGTCTGCTCGAGACCATGCTGTTGCAGCAGGACTACGGCGGGCTCAGCGAAGAACGCGACACCGCCACCGCGGCGCTGACGTTGCTCCCTGACCTCCCGGAAGCACTCGCGGCCGCGTACCAGTGCGAGTCGCTCGCGGGCGAAGTCGAGACCGCAAAGCGACACCTGTCCCGGTTGTTCGAGCTGGCTCCGGAGGTTGCCGCGCAGATGAAGGCGACGCTCCCCGAGAAGGAGCCCGAGTCCGCACTCGCCTGGTTCGTGCGCGGCATGCGCCTGATCGACCAGGGACACGACTCCGGCAACCTCGAGACGTTTCGCGCTGCGGCCTACGCGCTGCGCCGTGCGATGGATCGCGCCGACTCGCCGCGATCGATCTTCCATTGCCAGCACCTGCACGCGCTGATGCACGTGCGCGACCGCGTCGCAATCCGCGAGCTCACGGCCGACGTCCGACACCGCTGGCCCGATTCGCCGTTCGCCGCCTACTGGTGTGGCTTCGCCTTGATCGACATCGATTCGACGCGCGCCGCCGCCGAGCTGCAGCGCGCGATCGACCTCGCTCCGCATTTGCCCCAGCCGTACGCACGGCTCGCCCGCGTCCGTGAACTCGAGGGCCAGATCACCGAAGCGGAAGCCCTCTACCGGCGCGCCGGCGAACTGGCGCCGGGGTCCGCGGTGAACTGCGCCGGACTCAGCCGCGTCCTCGGCATGCTCGGACGGCGAACCGAAGCGCTCGCCGCGGCAGAAAGCGCGATCGAGCTGCGGCCGGACCAACCGATGTCCCACGCAGCGCTCGGCCTCGCGCTCGCAGCGGTCGGTCGCGAAGCCGACGCGCTGGCCGCGTTGGCCAAGGCCATCGAGCTGGGACCGCATTCCGCATCGCCGCTGCTCGACCGCGCGCGGCTTCACGTGCGCTTCGGTCGCTACGCCGAAGCCCTCGCCGATGCCGATCGCGCGGTTGCTCTCGAACCCGACACCTGGCACACGCACTCCGTGCGCGGGATGGTGCTGCTCAACGCTCAGCGTCCCGCCGAAGCCGCGACGGCCTTCGAACGGGTCATCGCAGTGCGCGCAGACTTGATCACGGCTTGGCGAGGGTTGGCGCAGGCTCGACGCCGCAGCGGTGACTTCCCAGGTTCACGCGCAGCGATCGACGCGGCGCTGCGCTTGCAGCCCGACGACGGCATTACGCATCTGGAACTCGGCAAGCTGCTTCGGGCCGAAGGTCGACGCGAGGAGGCAACGTCCGAGTTCGAGAAGGCGATCGAGCAACGCGCGAGCGTCGCCGAAGCTCTCGTCAACCTTGCCGGCCTGCGCGCCGAAGTCCGCGACTTTCTGGGTGCAGTCCAGAAACTCGCCGAAGCCAGGCAGGCCGATCCGGGGTTGCGCGAAGCGTGGCTACCGGCGTTCGGCTACCTCGAGCTCGTCGGTCGGCGTGAAGAGGCCATCGCGCTGCGTGCGGAGTTCGTCGCTCGGCAGCCACGCGAGATCAGGGTGCGCGTCGACCTCTGCCGCGCCGTCCTCGCACTGAACGGGAGCGCTCCGCATGTCGAATTGCTGCGCCGGACTCTCGACGAACTGCAAGCGCTGGGCGTCGCAGAGCGCTGCGACGTGCTGCTCCTGCGCGCGGAGCTCGCGGAACACGCGCAGGATCACGATGCGGCCCGCAAGCTCCTGCGAGGAGTGATCGACTCGACGACGTCGACGGAAGCGCAGCGCAGCGAGGCACTGCAGCGACTCGACATACTCTCTCGCTGAGAGCGCGCGCCCGGACTCAGGGGCACGGCGCTGACATCCCCCCGCCCCGCAGGCGCCCGCCGTGAATCCGAAGCTCCGACTCGGTCTCCTCGTGCCCATCGCGGCCGAGGCCGCAGCCAAGCCAGGCTGCCGGCGTCGTCGCTGACGCGACGACCAGAAGGCCTCGGCCGCTTTACCAGCTGGGGTCCTCCGCCCGGTGAATCGTCGCGTGCCGCGACGCTTCACCGGGCTTCGGACTCATGGTGCTGGCCGCAGTGATCGTCATCCTGGCGAGCGGATGCGCCGATGCGCCGTCCGACGTCGAGGGTGCCAAGATCGACGCGAGCCGTGCCGCGAGTGCGACCGCCGCGATGTCCTCCGCGCCCGCGCCGATGGACGACGCGCGGCAGCGCGTCGAGGCGGGCACTGCACCAGTCGCTGTCGCACCATCGCCACCGCAGCTCACCGCGCCGACCCTCGCCGTCGCCGGTCTCGTGCTCGACACCGACGGCCGTCCTGTCCCCAGCGTGCGCGCCGGGTTCCTCGCGCTCGGCAGCGAGCAGCCCGTGGACGGTGCGACCGCGATCACCGAGGTCGACGGCCGCTTCGCCTTGCGGCGACCTGCGCACGGCGGCGTGCTCCGGTCCTGGACGAGCCCTGGGCCCGAAGGCCGGAGAATCGTCGCGGGACGCGGCGATTCGGGAGGCCGGAGGGCCCCAGCAAGAAGAGCGGGCGAGGCCTTCTTGGTCGTCGCGCCAGCGACGACGCCTGCAACCCGGATGGGTTGCGGCCTCGGCCGCGATGGGTCACGCTGCTCGAGCCGACACCGTATGAAGGCGATCAGGTGCACGACGCACCGACGATCGTCGTTGCACCGAACGCTCGCCTGCGGCCTTGGCGAACGACGCGCGACGTTCCATCCGCTCGCCGCACCCACCGACGATGTCCTGGCTCGCGTCGTGCAGAAGATCCGCAACGGCGTTGTCGGTTCCGGAGAATCGACCCGGCTGTTCGCGGAGGCTCGTGGATCCAGGCCGATGGGTCGAGGAGACGGCGGTCGAGGGTCGCCATCTGGGCGTTCTTCCGCGCCTGAACCGGTCAGGCACGGACGGTCCCCTGGACCGACATGAACCTGGGTCTGGCGTGAGGGTCGGGGCAGGGTGAGCCGTGGACGGCGGGTCGACGGTTCGCCGGTCACCAGGGGCGCCACTGCTCCGGCGGTGACCGCGCCCGCGCCAACTCGGGCGGGTCGGCAGGCAGACCGAGCTGGTCGAGGATGCGGCGGATGCCGTCGGGCTCGTGGATCGCGGCGAGGAGCGTGCGCCTGGAACCGCAGTTCGCGCCGAGCAGCACATCGATCAGGAACACGCGGCGCAGCGGTTCGGCCCAGGAGTACCGCGCCCTGGGGGTTCGGAGCTTGGCGGAGGCTCGCGTCCCTCGCACTCCCGCTCGTGCCTTCGGCCGCGGGTCAGCTCGTCTACGCGCAGGTCGTCAAGCTCGAGACCGGCGCCGGCGGCAACCTGCTCGCGATGACGAGCGCAACGGGCTGCGGCTCACGCTCGGGACGTTCCGGCCGCAAGCGTCGTCGGGCGAGCACCGTCGCCGCCCACGGCGACAGCCCCGCCGACCCCGGTTAGCTTTTCCGCCCTCCCACGCGCATGACGCACGCCTCGCCCTCCGACTCGACGACCGAACACCAGCTCGCCGCGATCGACTCCGCGATCGAGCGCCTGCGCAGCCTCGACGGCGCCCTGCTGCCGATCCTGCACGCGATCCAGGACGAGCTCGGCTTCGTGCCGCGCGAGGCCGTTCCGCGGCTCGCCCTTGCGTTGAACCTCTCGCAGGCCGAGGTGCACGGCGTGATCGGCTTCTACCACGACTTCCGCAGCGTTCCGCCGGGGCGGCACGTGCTGAAGCTGTGCCGCGCGGAGGCCTGTCAGGCGATGGGCAGCGACGCGCTGGCCGAGCGGCTTGCGCACGAGCACGGCGCGAGTTTCGGCGCGACGACGAAGGACGGCGCCATCACGCTCGAGCCGGTCTACTGCCTCGGCAACTGCGCGTGCGCGCCGTCGCTCATGCTCGACGGCAAGACGCACGGCCGCGTCGATTCCGCGAGACTCGACGCGCTCGTCGAGGGTGCGCGATGAGCGTCACGGTCTTCGTCCCCGGCGACTCCTCCGCGCGATCGGTCGGCGCCGACGAGGTCGCGCAGTCCATCGCGCGCGTCGCCGCGCAACGCAAGCAGCCCGTGCGGATCGTCCGCAATGGCTCGCGCGGGATGGCCTGGCTCGAACCGCTGGTCGAGGTCGCGACCGACGCTTCGCGCATCGCCTACGGACCCGTCGCGCCGAGCGACGTCGGCGCGCTCTTCGACGCCGGCTTCCTGCGCGGCGGCGACCATCGCCTGCGCCTCGGTCCGACCGGGCAGATCGACTGGCTGCGCAAGCAGACGCGGCTCACCTTCGCGCGCGTCGGCGTGATCGACCCGACGAGCCTCGACGAGTACGCGGCGCACGGCGGCTGGGTCGGGCTGCGCAAGGCGCTCGCGATGACGGGTGTTTCGATCGTCGACGAGGTGATGCAGTCGGGTCTGCGCTGGCGCGGCGGCGCGGCGTTCCCCGCGGGCATCAAGTGGAAGACGGTGCTCGGCGCGGTCGGTGATCGGAAGTACGTGGTCTGCAACGCCGACGAAGGCGACTCGGGCACCTTCTCGGATCGCATGGTGATGGAGGGCGATCCGTTCCTGCTCATCGAGGGCATGGCGATCGCCGGCCTCGCGCTCGGTGCGACCGAGGGTTGGATCTACCTGCGCTCCGAGTACCCCGACGCCGAACGCACGCTGCTCACGGCGATCGACGAGGCCCGCGCCGCGGGCTTCCTCGGCGACGACGTGCTCGGCAGCAAGAAGCGCTTCGACATCCGACTCCGCCGCGGTGCGGGCGCCTACATCTGCGGCGAGGAGACCGCGATGCTCGAGAGCCTCGAAGGCAAGCGCGGGATGGTGCGCCCCAAGCCGCCGCTGCCCGCGATCGCAGGGCTCTTCGGCAAGCCGTCCTTGATCCACAACGTGATGACGCTCGCGGCGGTGCCGCTGATCGTCGAGCGCGGCGGTGCCTTCTACGCGAGCTTCGGCGTCGGCCGTTCGAAGGGCACGCTGCCCTTCCAGCTCGCGGGCAACGTGAAGCACGGCGGGCTGGTGGAACTGCCCTTCGGCGTCACGCTGCGCACCTTGCTGGACGAGTTCGGCGGCGGCACCGCGAGCGGACGGCCGATCCGCGCGGTGCAGGTCGGTGGTCCGCTCGGCGCCTTCCTGCCGCCCGCGAAGTTCGACGTGCCGCTCGACTACGAACTCTTCGCGCAGGCCGGCGGGATGATCGGTCACGGCGGCATCGTCGTCTTCGACGACACGGTCGACATGGCGAAGATGGCCCGCTACGCGATGCAGTTCTGCGCGATCGAGTCCTGCGGCAAGTGCACCCCGTGCCGCATCGGCAGCACGCGCGGCGTCGAGGTGATCGACAAGATCCGCGCCGGCGATCGTCGCGACGCGAACGTCGCCCTGCTGCGCGACCTCTGCGACACGATGACCGCGGCCTCGCTCTGCGCGATGGGCGGCCTCACGCCGTCGCCGGTGCTGAGCGCGCTGGACCAGTTCCCCGAGGACTTCGGCCTCCGCACCGCGGCACGGACCTGACCCATGGACTCGAACAAGGTCGCCGACGCCGGCACGCCCGCCCGGACGAACACCGCGACGGTGACGCTCTCGATCGACGGCGCTGCGGTCACCGTCCCCGCCGGCACCTCGGTGATGCGCGCGGCGTTCGAAGCCGGTGTGCGCGTGCCGAAACTCTGCGCGACGGATTCGCTCGAAGCCTTCGGCTCCTGCCGCCTCTGCCTGGTCGAGATCGACGGACGCAAGGGCTTCCCCGCGTCGTGCACGACTCCGGCCGAGGCGGGCATGAAGGTGCGCACGCAGACCGAGAAGCTCGCGAAGCTGCGCCGCGGGACGATGGAGCTCTACATCTCCGATCACCCGCTCGACTGCCTCACCTGCCCGGCGAACGGCAACTGCGAACTGCAGGACATGGCGGGCGTCGTCGGCCTGCGCGAGGTGCGCTACGGCTACGAGGGCGAGAACCACCTCACGGCGGAGAAGGACCAGAGCAACCCGTACTTCACGTTCGACCCGACCAAGTGCATCGTCTGCTCGCGTTGCGTGCGCGCGTGCGAGGAGGTGCAGGGCACCTTCGCGCTGACGGTCGAGGGCCGCGGCTTCCAATCGAAGATCGCGCCGGGCTCCGGCAGCTTCCTCGAGTCCGAGTGCGTGTCGTGCGGCGCCTGCGTGCAAGCCTGCCCCACCGCGACGTTGATGGAGAAGTCCGTCGCCGACGCGGGCCAGCCCGACCACTCGGTGATCACGACCTGCGCCTATTGCGGCGTCGGCTGCGCGTTCCGCGCCGAGGTGAAGGGCAACCAGGTCGTCCGCATGGTGCCGCACAAGGACGGCAAGGCGAACCACGGCCACTCCTGCGTGAAGGGGCGCTTCGCGTGGGGCTACGCGACGCACCCCGACCGCATCACCAAGCCGATGATCCGCGGGGCGATCACCGAGCCGTGGCGCACGGTGAGCTGGGACGAGGCGATCGCACACACCGCACGCGAGTTCCGCCGCATCCAGGCGAAGTACGGCCGGGACGCGATCGGCGGCATCACGTCGTCGCGCTGCACCAACGAAGAGACCTACCTTGTCCAGAAGTTGGTGCGCGCCGCATTCAAGAACAACAACGTCGACACCTGCGCGCGCGTCTGCCACTCGCCGACCGGCTACGGCCTCAAGACGACGCTCGGCGAGTCGGCGGGCACGCAGGACTTCGATTCCGTCGATCACGCCGACGTGATCGTCGTGATCGGCGCGAATCCGACCGATGCCCATCCGGTGTTCGCGTCGCGGATGAAGCAGCGGCTGCGCGATGGCGCGCAACTGATCGTCGTCGACCCGCGGCGGATCGACCTCGTGCGCTCGGCGCACGTCGAGGCCGCGTATCACCTGGCGCTGACGCCCGGCACCAACGTCGCCGTGCTCAACGCGCTCGCGCACGTCATCGTGACCGAAGGTCTCGCGAAGGACGACTACGTGGCGGCGCGCTGCGATCCCGCGGAGTACCGCAAGTGGTGCGCGTTCATCCGCGACCCGAAGAACTCGCCCGACGCGATGGCCGCGATCACCGGCGTGCGGGCGGACGACCTGCGCGGAGCGGCGCGGCTGTATGCGAAGGCGCGCAACGCGGCGATCTACTACGGCCTCGGCGTGACCGAGCACAGCCAGGGCAGCACGACGGTGATGGCGATCGCCAACCTCGCGATGGTCACCGGCAACCTCGGCCGACCGGGAGTCGGCGTGAACCCGTTGCGCGGGCAGAACAACGTGCAGGGCTCGTGCGACATGGGCTCCTTCCCGCACGAGCTGCCCGGCTATCGACACGTCTCCGACGATTCCGTGCGCGCGCTCTTCGAGGCCGCTTGGGGTGTGACGCTCGACGCCGAGCCCGGGCTCCGCATCCCCAACATGTTCGACGCCGCGCTCGACGGCTCGTTCAAGGGGCTCTACGTGCAGGGCGAGGACATCGCCCAGTCGGATCCCGACACGCAGCACGTCACGAAGGCGTTGTCCGCGATGGAGTGCCTCGTCGTGCAGGACATCTTCGCCAACGAGACGGCGAAGTACGCGCACGTGCTGCTGCCCGGCTCCTCGTTCCTCGAGAAGGACGGCACCTTCACCAACGCCGAGCGGCGCATCAGCCGTGTGCGCAAGGTCATGCCGCCGCTGGCGGGACTCGCCGACTGGGAGGTGACCGTCGCGCTGTCGAACGCGCTCGGTCACCCGATGAGCTACGCGCACCCGTCCGAGGTCATGGCCGAGATCGCGCGGCTCACGCCGACCTTCACGGGCGTGAGCTACGAGAAGCTCGACCGGCTCGGCAGCATCCAGTGGCCGTGCAACGACGATGCGCCCGAGGGCACGCCGGTGATGCACGAGAAGCAGTTCGTGCGCGGCAAGGGCCGCTTCGTCGTGACGGAATACGTCGCCACGCCCGAGCGGACCTCGCGCAAGTACCCGCTGCTGCTCACGACCGGTCGCATCCTCAGCCAGTACAACGTCGGCGCGCAGACGCGGCGCACCGACAACGTCGCCTGGCACGACGCCGACGTGCTGGACCTCCACCCGCACGACGCCGAGCAACGCGGCATCGTCGAAGGCGATCGGGTCTGCGTCCGCAGCCGCGCCGGCGAGACGACGCTGCGCGCGCGGCTCAGCACGCGCATGCAGCCGGGCGTCGTCTACACGACCTTCCACCACCCGGACAGCAGCGCAAACGTGGTCACGACCGAGAACTCCGACTGGGCGACCAACTGCCCCGAGTACAAGGTCACCGCCGTCGAGGTGACGAAGGCCGGCGCATCGTCCGAGTGGCAACGCCGCTACCAGGAGTTCAGCAGACGCCAGGACGACCTGCTCCCGGACTGAGCCGCATGAACCCGCAGAAGCTCGTGAAGATGGCGAACGAGATCGCCGCGTTCTTCGAGGCCGAGCCGGACCGGAAGGTCGTGCTCGAGGGGATCGCGAATCACCTGAAGCGCTTCTGGGACCCGCGCATGCGTCGCGAACTGCTCGCGCACTTCCAGCGCGGCGGCGAAGGCTTGCGCGACTCGGTGCGCGAGGCGCTGGAGACGCACTCGCAGAAGCTCACCCCGGCGGCGGACGGCCCGCGCTGAGCGAGCCGTCCGCGACAGTTCGACACGACGCTCAGCGGATCACGGTCTTGATCGCGGGCGTCATCACGAGCCCGAGGCCGCCGACGCTCGGGTCGCGCACGATGCCTTGCGCGAACAGCGGCACGTCGATCAGGGCCGGGTCGGCAGGCACGCTGATCGGGAACTGGGCGCCGCCCGAGAAGCCCGTCATGCCGATGAAGGTCGTCGCGAAGTCGATGTCGAGCGTGCAGTTCGGCATGCCGAACGGCGTGAGATCGACCGGCGGGATCTGGAAGAAGCCGAGCCCGAGGATGACCAGGCGGGTGCCCGGGCCCTGCGGGTACTCGACGTCGAACACGCCCGTCGTGCCGATGTCGAAGGGCGCCGCGACCGCCAGCGTCGCCAGCGTCGGCAGGCAGCCGTCGCCGACGCGAATGGCCGGGTCCGGGCACGGCTGGATGTCGATGATCACGTCCCAGATCGCGCCGCTCGCGACGGCCTGCGTGTCACGGCAGTAGACCGTGAACGTGTTGGGCCCGTTGACGAGCAGATCGCTGACGTTGCGGACCATGCTGCGGCAGAGGCTCGGGCCGCCGCTCGTCGTCATCGAGTTCGGCACCGCCTTGCCGTTGATGTAGATGCCGGGGAGGTTGAAGCCGCCGCCCCGGAAGTCGCCGAGGTCGTCGTCGACCGCGTAGTTCATCGTCATGAGCGCGGTGCCGATGCTGCCGGTGCAGGTGTTCACCGTGAAGGTCTGGCAGAACATCGTCGACATCGGCGTGCGCGTCGCGGTCGCCGCAACCCACTGCGCCGGCGAGCCCGACAGCCCCGGGCACCAACCGTTGCGCGCGCCGACGACGAACGCCGGAGCGGAGCAGACGAAGTCCAGAGGCCAGACGAAGGCCGAGGTCTGCAACTGCGTCATCGCCGCACCGGTGCGCATCATCACGCCCGGACCGCTGAAGAAGTGCACGGTCTCGGGCTGTGCACAACTCGTGACGGTGAGCCGCGCGCAGTAGACGAGCCCGGTCATCGGTGCGGGGAGCACCGGGACGCCCTCGCGCACGTACAGGTAGAGCCAGTTCGTGCCGTTCGCGATCAGGTCGCAGTCGCCGACCAGGGCGATGAAGTCGCCGGAGAGGCACGCCGTTCCGGACAGGCCGTCGGCCCAACTGCCGGGAACCGCCTTGCCGTTGACGTAGATCCCCGCCACCTGATTGGCCGCGTCGCCGAGGAACTTGTAGACGCCGCCTTCGCCTTTGATGCGCAGGCTCGTGACGTTGCACGCGGTGATCTCGAACGGCTGCGCATAGAGGGTCGCGGAGCCCGACGTCGCGTTCCATCGCGCGTTCGGGTTGCAGCGCGGCAGGCAACCATTCGGCGGCGGCGCGGTGATCGCGGCGAACGGCGCCGACTGCGCCGCGACGAAGTCCGGCCCGATCGGCGCTGCGCTGAGCGGCAGCGCGTGGACCTCGGTGTCGACCGTGCCGGTGCCGTTGCCGGTGTGCAGCCCGATGTACTCCTTCGCGAGGCACTCGTGATCCCAGCACAGGTTCGCGCTGTAGATCACGCCCGAGTGCTGGTAGTCCGTGTTGCGCACGTAGATCTCCAGCGTGTTGCAACCGGGAAGGAGAAAGGCGCCGATGTTCGACGCGGTCCAGGTCGACGCGAACGCGGAGCCGCCGCCGCTGAAGCCCACCAGGGCATTGCCGTTGAGGTAGACGCCGATCGGATTCGGACCACCGGCGCCGACGTCGCCGGCCTGGCTCGCGACCGCGATGTCGATCGTGATGCTCGCGTTCGCGAAGACGCAACCGTCGAGCACGAAGGGATGCGAGAGCAGGAAGCTCTGCCCGATTCCCAACGCCGTGATCCCCATCCACTTCGCCTGGGGATCCCCGGTCAGGCTCGGCAGCCAGAAGCCGGGCAGGGGGAAGACCTGGGAGAGCGCGAACGTGCTCGCCGCCGCCGCCGTGAAGCTCGCGGGCGTGAAGGCCGGCAAGGGCGCACCTGGGCCGCCGACGGTCGCCGTGATGTCCTGGAACGGACCGCTGCGGATCGTCACGCAGTCCCGGTCCTGCGCTTTCGGGCCCGCGGCCATCGCGAAAGCGGCGAGCGCGAGCGCGAGCAGCCGGAAGAAGCCGTCGCGACCGAAGGCGCGGCGGAGGGAGTCGGCAACGGGGGCGAAGTTCGTCATGGCGTCCTCGATGGTCTGCGCGGGTCTCGCGGCGAACTGCCGCGGTCCGGGCATCACGTGGATCGCGTGGCCGGCCGGCCGCCAGACGGGAAATCCGTGCGCGCCGCGTCCTACCATCCCGGCCCATGTCGATCCGGCCGACCGCACTCCGCGCTGCGCTCCTGCTGCTCGCGCTCCCCGCGGTTCTCCCCGCCCAGGTTCCGAGCCCCGACGCCTTCCTCGGCCACGCCATCGGCGCCGACGGCAAGCTCGCGTCCTACACCGACCTCGTGCGCTATTGGCGCGCGCTCGACGACGCCTCGCCGCGCATGCAGCTCGAGCCGATCGGCGACACGTCGTACGGCCAGACCCAGTGGCTCGCGGTGATCAGCGCGCCGGAGAACCTGGCGCGGGTGGAAGAGCTGCGTGGAATGGTCCAACGCCTCGCGCTCGGCGCGGTGGTCGACGAGACCGAGGCGCGCGCGGTCGCCGGACAGGCGCGCGCGATCGTCTGGATCGACGGCGGACTCCATGCGTCGGAATCGATCGCCGGCCAGAACATCCTCGAACTGGTCTGGCAGATGACGTCGCGCGACGACGCCGAGGTGCAGCGCATCCTGCGCGAGGTCGTGCTGCTGGTGTGCCCCGCCAATCCCGACGGGATGGAGCTCGTCGCGAACGGCTACCGCGCGACGGGACGCGTCGGTCTGCTGCCGGTGCTCTACCAGCGCTGGATCGGGCACGACAACAACCGCGACCACTACATGGGCAACCAGCCCGAGACACGCAACATCCAACGCGCGCTCTATCACCGTTGGCTGCCGCAGATCGTCTACAACCACCACCAGACGGCGCCGCGCGGCACGGTGATCTTCACGCCGCCGTTCCGCGATCCCTTCAACTACGTCTACGACCCGATCTGATCGGGATCCTGACCGAAGTCTTCGGATCGCCCGATCCGACGCCGCTCCGCCAGACGATCGACCGACGCCTGCCCTCCGTCGACTACCCCGCGCCGATCGCCACGACGGTCTGGCACGCGCGACAGACGATCGATTACCTGCAGACCGCGAACTTCGCGATCCTCGACCACGCGTCGCGCTACCGCGAGGAGCTGCTGCTCGACCAGTGGCGCATGGCGCGCAACGCGATCGGACTCGGCTCGCGCGACCATTGGACGCCGACACCGCGTCTCGTGCAGCGCGAGAAGGAGCGCGCGCCCGGCGCAGCGCGTCCCGCTTCTCCGGCCGAGCCGCGGGCCGAAGGCGAGACCGAACCGGCCGAGAGCGCGACGGCGAACGCCGTCGAAGAGCCGAGCCTGTTCACGGATCCCGCGACGCGCGACGCACGGCTCTACGTCATCCCCGCCGATCAGCCCGACTTCGGCGCCGCGGTCCGTCTCGTGCGCGCGTTGCGGCGCTGCGCGATCCGCGTCGATCGCCTCACGGCCGCCGCGAAGCTGCCCGATGGCACGACCGCGCCCACGGGCAGCTTCGTGATCGACGCCGCGCAACCGTTCCGCGCGCACCTGCGCGACCTGCTCGAACCGCAATGGCACCCCGACGACATCGGCAGCAGCGGCGAGCCGATCCGGCCCTACGACAGCGCGGGCTGGACGCTCGCGATGCAGATGGACGTGCGCGTCACGCGCCTCGTCGAACCGCTCGAGCTCCCGATCGAACCCGTCGACGCGATCGAGGTGCCGTTCGCGAGCGAGGTTCTCGCGCCGAGCCCGAACGGCTGGCTGCTCGATCCGCGCTCGTCGTGCTTGTGGCCGGTGCTCAACGACCTGCTCGGCGCGCAGCTCGACGTCCGTCGCGTCACGACGGCCTTCGCGGCGGACGGCACGGGCTGGCCCGCGGGGACGGTCCACGTCCCGTCGAACGAGAAGTCGGCGCGCGTGTTGGCAACGTCGCTCGCGGAGCACGGTGGTCGGGCCGTGCCGATCGCACGCTTGCCGGATGCCGCGATGGCCTCGCTTCGCGCACCGCGCATCGGCCTCTTCGATCCCTTCGGCGGCGACATGGCGACGGGTTGGACCGAGTGGACGCTGCTCGAGTTCGGCTTCGCGCCGCGGCGAGTCTTCGGCGCCCGCGTCGAGAGCGGCGACCTGCGGCGTGACTTCGACGTGCTCGTCTTCTGCACCGGTCTGCCCGCGGCCAACGCGCGCGGCCGTCGCGACGGCGCGCTCGAACGCGGCGGCCGCAACGCGACCGACGAGCAACTCGCGAAACTGCGCGACGCTCTCCCGCCCTTCGAGGACTGGTCGGAGCTCACGCAGCGCAACACCCGCGTCACGAAGGACAAGGGCGTCGTCGCGCTCGCGCAGTTCGTCGAAGCGGGTGGAACGCTCATCGCGCTCGCATCCGCGGTGGAACCCGCGGTCGGTCTCTTCGAGCTGCCGGTGGACGTCGGCCTGAAGGTCGAGGGCGACGACGGCCCGCGCGCGGTGACCAACGCTGAGTTCTTCATCCCCGGCTCGCTGCTCTGGATCGACGTCGACGTCTCCGACCCGCTCGCCTTCGGTCTGTCCCCGCGCCAGACCGCGATGTTCCGCGGCAGCGCCGTGCTCACGCCGCGCGACGGCGCGCGCGCCTGCGCGGTCTGGTCGCGGGAGACCCCATTGCTCGCGAGCGGCTGGCAACGCGGCGGTGCGATGTTGCGCGGCAAGGCCGCCGTCGCCGAAGTCGTGCGCGGCAAGGGCCGCTTCGTCCTGTTCGGCGCGGACGTCGTCTACCGCGGCCAGCCGGCCGGCACCTTCAAGCTGCTGTTCGACGCGATCATGCTCGGCCCGCGATGAGCGACGACGCCTCCCACCCGACCCGCCCCCTGGCCGATGACACGACGCGAGAAGCGGAGGCGCTCCAACTCGCGATCTGGCGCAGCCTGCCGATGCACGAGCGCTTCCGCCTGCTCGGCGAGCTGTGCGCGACCGCGCGTCACCTCACCGAACTCGGCATCCGCAAACGCCATCCGCTCGCCGGCGACGACGAGGTGAGGATGCGGCTCTTCGCGACTTGGCTCGACCGCGCAACCATGATCCGCGTCTACGGCTGGGATCCGGCCGAGCATGGCATCGCTCCCTGAACCGCTCGTCGTGGCGCTGGCGGCCGGCGACGCACTCGAATCCGCCGGGATCCCGTACATGGTCTGCGGCTCCGTCGCGAGTTCGCTCCACGGCGAACCGCGCACCACGCATGACATCGACATGATCATCGTGATCGAGGCGGACACGGCCGAGCGCCTGGCTCGCGCGCTCGTGCGCGAGTTCATCGCCGATGTCGAGAGCATGAAGCTGCTTCTCGACCAGGGAATCGCCTGCAACGCCATCCACACCGCGAGCGCGATGAAGATCGACATCTTTCCGCTGCGGTCGCGCGAGTACAGCCGCGTCGAGTTCGGGCGCCGGATCCGTGAGCGTGTCTCGCGTGATCCCGATCGCCACCTCTGGGTCCGTAGGCCGGAGAATCGTCGCATGCCGCTACGAATCGCAGGCCGAAGGACCCCGGCTAGTAAAGCGGCCGAGGCCTTCTGGTTGTCGCGGCAGCGCCGACGCCGGCAGCCGGGATCGGCTGCGGCCTCGGCTGCGATGGGTCAGCAGCCCGGAAGACGCGATCGTGTCGAAGCTCGAGTGGTACCGGAAGGGCGGCGAGGTCTCCGATCGACAGTGGCGCGACGTCCTCGGGCTCGTCCGACTCCAGGGCGCAACACTCGATCGCGTCTACCTCGACCGCTGGACCGCCGCGCTCGGCCTCGGCGACCTCTGGGTTCGAGCCCAGCGATAGCTCCACCCCTGCCGCGGCTCGGGCGAGCGCGGTAGCCTCCCGTCCGCCGCCCCGGGACCCAACATGAGGCCCATGCTCCGCATCGCTCTCGTCTTCGTCCTTGTCCTCGCCAGCGCGCGGCTGTCCGCGCAACAGAACGTCGGCATCTCGCTGACGAGCCTGATCTCGCCGAGCCTGTCCGTCTACTGCGGGTTCGACTGCAACAACCCCGCGAACACCGGACGCAGCTTCGGCACCGTGGGGCAGACCTTCTCGGTCCGCTTGTTCGGTGACGCCACTCTGCCCGCCGCGATCGCGATCGGTCTCGGTCCGACCTGGTTGCCCTGCCCGGGCTGGGTCGTCCCCGGCGTGCACAACGGTCTGATGATCGATCCGGCGAGCCTGCTCGTGACCCTGTCGACCGCCGGCCTCAGCCCGGGTTCTCGCACCTGCAACGCGTCGGGCAGCGTGAACGCGATCACGCTGAACATCCCGCTGGCAGCGACCGGCCTCGTGCTCAGCTTCCAGGGCCTCGTCTTCGACAACGTCCAGCCGGCCTTCACGCGCCCGATCGACATGACCGTGCGGTGAGAGCGCGTCCGCCGCTCGCCGAACGACCCGTCAGCGGCAGACGACCTCGAGCGCGTCGCTCGTGATCAGGACGATCGAGCCGCCCGCCGACTGGACCGCGACGTCCTGGATGTCGAGAGTGAACGGCAGGTCGTACGGGACCGGATGGGTGATCTCGCCGTTGCCGTTGGAGTCGATCCCCAAGGGAAGCGTGACGACGGGCTGGGTGAGGAGCACGCAGTTCGTCCCCGGGATCGGGAGGTTGGCACGGACCAGCCCGATCGCTTCCACCCCGAGCGCCAGCGGCGGTGCGCCGGTGATCCGGAACGTGACGTCCTTGGTCGCTCCCACGAAGCGTTCGCCGAACGAGAGCGATGGACCGCAACCCGGTCCATACGAAGTCGCCGTGCACGCCGTCGCCGGCTCGAAGCGCAGGCTCAGTGTCGTCCTGATCCTCGACGTCGGCGCAGACCTTGCGAATGCGCTCGTCCTGATCAGGATCGGAGTTCCGATCGAGTCGATCGCGACGAAGTAGTCCTGCGCGAGGAACTGCCCGGGTTGCGCGGAGAACTCGTCGGACCCGTCCGCGCCGATGTCGACCGAGGCCGAACCGCTGGTCGTGCCGAAGAGCTGATCGGTCGTGAACGACACCCGCAGCCGACCTCCGCTCGGACTCGACGAGCGAAGCACGAAGCGGATCCAGTGTGGGCCGGTCGCCCCACTCGCCGGTTGGTTGGGATAGTAGGACGCCGTGCACGACTCCTCGATCGTGACGACGGTCGGTCCAGTGCCGCCGTGCAGGAAACTCACCGTCGTCGTCGCCGAAGCCAGCGACGCAATCGAAGTCAGGGTCCAGCCCGCCGACAGATCCGTGTTGGCAGGCACGGTGCGCAAGCCTCCGCCGCCGTTCCCGATGGCCAAGGCGCGCAGTTCGGACGCGGACACCAATCCCGCCGAATACTGGAGTTGTGCCGCGAGTGGAGCCGCGACGAGGAGGCACGACGCCAGGGAGAGTAGCTTCCGCATGGGCGATTCCGGAACCGAGGGATCGCGGCACTATAGCCAGCGTCGCCTCGACGCCGCGCATCACTGGTTGCCGATGCGTGCGTCGCCGCCGTTGGTGAACGCGAAGCCGAAGGCGTTCGCGGTCGGGTCGGCGATCAGGGCCTGCGAGTAGAAGTGCAGGCCGAGCAGGTAGAAGTCGTTGGGGACGTCGTAGACGACGTTGCCGGCGCCGCTCCCGTCGATCGCGAAGCTGCGCACGTCCTCGATCGAAGTCAGCAGCGAGCACGCCGGCGCGCCGACGAGGGCGAGGTTCATCGGCAGCGATCCACCCGGCCAACTCGTCCGCGAGAAGCCGAGCAGCATCATCGCGGGCGACGACGCTCGCGCCTGGTTCACGCGCACGCGGAACTGATCGCCGATCTGCGGGGTGTTGTCGCTGTAGAGGTTCGGCAGCGCGGTGTTCGTGAGCGCGCGGATCCCCATCACCACGCCGAGGTTGCGCTCCATGGTCCCGGTCGTCGCGGTCGCGGGCGAACCATAGAGGCGTCCGGTCGTGGCGCTCGACGCGGAGTCCCACGGGTAACCGAAGGCGCTGCCGCCGTAGCTGTTGCCGAAGACGGTCACCTGCACGAGGAAGTGGCGGCCCGGCTGCGGCGTCCACGCGAAGTGCGTCGCCCAGGGAATGGTGAAGAAGAAGTCGGCGGGGCTGCTCGGCCCGGTCGGGGGCGCGTCGGGCACGACGATCTGCGCGCGCGGCACGACGACGACCGGCGCACCGCTGTCGAAGTTGTTCGCGAACGTCGTGCTCATCGTCGCGGGCGTCTTCGTCGTGTAGCCCACCGCGATCTCGAGATCGACGATGTAGCCGTGCGAGATCGGCGCCCGCGGCGCCTGCCGCAGACTGAGTCCGGCCATCGTGAAGGCGAGGGGGAGATCCGCGCCGTCGAAGGGCTGCTGGAAGCGCACCGGCGACCACGAGAACGGGATCGCGTTGCCGGAGCCGAAGCGTGTCGCCATGTCCGCCGGCAGCACGTGGTTCCCGCCGAGTCCGAGGCCCGTGCCGGGACAGCCGTTGCCGAACGGCGCGAAGGTGGCGTCGACTTGCGCGTGCGCGCTCGCGACGAGGGACGTGATGATCAGGAAAGACGCGAGGTGACGAGGCATGAGCGGAACACCATAGGCGCGTCCTCCGGATGCGAAAGCCCCGCGCTCAGGGGCCGGCGACATGCTGCCGGACCCGACCTTCGTGCGCGAGCAGGCGCTCGTGCAGGGCGAAAGCCGTGGGTCCGAGGAGTCCTCCTGCGAGGACCCAGCCCGCCGTGATCGCGATGCGCTCGTCGTGCAGGTTCAGGATCGACACGGCGACCGCCACCGGCAGCAACAGCACGACGAGAACCGCGAAGGTGTGAGCCGTCCAGTCGACGTGCTCGCCGTGCGTCAATGCGAGGACACGCCGCAGTGTCGCTCCGACGGCGAGGTCCTCGCGCAGCGCGATCGGCGCCGCCACGGCGAGGTGCAGTCCCACGGCCAATCCGACTGCCCCGACGACGGCGATGAGCGGAAGCGCGACCACGGCCGACGCGCTGTGGGGCAAGAGGGCATCGAGCCCATCGACAAGGACGTCAAGTCTGACCGCCGCCGCGATCGTCGAGAGGATCAGCGCTCGGATCGATGCACGCAGCCAGTTCGGCGCCGTGGCACCGAGCGGGCCCGCGCGCATGCCGATCACGACGCTGACCGCGGCGCTGGAAGCGACCATGGTCGATGCGAGGAGGACCGAAGCGTCCGCGTCGACGAGAAACCCCGCCACCACTCCGAACGGCGCCGCGATCGCCGCTGCGACCAGTCCGTGCGCGCGGATCGCCGTGAAGCTCGCGCGCAGCAGCGCCCCCACACCGATCGCCGCGCGCCGTGCCTCCCTCACGGGGTCGATCACGGCGACGTGTTCCGCGCGCGGCCACCAGTCGCGGTCGGCGTCGCGCCGGGTCCCTTGCGGCTCGCTCATCTCGCGGCGGATCGGACCGGGCGGAGGACATCGTCGCAAGACCTGTCCAGGGTCAAGGCCGCGCGGTCATCACGAGGACGAGTTCCCGCCGAACTCTCCGCCGCAACCCGACCGCAACCCGACCGCCATGCTCCCTGCACGCTTCCTGCTCGCCGCACTCGCCCTTCCCGCCTCGCTCGCCGCGCAGTCGACGCCCGAGATCCTCGCGCTGACCGACACGGTGCCGCTGCTCGCGCGCATCGATCCGAACAACTGCACGGTGTCGATCTGCCCGCCCGCACTGCCGCCGGTCGCGGCGCCCTTCGCGGGCGGCGTCGCCCACGATCCGCGCGATCGCGCGACCTGGATCAGCGACGGGCTGAATCTGATGAAGATCGACGTGCGCGTCGGCTGTGCGACGGTCTGTGCCGCGTTCCCCGCGCCGAACCTCCCGGTGGGCGTGTTCGTCACCGGCCTCGCGTGCAACGAGGAGACCCAGCGCCTGTTCGTCAGTCACTCGAACAACGTGATCCAGACCTATGGCGCCGTCGGCTGCGTGCTCACGCTGCAGTCGTCGTGCACGCTCGCGCTCCCGCCCAACCACATGGTGACGGGCCTCGCGACCGACGACGCGAACCAGCTGATCTTCATCGGCTCGTCGCCGTGGAACGGGCCGGGGCCGGTGTCCGAGGTCAACATCGCGCTCCAGACCGCGCCGTGCATCCCGATCTGCCCGCCGTCACAGGTCGTCGACTGCTCGGGCTTCAACGTGCCGTTCATCACCGGTCTCGGCTACGACCCATGCCGGCATGCGCTGATGGTCTCCGACCAATCGCAGGTGACGGTGCTGCAGTACATCCACCCCTGCGGCGGCTTCCTCCCGGTCAACTGCTGCACGGGTGTCCCCGGCCAGCAACTCACCGGACTCTGCGTGCTGCCCTCGACGGAAGTCAGCAGCGGCTCGCCCTGCTTCAGCGGCAGCGCTCCTGCCTGCCTCGCGATGCAGCACCTGCTGCGCGGCGACCCAGCCATCGGCAACCTCGGCTTCGGCCTCGACCTGAACAACTGCCCGACGAACTCGATCGCGCTCTGCTTCCTCGACGTCGGCAGCAACTGCGCGGTCGCGAACTACGGCCTGTGTTCGCTGATGCCCACGCTGCCGCTGTGGGCGTCGATGACCTTCGTCCCGCCCGGCCCGCCGTGCACCGGCTCCGCGAACTTCCCGATGCCGCTGCCGAACTTCCCGGCGCTGTGCGGCCTGATCCTCTCGACGCGTTGGTCCGGCTGGATGGTCGGCGGCGGTCCGCTCGATCACTACGTCAGCGACTGCGTGACCTGGATGATCTCGGGGACCTGAGGCGCCGCGCTTACCATCCGGCCGACGACCTCGTGCTCCAAGCCCTGAGTGCGATCGCCGCCGCCGATGCGCGTGACCCTCGTCTTTCCGCCGGCGCTCTGCCTGCCGAATCAGATCTACTTCGCGCTGCCCCTTCTCGCGGGTGCACTGCGTCGGGCTGGGCACATGCCGGCGATCGTCGACCTCAATGCTCGAGCAGCCGACATGTTGCTCGACGAGGAGCGCGCGACGCGGATCGTCGATGCCTTCCGCGACTCCGAAGCGCGGTCCCGGAGTTCGCCCGGGGACGGCTCCGACCTCGACGATCACGTACGCAGCGTCGCGTCGAGACTCGCACCCGGCGAAGCCGCGAAACACCTCCTTCGCGATCCACGGCGCTTCTACGTCCCCGAACTCGCGCGGGACGCGTTCTGGACCGTCGTCGACGTGCTCGCCGGCTTCTACCAACTCGACTTGGTGCTCACGCCCTACGACGAGCGATTCGCTGAGTTCATGCTCGCGAATCAGCGTGCGGATCGGTGGAGCACGCTGCGGGAATTGTGGGACGAAGGACTCGCGGACGCCGTCCTCGCGTCGCGTCCTGACCTCGTCGGGATCTGCGTGGCGTATTCCGAGCAGTCGATCGAGTCGGTGCGCCTCGCGCGGCGGATCCGCGCGCGCGATCCCGGCGTGCACATCGCGTTCGGCGGCCCGCTGATCACGCGCTTCCCGGAGCGGTGGCTGGACGGCGATTGGCTGCTCGAGTTCGCGGACACCGTGATCCTCGGCGACGGCGATTCGGCTCTGGTGGAACTCTGCGACGCACTGGAGGGCAAGCGGCCCTTGGAGTCCGTCCGCAATTCGGTGCGGCGGGACGCAGCCGGCCGCCGTCGCGATCCGGCGCAGGTCGACCGATGCGAGTCGCTCGACGATTGGCCGACTCCCGACTTCTCCGTCGCGGACATGACCCTGTACCTGCAACCGGATCCGATCCACACGCTGATCACCTCGCGCGGCTGCTATTGGGGCCGCTGCGCGATGTGCAGCATCGTCGGTCAGGATCCGTTCCAGATGGAGTCCAGGGCGAAGCTCCGATCGGACGTCCGCGCGATCGCTGCGGCGGGCGGTCGTTTCCTCCAACTCCAGGACACGAGCGTTCCGCCGAAGACCGCGCGATGGCTCGCCGAGATCGTCCTCGAGGATGGTCTGGACCTGCATTGGGCCGGATGGATGAAGTTCGAGTCGTGCTTCAAGGACCGTGCGTTCTGCGAACTGCTCGCGGCGGGCGGTTGCCGCTCGCTGCACATGGGCTACGAGTCGAACGATCAACGACTGCTCGACCTGATGCGCAAGGGCTACCGCCACGCGGACCTGCTCGGGATGTTGCGCAACCTGCGCGAGGCCGGCATCTCCACGGAGCTCCTGTGGTTCATCGGCTTCCCGACCCAGACCCGTGCGGACGTGATCGACAGCGCCCGATTCCTCTGGCAGCACCGGGACCAGTTCGGCCTGGCGTCCTTCGTCGGCGACTTCGGACTCCACCCCGACTGCGAGGTCCATCGCGATCCGCTCGCCTTCGGCGTGACCAATGTCCGTCATCGCGACGGCAAATGGCGCTACGACGTCTCGGCGGGCCTCTCGATGGACGAGGCGGCGCAGCTGAAAGCCATGTTCGCCGGCGACAACAACCGCACGCTGACAGGCAACGGCATCCATCTGTTGCACCTCGTCCGCAATGGGCTCGACCTGAGCCGCCTGGCGCGGCCGATGAACATCCCGGCTGCTCTCCTCGCCGACTCATCCCCCCCGCCGTCGGGCTGAAGACCCGCGGCAGTGAGCCTCGGCTCGTTGCAGCGACGACTTCCCGACGGGCCACGTCGCCCCGCCGTCGCAGTCAGGATTCACGACGCGCGTCGCCCGGCACCAACTTCGCGGCACGTCGCTTGCCGGCGGGCCGGCCCTCACTCGTCCGAGGAGATCGAAGTCTTGCCGCTACCCCTTCCAGGGAAGTTCCCGCTCGTCGTCGCGCTCGAGCGCCAATTCCGTGTGATCCGCGACGAACTCGATCGGCTGCCGAGGGACGCATTCGTGCCGTGGCCGGTGCTCGGCGCGTACAGCGCGGGATGGTCGGTCTTCCCGGTCCATCTGCGGAGTTGGCCCGACTCGCTGCGCGTGGACTTCGCGGCCAATCGGCGCGCGTGCCCGCGCCTCGCGGAGTTCGTTCGCGACAACCCGCGCATCAAGACCGCGGCGTTCTCGCGGATCGATCCCGGCTGTCACATCTACCGCCACACCGACCTGCCGGTGCCCGGCGTGATCCGCTCGCACCTCGCGGTCGACGTGCCCGGCCTCGCCAAGCTGCGCGTACGCGACGAGGTCCACGAGTGGTCCGAGGGGAGCGGGATCGTCTTCGACGGCTGCCTCGAACACGAAGTCGCGAACTTCGGTCCGGCGCCGCGCACGGTCCTGCTGGTCGACTTCGCGTTGACGGACGAGGAGCGGGACGAAGTCGCGCGGGTCGCGCCAATGGAGACTCCGACCTGGTGTGAGCCCGCGATGTGCTGAGCGGTATCGTCCGGCGCCGCCGCGATGCCACGCACCACCCTCTTCCTCGCGCTCGCCGCACTGTGCGCGCCGGCGTTCCCCACCCTCCGCGCCCAGGACCAGACCCCGTACCGCACGCCGCGCGCGGGAGAAGGCTTCCACACCACGCTGTTCGGCGAGCCCTTCGACGTGCAGGCCCGCGATCGCACGCGCGTGAATGCGTGGGACGCCGGCCTGATCGGCACTCCCGGGCTCAGCGACGGCGAGTTCCTCCCCTACGGCTGGGCGTACTTCTGGCGGCGTCCCGCGGACGACTCCCACTACCTGCGCGCGCTCGTCGGCGTGATCCAGAACGACGTCGTCTATGCCTTCCATCCCGACGGCGCGAAGCCCTTCGAGGTGATCGGATCTTTGAACACGTCGACTCCGATCTGGGATTCGGGCGAGTTCGTCGACGGCCGGCGCATCGACGGCGAGGAGTTGTCGTGGGGTTGGGTGCGCGCCGGCATCGGCGTCGGGCATCGCCAGCGCGTGGATCCCGGCCACGCCGACAACCTCTTCTCCAGCGACGTGCTCCTCGAGCCCGGCTACCTCTACTTCGGTCGCGGCGAGACCACGAGCGCAGCGTTCGTCGTGCCCGACGACACCCTCGAGATGCGCTTGCGATGGACGACGCGCTACGACGCACTCGAACGCAACCTCGTCGAACGCGCGCATCGCGGCGTCGCGCTCGGCGCGGATCTGATCTGGGGATCGCGCGCGGACGCATCGGGCTGGGGCGACGCCGCCGGTAGCGGCTTCTTCGCGAAGCGCGACGTGCGAGACCACGTCACGTTCACCGGCTATGGGGTCTGGGCGACCGACGTCCCCTTCGTCGACAGCGAACGCCACCGCCTCGTGCTCACCTTCCACGGCGGCGCCTCCGACGGCACCGACCGCTTCTCGGCGCCACGCGTCGGCGGCTTCCCCGACACGCGCGGTGAAGAGTCGGGGACCGTCGCGCGGCCGGTGCTCCCCGGCGCCGCGCTCGACGAGTTCTTCCCCGAGCGTTACGCGATCGTGTCCGGCTCGTACCGCTACGAGCTCGCCTTCTTCGCCTACCTCGAGACCGGCGCCACTCTCGCGTGGCTCGACCGCGACGAGTTCCGCGGCGCCTCGATCGTCCGCGACGACGACCGATTGAGTTCGGTGCACGTGCTCCTGACCTCGGGCTTCCTCGGCCAGACGCGGCTGCAACTCGGTTGGGCCTACGGCTTCGACCTCGTGCGCGACGGCGACGAGGGCGCGCACGCGTTCACCGTGCGCATGTCGTCGGACTTCTGAGACGTTCGTTTCGCGCAGGCCCGCCGCTACGCTCGCGCGCCCATGACCTCGCGCATGTCGTTCGCGCTCCCGCTCGTCGCCTTCGCCGTTTGGATCGCCCCGCTCGCCGCCCAGGACGCGCCCAAGCCGCAGGAACCGGCGGCGCCGGCCGTCAATCCGGCGATCGTCCCGGTGCCGCGCGACGGCGCGTGGCGCGAGCGTCACGACAAGATCAATGCGGACGTCGCCGCGCATCGCGGTGACTGCGAGTTGATCCTCGTCGGCGACTCGATCACGCAAGGCTGGGAAGGCACCGGCAAAGGTGTCTGGAAGGACCGCATGGCGCCGCGGCACGCCGTGAACCTCGGCATCAGCGGCGACCGCACCGAGCACGTCCTCTGGCGCTTCGAGAACGGCAACCTCGAAGGCATCACGCCGAAGGTCGCCGTCGTGATGATCGGCACGAACAACTTCGGCCACGGCACCAGCAGTCCGGAACAGGTGCTCGAGGGAGTGCGCGCGGTCGTCACGCGCCTCCGCGAGCGTCTGCCCGCGACGAAGGTGCTGCTGCTCGGGATCTTCCCGCGCGGCGACCGATTCAACGAGATGCGGGGAAACGTGCTTCAGGTCAACCAGGCGCTCGCGCGCCTGCAGGACGGCGCGCAGGTCTTCTTCACCGACATCGGCCACGTCTTCCTCGAGGACGACGGCTCGATCAGCAAAGACGTGATGCCCGACGCCCTCCACCTGAGCGCGGAGGGCTACCAGCGCTGGGCCGACGCGATCGAGCCGCTGCTCGTCAAGTTGCTCGCGGCCTGAGCGGTTGCATCGCCGCGGCCGGCCGGTCGGGGATCCCCGGTCCTCATGGCCGATTCGCGTCGCGATCGCCTTCGGGCCTATCGTCCGCGGCCCATGCCTACCGCCGTCCGCGCGCTCGTCGCACTCGCGCTCGCTCTCGCGACACTCGCCGCTCAGGGCGCTCCCTCCCCCATCACCCTCGCCGGCGGCGGCGCCACGCTCGAGGTTCCGCCCGGCATGCGCTTCCTCGACGCCGCCGCGACCGCGCCGATCCGCGAAGGGCTCTGGGGCAACCCACCCGACGCGACGGTGATCGGGATGCTCGTGCGCGACGGCCTCGATCCGCGTGCCGCCGATCGCTGGGCGGTCACCATCCACTGGCAGCCGATCGGTTACGTCGCGACGGAGGAATGGACCGCTCTCGACGGCGACGCGCTCCTCGCTGCATGGCGCGCCCAGACCGACGAACTCAACCGCCAACGTGCCGCGCGCAACGAGCCGCCGATCGAGATCCTCGCGGTCGCTTCACCGCCGCGGTCCGACGCCCAGCGCGCCACGGCTTTCTGGGCGAAGCGCTATCGCATCGCCGGCGACGAGCTGATCGCCTGCGAGTCGCGCGCCTTCGGCCGCGACGGAATCGTCGTCCTGAAGGCGACCGGCAGGCCCGATCTGCTCGCCGAACTGGCCGCCGCGACCGAGGCGGCCGTCGCGCGCGTGAGTTTCGCGCCGGGTCGACGCCACGAAGACCACGTGACGGGCGACAAGACCGGCACCCTCGCGACCGCCGGGCTGATCGCGCGCGGCGTCTGGGACCAGATGTCGACCATGCAGAAGATCCTGCTCGGCGTGCTCGCGGCCAGCGCGCTGTTCGCGCTGATCCGCTTCGTCGCACGGCTGTTCGGCTGAGATCGCGTACCGACCTGCCTCACCCCATCGCGGCCTCGGCCGCGATGGGATCCCTGTTCGTCGTCCATCACAGGGTCACGCCGTAGGCCTCGCTGAAAGCAGCCGCGGCGTAGGCGTCGGACGCGTACGCGAAACCCTTGTCACCCCAGGACGTGCCCCAACTGTTGCGGACGATGAATCGATCGGCTGTGTAGCCCACCAACGCGACGGCATGACCTCCACCGGCCGTGGATGTCGAGTAGGCGTCGAGCTTGCCCTTCGTCGACGTGGCTGCGTACCAAGTGGCGTCGACGTTCAGCCTGGTGAGGACCGGGCCGTTGAACGCGAGCCATCGCCGCCACGCGGCGGCACTCGTCCCGAGGTTGAAGTAGGCAGAGACCCGGCGCTGCGCCGCGAGCGCGTAGAACGTGTCCGCCTTGCCGGCGAACAACTTGCCGCTCGCGAACGGCAGGTCGTTGTCGAGCACGACGCCGAACTTGCGCGCGACATCGAGCGCAGCTTTGAGACTCGTTCCGTCGACCTCGATGAAGGTCGTCGGGCGCGAGACGAACTGATCGGTCTCTTTCGCCGCCATCCAGACGTAGCGCATCGACAGCAACTGCTGCTGCGTGAGACGGCCGGCGTTCACGAAATGCCATCGCAGTACCGAGTCGGCGGTGGCCCAGCCGACGCAACTACCCGTGGACCCCTGGTCCCCGATCGCCCACCAACCTGCCCTCAGGTCCTTCGCGACCGGTACCGGCGCCGCCGCCAGGAGTCCGGCGCTCTCCGCGCTCTCCGGCGACCAGTCGTTCTGGGTTTCGCGGGACGGGATGCAGTTCAGGATGAACTTGCCCGGTTTCTTCGTCGTCTTCGTCGTCGCTGCCATTGGTTCTCCTCGATCCGGGATCGGGCCGGGCAGGAAGTGGCCGCTGCCCGGACGCAGGTCCCCTGACCATGCATCCCGTTGCAGCGTCGCCAGCCACGGTTGGATCCGGCGAAGGGAGGTTACTCAGACCCTCCGCAGCAATCCAACGACCCGGTCCATGGGCCCGAAGGCCGGAGAAGCGTCGCGGGACGCGACGATTCGCGGGCCGGAGAGCACCGGCTGGTAAAGCGGCCGAGGCCTTCTGGTCGGCGCGGCAGCGATGACGCCGGCAGCCGGAATAGGCTGCGGCCTCGGCCGCGATGGCAGGGGTCCCGCGGTCGGACCGCCGGGAAGCGCTGTCCAGACACAACTTCGCAGCCCGACGAAAGAACCGCCGGCGAGCCCGGGTTCGCGACCAACGGACCAATTGGTCGGATGTCACCGATGAAGATCGCACTCGCACTGCTCGCCGCCGTCCTCGTTTCCGTTCCCGCGTGCAAGAAGGAGGCTGCCGCCGGCCCGGGGCCCTCGGCCGGCCGCGCCGGCGCGGCGAAAGCCGCCCCGGTCGCGGTGATCCCGCCGCTGGCGCCCGACAACATCGTCAGCATCGCGGTCGCCTCGCCGGACCACAGCACGCTGGTCACCGCGCTCAAGGCCGCCGACTACGTGACTTCGGTCGCGAACCCGGGGCCGCTGACCGTCTTCGCGCCGACCAACGCGGCCTTCGCGAAGCTGCCGGCGGGCACCGTCGAAGGGTTGCTCGCGCCGGAGAAGCAGGGTGACCTCAAGGAGATCATCAAGTACCACGCGACGACGTCGGTCTGGCAGCCGGAAGACCTCAAGGACGGCATGACCCTCGGCATGGCCAACGGCAAGAAGGTCACGATCCGCGTCGGCGACGGCAAGGTGAAGATCAACGACGCGACGATCATCGCGTCGGTGCGGGCCTCGAACGGCATCGTGCACGTGATCGACACCGTGCTGCTGCCGCCGTCGAACTGAGCGATCGGCCTCGCGATCACCCGCGCGGCTCCAAGTAGCGGTTCGGCAGGTTCGCCATCGGCGGCACGCTGCGCCGCTGAACTTCGAGCAGCAGCCGCACGACGGCGTCGACGTCGCGCTCATCGCGGTGCATCTGCCGCATCAGCCCGCACTGCGCGTAGCTCAGCGGTGTGAGGTCGAACAGCGTCGTCTCCCAGTCGCAGCCGCGGCCCCACACGAGGCCGTCGATGCGGAGGTCGGCGCGTGCGCCAGCGTCGAGCAGGAGCCGCAGCACCGGCAGCGATCGGTTCGCGTGCGAGTTCACGACGTGGAAGATCGGGGTCTGACCGCCGAGCCCGTCGGCGTCGAATCCCGCGCGCGCATCGGGGTCCGCGCCGAGATCGAGCAGCGCGCGCGCCGCCGCGACGTGCCCGTACTCCGCCGCGACGTGCAGCAAGGTCGCGCCGTCGAGCGGAGTGAACGCCGCCGCCAAGGAGACGCGCCGGGTGAGTCGCGACGGATCCACGTCCACCGCACGGCGCAGCGCGTCGGGGTCGTCGAGGAGTACCGGCTCGAGCGTCGGATCGGGAAGCGACGCACCCCGCTCGAGCATCGCGCGCACGCAGGCCGGGAAGCGATCCGAGCGGGTGTACATCTCGAGCAGCCACTCGATCGGCGTCTTGCCCCGGATCGGCGCGCGCGGGTCGAGACCGGCGTCGAGGGCGGCGCGGATGCCGTCCGCGTCGTGCCGTTCGAACGCGACGAACAGTCGCTGGTCCAGACCGCTCATGCGGGCGCGGATGGTAGCGAGGCCGCGCCGCGGACCCTTTCCCGGGCCGGACGGTTCCGGTAACGCGGCGGGCCGTCCGCGAGAATGCGCGCGTGACGATCCCCGCCCCGAGCCCCGAAGCCGCGTTCGAGCGCTATCGCCGCGCCGGCGACGCGGCCGCGCTCGCGATGGTGTTCGAGACGACCGCTCCCGGCCTGCTCCGCCTTGCGATGCAGCTCAGCGATGACCCGGCCCAGGCGGAGGATGCCCTGCAATCGACCTTCGTGACCGCAATGGAGAAGTCGGCGAGCTGGGATCGTTCGCGGCCGCTCGTGCCATGGCTCGCAGGAATCCTCCAGCTCCACTGCAAGGCGCAGCGCGCACGCGCGCGCAAGAACCCCGAGCCCGACCGCGTGACGCTGCGCGACCCCGTCGATCCGCTCGACGCCGCGGCGGCGAACGAACTCGACCGGGGTCTGCGCGCTGCGATCGACTCCCTGCCCGCGGCGTACCGCACGGTCGTCGTCCTGAGGCTCCAGCAAGGCATGGCGCCAGCGGCGATCGCGCATGCGCTCGGCGAATCTCCCGGCGCGATCCGCGTGCGCCTCCACCGCGGACTCGTGATGTTGCGGCAGCGTTTGCCGCGCGGGATCGCCGCACCGGCACTCGCCCTGCCGGCGCTGCGCATCGCCCCCGAACGCGGACTCGACTCCCTCGCGCGCGTATTGACGCAGCACGCAGCGCATCTCGCACCAACGGTCGCGACGGCCGCACTCGCCACGGTCCTCACCATGAAGAAGCTCGTGATCGGTGCCGTCGCCGCAATCGCGGTGGGCGTCGCCATAGCCGCATCGCTCGTCGTCGGAGAGGGCTCACCGCCCGGCGAAGTCGACTCGCAGCGCACCGCCGCGACGTCGCGGAGCACGGGACCGACGTCGCCGCGCGCCAGCGACGGACCTGCCGCGCAGTTCGGGACCAACGCCACGGATCACCGAAGCACGATCGACTCGACACCCGCGCCGCTCGAACGCGGCATCCGCGTCGTTGCGAAGCGGACGGACGGCGCGCCCGCGCCGCGGATCGGCATCACGGTCCTGCCGCACGACGGCCGTCATCCCGACCTGCACACGCTGCGTCGCTTTACCAACCGCGACGGCGTAGCAGAGGGCGGCCGAAGCGCCGCCGCTGGATGTCGGGAGCGTCGTCATTATCGGCGACGTCCCCATGTCGTTCGTCCGGGACAGCTACGTGGAATCGGCGCGAATTCAGATCAGCAGCACTCTCGTGAGGCTCGCCAGCATGTCGTCGATCGGGGAGCTGGTCGTGGAGGGGGATCCGCTGCAGATGACCGGGTCCGTGGCACAAGCCCCGTCGCCGCCGGACTTCAAGCTCAGCTCGGAACTGCCGGAGCGCGGGGCACTCGCCGTCGTCGACGTCCGCGACGGCTTCGTTCTGGTCGTGGCGGAGATCGAGGGCGGGACGCGCGTGCAGGGCACGGTGCGCGATGCGAGCGGCGAACTCGTCGCGGACGCGGAGGTCTGGGTCGTGCGCGATCGCGGCCGCACGGCCTTCGCCGTCGCGACCACGGCACGCGACGGGACCTTCTCCGCCGATGACCTCGACGCCGGAACCGCGTTGTTCGCGTGCTCAGCGTCGCATGCCTCATCGCGGTCGGTCGAGATCACCAGCGACAACTCCCAGGCGATCGAGCTCGTGCTCGGTGCGCAGGCAGCCGAGGTTGTGGGCGTCATCGCCGACGCCGCCGGCCGTCCGATCGCCGGCGCGCGCGTACGCATCGGCGATCCCGACGAGGACGACTCGCGCCGCGTGCAGGTGCCGAGCGACGCATACGGCGCGTTCCGCGTGCCGGCTCCGGCGCTCGGCCGCGTCGCCATTCTCGTGCTCGCGCCCGGCTTCCAGCCCTGGCTCGGCGACGTCGAAGTCACCGAGTCGCCGCGTGATCCGCTCCGCATCACCCTGAGCTCCGGAGCCGTGATCGCGGGCGTCGTCCGCGGTCCCGACGGCGAACCGCGCGAGGGACTGCTCGTGCGCGCGCACGCCGAGGGGCAACCGGACACCGATGTCCGCAGCGGTTCGGGCGGTGCGTTCCGACTCGAGTGCCTGGCACCCGGGGCCCTGTGGTTGACCGTCGACGAGACGGACGACCATCGCGGCGCAAACGCGTCCGCGATCGGGGTGCTCGGCGTCGAACAGCACATCGACCTCTCACTCGGTCGCTGGGGCAGACTCAGCGGCTTGGTCGTCGATGCCGCCGGCCAACCACTCGCAAAGGCGCGCGTGTTCGCGGTGCCCGTAGACGACCCGGATGCGCGCACGATCGACGACCGCACCGACGACGCCGGCGCCTTCGAACTGCGCACGCACCCGGACCGGCGTTATCGGCTCGAAGTCGCTCCCGAGCGCGCGGACCAGATGGACTTCACCCTGCACCGTGCACGCGGCAGCGCGACGCTGGCCTTCCTGCTCGTCGAGGCGAGCGGCGAACCGTCCGTCGCGGGACACCGCCGCGTCCGCTGCGACTGGCTCGGCGATCTCGCCGCCGATCGCGCCGACGTCGAGGTCCGCCTGCCGGTGAACTGCGTGCCATCCGCGCGGCTCGTGATGCGACTCCTCGATCCGGATGCACGCCCCCTGGCCGCGGCGCTGGTCGTGCACGTCGACGGTGCGACTCGCTCGGTCCGCCCCGGCGAAGACGGCCGGATCGAACTCGGTCCGCTGGTGCCGGGCGAGTACCGCTTCGAGGTGCGGCCAGACGACGACGCGCTCGCGCCCTTCGACCTCACCGTGCGCGCACTCGGCGTGAACGAACGCGTCGATCTCGGCGACGTCTACGCGAAGCGCAAGGGCTGAGCGCCGCTCACGCGCGCGCGCAGGGTGCAACGGACCTGGGTCGCTTCGACCTGGAACTCGGGATCGGGGTGGTTCCCCCGGCGGAGCGCCGCTCGCGCGGTCGCGATGCCCGCGCCGTAGCGCTGCACGAGACCCAGGACGCGCATCGCCTCGGCGAGCGAGGGATTGCGATAGTCGACGTAACCGGGTCGACCGAAGTTCTCGCGCGTGACGACGCCGAACGGCCCACCCGGACTCTGGATCTCGATGCGGTCGTCGAACCACGTCACCCGGACCGGCGCGTTGGTGCCTTCGTAGGTGCGATGCATCACGGCGTTCCTCACGACCTGCTGCAGCGCAACCAAGGGGTAGGTCGGCGTGCGGATCTCGGTGGGATGACTCGTGAAATCGACGGCGGTGAAGTTGTGCGCTTCGAGCTTCTCCTCGAGCCGCCGGACCAACTCCGAGATCGGGCCGTCGATCGCCTTCTCGTCGCGGACTCCGTCCTGGATCTCCGCTCCGTCGATGCGCAGGAACTGCGCGTAGGCACCGGGCAGGAAGTCGCGTGGCCGAGGCGCAAGGACCAGCAGGCCGAGCACGGTCGGAACCGGATCGTCGAGGGAGACGATCATCTTGGTCGCCGCCAGGCGCTGTTCGTAGCTCCGCTCGTTCGCGGCGAGGATGTCGGGCGCGACGGCGTTGGGAAGGTACTCCTCCTCGAAACGGCGGCGGCTGAGCTCGGCGATCGTCGCGGAGCGCACCGGTTGTGCGTCGAAGGACAGATCGCGGTGCCGTCGCTTCTCGGAGAGAACCCGTTCGTCCTGCGCGGAAGCGATTGCGCGCCGCGGACCGACGCGGATCCAGATCCGGCCGCGGTAGCGAACCGGTGGCGCATCCGAGGGAAGCACCGTCACGACGGCGATGGGGACCCCGCGGAGGACCCGCTTCTCGACCGACATGGTCGGCGGCGGAAGGATGTTCCCGTCCGACTTCATGTCGCTCAGCGCGAGCAGGACGTCGTCGGTGACGGGGTGACCGGAGGGCGCTCCGTCGTCGCGTGCGCCGACGAAGATCACCCCGGAAGTCCGACGATCCGCGAGGTCGTTCGCGAACGCACAGATCGCCTCGCGCAGCCGATCCGGACTGCTGCCTGCCAAGCTCTCCTTGCGCTCGCACGTCTCTGATTCGAGGTCGGCCAGCAGGGCTTCGAGTTCTGCGTCGGTGTATCGGTCGGTCCGTGTCATGCGGCGCAGTGGAGAAGCGTACTCGCGCGGTCCAGGAGTCGCGAACGCGGTGTCCGGACCGTCGTGGCCGGCTACGCCCGGCGAAAGGACGGCCGCCTGCCGTAGGTCAGCGCGCGCCAGCACCACTCGAGCGGACCGTGGCGGAAGGTGCGGAGCCAGAGCACGCTCCAGACGACCTGCACGAGAGTCGCGCCGGCCCAGACCAGCATGGTCTGCGCCCGCGAGAGTTCGCCGTAGAGACCGAAGCCCCAGCCGAGGAACAGGCTCGTGCAGAGCACGGTCTGCAACACGTAGTTGCTGAAGGCCATCCGACCGACGACCGAGAGCGCAGCGGTCAGGAAGCGCAACGCGCCCGCGCGCACGGCGAGCAGGATCGCCGCGGCCCAGCCGAGCGCGCCGAGCAGGCGCAGGAACGGATAGCCGAGGTCGCGGAGGAGGCGGACGTCGATCGCGGCGTACGAGTAGCCCTCGTCCTCCCACGCGCGCGCGAGCGCGAACGAGGCCCCGGCCGCGGCGACGCCGAGAGCGATCGCCGCGAGATACGTCGAGCGCCGGCACGCGCCCGCGAAGAAGCCGAGCTTCATCAGCGCCATGCCGACGAGGAACATGCCGAGCACGTCGAACACGAAGTAGGAGTAGAGGAAGGCGGATTGGAACTGATGGTTGTGGTTCCAACGGTGGGCGGCGACGTCGAACCAGGAGCCGCGCATGGCGTCGATCTCCGCCTTGGTCGCGTCGGGTTTCGGCGGCACGATCGAACCGCGTCGTTCCCAGTCGCGCTGCGCGCGCTGCAGGTCCTCCGGCACCGTCTCGCCGCGCTCGGCGATCGCGCGCGCTTCCGCCGCGCGAGCGCGCAGTGCTCCTGCGTCACGGTGTTCGAGCAAGGCCTTGGGCACGAAGCACGCCAACAGCGCGAGACCGATCACCATCAGCGCGCGCGGCCGCAGGCCGCGGAACGCGATCGCGATCATTCCGAGCAGGCCGTAGGCGTAGAGGATGTCGCCGGTCCACTGCAGCGCGAAGCGGTGCGCGATGCCGAACGGCACGAGCCAGAGGCAACGCCGCAGCAGCAGGTCGGCCGCGTTTCCGCCGCGTCGCTCGACGCGCTGCGCGAAGAGCACGATCCCGGCGCCGAACAGCATCGAGAACAGAGCGCGCATCCGGCCGTCGAAGAGCGTGACCTGGGTGAACCAGGTCCAGCGGTCGGCACCCGTGGTCCCGCCCGCGTAGGCCGGATTGTCGTAGGCCCGCATCGGCAACCCGAACTCGACGACGTTCATCACGAGGATGCCGAGCACGGCCAGGCCGCGGACGGCGTCGAGCGCGACGATGCGTTCGGGCTCGACGATCGGAGCTGCGGCGACGAGGACGGGCGACGCGGATGCGGACGACATGGCGAGCGCGATCTACGGAGCCCGCGCCCGAATCGTTGGCGGCGGTCCCTCAGCGATCGCGAACGACTCCCGCCATCCCGACGGCCGTGTCGCTCCGCCGCGTCGCATCGGCCGGCCGCGGGATCTTGATGCGGATCCGCGTGCCCACCCCGATCTCCGAAGCGATCCAGAAGCGGCCGCCGAATTGCTTCGTCACCAGGAACGCCTTGGTGAGTCCGAAGCCGCCGCCCATCGTGCGCACGTCGCTGACGTTGCTCCCCCGCTTGCCGAACTCGACGACCTGCTGGAGTTCGGACTCCTGGATGCCGCGGCCGGTGTCCTCAACGACGAAGCGGATCGCGTCGTGGTCCTCGTAGAAGGCGGCCGTGATGCGTCCGCCGGGCGCGGTGTACTTGCGGGCGTTGGCGATCAGGTCGCGCATCACGTCCTTGAACACCGGCGGCATGCTCAGCGTCGGCCCTTCGGTGTCGATCCGCAGGTCGACGTAGTAATCGTTCGGTTCCTGACGCGCGGCGTTGTAGAGGATCCGCCAGCGACCCTTGCTGTTCTTCTCCAACGCGGCGAACACCGCGCCGAAGTCGGAGCGGATCGCGTCGCAGTCGAACTCCTGCCAGCGCTCCGGTTCGGCGGCACGCGCGAGGATCTCCCGGGCGCGCACCTTCAGGATCGCGAACACCGATCCGAGGTTGGCGATCGTCTCGCTCACGTCGTGCGCGCTGAAGTTCGGGCCGTCCGCGGGCACCTTCTCCTTCAGCTCCGCGAACACGACGGCCTCGAAGGCATCGATCGAACGCGCCGCCTGCAGCCCGGCCTCGTGGTCGGTCAGCGAAGCGACCAGCGCGTGGCAGACGTCGAGGCCTTCCTTCAGGTACTCCTCGTCGTCCGCGACCATCAGGCCGAGCACCGACAACTCGCAGCGCAGCACGTTCAGCACGTTGAGGACGCTGTGCATATCGAGCAGCGACTGCTCGCCGGAACTGAGTGGGGCGATGGAGTTGATCTCGACTTCGTGCATGGGGCACCACTGCATCCCTGGACCCGCGGCGGCCGGACCATGGGTCTCGCGACCGGGGAAGTACGGCCCCGTCCTCGGCCACACCGCGATCGCACTGCATCGGGTGAAGGCCCGACCGGGACGCGCCCTTCACGGAGCCTGAGCTCGGAATTCCCCTTGGTGCGCAAGCGCGAAGCGATAGGCGCGGAACTTCGCCTCCTCGGACGCGGCGAAGAAGCGCTGCTCGAGCGGTCGCCAGGTCGCCTGCAACTCATCCCAGCGCTCACCGACGACGTCTTCGCGTCGATCGAAATCGTCGGGAGGTCCTTCGGGTCCGAACGCGCGGTCCGCCTCGCGGACGATCTCTGCCAGCTCCGGCACGCCGATCGCCTCGAAGGCGCGATGACGGTCGGGGTACTCGCGCCCTCGCCCGTTCGAGTAGACGTTGGCGAGACCGCCGTTCCCGACGCGATGGACGAGCCACCACGCCGCGTAGAAGAGGCGCTGCGCGTCGCTGAGCGACTCGAATCCGCGCTCCTTGATCCGATCGAGCACGACCTCCACCGGATCGGCCATCCCTCGCAGGGTGCCCACCCATCGCGCGGCGGACGTCGCGGCCAGGCTCGGACCGGCCGCCATCGCCCGCTCGCAGAAGCGCTCGGCATCGGGATGGCGAGTTTCGATCAACGCCTCCAAGACATCAGCGTGGGAGGATCCGCCCTCGGCCGCGGTGCCCTCGATCGCATCGACGGCCGCCCGCAGGCGCTCGGCGGGGATCTCCGCCTTCACCCCACGGAGTCCGTCCAGGAGGCGGCCGAACGAACGGCGAGCGGGATGGAATCGCTCGGGAGACGTGAGCTCGCGCTGTGCGCGATCAGAATCGAGCGCGAACAGCGCGCGCACGTGGACGTGCCGCCAGGGATCACCGCCCTGCTCCAACTCATCGATCTTCCGCAGCAGGCGCTCGAAGCACCGGTCGCGCCATTCAGGTGCCATGCGCCGCTCGGTCGCAGCCGTGGTCAGTCCTAGCACCGCGTCGAACTCCAGCGCGTCGTCGTCGAGCGCGTGGAACACGCGCTCTGTCACTGCGACGTCGCCGCTCGCGGCGCAGAGCCGGGTCGCGCACATCCGCACGTGCACCCGGGGATGGTCGAGGAAGGGTGCGACCTTGGTGCACGCCGCGCGAGAGCCGATCTCGGCGAGCAGGTCGACGAGCCGGCACCACGGGTCGCGATCCCGCAGTTGATATGGTTCACCGTCCTCGTCGATCGGCTTGCAGCGGCGATCGTCCAGGGCCGCGACGAGCGCCGGCTCCGCGCGCGGGAGAAGCTCCTTCAGGCGCCGCCCGGCGATCAGATCGTCGCCGTCGAGCAACTCGTCGACGAGCGCGCCACAGTCCGGTGGATGACGGCGGTCTTCCTCGATCAGGCGCTCGCGGAGTTCCATGACCTCCGCGACGCGCGCCCGATGGCGACGGTCGGTGAGCCAGTGCGCGAAGGTCCCGAACGGGTGACGCGGGCGCTTCGGCCACAGCAGCCAGCTCAGCGAGGCACCGAACAACCAGCGCCCGAGCGCTCGACCGCTGAAGGTCCGTTCGCCGCGCGCGAAGCCGACGAGCGAGACCGCGATGTCCAGCAGAGTGAGCGTTGCGACGGTGACCGAGAGGGCGATCCGCGTGCGCTTCATCCGCTGGACATCATGACCGCGAGCCGTCTACGAGCCGAGCATCAGGTCGAGCCGCCAGGTCAGCATCACCATGTTCATGGGTTGAGGTCCGGGCGGCGGGACGAAGACGCCCTGCGTGTAGGCCGGCATGCCGCAGAGCGCGGCGTCGAGCGGGATGCCGAGCGGGTGGACGGCGCCCGCGCCGGGGCCCGCCCAGGCGATCGGTCCGCTCGCGACGATCAGCGGCGGCATGAGCATCAACTCACCCGGGGTGAACGGCGCGCAGCCGGCGAATGGGATCGGGATCGCGGCGGTCCAGAAGTTCAACAGCAGTGCGGTCGGGGTTCCGAACGGGATGCCGCACGCGTTGGCCGGGTCGTCGAGCTGGACCATGAAGCCCGCGTTGCCGAGGCGCGGGAGGTTGCCCGGCGGGAATGCCGCGATGCTGTTCGGGATGTTGAGCGCGAATGCGTCGGGAACGACCGCGGTCGCGGCGGGGATCGGGCAGCACGCGGCTGCGGTCATCTCCCAGATCTCCTCGGCTCCCGTCACGTAGTCGTGCACGGTGAAGTACAGGCTGTTGCCCTTGCCGGAGGTCGACGGTCCGAGTTCGAGATCGTGGACGCCTTGGTTGAACGCAGGGCCGCCGACCGTGAGCACGAGCGTCGCGGTCGTGAGCGCCTCGTCGATGCGGAAGATCCCTGTGCCGCCGGTCGAACCGGAGAACGTGACGTAGACCACGCCCGTGACGTCGCAGACCGCTCCGCGCGCGCCCGCGATGAAGGCGAGGCCCGCGTTGGTGAACATCGTCTGGAGATCGAGGGCGCTCGGGAACGCGGCGAAGGGCGGGAAGGGCAGGAACTTCGTGATCGGCCGGTTGAAGTCGCCGATCCAGATCCAGTCGCCGTCGGGCTGGATCACGAGGTCGTCACCGCCGCCCGGCAGCATCACGGCAGGCACGTGCGTGATGCTGCCCGGCCCGAGGAAGGTGCACTGGTGGATGCCGGTCGCGCCGACGTCGCTTGCAAAGACGATGTCGCCGAACGGCACGATGCTGCCCCCGAGACCCTTGGAGAAGTCCATGCCGAAGGTGCCGCCGCCGAAGATCGGCGGCGTCATGACCCAGGACCAGGTGCCGAGCGCGCCGTTCACCGGGTTGATCGAGGCGAGGCGCTGCAAGGGCGCGGTGTTCTGGTCCTGCGTGACGAGCAACCCGTTGCGAAGGTCGAGTTGCAGGTCGGTGCCGCGCTCGTTGATACCGAAGCCGGTGTTGACCGCGACCGGCGCGACGACCCCGCCGGCCATCGGCATCAGCCGGAACACGTGCGTCGTCAGCGATGCGGGCGATCCCGCGGGGACGATGAGTTGGAAGAAGACGTCGCGCGTCTGCGGATCCACGCAGATGCTCTCGATGTCGCCGATGGGCTGGACTTGTTCGAGAATGACCTGGCTCGGGTGCAGCGGGACGACCGAGTTCATCAGCGGGATGAGCTGATGTCCCGGCTCGACGAGCACGACCTGAGCCAGCGACGTCGCGGCAAACGCGGCCACCGCGACGGAGGTGCGAATCAACATGACGACCTCCAGAACAGGGGTAGAGGCGAAGAACGCCCGGCGTCACCCGGCTGTTTCTGCGCGCGCGATCAGCGATCCGCCGCGGCGATCTCGCGCAGGTAGACGATCTTCGCGTCGCCTGGCGCATAGAAGTCGCGCAACGCCGCCTGCTGGACGTAGCCGCAGCGCTCGTAGAACGAGCGCGTCGGCTGATAGAGCGTCTTGCCGCCGGTCTCGACCCACACCAGTCCGCCGCCGGCGAGCGCGATGCGCCGCTCGGTCTCGCGCAGCACTTCGCGTCCGAGTCCGCGACCCTGTGCATGCGGCTGCACCGCGATCCAGAACAGATCCCAGCTCCGCAGCGTGCCGTCGATCGGACCGTAGCAGGAGTACGCGAGCAGTTCGCCGCTGCCGCCGTCGGCTGCCGGCGCTGAATCGACGAACACGAACTCGTAGCCGCTGGTCTTGCCCTTCGCGAGGCGCTCGCCGACGAGTTCCGCCGCGATGCGCACTTCGTCGGGGTTGAAGAAGCCCGTCACACGCGTCAATCGTTCGACGCGTTCGACGTCGGCGCGCACGGGCTCGAAGCGGAACACGGTCATGACGGCGGCACGTCCGCGAGGATGCGGGCGATCGCCTGCGGGAACCGGATGCCCGCTCGCTGCAGCGCGGCCGCGAAACCGGCGTCGGGCGAGAGGCAGGGGTTGGTGTTGACCTCGAGGATCCACGGCCGGCCGTCGCAATCGACGCGGAAGTCGACGCGCGCCCAGCCGCGCAGGCCAAAGACCTCCCACGCCGCGCGCGCCATCGCGACGAGCGTCGCGACCAGTGCCTGGTCCTGCGCGGGGAAGTCGAAGCGCCGCGGCGTGTCCTGGTACTCGTGGCTGGTCTCGTCCCACTTCGCGCGCCAGTCGACGATCCGCGGTGCTTCGTCGTCCCAGTGCACGAACTGGATCTCCGCCGGCGGCAGGACCTCGGGCCCCTGCGGGCCGCCGAGCATCGCGAGGTTGAACTCGCGGCCGTCGACGTAGCGCTCGGCGATCGCCTCGCCGCCGAGCTTGCCGAGGCGCGCGCGCATCGCCGCCGCCAGTTCGCGCGCGTCGCGGACGTCGATCACCGAGTCCGCGTCGAGTCCGACCGAGCCGTGCTCCCACAGCGACTTCACGATCACGCAACCGGACGCCGTCGCGCCGTCTCGTGTGAGGTCGTCGAGGGTCCACGCGTCGGGCGTCGGCAGACCGGCGGCGAGCAGCAGGCGCTTGCCGAGGCGCTTGTTCGAGGTGACGTAGATCGCGTCCGCCGGCGCTCCGGCGTAGCGGATCGCCAGCGCGTCGAGCAGGCTCGGCGCGAAGTGGATCAGACGACCGGTGCGCGCGATCGACTCGACGAGGTTGAACACGATCGCCGGGCGGCGCGCACGCAGCTCGCGTTCGACGCTCGCGAGGTCGAGTCCGCAGCCGAGCGTGTCGGTGGCATGACCGAGTTCGCGGAGGGCACCGAGCACGGCGTCGCGTTGCACGAGCACGTCGGCTTCGTCGGCGCGCACGTCGCCGGCGACGACGTCGTGCAGCACGAGCACGTTCGTCACCGCGACTCCGCGCCGCGCACCCGCTGCATCGCCGAGTCGAGGATCGAGCCGATCAGGCTGCGGTAGTCGATTCCCGCGAGCGTCGCCATGATCGGCAGGTCGCTGTGCGTGGGGTGCAGCCCGGGCAGCGGGTTGATCTCGATCACCGACAGCTTGCCCTGCGGATCCTGGCGCAGGTCGACCCGGCCGCCGTCCCGAGCGCCGATGTCCCGCCAGGCGGCGAGCGCCAGCGTCTTCGCCTCGGCGGCGAACGCGCCGAGAGCGAGTTCGTAGCGGACGAGCTGCTCGCACTCTTCCTTGTTGCGCTGCGTGTAGACCTCGGCGTCGGCGCCGGCGAGCAGGACGACTTCGAGCACGGCGATCGCGCGCGCGGCCGCACCCGTGCCGACCATCCCGACGGTCACCTCGCGTCCGGGGAGGAAGCGCTCGACCAGCACCGGCTGCCGGAACATCGCGAGCAGGCGTTCGCAGGTCGTGCGGAGTTGCGCGGGTGAGGTGATCTTGCTGGTACGGTCCACGCCCTTGCTCGTGCCCTCCGCGACCGGCTTCGCGAACAGCGGGTACGGAAGCTCGACCTTGGCGAGGTCGGCGAGCGATTCGACGAGCACGAAGTCCGGCGTCGGCAGGCCGAAGTCGCGCAGCACGCGCTTGGTCACCGCCTTGTGCAGCGTGAGCGCGCAGACCAGCGGATCGGAGAACACGTACGGAACGTCGTGCGCGTCGAGCACGCAGGGCACCTGCGCCTCGCGGCCGATCCCGCGCCAGCCCTCCGCGATGTTCCACACGAGGTCCCAGCGCGCGCCGGCGACGAGGCGCGGCAGGAGCGCGTGCAGGTTGCCGATCGGTTCGACCTCGTGGCCATGCTCGGCGATCGCGCCGGCGAGCGCGTCGACCGTCTCCTGGCTGTCGAACTCGGCGGCCTCCTCCGCAGACAGGCCGCGCGCCATCCAGTCCTTCTTGAGGTCGTAGGTCAGTCCGATGCGCACGGGATCACCTGGTCGGATGCGGCCCCATCGGAGGCGGATCTGTCGGCCCGCAGTTCGTCGTAGAGACGCGCGCGCCAACGCTCCGCCTTCGTCGGGCTCATGTCCAGCAGTCGGGTCATCCGACCGCCGTCGGGCAGGAGCATCGCGGTCGGGCAGTACTCCGGGACTTCGCCGGTCAGGGTGCGCGCGTCGTAGGTGAAGGGATAGAGCCTGCAGACGTTCGGCCGCGCCTCCTCCCCGAGCGTGCAACCCATCGGCCCGAGAAAGGTGCAATCACCGCCGGCGAGCCGGACCAGCAAGCGACGCGTCCCGTCCGGTCGGTTCACGAGGACGTTCCACTCGGGATCGGAAGGGTCGTCCTCGAGGTAGGACGGGTCCGCGGGACGGCGCGTCTCGACGAAGTCCTCGCGACCGGTCGCGGCGCGGATGCGCGCGACGTCGGCGTTGGTGACGAGGACGTCGGCGCGCTGACAACAGGTCCGCTGCGCTGCGGCGCAGCGGGCACAGGGATGCATGGCGGGAGGTGGCGGAGGTGGGGTGAAGGCGTCGCGCAGCGGATCCGCCGCCGCGCGACGCGCATCACGCGCGGCTCACGGGCAGCGCGCGCGGGCAGGATCGGCCGTGCGGCTCTTGCCGTTGCTCGTCGACGCACATCCGTTGCGCGTCGCGGCCGGAGCGGCGTCGATCGGATCCGGATAGCGGAAGGTCTCGCCCGCGTAGTTGCGCAGGATCAACCAGTCCCCCTCACGGCCGACGACGTAGTTCGGCAACAACGGCAACTTGCCGCCGCCGCCCGGGGCGTCGATCACGTACTGCGGCACCGCGTAGCCGGTCGTGTGACCGCGGAGTCCCTCGATGATCTCGAGGCCCTTCTCGACCGGGGTGCGGAAGTGCGACGAGCCCGGGATCGGGTCGCACTGGTAGATGTAGTACGGCCGCACGCGGATCTTGAGCAGCTCGTGCATGAGCCGCTTCATCGTCGGCACGTCGTCGTTGACGCCCTTCATCAGCACGGTCTGGCTGCCGAGCGGGATGCCCGCGTCGGCGAGGCGACCGCAAGCCTGAGCGACCTCCGGCGTGACTTCGCGCGGGTGCGTGAAGTGCACGCTCATCCAGAAGGGGTGGTACTTCTTCAGGATGGCGCAGAGCTCGGGCGTGATGCGTTGCGGCAGCACGGCCGGGACCTTGCTGCCGATGCGGACGAACTCGACGTGCGGGATGGCCCGCAGGCGCGACAGCAACCACTCGATGCGATCGTCGGCCATCGTCAGCGGGTCGCCGCCGGAGATGAGGACGTCGCGGATCGACTTGGTCGCCGTGATGTAGTCGATCGCGGCCTGGTACTGCGCGTGGTTGAAGTGGTACTCGCCGGTCTTCCCGACGAGCCGCGACCGCGTGCAGTAGCGGCAATAGACCGCGCAGAAGCTCGTCACGAGGAAGAGCACGCGGTCGGGATAGCGGTGCACCAGACCGGGCACCGGCATGTCCGCGTCTTCCGCGAGCGGGTCCTCGAGCTCGATCGGCGACTCGATCGTCTCCGCGCCGACCGGCACGAGCGTCCGCCGGATCGCCTCCTGCGGATCGGTCGGATCCATCAGGGACGCGTAGTACGGCGTGATGCCGACCGGCAGGCGATCGCCGAGCGCCGCGACCATCGCCCGTTCGTCGTCGTCGAGATCGAGCACGCGCTCGAGCGACGCGAGGTCACGGATGCGGTTGCGGAGCTGCCACTTCCAATCGTTCCAGTCGTGATCCGCGATCTCCTGGTAGAAGCGCGCGCGGAAGGCCCGCGTGCGATCCCCCACCACGAAGTCGCTGACACCGGCGGGAGCCGTGAGCGGATCGAGCGGTGCGACGCGCGCGGCAATCTCCAGGCGACTGCCTTCCAAACGACCGCCGGCGTCGGGTTTCGGAACGACGTCCGAGGGCGTTTCGCCGGCGAGCGCGGCGAGTCGCGACGCGCGCGCTCGCGGACCAGGCGAGCGATTGCGCGGGTTGTTCTGTCGTGCGGTCCTCGCGACCGCGTTCACCGCACCCGTGATTCCTGCGCCGTTCGCTGCGGCGCCGGGTGTGGTTGTCGTCTTGCGCGCGCTACGGCCGCCCTCCCGCGGCAATCGCGCGCGCCTCGTACCCGGAGGTTCTTCGGAAGCCGAGAGCGACTCGGAGTGAACGTCGGTCGTGCGACCGACCATCGGTGCTGATGCACCGGCCTCGTGGTTGTCCATTGCCGGAACGGCGTGCCTCAGTGACGTGGCCAGGACTCGGAGAGCCGCGACGCGCTGCGAACGGACACCGACCGTCGCAAGGAGCACGCGCCCGGCTCCAGGAAGCGCGGACTCTAGACCGCGTGTTCCGCATCGCAAGACCCGGGTGGCCACATTCTTCGACCCCGTTCGACGTGCATCGCCGCTCGGCTGAAGTCGAATAATCTGCCGCTCGATGGTCACGCTCGGCGAACGCGGCTTCCACGTCCTGCTCGGCTCGCTCTTCGTCATCGCGGCGGCGTTCGAGACCCTCGCGGAACGCTTCCTCTCCGCGTGGAACCCCCCGCGGATCGGTCTCCTCACCGTCGTCGTCGGTCTGGTCTGGGTCGCGCGCCACGCTGCGTGGCGCAGCGAACTCGGCGCCGAGCGCGAGCGCGTGCTCGCGGATCGCATCGAGCGCCTCGAACACAAGCTCGCCGCGCTCGAGGACTAACTCGAAGTGCGCCGCCGGCCGCTCTGACGACTCACTTGCCGTAGACGAGCACGTAAGCGGGTGGAACGTTCCTCACCACGGGTCCGAGGCGCGTGAAACGCGTGAAACGCGCCCCCATTGCCGCACGGAAGCGCCGCGCTGTCGCCATTGGCCACGCGTGCACGTACTGGAAGGTGCGAAACTCTCCACCGTCGTCGAGCGCGCGGGCAGTGCCGTCGACCACGGCATCCTGCACTTCGCGCGGCAGGCTCGCGAAGGGCAGCCCCGAGACGATTCGTCCAGGCCGCGCGATGCCGCGCTCGACGAGGATGCGTTCGACGTCGGCCACCGAACCGTGGTGGAACGAGAGGCGCGGGAAGCGCTGTTCGAGCCGCCGCACGAAGGACAGCTCCAGCTCGATGCCGAGGTAGGCGACCCCCTCGGGGAGGATCTCCGCGATGCGACGGGTGATCGCGCCGGTGCCCGGCCCGTACTCGATCACGGTGTCGCCCGGCCGCAGGCCGTCGACCGGGCCGACCAGCTCCCGGGCGAGGTATCGCGAGGATGGCAGGACCGCCCCGACGGAACCCGGACTGCGCAGGAAGCGGCCGAAGAAGTGGACGGCGTCGCGCAGCGGTCGATCGGTCACGGGCGCATCCTACGGATGGGAACCGGAAGGATGCGCAGGGCGCAGCGAGCGGAAGAGCCGGGCGAAGTCGGGCTCGTGCACGGCGACCGCGACGAGTTCCCCGCCGTCGGAGGGCGATGCGAACCGCAACTCGTGCGCGTGCAGCAGGAGGCGCTTGATCCCGTGCGTCGCGCGCGCGACGGCGTTCGCCGCCCCATCGCCGTAGCGCGGGTCGCCGAGGATCGGGTGACCCGCCGCGGCGAGGTGCGCTCGGATCTGGTGCGTGCGCCCGCTCGACACCAGTTCCACCGCGACCAGGCTCGCGGTGCGCGCGCGCTCGAGCACGCGCACGGCGCTCGTCGCCGCCTGGCCGCCGTCACGGTCCACCAAGGCCTTGGGCCGATTCCCCTGCGGCTCGTCGACGATGCGCAACGGGAGATCGACGACGAACTCGTCCGCCGAGGGCGCTCCCGCCACGCCGGCGAGGTAACGGCGGCGGATCGCGCCCTGCTCCATCGCGGACGCGAGCGCGCGCAGCGCATCCTTGTGACGGCCGACGAGCAGGAGCCCCGATGCCTCGCGGTCGAGGCGGTGTACGAGTCCGGCGCCGTCGCCGGGAAAGACGCCGGCGAGGCGGGCCGCGATCGAGTCGTCGACGAGCGGGCCGCCGTGGACGGCGAGACCCGCCGGCTTGTGGAGCACGAGAACGTCGTGGTCCGCGACGACGACCGGCACACCGAGCCCGAGGGACAGCGGCAGCGTGGCGTCGTCCCACGCGACCCGCGCCGCCACGCGCACGCGGTCCGTCGCGAGCGCGCGCACGCCGTCGACCGCGACGGCGCCGATCTCGCACGCGCGGCGCGCGACGGCGCGCGACACCTCCGGCGCGAGGCGATGCACGGCGACGTCGAGGCGCGCACCGTCGAGTTCGACCGGGACGAGATGCTCGGCCATCAGAACGCTCCGACCTCCACGACGACCGGCCCGCGCTCCACGCGCGCCGAACAGGCGAGGCGCCACTCCGGCCCGAGTCCCATCCGATCCAGCGTGCCGCGCTCGTGCTCCGCGGGGCCGCGCAGGCCCTCGTGCCCCTCGCGGACGCGCACCGGATCCGTTCCGCACATCCCGCGCGTGCACCCGGTGACGATCTCGACCCCCGCCGCCGCGCCGGCTTCGAGGAGAGTGCTGCCCGGCGTTAGCCAGGCCCGGCGATCGACGGGCAGGAAGCGGACTTCGACGAGAGTCGTCAAGCGCGCCGAGCATAGCCGCGTCGCGCGGAGCGATCCGCGGCGATCAGCAGGCGATCAGAAGATGAAGAAGCGCCCCGAGCGCGTGAAGTGCGCCGCGCTCGTGAGGTTGTCGTACCGGAAACCCTGGAAGTCGATGGCGAGCCCCTGGAACAACGGCTCGTACGGGATCGGCAGCGTCATCGGGATGCCGTTCGCGCCGCCGAACGCGATCGTCAGCATCGCGAAGTTCGCGCCGAGGTCGAAGTCGTACTGGATCATGAACAGCGTGAAGGGCGACTGGCGCTGGCCGATGAAGAGGGCGCCGATCTCGTTGGCCGTCGCCGGGAGCTCGAGCGTGATCGGGAAACCGATCGCGACGTACGGCGACGCCCGCATCTCGCGGTCGAGGTCGAGGCGGAAGATGCGCGCGTTCTCGGTCGTGCTCATCCGGCGGGCGGAGAACACGACGTAGCGCGACTGCGCGTCGATCGACGGCGAGCCGAACCAACTGAACGCCTCGCGCGTGTAGAGCAGGATCTCGCCGCCGCCGGCGATCGAGAGGAGCGCCGGGCCGTTGCCGCCGATGCCGTCGACCGACTCGCACAGGATGTGGCGGCCGTCGAGCGAGCGGCTCGTGCGTTGGTGGAGCGTGCCGAAGGTGAGCGGCACCACGCGTTGCGCGATGCGCTCGACGCGGATCGCGCTGATGCGACCGGTGACGTCCTGCGCGCTGACGATCGCGTTGTCGCCGGCGTCGAGCCAGTCGGGATCGCGGACGACCGTGCCGAGCGAGGTCGGTCCGAGGGGCGTGGTCGTCGAGGTGTTGAGGTCGGTGCGGTGCGCGCTCACCGGACTGAACGGGGCCGGCGCGCGCTGAAGGTGCAGCAGGTAACGGCCGGTCGGGTCGATGCGCAGTCCGAAGAGTTCGTCCTGGCTCGCGAACAGGTCCCGCGCGGGGACCGCACCCGAGGCGTCGAGTTCGAACACCGTGTAGGTCGACGTCGACGGCTGGTAGCGCGTGCAGTAGAGCCGGAGACCGAGATCGTCCATGTCCCACAGCGTCACGCTCGTGTTCGCGAAGGTCGCGAGCGTGGTGAGGCTCGGACCGGTGCGCGGCGTCGCGTAGAGCGTCCCGGACTCCGCGACGTAGATCGACGCGCTGCTCGCCGCCCACAGAAAGCCGCCCGACCCGCTGCCGAGATAGACGACGGTCGGGTTCTGTCCGCCGATCGCCATCACCCCCAGGGTGTTGCCGTTGCGGTAGGCGATCCATTGGCCGTTCGGACTCACCACGGCGTCGCGATGCTCGCTCGGACCGGGACTGAGATCGATGAGCGGCCGCTGCTGCGCGACGGACAGGCCGGTGAGTACCGCGAGCGCGGTGGTCAGGCGCGCGAGGGATGGAACACGACGTCGCGAGAGGCTCATGAGGGCGGGCTTCGAGTTGCGGGGCGGATGCGATCGACGCGCTGCCGCCGGCTGATGCTCGAGCTACCGAAGCCTAGCCCGTCGCGATGGAGTCGGCGGTCGCGGGTCGCACGAGCTAGCGCCGCCACGGCGACCCGTAACGCCTTCGATCCGCGCGCCGGAGAGTTCACGCCTCCGTGACGCGGCCCGCTGGCAGCGCGCGGATCAGGCCCGTAGAAGGGGCAGCCCGCTCGCCGACGTCCGGCCGGCGATCTCCGTCCCCTCGCGCTCGTCTCGCCGATGACCGACCCTGCCCGCCGCCGCGGGCGGTGCGGCGTGCTGCCCGCCGTCCTCTTCGCCGCATTGGTTTCGTTCGACGGCCGGCTCCGCGCCCAGGACCCCGAGCCGGAACCCGAGCGCGAAACCGAAGCACCCGTGCCGGCGGAAGCGCCGGCGAAGCCCGAGCCGGTCGTCGCGATCCGGGCCGGGACGCTGCATCCGGTCAACGGGCCGGAGATCAAGGACGGCGTCATCGTGATCCGCGGCGAACGCATCGTCGCGGTCGGGCCCGCGAGCGCCGTGGAGATCCCGGCCGGCGCCGAAGTCCTCGAGTATCCGCAGGCCCACGCCTACCCCGGCCTCGTCGACCCGCTCTCGCAGGCCTTCGCGCCGCGCTCGGGCGACGGCATCGCCGACGCCGGCGGCGAAATGGCGCTGGCGCTCGACGCCTCGGACGAACGCAGCCGTGCCCTGGTCTCGTCCGGAGTGACGACGGCCTACGTCGCGAGCCGGAGCGCCAACGTCTGGCGCGGACAGGGCGTGTTGCTCCATCTCGGCCGGGACGGCCCGACCCCGTTCCAAGGGCACGCGGGCGCGGGCGTCCACCTCAAGCTCTCCGCGCAGGACGGCCCCTCGCACGCGCTCGCACGGATCGAACGCCTCGCGGGACTCGGGACCGAGTTCGAGCAACTCGAGGCCTACGAGAAGACCTTCACCGAACACGCGACCAAGCTCGCCGACTACGAGAAGAAGTTCACGGCCTGGATCGAGTGGCACAAGCAGAAGAACGGCAAGCCGGCGAGCGGTGAGGCCCAGGCGACTCCGCGCGGCGGAGCCGCGGACG
>JACRLW010000133.1 GCA_016235155.1 Planctomycetota bacterium
CTGCAGGGACTGCCGCTCCACGCGCAAGCGCTCGTGCTGCACGCCAACGGCAGCACGCGCTTCACCAACCTCTGGAGCGAAGCCGCGATCCGGTAGCGGGCCTTGCGCCTGGCACACGACTCGACGCGCGCATCCAGCACGCGCAGCGCGCGCTCGCGCCAGTTCGCGAGCCAGGTGCCGGGGTGGATGGCGACCAGGACGGCGAGGAACTCGAAGCGGCCGAGCAGCATGTCGAGCATCAGCACGAGCTTGAGGTGCGGCGCGAGCGAGGGTGAGGTGATGCCGGTCGTGAAGCCGCAGGTGGTGGTGGCGCCGACCACCTCGACGAGGGCGTCGAGGGGGGAGTGACCGCGGAGGACGAAGGGCAGCCACGACAAGAGGATCGTCGCGGCGAACAGGATGCCGACGACCAGCACGCGGCGGACGACGTCGTCACCGACCGGCGCGCCGGCGACGCGCAGTTCGACGACCGACCGTCTCGCGAGGGAACTGCGCAGGACCCAACGCCGCAGCGCGGCGAATGCGATCGACAGGCGCGCGGTCTTGAAGCCGCCCGCCGTCGAACCGGCGGCGCCGCCGACGATCATCGCGAGGCAGAGCGCGAGCTTGCTGCCCTGGTCGAGCGCGACGATCGGCGTCGAAGCGAAGCCGGCGGTGGTCTGGGCGGAGAACGCGAGCAGAGCACCGTGCCAGAGGCGTTCGTCGAGCGGGCGGTCGCCGAAGTAGCCCATCGCGCGCACGAGCAACGCGGCGACGACCAGCGCGATCGTGAGGCCGACGAGCACCTGACGCCGCGCGAGCCGCGCTGCGGGACCGCGGAGGCCCAAGCCGAGCCAGAGCAGGGGCGTCGCGCCCGCGATCGAACCGGCGGTGACGAGGACCTGCGCGGCGGGGGAGAGCGTCGCGACGCCTCCCGCATCCGGGCTCGCGCCGCAGGTTGCGACCGCGCCGAACGCGTAGACCAGCGCACGCAGCGGCGCGAGTCCGGTGAGCGTCAATGCGGCGGCGAGCGCTGACGTGAGCGCGACGTAGGCGCACGACGCGCGCATCGCGTCGCGGCGTGCGCTTGCACGGTCCTCGCGATCCGCGTCGCCGTCGGCGAGTCCCAGCGCGCTCGCGTCGGGAGTCGTCAACACGGCGACGACGAGCAACACGATCACGAGGCCGCCGATCCACCCGAGCCAGGCGCGCGCGAACAACAGCGCGGGCGCCGCGCCGTCGGGCGTCATCATCGAGAGGCCCGTCGTGGTCAGCGCCGAGAGCGCCTCGAAGACCGCGTCGAATCGGGTCAGCCGCGCATAGGTCGACAGCGGCAACGCCATCGCGAGCGGGACGAGGAGGAAGAACAGCACGGCGACGACGCGTACCTCGCTGCGCCTCGGCGCCGGCAGCGCCCCGCCCCGGAACAGGAGCCACACCAGCGCGAAGACCGCGGCGGGGATCGCGGCGCGGGTCGCAAACGCCGTGTCCGAAGCACCCAACGCGACCAGCGCGGGCGCCGCGGTCACGAGCGAGGCGGGCAAGGACGCCTTCCCGACGAGTTGCCGCACCAGCGCGGGTCGGACGGTCTGGCTCTCGGCCTCGTTCGGCATCGCGCGGATTGGATCGCGCGTGCGGGCATCACGCCACTTCCCGGAATGACGGAGCGATGACACGCGCCTTGCGACCGCGACCTAGCGTGCGCCTCGCCATGCGACTCCTCACCAGCCTCGTCTTCACCGTTGCCTGCTCCGCGCTCGCGGCACAGGGCTACGTGTATCTCCCCGCTTCGCTCAACCTCCAGAACCAGGAGGCCGTCGACTACGTGATCCGGCCGTTCATGCAGCAGGATTGCCGCGCGCAGTTCCTCTTCGACGCGCTCGAGGTCGGCGCGACGACGCTGACGATCGACCAGCTCGCGCTGCGCTACGACGGCCCGATCCCGCGCGTCGGCGCGCCCGGACCGTTCACGATGCAACGCCTGCGCATCCGAGTCGGCGCGACCGACGTCGCCGCGCCGTGCGCGACGTTCGCCGACAACCTCTCGCAGCCGCTGGTCACCGTGTTCGACGGCCCGTTCACCTACTCGCCCGATCCGGGCAGCCAGGTCCCGCACCCGTGGGGCGTCGGTGGGATGGACTTCGCATTCACCGCGCCGGCGACCGTCACCATCCAAAGCGGCGGGCACCTCGTGATCGAGCTGATCGTCGAGGGCAACCTCGGCGGCGGGCTCGCGCACACGATCCTCGACGCGGCGCGCGGCATCGGCGGCCCGGTCGACGGCACCGCGATCACGACCGGGCAAGGTTGCGCCGCGGCCATCGGCGCGCCCGTGGCGACGATCACATCGACCGGACGTCACGCGCCGGGCGCGGCGCACTTCGTCGCGGGCGCGAACCTCGGCGCCAACGCGCCGGGCTTCCTGCTGCTCGGCATCAGCGACCAGTTCGGCGCGATCGGCGCTCTGCCCTTCGGCCTGCCGGGTACGACGTGCTCGCTCTACAACAGCGCGGAGTTCGCGCTGCCCGTCGGAGCGGACTCGAGCGGCGCGGTCCTCGCCGGTCCGACGACCGCGATCAGCGTGCCGGCGATCCCGACGCTGCTCGGCGCCATGCTTTTCGAGCAGTTCGTGACGATCGTCCCGGGCGCCAACCCGTTCGATCTCGTGCTCAGCGATCAGCGCGCGGTCACCCTCGGGCCGTGGAACGCCCCGAGCCGCGGCACCTGGATGATCAGCCACGGCACCGACGCGAACTCTCCGGTCGCCGACGCCGTCGACGTGCTCGGCCTCGCGATTCGTCTGCGCACGCTCTGACTCGAGCGCGCTACTCTCCGCCGCCGGTGCGCAGTTCCGTCGTCTTTGCCGTCCTCCTCGCGTTGTCCGCCGCGCTGCTCGCGTGGTGGTTGACGTTCGCGGTGCGTGAAGCGGGCGCGCTCGAGCGCGCAGGCGAGTCGTTGATCGCGGCCGACGTCGATGCCGCGGCGCGGGCGTTCGGGGCCGACGACCGCTTCGGATTGGCCGAACTCGCGCGCGGCCGGCGGCGCATGTTTCTCAGCGAGGCCGTGGTCTTCGCACTGGCGATCGTCGTCGCCGCGCTGTTGTTCGTCGCGAGCAAGCGCGCGGAGCGGCGCGTGCTGACCAGCTACTCGCGGTTCCTCGCCGGAGCGACGCACGAGTTGAAGACGCCGCTCGCGACGATCCGCCTCGGCCTCGAGACCGTGGCCGACGAGCGACTCGACGCGACCGCGCGCGCGCGCTACCTGCGCGCGATGCTCGGCGAGACCGGCCGCCTCGAACGCGGCATCTCGAACCTGCTCGCGAGCGCCGCGCTGCGCGCCGAAGGGGTCGTGCTGCACGAAGAACTCGGCGACCTCGCCGACGACCTCCGCGCCGCGGTCCTTGCGATGCAGGCCCGCGCGGATGCGGCGGGCGTGTCGCTCGAACTCGGCGCGACGTCGTCCGCGCCCGCGGATCGCGACGCCCACGCGCTGCGCCTCCTGCTGCACAACCTGATCGACAACGCGATCAAGTTCTCCGCGCGCGGCGGGGTCGTCCGGGTCGCGCTGGCGGTCGACGGCGATCGCGCGCGGATCTTGATCGACGACCACGGCCTCGGCATCGCCGGCGCCGACCTCGCGCGCATCTTCGAGCCGTTCTGGCGCGGCGACCACGCCGCCGGCGGCGCGGGGCTCGGGCTCCACCTCGCCCGCGAACTCGCGCGCGCGCACGGCGGCGAGATCGAAGCGCGCAGCGAGGGTCCCGGACGCGGCGCGTCGTTCGTCGTCGATCTGCCGCTCGCGGCGAGGCCGGCGCCATGAGCCGGCGTCTGCTCGTCGTCGAGGACGAAGGCCCGCTCGGCGAGATGATCCGCGACAACCTCCAGTTGCACGGTCACGACGTCGAGTTGGTGCGCGACGGCCGCGCCGCGGTCGATCGCCTCGCGCTCGGCGGCATCGACCTCGTCGTGCTCGACATCATGTTGCCGCTGCTCGACGGCTTCGAAGTCCTGCGCCAGCTCCGCGCCCGCGGCGACGAAGTGCCGGTGCTCGTGCTCTCGGCGAAGGCGCGCGACGAGGACCGCATCCGCGGGCTGGAACTCCGCGCCGACGACTACCTCACCAAGCCGTTCCACCTGCGCGAACTGCTCTTGCGCGTCGACGCGTTGCTGCGGCGCGCGGCGTCGCGGCCCGGCGAGATCGACGCGCTGCGCCTCGGCGACCGCACTGCCGACCTGCGCGCGATGCGCATCGTGCGCGACGACGGCACGAGCCAGGAACTCACCGCGACGGAAGCGCGGCTCCTCCGTCTGCTCGCTGCGCGCGCCGGCGAAGTCGTCGGCCGCGCGGAGCTCGTGCGCCAACTCTTCGGTCCCGCGACGCCGATGACGTCGCGCACGCTCGACAACCTCGTGCTGCACCTGCGCAAGCTCGTCGAACCCGATCCCGCGTCGCCGCGCTTCCTGCACACGGTGCGCGGCGTGGGTTGGCGGCTCGATCCGGGATAGACCAAGTCAGCGCGATCGCGTCCTCAGCACCCGCGCGAAGTCGGGGATCGGCGTCGGGCGGCCGCCGCGGTCCTCGATGCGCTCGGTCGCGGCGAGCTTGGCGACGTCGAGCCAGGAACCGTAGGTCGGGTTGGGCAGCATGAACCAGCGCGTGCCGAACCACGCGGCGAAGTCGTCGGTGCGGAGCGCGCGCTCGGCTTCGAGCGATTCGGAGTGGCGTCGGAGGCTCGCGGCGTCGTGCTTCGCGGGATCGAGCGACGGTCGCACTCCTGACATGAAGTCGCCGAGGTCGTCGCCGAACAACATCAGGATGCGGAACGACTTCGCGACGTGCGCGCGACGCGTGCCCTTGTCCGAGCCCCAGTCGGGCTGTTCCTCGAAGGTGAGCACGACGTCGACCGTCTCGGTGTCCGCGAGCGGGAAGCCGAGTCGCGCGAGGTTCGCGCGCGTTCGGTCCTCGGCGTCGTGACTGCGATTCGTGACGTAGAAGATCGTCACGCCCATTTGCGCCGCGGACGCGAGGAACTCGACCGCTCCGGGCAAGGGCGACGCCTGCGCCTCGTCGACCCACTGCGACCACGCGGCGCTCGAGTGGGACGTCCCGCTCGAGATGCGCCGTGCGGCGTACGGCGAGTTGTCGAGCACCGTCTCGTCCACGTCGACGACGATCGCCCACGGCAGGTCGCGGTAGTCGGACTGCGCCGACTGCTTCTGTGACGACTGCTTCTGTGCGGACTGCTCGAGTGCCGCGGTCCAGTCGCGGTCGTTGCGCGCGATCTCGAGCAAGGGGCGCGCGGCGTTGAAGGTCTGCCGGCAGAGGGCCCGGTATTCCGCGCTGTGCTGGACCCAGATCACCGCGAGCAACGCGGGATCACGGCTCGGATCGGGCGGCTGCGGGGAGTCCTGCGCGCACAGCGGAAGGACGAGAGCGGCGGAGACGAACGGTGCGAGGACGGCGGCGCGGACCATGCGGCGCGGCAGAGTAGCCGTGATCGACGGCTTGCGCGCGAGTGCCCGCACGGGTCTCGTTCGTCCCCATGCGCGTCATCGAGTGCTCGTCGCAGGACCAGGCCGCGGAACTCGTCGCCGCGGAGATCCTCGCCGCTCTGCGGCAGAAGCCCGGACTCGTGCTGGGGCTCGCGACCGGCTCGACGCCGATCGGCGTCTACCAGCGGTTGATCGCCGCGAAGCGCGCGGGCGCCGCCGACTTCTCGCGCGTGCGGACGTTCAACCTCGACGAGTACATCGGATTGCCCGCGGATCATCCGCAGAGCTACCGGCACTTCATGCGCGCGCAGCTCTTCGACGGGATCGGCCTCCCGCGGCACCACGTGCACTTCCCGCCGACGGACGGCAACGACCTCCCGGGCGCGTGCCGCGCCTACGAACAGGCGATCAAGTCGGCGGGCGGCATCGACGTCCAACTGCTCGGCATCGGCAGCAACGGGCACATCGGCTTCAACGAGCCGACCTCGTCGCTGGCGTCGCGCACGCGCGTCAAGACCCTGACCGACAAGACGCTCGCCGACAACGCGCGCTTCTACGGCAAGGGCGAGGCGCAACCGCAGCTCGCGACGACGATGGGCGTCGGGACGATCCTCGAAGCGCGGCGGATCCTCCTGCAGAGCTTCGGGACGAAGAAGGCCGAGGCGATCCGGCAGGCGGTCGAGGGTCCGGTGTCGAGCTTCTGGCCCGCGAGTGCCCTGCAACTCCATCCCGACGTCACGTTCTTCCTCGACGCCGACTCGGCATCGCTGTTGACGATGCGCGAGTACTACCGGCGCGTGCGGAAGAACGAGATCGAGCTCGGCGGCTGAAGCCTGCGCTCGGCCTCAGTTGCCGACCAGCACGCGGATGGCGTTCGAGACCGCGAGGCCGAGCGGGTTCGCGGCGGGATCGACGACGAGGCACTGCGTGTGGAACAACGCCGCGATCAGCGCCGACTGGTTCGGCAGCGGGAGGATGAACGTCGCGGCGCCGGTCTGATCCGTCGGCGCGCTCACGGAGAGCTCGGTGCTCGCGAGCAGCGAGCAGCCGGGAGCGCCGAGAGCCGCGAGCGGGTACGGCAGGCCGCCGCCGAGCCAACTCGAGTCCGACGCGCCGAGGACCATCACCGCCGGCGCGTTCGAGCGGGCCTGACCCAAGGCGAGGTCGAGCGAGGTGCCGATCGCCGGCCTCGTCATCGCGACGTGGAACGGGATCGCGCCGGGTCCGCCGCCGGGGCAGTGGATGCGCAGCGCGGGGCGCATCGTCAGCGAGGCCGGCGACCAGGTGCCGCTCGCGTAGGTGGTGCGCGACCAGGTCGCCACGGTCGAGCCGACCGTCACGTTCGACAGCAGCGTCGTGCCGGCGCGATGGTCGACGCCGATCCAGACCAGACCGGCGGGGACGGTGACCGGCGGCGTGAACGAGCCGGCGTGGAAGCCCACGGCCGCGCCGATCGTGATCGTCGTCTGCGCGAGCGGGGTCGTCGCCGGACGGTTGTTGACGTTGGCGTAGATCGCCGCGCCGACCGTGACCGGCAGGCCGGTGTTGCTCCGCGAGAAGACCCCGATGCCGTCCAAGGTGACGGCGGTCGCGAGCGGCACCACGTAGCCGTACTCGCGATTGCTGGTCTCGACGACGAGCGTCCCGCCGTCGCGGTTGATCGACCCGCACACGTTCGGCGCGAACGCGCTGCCCGGGCACCCGGGGCCGTAGCTCGTCGCGCTGCCGGCGAGGTTCGTCGTCGGCAGGTCGTTCCACGCCCAGGCGAACGGCTGCGAAGCGCCGCCGCCGATCGTGACGGCGCGCGTGCGGATGGTGAGGGTGCCCGTGAGCGTCGAGACGAAGCGCACGACCTCGTAGAGATTGCGGGGCGACGTCGAACTCGCGAGCACCGCACCGCCGGAGTCGAGGATCTCGAGCTCGAGGTTCGACCATGCGGTCGACGTGACGTCGAGGCGGTGCCACGCGATCGCGATGGAGTAGGTCCGGCCCGCGGTCGCCGGAACGGTGAAGGTGTGCGCCATCGCCGACGTCGACACCGACGCCGACCCGAACTGCCCGGACGACGCGGTGAAGTGGCTGCGGTCGTTGCGCAAGAAGCCCATGCCGAAGTCGTTGCGCGTCAGACCGGGGTTCTGCGCGGCGACGTCCTCGGTCGAAACCAGCAGGATCGCCTTGGTCTCGACCGCGGTGAGGGACGGGAAGCGACCGCGGAGCTGGGTCGCGGCGCCGCAGACCTGCGGCGATGCCATCGAGGTGCCCGACGCGACGTAGGTGCCCGGCTCGTTGTCGCGCGCGGCCATCACCGTCCCGACGCCGCAGGCGGCGATGTCGGGGTAGAAGCGCTGTGAGTCGCCGGACATCGGTCCGCGCGACGAGAACGACGCGACCGTCTTGGCGGTCGGGTTCACCGCGCCGACCGCGAGCCCGTTCACGGCGCTCTGGCTGACGGTCGTCGAACCTGAACCCGGCCCCGAGTTGCCCGCGGCGACGCAGACCATGATGTCTGCGTTGAGCGCGGCGGAGTCGAGCGCCTGCTGCGAAGCGTCGAGCGGATCCGGCGAACCGGTGTACGAGAGGTTGGCGGCGACGATGCCGTACTGCGCGCGGTCGGCGGCCATCGTCTGCCAGGCGGTCGCCATCACCGCGAGGCTGCTGTTGCCGTTGGTCGAGTTCGCGATCGAGTAGCCGGCGATGCCGGCGCGCGGAGCATGGCCGTCGTCGGCGCTCGCGATGCCCCAGTTCGCGCCCGCGGCGATGCTCGCGACGCCCGTGCCGTGGCCGTGCACGTCGTCGGCGACCATCGATCCGAGCGCCCGATTGACCAGGAGCCGACTGCCGCCGATGCCGCCGCCCGTCAGATTGTTCGGGTCGCCGCCGACGAAGTAGGTGCGGTGCGGGCGACCGGTGCCGCCGACGTTCTCGTCCTGGCCCGTGTCCATGACGCCCGCGGTGACGCCGAGTCCCAGGTGTCCCTGGGCCTGGAGCACGTCGGCGTTGTGGTTGCTGGCGTTGGTCGCGGTGGCGATCAGCGGAGCACGCGACTCGTCGGGCTGCACGAACGCGACGTTCGGCAACCGGCGAAGCGCGTCGAGCCGCGCCGGATCGATCTCGAGCGCGGCGGCATCGATCAACCACCACTGCTGCGTGATGCGCGCACCGAGACGCTCGGCTGCGGCGACGAACGCCGCTTGATCGGCGACCACGGCGCGCTCGAGGCCCGCGACGATCGCATCGACCTCGGCGGCGGGACGTCGCGCGAGGATCGCCTCGCGCAACGCGCTCAGATCGAAGCTGCGCTTCTCGAAGTGGACGATCCAGCGTTCCGTGCCGGGCCGCGCGCCGGGCAGGCCGTGCGTCGCGGTGCTTGCGAGGATCGGGGCGGGGGACGCGGACGCGTCCTGGGCGGCGCAAGACAGCGCAAGGCCCAGGACGACCGCGATGGCGCGAGTGAGGAAGGGCGTCAGGGGAGAGACCTCGGCTGAGACGCCCCGTCGCGGGACGGTTGATCGCTCAGTTGCCCGCGACGATACGCAACGCGTTCGAGAACGCGAGGCCCAGGCCGTTCGCCGTCGGGTCGACGACGATGTACTGCGTGTGCAGCCGCGCCCCGAGCAGGCTCAACTGGTTCGGCAGCGGGAAGTTGACGCTTGCGGCGCCGTTCGCATCCGTGTTCGCGGTCGCGGACAGCTCGGTGCTCGCGAGCAGCGAACAGGCGGGTGCTCCGAACGCGGCGAGGGAGAACGGCAGGCTGCCGCCGAGCCACGCCGAGTCGGAGGCGCCGATCATCAGCACGGCGCCGGTGGTCGGCTTGGCCAGCGTCAGCGCGAGCGCCAGCGAGGTGCCGATCGACGGCGTTCCGGTCGCGGAGTGCGACGGCACGGCGTTGTTGGTCCCGCCGCCGGCGCAGAGGATCCGCACGCCGGGGCGCGTGACGAGCGTGGAGATCGTCCAGGCGCCGGTCGCGAACGTGAGGCGCGAGTACGCCGTTCCGGTCGTGCCGGCGCTCAGGTGCGAGAGGATCGTCGTCTGCGCACGGTGATCGACGCCGATCCACACGTTGCCCGCGGGTATCGCGACCGGCGATGCGAACGTGCCGGCGTAGAAGCCCGGAGTGCTGCCGATCGTGACCGTCGTCTGCGCGATCGGCGTCGTCGCGGGGACTCCGGCGGTGTTGGCGTAGATCGCCGCGGCGACGGTGACCGGCCCGCCGGTGTTGCTCTGCGAGAAGATCTCGAAGCCGCTGACCGAGAGCGCGGCTGCCGTGGGCACGGCATAGGCGTACTCACGGTTGCGCAGGTTGTTGACGATCGTCCCGCCGTTGCCGTTGATCGACGCGCAGACGTTCGGCGTGAGGCCGGTGCCCGGACAGCCGAGGCCGTAGCTCGTGACGCTGCCCATGAAGCCCGAGCCGGGCGCATCGGTCCACGCGTACGAGAACGGCTGCGTCGTTCCGCCGCCGATCGACGCGGCGCGCGTGCGGACCGTCAGCGTGCCGGTGACCGGTGACGCGAAGCGCACCATTTCGTAGAGGTTGCGCGGGGTCGTGGAGCTCTGGATCACCGCGCCGCCGGCGTCGAGGATCTCGAGTTCGAGGTTCGACCACGCCGTCGACGCGAGGTCGAGGCGATGCCACGCGATCGCGATCGCAAAGGTCTGGCCCGCGACCGAGGGCAGCGAGAAGGTGTGCGTCGGCGTGGTCGTCGAGACCGACGCGCTTCCGAACTGGCCGGCGGCGGCTGTTGCGTGGGAGCGGTCGTTGCGCAGGAAGCCCATGCCGAAGTCGTTGCGCGTCAGACCGGGGTTCTGCGCGGCGATGTTCTCGCTGGACGCGAGCAGGATCGCCTTGGTCTCGACGGCGGTGAGGAAGGGTAGGCGACCGCGGAGTTGGGTCGCCGCGCCGCACACTTGCGGCGAGGCCATCGACGTTCCCGAACCGGTGTAGTTGCCGGCCTCGTTGTCGCGGGCGGCCATGATCGTCGAGACGCCGCAACCCCCGATGTCGGGGTAGAAGCGCTGCGTGTCGCCCGACATCGGGCCGCGCGACGAGAAACTCGCCACCGTCTTGCTGGTCGGCGTGATCGCGGCGACGGCGAGGCCGTTGGCCGCGCTCTGGCTCGAACCGGTCGAGCCCGCGGCCGGACCGGAGTTGCCCGCCGCGACGCAGACCATGATGTCGGCGTTGAGCGCGGCCGAGTCGAGAGCTTGCTGCGACGCTTCGATGGGACTCGGCGAACCGCTGTACGAAAGGTTCGCCGCGACGATCCCGTACTGCGCGCGGTCGGCGGCCATCGACTGCCAGGCCGTCGCCATCACCGCGGTGCTGCTGTTGCCGTTGGTCGCATTCGCGATCGAGTAGCCCGCGATCCCCGCGAGCGGGGAGTGGCCGTCGTCAGCGCTCGCGGTGCCCCAGTCAGCGCCCGCGACGATGCTCGCGACGCCGGTGCCGTGGCCGTGCACGTCGTCGGGGACCATCGTGCCGAGTTGGCGATTGACGAGGAGCCGGCTGCCGCCGATGCCGCCGCCGCTGAGGTTCGTCGGGTCACCGTTGACGAAGTAGGTGCGGTGCGGGCGTCCCGTACCGGCCATGTCCGAGTCCTGACCCGTGTCCATGATCCCCGCGGTCTCGCCGAGGCCCTTGTGACCCGCGGCCTGGAGTGCGTCGGCGTTGTGATTGCTCGCGTTGGTCGCCGTGATGATGAGCGCGGGATGCTCTTCGTCGGGCTGCACGAACGCGATGTTCGGCAGCTTGCGGAGCTCGTCGAGGCGCGTCGGATCGATCTCGACCGCAGCCGCGTTGATCAACCACCATTGGTCCGTCACGCGCGCGCCGAGGCGTTCGGCCGCGGCGGCGAAACCGGCCTGATCCGCGACGGTCGCGCGCTCGAGACCCGCGACGATCGCGTCGACCTCGGCGGCGGGACGGCGCGCGAGGATCGCCGCGCGGAACGCGTTCAGATCGAAGCTGCGCGTGCGGAAACAGGCGATCCAGCGCTCGGTGCCCGGGCGTGCACCGGGCAGGCCGTGCGCCGCGGTGCCGGCGAGGATCGGAGCGGAAGTGACGGCGTCCTGGGCGGCGACGGAGAGCGCAATGCCCAGGGCGAGCGCGATGGCCCGCGTGAGGTGGAGCTTCATGTGGACGGGTCCTCGATGGGGAGACGAAGGCGTTCTCTCGGCGGCAGGGCTCGAGTCACGCGAGGCGGGCCGGGGAACACTAATGCGCTCGGCGGCGCGCACAAGCCGCGCCGCCGGCGGAAGCTTCAGCCGCCGATGACGATGCGGAGACCGTTGCTGGTGACGAATCCGAGCGCGTTCACGTCGCGATCGGCGATCAGCACCTGACCGAAGAACTCGGCGCCGCCCAGCGCGGGATCCAGCGGCACGTTCAGGACGCTTCGCCACTCACCCATGGGGCTCGTGAAGATCACGCTGGTGACGTCGGTGCTCGTGAGGAGCGAACAACCCGGTGCACCGAATGCGGCGAGCGGGAACGGCAGCGGGCCGCCGGCGAAGACCGAGTTCGAGAAGCCGTACGCCAGCACTCCCGCCGTGCCTGGTTTCGCCCGCGAGGCCACGAGTTCGAATGCGCGGCCGATCGTGGGAGTGCCCGTCCCCGTGAAAGACGGGACCGCGGGCACGAGCGCGCAGGTCGCGCGCACGGAACTGCGGGTGACGAGCGACGAGCGGGTCCAGGCTCCCGCGCCGAACGCCGGGCGCGAGTAGGCGCCGTTCGCGGTCCCCGCCGTGAGTTGCGAGACCCAGGTCGTCGTCGCCCCGTGGTCGATGCCGATCCAGAAGCGACCGAGCGGGATGTTGACCGGCGTCGCGAAGGTTCCGCGCCAGAAGCCGGGAGTCGTGCCGATCGTGACCGTCGTGGTTGCCAGCGGCGTCGTCGTCGGCTCGATCCCCGTGACGCCATAGAGCGCGGCGCTGACCGTCACGGGCGACCCGGTGTTGGACGCCGAGAAGATCTCGAAGCCGGCCAGCGTGAGCGGGATCGTCGTGGTGAGGTCGTAGGCCAACTCCGCGGCGGAGGTCTGATTGGTGAGCGTCCCGCCGGCGCCGTTGAACGAAGCGCAGAGCGGTCCGATCGGTCCGCTGCCGATGCAACCGGCGCCGAACGGCTCGAGGCGGCCGCGCGGCGGACCCTCGAACCACGCGAACGCGACGTTCTGCGAGGTCGTGCCCGAGATGGACGTCAGGCTGATGCGCACGGTCAGCGTCTCGGTCGCGGTCGCGTCGAAGCGCACCATTTCGTAGAGGTTGCGGGGCGTCGCCGAGCTCGCGACGGTCGCGCCGCTCGCGTTGCGAACCGAGAGATCGACGTTCGACCAGCCGGTCGTCGTGAGCGCGATCCGGTACCACGCGATCGCGATGCCGTAGTTTCGGCCGGCCACGACTGGGACCGTGAAGGTCTGCAACGGAGCGGCGGTCGTGAGGGCGCGCGTGCCGAAGTGGCCGGCGGCGGCGACCGTATGGGCGCGGTCGTTCTTCAAAGCACCCATGCCGAAGGCATTGCGGTCGAGTCCGGGATTCGACGCGCTGACGTCATACGTCGAGCTCAGCAGGATCGCCTTGGTCTCGAGGGCGGTGAGTGCGGGGAACCGACCGCGCAGCTGGGTCGCGGCGCCCGCGACCTGCGGCGACGCCATCGACGTGCCGGAGGCCGTGAAGTCGCCGGTCTCGTCGTTGCGGGCCGCCATCACCGTGTCGACGCCGCACGCGCCGAGGTCGGGGTAGAAGCGGGTCGTGTCCCCCGACAAGGGGCCGCGCGACGAGAAGTCCGCGACGACGAAACTCGTCGGATGCAATGCGGCGACGGCGAGCCCGTTCGCCGCGCCCTGGCTGCCGCTGGTCGATCCGGCTGCAGGACCGGAGTTGCCCGCCGCGACGCAGATCATGATGTCCGCGTTCAACGCCGCCGAGTCGAGTGCGCGCTGGGCGGAGTTCGTCGGGCTCGGCGATCCGCCGTACGAGAGGTTCGCCGCGACGATGCCGTACTGCGCGCGATCCGCCGCCATCGACTGCCACGCCGACGCCATCGTCGTGCTGCTGCTGGCCCCGCCCGACACCTGGTTCGCGATCGCATAGCCGGCGATGCCCGCGAGCGGGGCATGGCCGTCGTCGGCTCCGCCGGTACCCCAGTTCGCGCCGGCCGAGATGCTTGCGACGCCGGTGCCGTGACCGTTCTGGTCGTCGGCATTGAGCGCGCCGATCTGCCGGTTGATCAGCAGGCGGCTTCCGCCGAGCCCGCCGCCGGTCTGGTTGTTCGGATCGCCGTTCACGTAGTACACGCGGTGCGGCCGGCCGGTCCCGTTCATGTTCGAGTCCTGGCCCGTGTCCATGATGCCGACCGTCGCGCCGAGACCACGGTGGCCCTGCGCCTGGAGCACGTCCGCGTTGTGGTTGTTGGCGTTGGTCGCGGTGCGGATCGCGAGTTCGACGAGGCGATCCGGCTCGACCGAGGCGACGTTTCGCAGCGCGCGCAGTGCGTCGAGCTGCGCGGGGTCGATGTCGACGGCGGCAGCGTTGATCAGCCACCATTGCGCGACGATCGTCCCGCGGAGGCGTTCGAGTTCACCGGCGAAGCCGGCCTGATCGACGACGACCGCGCGCTCGAGGTCGGCGACGATCGCGTTCACTTCCACAGCCGGACGCCTGGCGAGGATCGCCGTGCGGAATGCATCGAGCTCGAAGCTCCGGCTCGCGAAATGCACGATCCAACGCTCGGTGCCGGGTCGGGCGCCGGGGATGCCGTGGACGCTCGACTCGTCGGAGACGGGCGCGTCGAGTTCGAGAGGGGCGAGGCGTTGCCCACTCGTCGTCTTCGGCGCGGCTTGCGCGAGACCGAGTGGGGCAGTGGCGAACGCGGCGACGATCGCCAGCGCGAGGACGCGGCCTCGCGTTGCAGCGGCGGACATGCGGGAGGGACCTCTAAGGCGGGAACGGCGGCAGGCGAGGCGGGCGGCGGGAGGGTACGAGCCCGCCGCTCGGACGGGAAGCGGCTGCGCTGCGGTCGTCCAAAAGCGCGCCTCGGCGTCGGCCATTCATCGTGGTCGATGCGGCGGACCGCTGGTTGGGTGAGTCGGCCGTTCCCACCGGCTGAAGTGCAACGCATCGGTTCGTTCACGTCGGTGGCGAAGCGCAGCGGTGGTCGATCCGAGCCGCCCATGCGAAGCCGAACGCCGCCATGCATCCGACACCGAGGCAACCGAACCACAACCATGCGGGGCCGAGCCGGTCGAACGCCCAGGTCCCGGCGATCGGGGCCAGCAGGAACGCGAGCGAGTGCACGATCGTCAGGAGCGCCATGTAGCGGCCGCGGTCGCCGGCGCCGGCGCGCGAGGAGACCCACGCCATGAGCAGGGGTGACTCGAGCATCTCGCCGAGGGTCCAGACGGCGACCGCGACAGCCCCGAACCAGAACGTCGTGCCAAGAGGAGTCATGCCGAAGCCGATCGCGATGAGGAGCGCGCCGAGCGCAACAACCGGCAACGGATGGCGATAGCGCAGCGCATGCACGAGCGCCATCTCCACCGCGACGATGATCAGGGAGTTCGACGCGGAGAGCAGTCCGATCGCTGCTTCGTCGAGTCCGTAATGGCGTTCGTAGTGGAGCGGCGCCGTGAAGAAGAACTGCATGAACACCATCGCGACCGCGAAGGTCGACGCGAGCACGACGATGAACGCGCGGTCTCGCCACGGTCCAAGACCCGCGCCTTCCGCTGCAGCGTCGGGTTCGGCCTGCGTCGCGAGTCGCGACCGCAGGGCGATCAGGAGCAGCGCGGCGAGCACCGAGGTGGCGCCGTCGATCCAGAACAGGAGCGCGTAGGCCCGCTGCGCGAGCACGCCGCCGATCGCGGGCCCGATGCTCCAGCCGAGGTTGACCGCGAGCCGCGCGAGGGCGAATGCCTTGCCGCGCAGCGCAGGCGGGCAGTTCGCGGCGAGCATCGCGTAGTTCGCGGGGCGGAACGCATCGGCGACGAGACCGAGCACGAACAGGGCGCCTGCGATCGCCGTCGCCGTCCGGAGTTCGCCCAGAACGACGAACAGGATGCCGCTGCCGAGCAGGCTCGCGACCTGCACGGGCCATGGCCCGATGCGATCCGTCGCCCGACCTCCGACCCAGGCGCCGAACATCGACCCGAGTCCGAAGCAGCCCATCAACAGGCCCGCTTCGCCGATCGAGAAGCCGCGCTCGAGCGTCAGCCACAGCGTGAGGAACGGCACGACCATCGTCCCCGCGCGGTTGACGAACGCGACGGCGCAGAGCCACCAGACCGACGCCGGCAGGGAGGCGTAGGCGTCGCGGAAGAAGCGGAGGGCGGCGCGCACGGGCGGCGAGGGTAGCCGGGGCCCGATCGCAGGTTCGCGACCGGTGCGGCAATCGCGTAGCGTCGCGGCGTGTCCGAGTCGCACATCGATCCATCGTCGAAGTCGCCACCGCCGCGCACGAGCCGCGCGCGCTTCGCGGCGTTCCGGCAGAGTTGGCATCGCGATCCGGGCGGCAGCGGTGAACACGGCGGCGACGGCGGGAAACGGGGCGAAGAACGGCGTCGCGGCGGACTGCGTCGCTATCGCGTGTGGCTCGGACCGCGGCTCGGTGAACTCGTCGCCGTCCTCACGCTCGGCGTGATCGGCATCGGATTCGACCTCGCGTGGCCGCTCGTCAGCAAGCACCTCTTCGACCACGTGATCCTCGACGACGCGCGCGACGTCGCCGTGCGGCGATCCGAGCTGCTCGTCGTCTCCTCGGTGATGCTCGGCGTGTTCCTCCTCGGCAGCCTGGCCGGGTTCTGGCGCAATCTGCGGACGACCCTGCTCACCGCGCACCTCGCCTTCGACCTGCGCTTGCAGCTCTTCGCGCGCATCCTGCGGTTGCCGCTCGACGACGTGCAGGGATTGAAGACGGGCGGCGTGATCTCACGCCTGTCGAGCGACGTCGACAACACGACCGGACTCGTCCAGAACGCGATCCTCAATCCCGCGCTCGCGGGACTTCGGCTGGTCGCGACGTTGGCCGTGATGTTCTGGCTCGAATGGCGCCTGGCGCTCGCCGCGGTCGTGATCATGCCGCCGGTGATGATCGTGCACGGCCGGTTCATTGCCCGCGTCCGGCCGATCTGGCGATCGATCAGCGTCGACCGCCAGGAGATCGACGCTCGCGTCGGCGAGGCGATCTCGGGCTTGCGCGTCGTGCGCGGCTTCGCGCGTGAGCGCGCGGAGACGCGGCAGTTCGCCGTCGGCCATCACACCGTGATGCGGAAGCAGGTGTTGTCGGCGCGAACGCACGGCGCCGTCAACCTCGTGTGGGGATTGATGATGCCGATGGCGACGTTGACGGTCGTCGCCTATGGCGGTTGGCTCGTGATCGCGGGCGTCACCACCGTCGGCACGATCATCGCGCTGCAGGCCTATCTCTGGCGCCTGCTCGATCCCGTGATGCAGATCGCCAACTCGATCGCCGAGACCCAGCGCGGTCTCGCGGCGATGGAGCGGGTCTTCGACCTGCGCGATCGGCCCGCCGAGATGCCGGACCGACCCGGCGCCGTCGCGGCCGGGCGCACGATCGGCGAACTGCGGTTCGAGCACGTGTCGTTCGGCTACGGCGAGGGCCGCGCGGTGCTGCACGACGTGCACCTCGTGGTTCGCGGCGGACAGACGGTGGCGTTGGTCGGACCGAGCGGCGCAGGCAAGACCACGCTCGCCGATCTCGTCGCGCGCTTCCACGATCCGACCGGCGGCCGCATCACCATCGACGGCGTCGACCTGCGCGACATCGGACTCCAGAGCCACCGGTCGCGACTGGGGATCGTCCAGCAGGAGACCTTCCTCTTCGACGGCACCGTGCGCGACAACCTCCGCTATGCCCGTCGCGGCGCGAGCGACGCGGAGGTCCTCGACGCGGCACGCCGCGCGAACGCCCACGAGTTCATCAGCAGGCTCCCGCTCGGCTACGACACGGTGATCGGCGAGCGGGGCGTGAAGCTCTCGGGCGGCCAACGCCAGCGCGTCTCGATCGCGCGCGCACTGCTCGCCGACCCGGCGATCCTCGTCCTGGACGAGGCGACCTCCAACCTCGACACCGAAAGCGAGCGCCTGATCCAGGACTCGCTCGGCCGACTGCTCCGCGGCCGCACCACGTTCGTGGTCGCGCATCGCCTCAGCACCATCGCGAACGCCGACCAGATCGTCGTTCTCGAGAGCGGCAGCATCGTCGAGCGGGGGACGCACGAGGAACTCATGGCGCGCGGCGGGCGCTACCGGCGGATGGTCGAACTCCAGGCGGCCGGGGTGATCGACCCGTGGGGAGACGGCTGAACGGCGGTCCGGCCCCTCCGGCGCCCGTCAGGCCACCGGGCTCCCCTCCGCCAACTCGATCTCCTCGTACGTCGTCGTGCGTTGGACCGGCACGTAACCGGCTTCACGGATCAGGCGCATGAGGTCGTTCCGGTTCAGCCGCTCGGGGGCGGTCGTTCCGGCGTCGTGCGTGATCTTCTCCTCGGTGACGGTGCCGTCGATGTCGTTGGCGCCGAAGGAGAGCGCGGTCTGCGCGCTCTCGGGCGTGAGCATGATCCAGTAGGCCTTCACGTTCGCGAAGTTGTCGAGCATCAGGCGGCCGACCGCGATGTTGCGGAGGTCCATCCAGCCGGTCGTCACGTGGCCATGGTGCTCGAGATCGGTGTGATAGGGCCAGAACGCGAGCGGGATGTACGCCATGAAGCCGCCGCACTCGTCCTGGAGTTCGCGCAGCTTGACGAGATGCGTCACGCGTTCGTCGGCGCGCTCGATGTGCCCATACAGCATCGTCGCGTTCATCTTGAAGCCGTGCTTCTGCACCTTGCGCGCGGTGTCGAGCCACTCCTGCGGACCGATCTTCTCGCGGAAGACGGCCTTGTGGACGCGGTCGACGAGGACCTCGGCGCCGCCGCCCGGGCAGGAGCCGAGTCCGGCTTCGCGGAGGTCGGCGAAGACCTCGTCCTCGCTCTTCTTCGAGACCTTCAGCATGTGGTCGATCTCGACCATGGTGAACGCCTTCACGTGGATGTCCGGACGTGCACGCTTCGCGGCGCGGACGACTTCGAGGTAGTAGTCGTAGGGCATCGACGGATGGATCCCCGCGACCATGTGCACCTCGGTCGGCGCGAGGTCGTCGTACTCGCGCAGCTTCTTCTCGATGTCCGGACCCCGCATCAGGTAGCCGCGCGCTTCGCCTTCCTTGGCGGCGAACGCGCAGAACTTGCACGAGTACTGGCAGATGTTCGTGTAGTTGATGTGGAGGTTGTTGTTGAAGTAGGCCTTCTTGCCGTGGCGGCGCGTGCGCACGCGGTGCGCCAGCCAGCCGACCGCCGCGAGTTGGGGCGTCTCGAAGAGGCGGAGCCCGTCGTCGAAGCCGAGGCGTTCGCCGCGCTCGACCTTGTCGTGGACGTCGGCGAGACCGGCTTTCTCGATCAGGCGGTGCGCGAGGCTGTCGTCGAGGGGCGCATCGGCGAAGTTGGCGGGTCCGCTCATCGAGAACTCCCCTCCGCGACGCCGACCGAGCTCACGACGACCTTCTCGCGCGGCGGCCGTCCGAACCGGTCCGTCGGCGGCGTTTCGACCGGCTGGTAGAGCATGTTGCGGCGCTGGGGCACGAAGCCCGCGTCCTTGATGTGGCGCTCGATCTCGGCGATCGAAGCCGGGTGCGAGCATCCGGCGCTGCTGACGACGTTCTCTTCGAGCATCGCGGAGCCGAAGTCGTCCGCGCCCATCGCGAGTCCGACCTGACACGTCTTCAGTCCCTGCGTGACGAAGCTCGACTGCACGTGGTCGACGTTGTTCAGGTAGATGCGCGAGAAGGCGAGCGTGCGGAGGTACTCCGCGACCGACAGCTTGCTCGCCGACCATCGTTCGGGATCCGCGAGCTGCATCGGCGTGTGCTCCGGCTGGAAGGTCCAGGGGATGAATGCCGTGAATACGCCGCACTCGGCCTGGAGATCGCGCACGCGCGTCAGGTGTTCGACGCGCTCTTCGTCGGTCTCGACGGTGCCGAACATCATCGTCGCCGTGCCGCGCATGCCGATCGCCGCGGCCTGTCGCATGACCTCCAGCCACTCGTCGGTCGTCGCCTTCTTCGGCGCGATGATCTTGCGCACGCGGTCGACGAGGATCTCGGCGCCGCCGCCGGGGATGGAGTCGAGGCCGGCCTCTCGCAGTTCGACCAGGATCTCGCGCACGCTGCGCTTGTCGAGCTTCGCGAGGTGCGTGATCTCCGGCGGCGACATCCCATGGATCCAGATCGTGGGATAGCGGCGCTTGATGTCGCGGAAGAGCTCGGCGAACCACTCGGTGCGCAGGCGCGGATGGTGGCCGCCCTGCAGGAGGAGTTGGATGCCGCCGAGCGCGATCGTCGCCTCGATCTTCTGGTAGATGACCTCGCGCGGCAGCACGTAGCCCTCGGCGTCGCCCGGCGAGCGATAGAAGGCGCAGAAGCCGCAGTCGGTGACGCAGACGTTCGTCGGGTTCAGGTTGCGGTCGACGATGTAGGTGACCTTCCGCTCGGGGTTCTTCGCGAAGCGGATCGCGTCGGCGACGAGGCCGAGCGACGGCAACTGGAAGCCGCGATAGACGGCGAGTCCTTCGGAGGGGGTCAAAGCCCCGCCGGCGAGGGCTTTCTCGGCGAGGTCGGACAGGCGGCGGGGGTCGTGGGGGTCTGCGGGCATCGGAAGGGGGCGGAAGATAGGTCGGAGCGGCGGCAGGCCGGTGGACTTTCTCGGCGCCTGGTCCAGGGCCCCGGCGAATCCGGCGAGGCTGCCACGCGGCTAGCCCAGAACCACAGGATCCACAATCGGTTATGGCCGCTCGGATAGCCTGGTTCCGAACTGCCCGTCAGTCGACTTGCTGAGATTACATCTAGAAAAAGTACGTGCCTGACCCGCCGGTTCCAGCTACGAGTCGCCGGCATGCAACTCGGAATCGACTCGACCTGCGCGACGGGTTCGCGACCGCGACCAGCCGGCTTCCCCGCCTCGCCGGCGCTCTGCGCCGCGGTCCTCGCCCTCGCGGTTCCCGCCGCGAGGGCGCAGGACCCGGCCCGTCCCGACCAGGATCCGCTGTCGACCCTGCGCGCCGAGAACCGCGCGTTGCGCGTCGACTTCGAGGCGATGGCGGAGCGGGTGCGCGCGAACGAGGCGCGACTCGACGGCCTCTCCCGCGGTTTCGAGGGCGTCGCCGTCGACGAGAGTCGGTGGACCGACCAGCGCGGTCGGAGCGGACTCGGACCCGCGGCGTCGAAGGTCTACGGGGGCGAACCCGGCCTCTCGATCGGCGGCTACGGGGAGATCCTGTTCGAGAGCCGCGAAGGGGCGACCGATCGCTTCGATGCGCTGCGCGCCGTCACGTTCATCGGCTACCGCTTCGACGAGACCCTGGTCTTCGACTCGGAGATCGAGATCGAGCACGGCACGACCTCCGCGTCGTCCGGCACGACGTCGAGCGGTGGTTCGGTCTCGCTGGAGTTCGGTTACCTCGACTGGCTGGCGACCGACGCGTTCGGCGTGCGCGCGGGCCTGCTCCTCGTGCCGCTCGGTCTCGTCAACGAGATGCACGAGCCCGGCACGTTCCTGGCGGCCCAGCGATCGCAGACCGAACAACGGATCATCCCGACGACCTGGCGCGCGCCGGGCTTCGGACTCCACGGCGAAGTCGGCGGCTTCACCTGGCGGAGCTACGCGCTCGCGAGCCTCGACGGCGAGGAGTTCAACTCCTCCGGTCTGCGCGGCGGTCGCCAGCAGGGCAACCGCGAGGCCGCCGACGACCTGGCGCTCGCGGCGCGCGTCGACTGGATCGACACGCCGGGTCTGCTGGTCGGCGTCTCGGGCTGGCACGGCGACACCGGTCAGGACGGCATCGGCAACGCCGGCGTCGCGATCCCCGCACTCGCCACGACCGTGATCGACGTGCACGCCGACTGGAAGTCCGGGCCGTACTGGTTCCGCGGATTGTGGGCCGAGGCGTTCGTCGACGACGCCCTGGCGTTCGACGTGGCGACCGGCCGCGCGCTCGCGGAGCGGATGCGCGGCGTCGAGCTCGAGGCGGGCTTCGACGTGTTCGCGGTCCTCGCTCCCGAGCGCGGGCAGTCGCTCTGGGCGTTCGCACGGCACGAGTGGATCGACACCCAAGTGAGCCTGCCGCCGGGCATCGCCCGCGACCCGGCGCAGGACGATCGCTTCTGGACCTTCGGCCTGCACTGGCGACCGTTGGACGGGATCAGCGTGAAGGCCGACTACACGATCGCGGAGGAGGGTCGCAATGGCGCAAACCTGCTGCTCGGCTACTCGTTCTGAGCCGGTTCGTCCCGCGGTGCGCGCGGTGCTCGCCTGGTTCGCCGCGTGCGTCGCGGTCGGTCCGCTGCTCGCAGCCCAGGATCGAACGCCGGAGGCGGTGCTCGCCGAGCGATGGCCGCGAGCGACGATCGTGCGCCGCGAGATCCCGCTGGGCGAAGCCGAACTCGCCGCGATCGAGACCCGCGCCGGCACGCGTCCCGAGCGCGCGGTGTGCTTCCGCTACGACGTGCGCATCGACGGCGCCGTCGTCGCGCGCGGTTACACCGAGGTGCATCGCGTGCGGACGCTGCGCGAGGCGCTGTTCGTCGTCGTCGGCGCCGACGGCCGCATCGCCGCGGTCGACGTCCTCGCGTTCGCGGAACCGCGGACGTTCGCGCCGCGTGCGCGCTTCCTCGCGCAGTTCGTCGGGCGCCGACTCGACGACGATCTCCAGTCCGGTCGCGGCATCGACGGGATGACCGGTGCGACGCTCACGACGCGCGCCGTCGTCGGCGGCGCACGCCGCGCCTTGGCAACGGACGCGGTGATCACCGCGCGGGACGGATCGCATCCGCCCGATCCGGTGCCGCCGCCGTCCCGGGAACCGGTCGAGCGTGGCACCGAGATTCGCAAACCGGAATCGAACCGCGGGCGAGGAACTGCGCGGTGAACCGGACCGCGGTGCTTGCCGTCGCGTGCACGGCGGCGATCGCCGGCGGCAGCGGCGTCGCGCTCGCGTGGTCGCGCTGGTTCTTCGACCCGATCGACGAACTCGCGATCGTGAACAGTCCCGCCGAACCGGTCCTGCTCGCGATCCACGTCCTCGCGGTGCCCGTGCTCGTCTTCGTGCTCGGAGTGATCGCCGCGAGCCACGCGGTGCCGCGCCTGCGCAAGCGTCGCGGGGAGCGCTCTCGCCTCGGGCTGGTGCTCATCGGTCTGCTCGCACCGTTGATCCTCAGCGGCCCTGCGACGCAGGTCGTCGAAGACGAGTCCGCACGACGGCTGATCGGATACGTCCACGGCGGCACGGGCATCCTCTGGCTCCTCGCGTTGACGGTGCACGCGTGCTCGCCGCGCCTCTCGCGATGGATCCGGTCTCGCCGCGACCGTAGCCTGCCCGCCCCCGATCGACCCCCGGCCGACGGGCCCACCACGCCATGTCCGAGCGCCCCTCCGACCTGATGGATCGCGTCGTCTCGCTGTGCAAACGCCGCGGCTTCGTCTTCCAGAGCAGCGAGATCTACGGCGGAATCAACTCCTGCTACGACTACGGACCGCTCGGCGCGGAGCTCAAGCGCAACGTGAAGGAGGCGTGGTGGCGCGCGATGGTGGTCGAGCGCGACGACATCGTCGGCCTCGACTCCGCGATCATCCAGCATCCCGAGGTCTGGCGGTCCTCGGGCCACGTCGCCGGTTTCGCCGACCTGCTCGTCGACTGCCGCGTGTGCAAGGGGCGCTTCCGCTGGGACCATCTGCCTGATCCGAAGCAGTGCCCGAACTGCGGGCCGAAGGGCGATCTCACCGAGCCCCGTGCGTTCAACCTGATGTTCGAGACCTACGCCGGGCCGGTGAAGGACTCGGCGAACATCGTCTACCTGCGGCCGGAGACCGCGCAGGGCATCTTCACGAACTTCCTGAACGTCGTGAACAGCGCCCGAATGGCCCCGCCGTTCGGCGTCGCCCAGATCGGGAAGAGCTTCCGCAACGAGATCACGCCCGGGAACTTCGTGTTCCGGACCCGTGAGTTCGAGCAGATGGAGATGGAGTTCTTCGTGCCGCCGGCGGACGACGCCCAGTGGTACGAGACCTGGCGCAAGGAACGGTTCGCGTGGTACCAGCGCTACGGCGTGCGCGCGGCGAACCTGCGGCTGCGCGAGCACGCGCCGGACGAACTCGCGCACTACTCGAAGGGCTGCACCGACGTCGAGTACCGCTACCCCTTCGGTTGGGGCGAACTGGAGGGCATCGCGATGCGCGGCGCCTTCGACCTGACCGCGCACAGCAAGGGTTCGGGCAAGGACCTGTCGTTCTTCGACGAAGCCACCAAGTCCCGCTACGTGCCGCACGTGATCGAGCCGGCGGCCGGCTGCGATCGCGCGGCGATGACCTTCCTCGTCGACGCCTACGACGAGGAGACCATCGCCGACGAGGAGTCGGGCAAGACCGAGACGCGCACCGTCCTCCGCTTCCATCCGCGCATCGCGCCGATCACCGTCGCCCTGTTCCCGCTCGTGAAGAAGGCCGGCATGCCGGAGCGCGCGCGCGAGCTGCAACGCCGGCTGATGGAGGCCGGCCTGCGCACGTACTACGACGAGAAGGGCGCGATCGGGCGCCGCTACCGCCGTCAGGACGAGGTCGGAACGCCGTGGTGCGTGACCGTCGACGGCACGACCGTCGAAGGCGACGGCACCGTCACCGTGCGCGACCGCGATTCGATGGAGCAGGTGCGCGTGGCGCCGCTCGAACTCGTCGCGCTGTTGCTGCAGCGCATGCGCGACTGGCGTCGCGAGTCCTGAGCCTCGCGGTCGTTCAGCCGCGCATCGACTTGAGCTTCGCGATCGCGCCGAGGACGTTCTTGTTGTTGGTCTGACGCGCGCCCGCGATCTTCGTCGCGTTCGCGTCGCCGGCGCCGGTCGACGCCGTCGCGGGCGTCGCGGCCGCGGCCGCCGGAGTCTCCGGCGGCGCCGCGGCGAGCGTCGAACCCATCGGCGTGACCGGCGACGACTGCGCGGTGGACGGCGGCGCCGCCGCGACCTGCGCGGGTCGTTGCTCGAGGCGGGCGACCACGGTCGCGAGCGCGGTGACGTCGCGCTGGATCTGGGCGAGCGATTGCGTCAACGGGCCGAGATCCGGCGTTCCGCCGGTTCCGCCGGCCTGCGCTGTCGCCGCGTCGATCGTGCGGCACGCCTTCGCGAGGTCGTCACCGATCGCGCGACGCAGGTCCTCCTGCGCCGACTGCATCACGGTCATCAGCTCGAGTTGGAGCTCGTCGACGGCGTCCGCAGCGCGTTTCGCGAGCGTGCCCGCTTCGACCGCCCGGTCACGCGAGCCCTCGACCGCGTGCTTGAGTTCGGTGATCGCGCCGTCTGCGACGCCACCTGATCGCTCCCCGGCGAGTTGCAGACCGATCTCGCCGATCGCCTCGCGGAGCTTCGGCTCGATCGCGAGCACGTCCTGCAGGCGGTTCGCGAGATCGGAAACCTGATTCGAGATCTCGAGCAACGGCGTGCCGTAGAGCTTCGTCGCCCGCGTCAGGTTGGCGATCTTCTCGTCGAGCCGGTCGAACTCGGCGCGGAGCGCATCGGTCGGCGGCGCGGTGCTCGCGCTCTTGATGTTCACGACGTCGGCGATCAAACGGAGCGAGCGATCGAGACCCTGATAGCGCCGCGTTTCCGTCGCCGCCCGCCGAGCGAACTCGCGTTGGACGAGCCCGACCGTGAACAGGGCGATGCCCGCGACGACGAGCGAACGCGGGCCGATGCCGAACTCGGTGAGGTCCACCAGCATCTGGCGCGCCGCGCCGTCGAGCATCGACGACAGTCCGCCCAAGGCGAGCGCTGCGAGTCCGATGATCACGCCGGCGGTGCGCAGCCAGTCGCTGGTCTCGGGGTCGGCGTGGATCGGCGCGACCTCGAGGTGAACGGCAGCGTCCGGCTCGGCGGCGGCGGCCGGGTCCACCGGCGGGGCTTCACCGTCCGTGATCTCGTCGCCGGCGACTTCCGTCGACTCGTCGATCGGATCGCCGGCGTAGCCGTCGTCGACGAAGCCCTCGGCCTCCTCCTCCGTCTCGCCGGCCTGCCAGTCCTGGGCCTCGGGTTCCGGGTCCGAGTCGCCCTCGGGAGGCGTCGTCGATTGCGGACGGAAGAACGAACTCGCGACGCGTGGCGGCTCGGGTTCGTGGGTCTGCGGCGTCGGCTTGCGCTTCATCGGTGGGTCTCGACCGCGTCCTTCTTCGGCACGCTTCGCGAGGACTCCTGAAAGCGCGAGTTGCAATCTCGCACCGCGCTCGCGAAAACCCGACGCGATGGCCCAGAGGCTCAAGGGCATCTCCGCTGCCAACGGGATCGCGATCGCCCCCCTGGTCCACTTCCACGGCGATCTCGACTTCATCCCCATCCGAACCCTCGACCCGTCCGAGGTCGTCGCGGAGGCGTCGCGACTCGGGGATGCGATCGGCGAGGCGTCCAAGGCGATCCTCGCGCTGCGGAAGCGGCTCGCCGAGCACCTGTCGGACCACGACGCGCGGATCTACGACGCCCAACTCGCGATCCTGAACGACCCGGCGTTCGCCGTGGAACTCTCGCGGTCCGTCGAGCAGAACCTCTGCAACGCCGAGATCGCCGTTCAGCAGGTTGCCGCGCGCTACGAGAAGGTCTTCGAGGCGATGGAGGACGCTCCGCTCCGGGAGCGCGCAGCCGACGTGCGCGATGTCGCCCGTCAACTCCTCACGGTCCTGCAGGAGCGCGAACGATCGGTCTACATCGCACACGGTCGCGACTATGTGTTCGCCGCGGAGGAGTTCCTGCCGAGCGACGCGGGGCTCGTCGATCGTGCGCACCTCCGCGGCATCGTGACGGCGCGCGGCGGCAAGTACTCGCACGGCGCCATCCTCGCGCGTTCGCTCGGCATCCCCGCCGTCGTGGCGGTCGAAGACGTCCTGCGCCGCGTGCGCAGCGGCACGACCGTGGTGGTGGACGGCGACTCCGGGATCGTGATCGCGGCTCCGGACGGCGAGACGCTCGATCGCTACCAGCGCACTGCGGCCGAGCAGGCGGAGGCCGAGCGGCGCCTGTCCGAAGTCCGCGCGTTGCCGTCGCAGACGCCCGAGGGGGTGCGCGTGCGGCTGTTGGTGAACGTGGAGAGCGCCCGCGACCTGGATCGCATCGGTTCGGACGTCGTCGACGGGATCGGCCTGTTCCGCACCGAGTTCGCGTTCATGGAGCGTCTCCAGTTCCCGACCGAGGCGGAGCAGGTCGCGATGTACCGGCGCGCGATCGTCTGGGCCAAGGGCAAGACCGTGACGTTCCGAACGCTCGACGTCGGCGGCGACAAGCCCCTGCCCTACCTCCACACGCCCGACGAGCGCAATCCCGTGCTCGGCTGGCGCGGCCTGCGCATCTGCCTCGACTGGCCCGACCTCTTCTACACGCAGGTGCGCGCGCTCCTGCGCGCAAGCGCCGGCGGACATGCGCGCATCCTGTTGCCGATGGTGACGACCGTCGACGAGATCGCGCGCTGCCGCGCGGTGCTCGACGAGATCCGCCGCGACCTCGCCGCGGCGGGCGAGCCCCACGACCCCGCGATCGAGCTGGGGGCGATGGTCGAGGTGCCGGCGCTGGCCGTCGTCCTGGACAAGGTCCTTCCGCTGGTGGACTTCGTGTCGGTCGGCACGAACGACCTCGTCCAGTACCTCCTCGCGGTCGACCGCGACAACCCGCGCATCGCGCAGATGTACACGCCCTATCACCCGGGCGTGATCCGTTTCCTGCACGACATCGCGCGCAAGGCGAACGACGCGGGGCGCCCGGTCTCGATCTGCGGCGAGATCGCGGGCGACCACTACTTCACCGCGTTGCTCCTCGGGCTCGGCTACCGCGAGCTCTCGATGGCGCCCGTGTTCCTGCCGAGAGTGAAGCTGATGGTGCGCACCTTCGGGATCGCCGAGTGCGAGCGGATCGCGGCGACCGCGCTCGAAGCGGGTTCGGCGAGTGAAGTGCGCGCGCTGGCGCGCGAACACGGCAAGGCCGGCTGGGCGCGATTCCTCAGCGGTGGGTGACGTCATGGCCTCGCGGAAGGGCACCTGGTCGAGTCTCGAACTCGCGCGCCTCCACGAGTTGTTCCCGCGCAGCGACCCGCATCGGCTCGCGAGGCTGCTGGGGCGGACCACGGCCAGCGTGTTGCGCCGGGGCAAGGCGCTGTTCACCGGCGAACCGCGATCGCGCGCGTGGGACGCCGTCGACGAGCGCCGCCTCCGCGAAGCGATCGGCGTCCACGATCTCGCGACGATCGCGATCCTGTTGCGCCGGCCGGTCGACGAAGTCGCCGGGCGCATCGCTTCGCTCGCGACGGAACGTCGATCCGGCGCGTGGACCGGCCAGGAGATCGCGTTGCTGAAGCGGCTCCACGGCACGCGGAGCCCGTCCGATCTGGCGCTCGCGCTCTCGAGGTGTCCGGCGGACATCGCGGCCCGGGCCGCGGGGCTCCGTCTCGGAAAGGACAAGGCGGTCCGTGCTCCTGGTGTCGCCGGCCGTGCCATGCCGCGCTGGACGACGGGCGACATCGCGAAGCTCAGGCAGCTCTACCCGCGCCGCGACAACCTGGAGATCGCCCGGATCCTCGGTCGCACGGTCGCGAGCGTGACCAACAAGGCCTTCCAGCTCGGCCTGTCGAAGTCCGCACGGGCTCTCGCCGCGATGGGACGGCGGAACGCCGGACGGCGAAGCCGGTGAATTCGCGAAAGCGTCGGAGGACTCCTCAACTTCTGGACGCAACCGGCCGAAAAACCGGCATGCGACCGGTCTCGCATGCGCGCGAGACTCGTCCGACCACGGAGTGCCCATGGAGATCGTCGGCAGAAAGAGCGAGGGTTTGTCCGTCACGGTGCTTCAGGAGGACCGGACGTGCATCATCACGTTCCATGATCGGAGCCTGAACTTCTACGTGACCGACTCCCTCAAGGAGACGCTCAAGGAGACCATCGCGCAGAAGATCGACGAGGGGATCCAGCACTTCGTGCTGAATCTGGACCACGTCAAGATCATCGACTCGTGCGGAGTCGGGCTCGTGATCGTCGCGAACAACGTCACGGGTTCACGGCAGTCGAAGCTGTACCTGTGCAACGTCAAGCCGTTCATCATCAAGATCTTCGACATCATGCGCATCTCGCGGCATCTCGCGATCTTCGAGACCGAGGATGCCGTGCTCGACGCGATCAAGGGAGCGCGCGTCTGAGGGAGCGGACCGGAGGCCACGACGACCGGGCCCCGGAAGGTGCCGGACCATGAACGCCGCCGTGATCGCCGATTCCGAGTGCTCCGCGTCGGCGCGCAGCCTGGTCGACGACCGGCCGCGGACCGACCTCGGCGCCATCCAGGACGGCGTGCTGATGGTCGATGCGCACGGCGTCGTGGCGCTGGTCAATGCGGCGGCGGAAGAGCTGCTCGAGATCAGCACCATCGCCACCCTCGGTCGCACGCTCGGCGAACTCGCCGCCGGCGAGTTGCTCGCGGCCGTGCGCGCCGAGCTCGCGCTGGCGGCGCCGCGGCGCTCGGGCGCCCATGTGGTCGAGGTGCACCGAAGCGTCGATCAGGCGTTGCTCTTCGTCCGCGTGCGCGTTCGCCCCGCGCGCGACGCCTCCGGACGAATCGCCGGTTCGTTCGTCTCGTTGCGCGACGTGACCGCGGAGCACAAGGTCGCGGAGCGCAAGAACCGCTACCTGTCGATCGTCGCCCACGAACTGCGCACGCCGCTCACGGGGATCAAGACCTTCTCGACCATGATGGCCAAGGGCGCGCTCGGCGCGTTGTCGACACCGCAGGCCTCCGTGGTGGGATCGATCTGCGAACAGGTGCTGCGGCTCGAGCACCAGATCGACAAGCTCGTCCACCTCGGCACGCTCGACTCGGACGAGTTCGCGCCGGACCTTGCGGTCTTCGAACTGTGCGAACTGATCGCGCAGTCGATGCGCGCCTTCGAGAAGGCGGCGACCGACCGTGGCATCGAGCTCCGCGCCGACCTGTGCGCGACCGCCACGCCCGTGCGCGCCGACCGCGCGCAGATCCGTCGCGCGCTCCAGGCCCTGGTCGAGAACTCCGTCAAGTTCTCGCGCGACGGCGGGCACGTCGTCGTCTCCTCGACGATCCGCGACGACCGCAGCGTCGAGATCACGGTCGCCGACGACGGCGCCGGCATCGACCCGCGATACCACGCGCGCATCTTCGAGAAGTTCTTCCAGGTCGAGGACCCGCTCACGCGCCACCACGGCGGCTCGGGACTCGGCCTCTTCTTCGTCAAGAGCATCGTCGAGGCGCACGGCAGCGTCGTGCGCGTCGACAGTCGTCTCGGCGGCGGGTCGAAGTTCAGCTTCGCCCTCCGCCTCGCCGATGACGCTCCGTCGGAGCACACCCCCTCCGGCGCCGGAGGCTTGCCCGGCTAGGTTCGAGGAGCCCGCACGATCCCCTGGAGTCCGCCATGGAGAGAACGGTCCTGATCATCGAGGACGAGAAGCTGATCATCGTCTCGACGCAGATGGTGCTCGAGGCTGCCGGCTTCCGCGTCGAGTCCGCCGTCAACGGCGAAGAGGGCATCCAGAAAGCGAAGTCGACCCGTCCCGATCTGGTCCTGCTCGACATCATGATGCCCGGCATCGACGGCTGGGAGACGTTGACGCGCCTCAAGCGCGATCCCGAGACGTCCGGCATCCCCGTGATCGTGTTCACGGCGCGCGAACACGCGCGCGGGCACCAGAAGTCGACCGAGATGGGCGCCGCGGACTACTTCCGCAAGCCGTTCGAACCCGACGAACTGATCGAACTCGTCGAGAAGCACATCGGCCAGAGCGTCTGAGGCGCGGTCCCGCTCTCAACCGATCCGTCGCAGGTGTTCGTCGACGACGGGTTCGTCGCCGAGCACGGTGACGAGGGTCTCCCTCAACTCGACGTCCGTCGCTCCGAAGGTCCGCGCTCCGCGGGCGTGCGCGACGAGTTGGGGAGTCTGGTCGAGCGCCGCGAGCGCGGCGACGGCGAGCAGTTCGCGATCGCGAGGCGGGAGCGCCGGTCGCGTGAGCACGCGGCCGTAGGCGGCGCGAATCACGAAGTCGTGGAGTTCGTGGTGGTGGCCGCGCAGCATCGCATGCACGGCGGGCGCGTTCCGCCCGTAGATGCGATCGAAGAGCGCGCGACCGGCATGCTCCTGTTCGTCCTCGGGCAAGGCACCGCCCGCCGGCGGCACGTCGGCCGGCCAGGCGAGCGCCGCCTGCTCGAACGCCGTGACGATCCGCGGGAAGCCGAAGAACAACACGCCCTGCAGGAGCGTCTCCTCGAGATCCGTGCGCGACAGCGCCGCATCCCGTGCGCGTTCCATCGCGGTCGCGGCGAGAGGCCAGTTCGCGCGCGCGATCGCGGCGGTGACGATCACGAGCAGGCGCATCCGGCGATCGAGTCCGGCGCGCGTGAGCGCGGCGTCGCACTCGTTCATCGGGTGGCGTCCGCCGTCGCCGCCACGTTGTCCGGCAGGACCTGCGGCAGGACGCCCAGCGCGGCGAGTTCCTCGGGCCCGGTCCGTGTGCCGCGCACCGGCTCCAACCCGAGTGCGGCGGCGATCCGTTGCGCGATCGCCGCGATCAGGGGCACGCGCGCGGCGTTCGCGTCGACCTGATCGGCGACGGCGGCGCAGAACGGCGTCACCGGCGAGCGACGCATCACGACGGAACCGTGTTGGAGCAGGCGCGCGCGCGGTCGGCGGAGGCGTCGCTGCGCGGAGCCGCAGAGTTTCCCGCCGCCGGGAGCGATCAGGTCGCCCCGGCACGCCTGCGCGAAGCACCACTTCGCGCCCTCGGCGCGGGGACCTGGGTGGCGAGGCGCCGTCGAGCTACGCAGCGCGCGGATGCCGCACGCCGAGAGGGCGCCGGCGATCGCACCGTGGATCAGGTCGTACCACGCGTCGGACGAGCGCGCCGGATCGTCGTCGATCGTCAGCGCGTAGGTGATGTCGTCGTCGTGGAAGATGGCGCCGCCGCCGGTCGGTCGGCGGACGACTTCGTGCGGCGCGTCGACGTCCGCGAAGTCCGCGGCGGATTGGAAGCGGCCGAGCGTCAGCCCCGCGGGTCGGAAGCCGTAGAGCCGCAGGGTCGCGCCGTCGCCGTGCATCAGGAGCGCGAGATCCCTCGCGATCTGCAAGGCGGGCCGGTCGCTGCCGTCGATCACGACTCGCAGCGGCGCGGCGCGCGACAAGTCCATCAGCCTTCGCTCTCCAAGTGCTTCTCGTAGGTCTTCGCGTCCATCAGATCCGGGGACTCTGTCTGCACGCGGACCTTGATCATCCAGCCCGCCTTCCACGGGTCGGTGCCGAGCGTGTCGAGCGCATCGGTCAGGTCCGCGTTCGACTCGACGATCTCTCCGGTCACCGGCGAGTAGAGCTCGCTCACCGCCTTGACCGACTCGATCTCGCCGAAGGGTTGACCCGCCTTCACCTTCGTGCCCGCCGCAGGCAGGTCGAGAAACACGAGGTCGGAGAGATGGGACACCGCCCAGTCGGTGATGCCGATCGTGGCGATGCCAGCTTCGGTCTTGGACCACTCGTGGGACTTCAGGTACTTGCGGTCGGTCGGACGCATGGCGGGACTTGGTGGGGGATGCCGTTCGTGAGGGGAGGGTCGCGGCGCCGCGGCGTGTCAGCGCGCGCGCTTGTAGAAGGGCAGTGCGGTGACGGTCGCGGGCTCGATCTTGTCCTTGATCGCGAAACCGAGGTTCGTGCCGGGCTCGGCGAGCTCGCGCGGGACGTAGGCGGTGGCGATGTTCTTGCCGAGCGTCGGTGAGGCGCCGCCGGAACACACCCTGCCGACCACGCGGCCGTCATGCACGACGTCGTAGCCCTGGCGCGGCACGCGACGGCTCTCGGTGACCATGCCGACGAGCTTGCGCGGCGGACCGCCCGCGGCGCGGACGCGCTCGAGCGCCGCCCGTCCGACGAAGTCGTGATCGAACTTCACGCCGAACTCGAGGCCGGCGTCGAGCGGCGTGGTGGTCTCGTCGATCTCGTGGCCGTACAGCGGCATCCCGGCTTCGAGCCGGAGGATGTCGCGCGAGCCCAGGCCGCACGGCACGAGTCCCGCGTGCTCGCCGAGTTCCATCAAGCGGTTCCAGAGCGGGATCGCGACTTCGGACGGCACGTACATCTCGAAGCCGTCCTCGCCCGTGTAGCCGGTGCGGGACATCGAACCGGGAACGCCGAGGACGCGCCCGCGCGCCCACGAGTAGTACTTGATGCCCAACAGGTCGATGTCGGTGACGCCGCGCGCGATCCGCTCCGCGGCGGGACCCTGGATCGCGATCATCGCGAGTTCGCCGGTGAGGTCGTCGATGCGCAGGTCGCGGAAGCCGCGCGCGACCGACCGCATGATGCCGAGATCGCGCTCGGTGTTGCCGGCGTTCACGACGACGAAGAAGCCGTGCGTCTGCGGTTCGCGGTAGACGAGGATGTCGTCCTGCGTGAGGCCGTTCTCGTCGAGGATCATCGCGTAGCGGATCTTGCCCGGCGGGATCGCGGCGGGGTTGTTGGTCTGGAGTCGTTGCAGGAACGCCTCCGCGTCGCGGCCCGTCACGCTCACCCGCCCCATGTGGCCGAGGTCGAACAACCCGGCTCGTTCCCTCACGGCCCGCGCTTCGTCGAGGATGCTCGTGTACTGGACCGGCATCGCCCAGCCTCCGAAGGGCACCATGCGGGCGCCGAGGGCGACGTGGACGGACTCGAGGACGGTCTGTTTCATCGATGGAGAGCGAGTGGAGCGGCGGACCTTATCCGGCGGGATTGGCCCAAGGAAGGCGAGCAGCTTGGCCCCGAAGGCCGCAGAATCGTCGCGGGACGCGACGATTCGGAAAGGCCGGAGGGCCCCGGCTGGTAAAGCGGCCGAGGCCTGAACGGTCGTCGCGCCAGC
>JACRLW010000117.1 GCA_016235155.1 Planctomycetota bacterium
AACAGTCGCGCCGTGCGACCGCGGAGCACGCCGAGCGCGACGAGACCCTTGCACAACACGCGCCGGGCGACGTCGTGCGGGCGATCGGCGCGCACGCCGGGGCGGATGCTGCGGATCGCGGCGAGCTGGGCTCTCAGGACGACGTCGTAGACGGCGCGCTGCGCGTCGCTGAACGCGCCGTCCACCGGCCAAGTGCGCGTGATGTCGGCGGTGTAGCCGTCGATCTCGCAGCCGGCGTCGATCAACACGAGGTCGCCGCGGCGGACCTGCCGCGCGTTCTCGTGGTAGTGCAGGATGCACGCGTTGGGACCGCTCGCGACGATCGAGTCGTAGCCGTTGCGTTCACTGCCGCCGCGACGGAACTCCGCTTCGAGCGCTGCCTGCAGCGCGTACTCCGTCACGCCCGCCCGCGCAGCGCGCATCGCCGCGACGTGTCCCGCCGCCGACAGGTCCGCCGCGCGCTGAAGTGCCACGACCTCGAGTTCATCCTTGATCAGGCGCAGCTCGGCGATCGCGGGCGACGGGTCGACGAGCGTCGGGTGCGCCGGCAATCCGGCTCGCGATCGAGCGCGTTCGCGCGCGAGCGATCCGAACACCGCAAAGAGCCGGCGATCGAAGTCCGGATCGCGGCCGAGGCGCACGAACACACGCTCGTGCTCACGGAGCAGCGCGGGCAGGTCCTTCCAGAACTGGTGGCTCGACCGGGCCTCGTCGACGCGAAAGGTCCGCTTCGCGCCGGCGACGCCGAAGCGACGGCCGTCCCAGATCTCGCGCTCCTGGTCGCGCGGCCGCACGAACAGGACGCAGTGCGCCGTGCGCTTCCGGTCGCGCCACAGCACGAGCGTCGCGTCGGGTTCGGGGAACGCGGCGAGGTACGCGAGGTCGCTCGCGGCGCGGAAGGAGTGCTGGACGTCGCCGTTGCGCAGCGTCTCGGGCGCGGTCGGCAGGATCAGCACGCCGTCGCCCAGTGCGTCGAGGAGCCGTTCCCGCCGCTTCGCGCAACGCGCGACGAGCGTCGCGAGATCGGTGGTCACGAGCCGCATCTTCATCGTCAGAGCCCGAGCGCGGCGTGCACCGCGAGCGTCGCCGAGGACTTGTTCAGCGTGTAGAAGTGCAGGCCGGGAACGCCGCCGCCGAGGAGGTCGGTGCACTGCTGCACGGTCCACGTCACGCCGGTCGCGACGACCGCCCCCGCGTCGTCCTTCACGATGTCCAGACGCCGCTGGAGCTCCTGCGGGACCCGCGCGCCGCACATCGACGTGAAGCGGTGCACCTGCGCCACGTTGGTCACCGGCATGAGTCCCGGCACGATCGGCACGTCGATGCCCTTGCCGCGCGCGCGGCGCACGAACGCGAAGTAGTCGGCGTTGTCGAAGAACAGCTGCGTGATCAGGAAGTCGACGCCGCCGCGGACCTTCACCACGAGGTTCTCGAGGTCGCTCGCGAGGTCCTTGCTCTCGACGTGCTTCTCCGGATAGCAGGCTGCGCCGACGCAGAGCGGGAAGCCCTCGTCGCGGATGAAGCGCACGAGTTCGCTGGCGTGGGTGAAGCCGCCGTCGACCGCGACGAACTCCGCCTGTCCTTGCGGCGGGTCCCCGCGCAGCGCGAGCACGTTCTCGATCCCGGCGTCGATCAGCCGTTTGCAGATCTCGCGGATCTGCGCCCGCGTGCTGCCGACGCAGGTCAGGTGCGCCATCGTCTCGATGCCGAGCTCGCGCTTGATGCGCGTCACGAGGTCGAGCGTGCGGTCGCGTGTGCTCCCGCCGGCACCGTAGGTCACCGACACGAAGGACGGCCGACACGCGCGCAATGCACCGGCGGTCTGGTAGAGCGTTTCGACGCCCTCGTCGGTCTTCGGCGGGAAGAACTCGAAGGACACGACGGGTGGTCCGCCGCGGCCGAACATCTCGGCGATCTTCATGCGTCGCCTTTTATCGTCCGCGGACACCGGTTTCGTTCGCCGGATCGGACCCGCGCGCGAGTCGACCGATCGCGGCGTTCCCCTCGACCTGGCACACGCGCCAGTCGGGTCGCACGTTCGCGCCGAGGTGCCGATAGAAGCGGATTGCCGCTTCGTTCCAGTCGAGCACGCACCACTGGAGTCGCGCGTGACCACGAGCGTGCGCCACGCCGGCCACCGCCCGCAGCAGCGCCTCCCCCACGCCGTTGCCGCGTTCGGCCGGCAGGACGAAGAGGTCCTCCAGGTGCAGGCAGCGCTCGGTCTTGAAGGTCGAGTAGACCGGGAAGAACAGCGCGAAGCCGATCGCGCGGCCGTCGCGCTCCGCGAGGAGGACTTCGCACGCCGGCGCTCCGCCGAACAGGTGCTCGCGCAGCCGCTCGACGGCGCCGTCGGCGATCACCTCGTCTTCCAGGCGTTCGAAGCGGGCAAGCGCCGCGACGAACCCGAAGACGACGGTTTCATCGCCGGGACGCGCCGCGCGGATCGCGAAGGGTCGCTCGGTGCTCACGGCGCGCAAGGTAGCGCTCATCGCGGCCGAGGCCGCAACCGGAGGTCGAGCGTCGTCGCTGCCGCGCCGACCAGAAAGGCCTCGGCCGCTCTCTTGGCTGGGGCCCTGCAGCTTCCGAATCGTCGCAGGCCGCGACGATCCTCCGGCCTGCGGTCCCGATGCGCCGTCACCGCGCGGCGAGTTCGTCGAGCAAGGGCCCGAGCCGATCCTCGTACCGCTTCCATCGCTCGACCGACGAGCGGTAGATCGGCTTGCGCACCTGCTGGAGGCTCGCGGACCGCACTGCGCGCGGCGAGGCGTGGAACGAGAGACAGGCCGGGTCCCAGGGCAGTCCGATCCAGTCGACCATGCGACGGGCGTGCGTCGCGAGGTCGGCGACGAGGTCCTCGTAGCGGATCTCGAGGAACGCGCCGTCGCCGAGCACCGTACGCCAGTGCTGCATCAGTTCGTCGTAGAGCCGCCAGTAGCGGCCGATCTCGCGCAGGTCGAACGCGAAGGGCAGGTCAGCCTCGAAGTTCTGCTCGAAGATCGAGAGGCAGGTGTCGCGCGCGTCGCGCACGCAGTGGCGACGTAGCGCCGCCCGGCCGCGGCGAGACCACCCTCGGCGGGCGATGCGAATCCGTCGGGATGGCCGCCGGAAAGGTCCTCGGAGCAGAGCGCGCGACGCAGGTGTTCGGTCTCGCCCGCGCCGAACACGGCGGGATGGGATGCGAGCACCTGCTCCGCGAGGGTCGTCCCCGAACGGGGCATGCCGACGACGAACACCGGCGCGGAGTCCGGGCAACCGTCACCGGCGAGCGCGGCGACGCGATCGGCGTCGAACACCTCGCGGATGCGGGCGAAGCGCGCGACGTCGTCGGCGATCGAGTAGCGGATCGTCGCGCGGCGACTGGCATTCGCTCGGACGAGTTCGTCGAACGCCGCGTCGCGGTCGCCGAGGTCGTCGAGGACCTTCGCGTGCGCGAAGAGGGCGTCGTGCTCGCGGATCCCCGCCGCCTTCGGCTCGCGCGCCGCTCGCTCGATCCACTCGACCTCGGCGTCGCGCTCGGCATGCGTGCGCGTCATCGCGAGCATGACCCGCGGGATCGCCAGCCCGGGCGCGATCGCGATCGCACGTCGGAACGCGGCGATCGCGTCGTCGATGCGACCGAGTTCGCGGAGCACCTGTCCGAGGTTGCTGTGCACCATCGGCTCGTTCGGCGCGAGGCGCGCCGCCCGCGCGAGGCTCTCGAGCGCGTGCTCATGGCGTCCGGCGTCGCGCTGCGCGCGGGCGAGGTTCACCCACGCCGCTACGAGCGCGGGTTCGAGGGCAACCGCGCGTCCGAGCGACTCGACGGCGTCGTCGGGGCGTGCGAGTGCGATCTGCACCACACCGAGATTGCTCCACCCGCGCGCGTTGCGAGCGTCGAGCGCGAGATAGGCGCGGTATTCGCCCTCGGCTGCGGCGAAGTCCCCGGCGCGCTCGTGGGCGAAGGCGAGTTGGAAGCGGACGGCCGCCGCCTTCGGATCACTGGCGACCGCGACTCGCAGGGCCTCGCGCGCCGGCGCGACGCGACCGGCCGCAAGGAGCACGGCTCCGCGCGTCGCATGGAACACGGCGCGCCCCGGATCGAGATCGAGTGCGCGCCGGATCGACCGCTCGGCAGCATCGTGCTCACCCGACACGGAGAGCGCGGTGGCGAGGTACTGGTGCGCTTCGGCGAAGCCGGGGGCCAACTTCAGAGCGGCGCGATAGAGCTGCGCGGCCTCTCGCGGGCGACCGGCCCGCTGCGCGGCGACGCCTTGTTCGAGGAGAGCGCGGGGCCCCGGCTGCACGCCGGGGTTGCGATTCGTCATCGGCGGTGGAGGGGTCTGCGTGACGGCGCAGGCGCGGCCCCTACACGGTGGGTCCCCCGGGTAACCCGGTTCGCGGATTTGCGACGACCACGGCTTCGGACCGTGCAGTCGCTGCTCGCGCGCGCAAACGGCGCATCGCGGCCGAGGCCGCAACCCATCCGGGTTGCAAGCGTCGTCGCTGACGCGACGACCAAGAAGGCCTCGCCCGCTCTTCTTGCTGGGGCCCTCCGGCCTTTCCGAATCGTCGCGTCCCGCGACGATTCTGCGGCCTTCGGGCGCACTCGGCTCACGCGGCGCGTCGCCGCGCGGAACGCATCGAGAGCACGATTCCGATCAGTCCGGTGACGACGCCGGCAGACACGAGCAGCCAGGGATCCATGCGTGTCCCGACTTCATCGTCAGGCTCTCGTGTCGATCCCGAGCGAGTGGACGAGTCGTGCGAGATCGGTCACGCGAAGATCCGGCACGACGGGACTTGCCGGTGCGACGACCGCGCCGCCGCCGCGCCCCGCGCGCCGGTCGACGTGCACCGTGGCGAGGCCGAGGGCCTTCGCCGGCACATGGTCGTGGTACAGGCTCTGCGCGACGTGCAACACCTGCGCGGGTGAGACGCCGTCGCGCGCGACGACGTCGAGGAGGAAGAGAAAGTTGCGGACATCGGGTTTGTAGCTCCCGATCTCCTCCGCCGTGCACACGCGCCAGAACGGGGAGCCGAGGCGCTCCGCGGTCCGTGCGAACGACGCGCGGTCGACGTTCGACAGCACTGCGAGCCGGTAGCGCGTCGCGAGGGCTGCGAGAGCGGGCACGGTGTCCGCGAACGGCGGCCAGTCGCCGACCGACGCCGCGAAACGCGCGGCCGCACCGACCGGAGCGGTCCGCCCGCGCCGCGCGCAGAGCCCTTCGAACACACGCGCGAGGATCCGCGGGTAGGGCGCACCGGAGAGCACGCGTTCCGCATCGGCTTCGAGCACGGCGAAGTCCGCGAGCGCCGCCTCCGCGTCGACCGGCGCCGCGTCTCCCGGTAGGAGACCCGCGTCGCGGAGGGCGTCGGCGATCCCCCGCTCCCAGTCGATCAGCGTCCCGTAGCAGTCGAAGCTCAGGACCAGGAAACGCGACGGATCGAGCGCCGTCACGACCGGCTGCGCGCGGTGCGCAGGAGGATCCGCTGGGCGTCGAGTGCCCGCGGCACTTCGAGCAGTTCCTCCGCGAGCCGTTCGCACTCGTCGAGGTTGAAGCGACCGAGCACCTCGAGCACGGCCGCGAGGTTGACCGGCGCGATCGCGAACTCGCGGTAGCCGGCGCCGAGATAGAACGGCAACCGCTGCGGGTCGGCAGCGGCCTCCCCGAACAGGACGATCGGCTTCTCGAGTTCGCCGGCTTCGCGGGCCATGCGTGCGAGCAGCTCGAAGGTCGCCGGGTGCGGCATGCCGTAGTAGTCGCGCACCGCGGCGGAGTCGCGGTCGGCCGCGACGAGCAGCGCCTGCAGGTCGTCGAGGGCGACGACCGCGAAGTCGCCTTCGTTGAGCAAGGCTCGGCAGGTCAAGGCGGCGGCGGGCACCTCGATGATCGGCGCGACCTGGAGGGTCTCCGCGCACGGCACCCCGCGCTTGCGCAGTTCGTGTCGCTCTTCGAGGAGCGCGGCGCGCACACGCTGCAGATCGCCGAGCCCGGTGACGAAGGGGACGAGCACCGCGCCATTCGACGTCTCGGCCGTCGCGCGGAGGATGGCGCGCAGTTGCAGTCGCATCACCGGCGCCGCCTCGAGCAGGCCGCGGACGCCGCGCAGTCCGAGCGCGGGGTTGCGGACGTCTGCGGTCGGCATGCCCGGCACGCCGGAACCAGGCGCGACGTCGAGCAGGCGCAGCCACGCGGGCTGCTGGTCGTTGCGCACCACTTCGCGGTAGTGGTGGACGAGCGCTTCTTCGCTCGGCGCGCTCGTCTCGACCAGGAACAGGAGTTCGGTGCGGTAGAGCCCGATCCCGTCCATGCCGAAGCTGCGCGCCATGTTCAGCTCGGCGAGGTTCCCGCACGCCGCGAGCAGGCGCACCGCGGTGCCGTCGCGCGTCTCGTGCCGCATCTCCGCCGTCGGCGGCGCGTGCGGCGCCTCGCGCAGGCGACGCGCCGCTTCCTCGAACTCCGCACGCAGGCGTTCGTCGGGGTCGACGCGGAGTTCGCCGGCGCCGGCGTCGACGATCACGTAACTGCCTTCGCTCAGCTTGCCCGGCAGGTCGGGGATTCCGGTGATCGTCGGGACGCCCATCGAGCGCGCGAGGATCGCGGCGTGGCTGTTCACGCTGCCCTCCTCGGTCACGATCCCCTCGACCTGCGAGTCGTCGAGCTTGAAGAGGTCGTTGACCGAGAGCCGCTTCGCCGCGAGCACGAAGCGACCTTCGGGCGGCGGCAGGGCCGCTCGCGCGCTGCTGCCGTCGAGGTTGCGGAGCAGACGCGTGGCGACGTCGCGGAAGTCACCGGCGCGCTGGCGCAGGTACTCGTTCTCGACGAGCTGGAAGATGCGGTCGTAGTCGTCGGCGACCATGCGGATCGCCGCGCGCACCGAGACGCACTCCTTGACGACCAGCTTCTCGATCTCGTCGACGAACATCGGGTCGTGCAGGTACGCGATGTGGACGTCGAAGATGCGCAGCTCGTTCTCGCCGAGACTCCCGCCGTGCGTCGCCTTGAGGCTCTCGATCTGCCGGCGGCTCACGTCGAGCGCGGACCGCAGCGCGTTGAGTTCCACGTCGACCTGGTCGCTGGCGATGCGCGCCGGCGCGGCGACCTCGCGCTCGTAGCCGACGAAGCGAACCGGACCGAGCGCGATCCCGGCCGAGACGGCCTCGCCTTTCCACACTTTCACCACGGACACGGACTCCCTGGCTGGAGGACGGACGAGCGGCGGCGAGGGGCGGACCTGACGGACACGTGCCGGATTCGAGCGACAGGACGGAGCGGTGCAACGGCGAAGCCGCCGGGTCGCGACGGACCGACGGTTGCCGCGACCCTCGGGCCCGCCCACAATCCCGGGCCGCCCGCGCGCCGCCGCCATCGTGTCCGACCCCTCAACACCGACTCCGAGAAGCCGTCCCCCTGTGAGTTCGCCTCGAACGCGAGTCCATCCCACCGCCGTCGTCTGTCGGGGCGCCGAGCTGGGCGAGGGGGTCGAGGTCGGACCGTGGTGCACCGTCGGCCAGCGCGTCCGCATCGGCGAGGGCTGTCGATTGCATTCGCACGTCGTCCTCGACGGCGACACCGTCGTCGGCCCCCGCACCGAGATGTTCCCGTTCGTCGTGCTCGGCGTGCGGCCGCAGGACAAGAAGCTCCGCGCCAATGAAGCGGCGCTCCGCCAGGAGGGCTGGTTCGACGAGGACGGCAACTGGTGCGGCAAGCTGCGGATCGGCAGCGACAACGAGATCCGCGAGAGCGTGACGATCCACGGCGGGACTCCGTACGGCCGCGGCGTGACGACCGTCGGAGATCGCAACATGTTCCTCGCCGGGTCGCACGTCGGTCACGACGCGAGCGTCGGCAACGACTGCGTGTTCACCAACGGCGCGATGGCCGCGGGACACACCCAGATCCAGGATCGCGTGATCCTCGGCGGCATGACCGGAGTCCATCAGTTCGCGCGGAGCGGGCGTTTCGTGATGGTCGGCGGCGGATCGATGCTGTCGCAGGACGCCCCGCCGTTCGCGCTGGTCCAGGGCGACCGCGCCCGGCTGATCGCCGTGAACACGATCGGTCTCAAGCGCAGCGGCTTCACGATCGAGCAGGTCGCCCTGATCAAGCGCGTCTACCGGATGCTGTTCTGGCGCGCCGGTCGTCTCGAAGACCGCGTCGGCGAAGCGCGCGCCTTCGGTCGCGGCGACCCGCTTGCCGAGGAGATCCTGACATTCGTGGAGAACTCGGAGCGAGGGGTCTGTTCGCCTCGCGACCGGTCGTCGCCCGCCGACGACACCGAATCGCGCCCGTGACGAATCGCGCCCGTGAAAGGGACTGAGCCGGTCGAACCCATGCGCATCCGCGCCCTCGCCGCCGCGTGCGTCGCGGCCGCCGCGACCTTGTTCGCGCAGAACCCGCCGAACCCGGCGCCGCCCGTTCGGGAGCAGCCCTTCCTGGACTGGCGCGCGCCCGACGGCAGCCGCTTCGTGCTGATCCAAGATCGCGCGGGGTACCGCGCGCCGGTCGTGCACTGGGTCACGCTGGTGCCGACCGATCCGGCCGACGAGCCCGCCGGCGCCGAAGGTCTCGCGCGCGCGATCGTTCGGGCGTCGGTCGACGGCAGCGGCGGCACCGGTTCGCTCGACGCCGAGCGCGAGAACGAGGCCCTCGATCGCCTCGACGATCTGGAGCGCCGGGTCCTCGCGGCGCGCCGGCGCGGCGAACAGCCGCCGGAGACGGAACTCCGCACGACGCGCGCCGCGACCGCCGCGCTCGGCGTGCCCGACGCCTGGCGTCGTTCGCTCGCACGTTCCGGCGCCACCGACCTCGAGTTGCGCGAGATCGACGGCGCGAGCCTGATCCACGTCGCGTGCCCGACCGAATCGCTCCGCGAGGTCGCCCTGCTCGTCCGCGAGCGACGTGAGGCTCCGCTGCTGCGCGACCTTCGTCGCACCTTCGACGCGGTGCGCGCCGAACTCCGCGTCGCGGCCGACTCGCCCGCCGGCCGTCTCCAGCGCGACGTGCTCGGCGCGGCGTTCCCCGGGATCGCCGCCGCGCGGCCGATCGGCGAACACCCGCGCCTCTGGACGCGCGGCGAAGCGCTCGCGCTGTTCGGCACTATCCACCACCCGACCCGCGGGCTGCACGTGCTGACCGGCGGATTCGATGCGCAGCGCGTGCGCGAACTCCTGGCCGCGGTCTTCACGGACACGCGACTCCCGCCGACCGCGGCGCCGCCGCCGCCCGCGCCGAGCGAGGCGCGCGCACGTCGCGCGGTGATCCCCAGCACCGGGGCGCACGCGCTCGCCGTCGCGTGGCCGCAGCCGAACGCGGCGCCGGAGCTCCTGCTCGCGACGGCCGAATGGCTCGCGGGCGGACGCACGTCGCGCATCGCCACCGGGTTGCGCGGCGCCGGACTCGGTGAAGTCGAGGTCTCGTACCGCGTGCCTTTCCCGGTGCAGGCGCGACCGGGCGTCCTGGTCGTGCAGGTGATCGCGGAAGCGGCCAACCCCCGCAACGCGGATCTCGAGAGGCTCGTCGTGGAACTGCTCCAGAACGCCGCGACGACCGGACCGGGCGGCGCCGAGATGGGGCGCATCCGCGGTCGCGCGAACAACCGCGCGGCTTCGTGGTCGATCGGCACTCGCGACGCCGGGTTCGTCGTCGCGGAACACGCCGGCCTGCACGGGCGCGACGTCGCGACGCTGTTCCTGGAGTTCGTTCCGCCGGAGTCCGACGCGCTGAAGAACATCGCCGTCCAACTCGAGCGCGCGCCGCGCACGATCGTGGCCCTGCAGGTGACGCGATGAGACGGAGCATGCGCATCCTCGCCGTCTCGCTCGCGGCCGCCGTCGCCGGCTGCGTCTGGCTCGAGGGCGGCACCGAAGAGCAACCGTCGCTCCCCGACCAGAAGCCGCGCACCGGCCGGACGGGCGAGCGCGAACCGGAGAAGGGCGACGGTCCCGTCGTGACCAGGCCCACCGGCGACTCGCGAATACCGTCGCCGGCCGAACTGCCTCCGATCGATCGGCCGCGCTGGCAGCCGATCCTCCCCGAACTCGCGCTGTGGCCGGGCGGCCTGCGCACGGCGACGCTGGGTTGGGGCGGCTCGAGCGCCACCCTGCGGGTCGCGATCGCGCATCGCCGGATCGACGGCCCCACGAGCGTGCTCGCACTCCTGACCGCGCAACTCGTCGCCGACGCGCCTCGCGAAGGCGGCACCCTGCCGTCGCTGCGCCGGCGCCTCGCCGACTTCGGCGGCGATCTCCTTGTCGACGTCGATCCGACCGTGACCCAGTTCCGCGTCACGGTCCCGGGCTGGCGCACGGGCGAGGTGTTGCAGGAGTTCGCGGGTGCGCTTCGCAGCGCGCCGACGACCGCGGAGCGGATCGAGGCCGCGCGCGCGCAACTCACGCGCGAACTCGCGCTTCGTTGGTCCGAAGACCCGCTCGCCCCCGCGATCGACCGCGTCCGCGCTTTCGAACTCCGCGGCCTCGCCGAGTGGCTCGCCGCGATCGAGGACGCGACCGTCGTCGACGTCGGCAAGTTCCACCGCGAGACCTACGAACCGCGTCGCATCACGATCTCCGCCGCGGTCGGCATGAGCGAGGTGCCGCGCTTCCGCGCCGAGATCCTGTCGGCGTTCGCGCCGTGGTTGAAGACGGCGATCGACGCGACTCCTGAACTCGTCGCGCTCGCACCGCCCGCGAGCGGCGTGTTCTGGGCCGAAGGCGACGGTCGTGCGCGCGTCGCGATCGTGATCGACCTGCCGCCGAACATCGTGCCCGACGCCGCGACCTCGCTCGTCGCCGCGGAGTACCTCGGCGTGCCGGGGGGCGAGATCGAGCGCGCGCTGCGGGAGGCCTTGCCCGGCCTCGGCGCGATCTCGCGCCGGGTCGTGTCCGAAGGCGCGCGGCGCCGCTTCGACCTGTTGTTCGATCTCGAGGGGGCGCAGGTCGAAGTCGCGTGGAACGCCGCGCGACGAGCGATGGAGACCGCGGGGCGGCAGCGCGCCAACGCGGACGATGTCACCGCCGCCGCGAACCGGGCCATGGTCGCGCTGGCCGCCGAGTTCCGCGAGCCGGCGGAGGTCACCGGATCGCTGGCGCGCGCGATGCTCGCCGGCGCGCTCGCGGACGTCGTCGTCGACATCGACGGCAAGGAACTCGCGAAGGCGCCGGTGAAAACCGATTGGACCGCGACCATCCGCTCGCTCGAACAACCCGTTGCGATCGAACTCGGTGCGGTCCTGTCCGCGCTCGCGAAGCGACGGCCGCTGTTCGTCGTCGTCGGCGGTCGCCCCGGCGAGTTCGCGACTGACAGCGCGTACGTCGCGGTGCCGGGCGCGTTCGTCTCGCCGACCATGCGCGACGCCGCGACGGCAAGAAGCGAGGAACAGGAAGCGGCCGCGACCGAGTTGCTGCGGCGCGCCGCCGCGGTCTTCGCCGGTCCGTTGCCGGTCCTGGTCGTCGACGGCCTCCGCTGCACGAGCGTCACGCGCTCGGGGCGCGGTCCGGAGGCCGTCGACGTCGAGATGTTCCACTCCGACGGCCGCTACCGTCGCGTGCGCGGCATCCTCGCGACGACCATCGAGACGACGATCACCGCGAGCGGCGGCTACGAACACTGCGGCTCCGACGAGCGCTACCCCGACGCCGACGAGGTCGCGAGCATCCTCGCGCCGCTGCGGCGCCATCCGTTGCTGCTCCTCGCCGAGTGGAGCCGCGGCAAGGCGCGCTACCGCCTCGCCTCGAATCGCGAGATCGACGGCCGACCTCATGCGATCCTCGAACGGTTGAACGACGGCCCCGAGCCGCTGCGGATCTTCATCGACGTCGAGTCGGCGATCCCTCGCATCGTCACCGGGCACGAGGACCGTTCCGCCGGCCGCGTCTACGTTCGCGACGAGTGGCGCAACTTCGGCGAGATCGGCGGCGGGATGCGCGCCCCGCTCCACCGCACGACCTTCTTCGACGACGGGCAGTACGGACTCGTCACCCGCTGGAGCAGCTTCGTCGCCACACCCCCGGACCAGGAGATGCTCCAAGCGGGCGGCCCCTTGCGGTGACTTCGTGTCCCGCTCCTGGACTGCCGGTTGGAGCGAAACGTCGGGAAAGTCGACATCGGGTGGTCAGGACGGAGACCGCCCATGTCCCGAAACCATCCTCTGTCGGATCGCGCGGCAATCGGTGAGCGCGGCAACGCGCTCATCCTCGCGATGTTCTTCGTCGTCGTCGCGGCGTCGCTCGTGTTCGTCGGCGCGTTGTCGACCGACACGATGCGCGATCGCACGACGACGCAGTTCCGGCTGCGCAGCCAGGCTTCGCAGTTCGCCCGGTCGGGACTGACCGAGGCGATCTCGTGGTTCCGCCGACAGACGACGCAACCGGTGACGGCGTTTGCGCCGTCCAACGATCTGCTCGCGTCGCCGCCGCGCATCGACACGGACGAGCCCGACATCGGCCTCGTGCGCGAGTTCCGGATCGAGGGCCGCATCTGGGGCCGCTACGAGATCTGGAAGCCGTGGTCCGCGGATCCGGTGCCCGGACGCGTGCCGCTGCGCAACGCACTCCAGGCACTGGACGTCTCCACCGAGCGGACCTTCGGCCCCGGCGGCACCGCGTGGCGGCTGCGCGCCGTCGGCTACGTGTTCGATCGCCGCAACGAAGCACTCGGCTTCGACACCGCGCCGAACCACGTCCTGGCGCGACAGGTGTTCGAGGCGGAGATCCTGCGGCTGAGGCTCTCGCCGCCCGGCGCGGCGGCCCTGAGCATCCGTGACGGCAGCGCCGTCACGATCCGCGCCAACGCGCGCGTCGACGGCGGCACCACGGGTGCGGGCGTCTACTCGAAGAACGGCACCGGAAGCCCGAGCGTCGCCGGCGTGCTCACCGGGTCGCCGGGTTTCTCGTCGGACGCGAACTACTCCTGCTCGACCGAGACCGTCTTCGGGGTCAGCGAACGCGACCTCGTGACGACCGCCGATCTCGTCGTCGAGTCGAGTCAGGACCTGCCGTCGACGCTCCCCGCGAACGCGCTGGTCGTGATCGACGCCGGCAACATCACCTTCGATTCGACGCACCCGCTCCGCGGCAGTGCGGTCGTGTACGTGCGCGGCGACGTGACGATCGCCGCGGGCAGCGCCTCGTCGTTCAGCGGCCTGCTCTACGTCGCGGGCAACCTGCGCATCACCGCGCCCGCCGACGTCGACGGCTCGATCGTCGTCGCCGACGGTCACACCGCGGAGTTGATCGGCACCGGCGACTGGGTCCGTGTCGCCTACGACAGCGAGATCCTCGATCACCTGCGGCGGGAGATCGGTCAGTACCGCATCACCGGGCCGATCCGCGGGTTGGACCCGCGGGATTGAGCGTCGAGGGGGCTGCGCGGCGGGCGCGGCCCGCGGCGCCGCATCGTCGCTGGGGAGAGCGGCAGGCCCCGCTTGCGGCCTTCGGCTCCAGCGCTACCGTCACGCCATCGCACGCGGGGGCGACGCCCCCAAAGGACGAGGTGCCGATGACGCGTAGTGCAACGACGAGGAGCGAAGCGAAGGGACTTCTCTCTCTCTCTCTCTCTCTCTCTCTCTCTCTCTGCGGCGCTTGCCCTGAGTGACGGGCTCGCGAGTCAGGCCTTGGGGGTGCATCCGCACATCGCCCCGATCAACGGGTACCACCATCCCGGCTACAGCCGGCCGCCGGGAACGCCGCAGCTCAACATCCCGGATGGGGTGTGGAACAACGGCGAGGGCTTCCGCCTCGTGGGGAACGACCACGACTACGGGGGCCATCTCGGCCCGGCGGAGCCGGGTCTCCAGCTCGAAGACATCTTCAGCGTCGAACAGACGATCGGCGGCACACCGGGTTGGAAGCAGATCACGTACTTCGACAAGTACTCCAACAGCACGATCAGCCTCTGGCACTTCAAGGGCTACCTGCGCCCCAACCAACTCGGTCCGTACCTGCCACCGCCCACCGAGGGACCGAAGTCGATCGAGGACGCCGCCTTCGAGTTGTTCCTGCCGGTCACCGGCGGGAGTCAGACGAACGTCGTGCTGATGATCCATGCCTGGGCAACGACCGGGAAAACGCCGATCAAGCAAGGCGGCCGCCACGTCTACCCCGGCCGGGCCCGGACCGATGGACTGGCGGACGATGGCTTCGGCAACGTGCTGCGCCACATCGATCCGGCCTTCGTCCACCATGCGGCCGTAAGCGGCGTCACGGTGATGAGCGGCCACATCGTCCCGCGGGTCTTCGGTCGCGCGGCGGTGTTCGAGGTCCAACGCTATCGGGAGCTGCGCCAGGCGATGCGCTTGATGCTCGCGGCGCCGCCGAGCGACTTCCGCCATCCTCCGTCGCTGGAGCCGATCCCGCTGCAGCCTGGAGCCCCACCCTGCATGCTGGTCGGCGGTTCGAATGGCGGACTGATCGCGCAGGCGATGTGCGTGCGCTGGCCAGGAGAGTTCCGTGGCTCGTACTCGGAGACTTTCGGGCCATCCCCGCGACGCGTGCTCGCCGACCAGTTCCACCTGGAGTACGCCGCGACGCGCACCGGCTTCTCGAGCTGGGGAGGTGCCTACAGTCCGCATGACACGCTCGAATGGGGCACGGCCTTCCGCTGGATGGACCCGGCTGCGCCCGATGCTCTTGGTTTCGACTTCTTCAGCCTCTCGCCCTTGATCCGCTGGCGGCGCGGCGAGTTGCGCGGGGTCATGGCCTGGTTCCAACCCGACGAGGACACGATCGGGCACGGCACCGACTTCTTCACCTTGCTCACCGGTCAGCGCAGCTATGCGCCGCGCGTCGTGGTGACCGGGGCCGCGACGATGGCGTTTGCCTCGGTCGACCGGCGCTGCCACGACACCGGCTGGCATCGGTCGGCCTTGCAGGGCCTGGGCTCCTACTGGCGCAGCACCGAGGACACCGTCGAACTCGCCGCGGCGGTCTGGAACGACTGGATCGCCAACCCGACCTTGCCGCCCGATCCGGCGCCCATCCTCGACGACAACAGCGAGGACAGCTACGCCTGGGTGCTCGACCGCATCCTGCAGCCCGATCACCAGGCGGGCACGAACGACCCGCTGGTGCTCGACACGAGCTTCGGCACGGCACCGCACCTCGGGCGCAGCGAGGGCGCCGGTCTCGCACTCGGACTCGACGAGTCTCTGCGCTTCGCGGACATCCCCTCCTTGGGCAAGTGCATCTTCACCGGCAGCGCCGACGGCGTGGTCACGCGCTACACGCTGGACGCGACGACCCTGGCGCCCAAGATCGCACAGCAGTCGATGCCGCTCGGTTATGGCGCCTTCGGCCTCGCCGTCGGTGAACTGAGCGACGGTCATCCGGGGATGGAGGTGGTCGTCGGCACGAAGCAACACCTCTTCGTCCTCGATCCCGTCACGCTCGGCGTCATCGAGTGGAAGAAGCTGCCGCTGAACTTCGAGCAGGCCCGGCCGCGCCGCATCCAGATCGCGGACGTGATCCAGAGCCTCGACTACCCGGGCAAGGACATCGTGCTGACCACGCTGATGGGCCACCTGCTGGTGATCTCCGGCGAGGCCGGGCTCGGCGACATGGTCGACCTCGGCGAACCCGGCATCCAGGACCTCGCGGTGCTGGAGGGCATGGAACATCCGAACCCCGGGACCACCGAAGCGACGCCCGTCCTGTTGCTCTCGCACCGCGGGCATGTCGCCAGCCTCAGCCTCAACACGGTCACCGACCCGATGTCGCGCAACCCGGCGCCCGCGATGCTCCAGGCCTGGACTGCCGGTGAGCACGGGGGACCCGCGGACCTCGAGATCGTCGATGCGCCGGTCGGCGGCGGGAAGGTCGCGGTGTGCCTCTACGGGCACGAGGGCGAAGACGAGCAAGGCGCGGACGTCCCGCAGATCCGCTGCTTCGACGCCCTGACGATGCAGCCGACGACGCTGGGGACCCACGGCATCCCGGGCGGCCTGGGGTGGAAGGAGCTCAACATCCACGGCCAGCACGTCTCGATCGTCCCCGACCTCGCGCCGATCCACTTCGCCGGGACGAACGGGCCGCTCGCCGGCTTCGTGTTGTTGCTCGGTAGCCGGATCGCGTTCGTGCCGGCGGACGGTTCGCAAACCCCACACCCACCGGAGGGCTACAAGCTCGATGGCTTCGCCCCGGCGGCGCGCGCTCTGGCGGTGACCACGGCCGACCTCACGACGCGCGTCGGCGGAGAGACCTACAAGGAGGAGATCATCCTCTCGACGCTCGCCGGCCGCCTCGTGTGGATCCACCTCGAGGACCTGCTGGCCAACGGCAACAACGAGTACGTCAGCGCCGCCGGCATGCACGCCGACGCGAGCCAGGCCGGCCAATGGGGCTTGCTCGTCCACGACGAGGGTCAGGGCGAGCGCCTCTTCGGCGCGAACCAGTGCGGCGAGCTCCACCAGATCGATCCGGCGACGGGTGCGGCCACGAAGCGCGGGAGTTTCCGAGAGTCGCACGACTTCGCGCCAACCCCCAACCGCGACCCCTCGACGGTCACCGCCCCGATCCGCGACCTCGTGCGGTTCGGCGCCGGCGTGCAACAGAGCAGCGCGGTCGAAGCGGCGCTGCTTACGACCACGATCCCCAACGACCCCCTGCGCTGGCTGCAGACGAAGCCCTGGGAGGACGTGAGGAACGACGTCACGCACCCGATCTGGGTGAAGGACATCGTCACATTCAACGGCCAGACGGCGGACTTCCGCTCGCTGATGCCGGTGCTCGACGGCTTCGCTGCCTTGGTCGCGAGCGGCGACGTCCTCGAATCGGGCTCTCCGGTGGCCGGCGCCACGCGGCAGATCCACTGCTGGGGCGGCGACTTCGACGCCTTCTCCAACATGGTCCAGGGTGTGTACCTCGACGGCACCCAGGTCCTGGACAACTGGTACTCGAGCAAACCAGGCCCCACTGCCTGGGTCGAACCGAGCTACCCACCGTCGCAAGGCTGGCACGGTCGCAGCTCGGGGGACGGCAAGGACCTCCGCAACGAGGTGCGGCAGTTCTCGGCGCCCCACAACCTGCAATCGTTGCGGATCGGTCAGGACGCGCACGGTCCGGTGGTCGTCGGGAGCACGCCCGGCGGCAGCGTCGTGTTGCTGCGGCCGGGTCACTCGGCCGGTCAGCAGACCAATCAGGACTACGGCACCGTGCTCTGGGACAGCGCGGACCCGTCGACGCCGGCCGACGAGGGCATGTTCGCCATGGGTCTGGCACTCCGCCCGGTACCGAACGATCCCAACCAGGCGCTCGACATCTTCCTCGGCGTCGGGATCACGCATCTCGATCCCGGGCCATGGCACGCGGCGCAACCCGGACCCGGCAACCTCACCGGCGGTATCGCATGGTACCGCTGGGTCGGGAGCGCCTGGGGCACGGGCTCGATGACGAGGATGGGCCTCCTCCACCTCGATGCCAGCACTGCCAACGCCATCGGCCCGCGCGGCGGCTTCCACGTCTGCGGCCTCGCGGTCGGGGACGTGGTCGACGACCAGCCCGGTGACGAACTGGTGGCAACGACCATGGAGGGCGACCTCTTCGTCTTCTCGATCCCGGGCAGCGGGATGCTCACGCCCGCGAACATCGTGTGGCGCTCCTGGGTCCGCGGCACACTGGGAGTCAGCAACTCGATCGTGATCCACGACTTCGACAACGACAACAAGAACGAGCTCTACATCGCCGGGTCCCTCGGCATCTGGAAGTGGAGGCAGCCATGAACTCCTCATCGACTTCGTTCAGATCCGCAAGGCACGTCGCGCCGACGGCGCGGTCTCTCATGCGCGTGTCTTGCGCGCTTTTCCTGAGCTCTGCATTCCTCAGCGCCCAGCGCACCTGGGTGGTGGACAACACGATGGCGACAGGCGCGGACTTCCAAGATCTCCCCGCGGCTTGCGCAGCCGCGGCTCCCGGAGATCGCATCCACGTCCGTCTGGGTGATGGGAGCAGTTACCAACTGCCCTCTCCCCTCGAGAAGCCCCTGACGATCGTCGGTCTCGGCCCGATCAAGCCGGTCGTCGTGACGGCCATCGGCAGCAACGGGCATCTGCGTTGCGGCGTCAACGAGTTGATGCTCTTCGACAATCTCGAGTTCCGAGGCGGAAACACCCTTGGCTTGACCATGCTGATCGTCGGCAGCCGTGGCCTGATCGTGTTCTCCAGGATCACGGCGCGCGGCTACCTGTACGACGGCAACCAGTACTTGGAGTTCAACCGGGTCGTGCTTGTCGATACGACGATCGAGCATGGCCTCCTGTCGGCCTACCTCGCCAAGACCAAGGCTTGGTTCCTCAACTGCCGGACTTCGACACTCAGCGCGAATGCCCCAAACCTGAACGGCGCCATCACGGGGAACTTCAGGAGTTCCATCTGGATCGTCGGCGGCGGCCACGTCGGCGGCGACGGCCTGGACGACTGCTTCCCGATCAGCCTCGGCTACGGCGGGGAACCCGCCGTCTACGCGCTCGACGGCCCGCTGGTCGTCTCCGGCCCCGCCACGCTCATGGGGGGGCGGCAGAGCACCCCCAACCCCGCCTGCCCTGTCGGCGGCGGAGGCGGGGGCGGAAGCGGCAATGAACCTCGCACCTCCGCAGTCAGCTCGAGCTGTATCCCCGGCATCAACGGCACGCTGATCGACCCGATGGTGACCATGGTCAATCCGATCCCTCCCAACAGGATCTGCCCGCTCAACCAGCGCCACGAGATGCCGGCCGTCATCCCCGGCCCCGCCGCGCGCGGTCAGGTCCAGACCATCGACACCTGGGGACCGCAACAGAGCATCGTGTCGGTCTTCGCCAGCTTCCTCACCCCCTACGAACCGATCG
>JACRLW010000051.1 GCA_016235155.1 Planctomycetota bacterium
CCGAAGCCGCAACCCGGCGCGGCGCGACAACCGCATCCGGCGGGTCCCTGACCAGGGGCGGGCAGATTGGCCTGGTCCACCGGCGGCCGGTAGTCGATCAGCGTGATGCGCACGACGCCTGCGCCGCCGGCGCCGGCGCACGCATCGATCACCGCTTGGGCGGCCGTCGCCTGGTTCGGCGTCGGCGGCGGATTGCTCCGGTTCGTCGGCGGGTTGTTCTGCCACGACGGATCGGCGATCAGGCATTGCCGCGCGGCGTCCTGCTGCGCCTGTGTGCCGCCGACGAACGTGTAACGGGCCGGCGTGATCGCGAAGCCGTCGAACCCCATGGCCTGGTGGCCGCGACCCGCGCCGCCCATCGCGCCGACGATCTTCGTCGTCAACGGGAGGTCGGGGCCGTTGCCGTCGGGGTCATGGGCCGAGTGACAGCAACAGAACTTCACCGTCACGTTCCGCCGCGCGTTGAAACCCGCCGGCACCGCCATCTCACCGGCGGCGCCGCCGAAGCCGGAGTACTCCACGCCGCCCCAGAAGAAGCCCGTGCCGCCGCCGGCGCCGTGACAGAGCACGATCAACGTGTCGCCGTCGGCGAGCTGCGCGAGCGCATTGGTGAAGTTCCCGCCGACCAGGATGACGTCGCCGGCACGGAGGCTCTTGCGCTCGAAGTGGAAGCTCCAACAGGACGTGTTCGATCGCGGGTGTTGTGGGCCAAACCTCGAGTCCCGGGCCCGTAGGACGAAGGACCGTGGCGATCAACGCAGCAGGGCTGCAATGCGCCGCGCCGCGTCGGCATGCCCGTTCGGACCGAGCCAGGGTGTGCCCGTGATCCAGTGGTCGGGACGAACGGCGGGTGAGGGCAGTTCGACGAGCGGCGTGCTCTTGCGCTCGCAGAGTGCCGAGAGCGCGGTGCGCTCGTGCGGGCGATCGACGCCGGCGGCGAGAACGATCACCGGGATCCCGGACGCGGCGCACCGGGTGATCGAGGCGTCGATCAGGGCCAGCGTGAGGCGATCGGCGTCGAACGCTCCGGCGGAAGAACCTGGGATGCGCGGCGCTGGGGCGTCGGCGCCGTCGTCCCGGGTCGCGAGCGCGGAGCGGAGCAGCGCCACGAGATGCGAACCGGTGACGAACGGGATCGCTTCGATCAGGCTCTGCAGCGACCGCGCGATGCTCCGCGACGGGATCGGCCGCTCGACGAGCGCGCCGGCGTCGCCCACGGTGAACAACGCTTCGCGCACGTTGTCACGGAAGTCGTCGCCGCTGACCTGCAAGACCACGGCACGCGGTGCGAGCGTCGTCAACTCGTCGCGAAGCCGCAGGAGCGTTCGGCCGTTCGCGTCATCGGGCATCGCACAGGCGATCACGTCGACGTCGCGACCCCGCGCGCGCAGTTCCGCCTCGAGGAGGCGCGGATACTCGAGACCGTCGTCGACGCCGTAGCCGAGCGTCGCCTCGTCCCCGAACACGGCGACGATCGCGGCGCCCGGTCGCGGCATCGGCCCGCGGCGCCCGGCGGCGTTGGTCGTGATGTGCATGCGGAACTCGCGCGTGGCCCGCTCGCACTCGAGCGAAGCGCGGAGTCGCTTGCCGTAGCGCGGATCCCATTCGGTCAGGGTCGGGCCGACCACCGGCGCGAGACCGAGGACGCGCACCGCGATCTCGCAAGCAAGCAAGCCGAGGACGAGGACGCCGGTGCTCAGGGCCAAGGCGCGCCATCGGCAACGGATGCGTCGCGTGACCACGAGCACTTATCGCCGTGAGCCGTCGACCAGGCGCGGCAGTCCTGGCACTCCCCCGTCGCGGAGTTCGGCCGGCAGGAGGTCGGCGGGGCAGTCCTGCCACGCGACCGGCCGCAGGAAGCGGAGGATCGCGCGCGTGCCGACGGAGGTGCTGCGCGCGTCGGTCGTCGCTGGCCACGGCCCGCCGTGCACGATCGCATCGTTCACTTCGACTCCGGTCGGCATGCCGGCGAAGAGGAGGCGCCCGGTCCTGCCGGCGAGGATCGGCGCGAGCGCACCGAGAAGAGCGCGATCGCCGTCGTCGCCGAGGATCGTCGCGCTGAGTTGGCCGGGGTGCGCGTGCGCGAGTTCCAGCATCTGCGCCGCGTCGTCGCAGACGACCACGAGCGTGGCGGGTCCGAAGACCTCGTCGCGTAGCTCCGGTCGGGCGAGCCAGGTGCGTGCGTCGACGGCGAACAGCGCGGCCCGCGCGCCGCAGGGGCCTTCGACCGCGGCCGACGGCACGAGCGCGACCACTCCGTCGATCGCCGACAGCTCGGCGAGGCGTCGTTGGTAGCCGCTCTTGATGCCCGCATGGAGGAGCGTGCCCTCGGGAGCGGCGCCGAGTTCCTTGGCGAGCGTCGCGAGGAACGCGTCGAGCGACGAACTGCGTTGCATCACGACCACGCCGGGACTCGTGCAGAACTGGCCGACGCCGAGCATGACCGACGCGGCGACCTGCCCGGCGAGCGCGGTGGCGTCGCGCGCGAGCCGGCGCGGAAGCACGAAGATCGGGTTGATGCTGCCCATCTCGGCGAAGACCGGGATCGGTACCGCACGCCGCGCCGCGGCATCGACGAGCGCCTTGCCGCCGAGAAAGGAGCCGGTGAACGCGACGGCACGGATCGCGGGCTGCGCGACGAGAGATCCGCCGACGCGATGGCTCTGACCATGCAGCAGGGCGAACGTGCCGCGCGGCAACTCGCACGCTTCCACGGCGCCGGCGATCGCGCGGCCGACCAGTTCCGAAGTGCCCGGGTGCGCCGGATGCGCCTTGCACACGACCGGACATCCGGCGGCGAGCGCGGAAGCGGTGTCGCCGGAGTTGCGCGCAGGTGCGCCCGCGCTCGTTGGTCAATCGCGAGAGGGGCAGTGCGGTCTCCGCGGCGGCGCGGTGCAACAACGCGTCGCCGAGGGTCTCCAGGTTCGTCGCGATCGACTCGAGCAATGTCGCGCGGCGGTCGCGGCCGGCGTCGCGGAACTCCGGCGCGCACTCGGCGGCGAGATGGCAGGCGGTGTCGATCTCCTCGGGCGTGGCGTCGGCGAACGCCGGTTCGAGCGTCGCGCCGGTGCGCGGGTCGACGGCATGGAAGTGCGGCGCGGCGCTGCGCGTGGCGCGACCGTCGATCAGGTGGAGACCGTGGAGAGGAAGAGGTCCGGTCATCGGGTCACCGCAGGCTCGGTCGCGTCCGCAGGGCGTCGCGGATCGTCGCCAGCGCGACGTCGCGCGCGCGGCCGCTGATCGGCATGCGCGGCGCGCGCACGACCTCCGTGCCGTGGCCGACCTCGTGCTGCACGAGTTTGATGAGTTGCACGAACTCCGGCACGGTGTCCATGCGCAGGAGCGGCAGGAACCAGCGGTAGAGCGCCGCGGCCTTCTCGCGCTCGCCGGCGCGCGCGAGCTCGAACAGCCGCACCGATTCCGCCGGCAGCGCGTTGACGAGTCCGGCGATCCACCCGCAGGCGCCCATTGCCACGCCTTCGAGTACGAGGTCGTCGAGTCCGACGAACAGCGCGAGCCGATCGCCGCACAGTGCTCGGATCGCGGTGATGCGGCGGACGTCGCCGCTGGATTCCTTCACGGCCCGCAGGTTCGGGTGACGTGCGGCGAACTCCGCGACCTGCTCCGGTCGGACGTCGACGCCGTACGCGATCGGATTGTTGTAGAGCATGCACGGCAGGTCGGTCGCGGCGAGCATCGCCTCGAAGTGCGCGCGGGTCTCGTGCGAGTCGCCGGCATGGACGTACGGCGGCAGGATCATCAATCCCCTGCAGCCGACGGCCTTCGCGCGCTCGCAGAGCCGGACCGCGGTACGCGTGCTCGTCGCGGCGATGCCCGGAACGACCGGTGCACGTCCGCCGAGCGCGTCGACGCAGGTGCTCATCAACTCGACCTTCTCCTCGAAGTCGAGCGTCGCGCCCTCGCCGAGCGAACCGCACGGCACGATTCCGTCGCAGCCGTGGTCAACGAGCCACGTCACGTGGCGCGCGACGAAGTCATGGTCGATCTGCCCGTCGGCCGCGATCTGCGTGGTGATCGCCGGCATCAAGCCTTGCCAGTTCATCTGCATGGGGGTTCGTCGAGTGCTGAGAGTTCGGAGAAGGTGAGGGGAACGAGCGGCGGGCGCACGGAATCGCGCGACCAGCCGCGCAGGAACGCGAGCGCCGGTCCGCAGACCCGGCCCTGACACGGGCCCATGCCGCAGCGCGCGAGCAGTTTCGCCTCGCGGGCGTCGGCGCAGTGCGCGAGGTCGGCGATCGGCGTGTCCTCGCAGCGGCAGATCACCGTGTCGGGCGCGGCGAGCGCGCGGAGTTCGTCGCGCAGCGCATAAGTCCGCGCGAGGGCGTCGCCGAAGCGTCGCTCGCGGTAGCGCGCCCGCGCGGCGCGGCGCGCGTCGGCGTCACGACCCGCGCAGGCCAGGCCGGCGGTGATGCCGTCGCTCAGCGCAGCCTCGACGCCGGCGATGCCGATGGTTTCGCCGACCGCGAACACGTCGGGGATGGTCGTGCGCGTGAACTCGTCGACGACGACGCGCTCGTCCTCGATCCGGCAGCCGAGCAGAGCCGCGACGTCGACGTTGGGCACGAGTCCGAAGCCGGCGGCGAGCCAATCGACATCGAGCGTGCGCTCACCGTGCGTCGTGCGGAAGGTCGCGCGTAGCGACGACCCGCGGACCTCGACTCTCGTCGGCCAGGCGTCGTGGTGGCGAGGAACCCCGCGCAGGCGATTCAGCAGCCCGAGCCCGTGGGCGAGCTTGCCCGGACGAGCGAGAAGACCGAGGCCGAAGCGTCGCACGCGCGAGCGCGGCGCCTGCTCGAAGATCCCGAGCACGCAAGCGCCGTGTTCGCGGAGCGACGCGGCGACGGCGAGGAGCAAGGGCCCGCTGCCGGCGATCGCGACCCGCTGCCCGCGGATCGCGAGGCCCTGCTTCACGAGGGCCTGGAGTCCGCCGACTCCGCAGACGCCTGGGATGGTCCAGCCGGGGAAGGGGAGGAAGCGTTCGCTGGCGCCGAGCGCGAGCACGAGTTGTTCGCAGCGCAACGCGATCGGGCCGTCGTCACCGACCGCGACGAGACGGGTGGGATCGTGGGCGTCGGCGATGCGCAGGGGGAATGCGAACCGCGCACCGGCCGACTGCGCGCGACCCAACCACCGCTCCGCGATCGAGGGTGTGCCGGTCGCGACGCTCCGTCGCCAGATCTGACCGCCTGGATGCCGGTTGTCGTCGACGACGAGCACGTCGCGTCCGCACTCCGCGGCGGTGGCGGCCGCTGCCACTCCTGCGGGTCCCGCTCCGACGACGAGCACTTCGCAGTCGAGCTCATCCATCGCGGGTCAAGACCTCCATGCCGTCCTTGCACTCGACCATGCAGGCGCGGACGAGCCGTTTGCCGTCGATCGTCACACGGCACTCGAAGCAGATGCCCATGCCGCACAGCGGTGCTCGCGCGTGGCCGCGGATCGAGCGACGGGCCGGCAGGCGCAGGTTTGCGAGTGCGGCAGCGACGCTGTGGCCGGCGGGAACTTCGACGTCGCGGCCGTCGACGCGCAGGCGGAGGTCGTGCTCAGCCATGCGCGAGCTCCGCGGTGCTGCGGTCGCAGGCGAACCAGCGCGGGTCGATGCACGGCGTGCGATCCGCCGCGAGGTCGGCGACGAGTTTCGCCGTCGACAGCGACGTCGTGATGCCGAGGCCTTCGTGACCCGCCGCGACGATCGTGCGCGGCGCATCGGGCAATCGACCGATGAACGGCAGGTTGTCGTCGGTCGACGGCCGCAACCCGGTCCAGACGCGAAGGCCGGGCAGCGAACCGATGCGGGGGAGGAAGCGCATCGCGCGGGCGATCATCGCGGCCAGCATGTCGTGTTCGACGCGCGGCTCGACGACGTCGACCTGCCGCGACGAACCGAGCAGCAGCTGTCCCGAGCGTCGCGGCTGCGCGTTGAACGCGACCGAGCGGGCGGTCCCGCCGTGGGCGCTCTTCAGGTAGCCGAGTTCGACGAGTTGATGGCGCACGAAGCCCGGTGCGCGATCGCTGATGACCAGATGACCCTTCTTGGCGCGGATCCGCAGTGCGTCGGGTCGATGGCCGAGCAGGCGCGGCGTGTCGAGTCCGGCGGCCACGACGACCAGCGCGGCGCTCAGGCGCGTGTCGTCGTCGAGTTCGACGTTGCCGTCGCCGACGACGCGCACGGAGCGCAGTGGTTCGACGAGCGCCCCGTGCGCGCGTGCGCAGGCGAGGAGATGCGCGGTCGCCGTCGGCGGGTGGACGACGAGGTCGTCAGCGATGTGCAGGCCGCCGCGCAAGCCCTCGTGCAGTTCCGGCTCCGCGTCGCGGAGCGCGCGAGCATCGAGGAGTCCGGTGCGCACGCCGCGCGCCGCGTACCACTCCGACTTGCCGCGCGCGGCGTCGAACTCCGCGTCGTCGGCCGCGACCCAGATCGTGCCGCAGTCGTCGCGCTCGACGCTCGGCGGCCAGTCGCGGGCGCGCCACAGGTCGCGGCCGAGCCTGGTGAGCGCGAACTGCGCTTCGCTGTCGTCGAGCACGAGCACGTGACCCATGCCTGCCGCGGTCGCGCGACCGCCGGGTCGTGCGCGCTCGAGAACGCGCACGCGCCAGCCATCCTGCGCGAGGGCGTCGGCGCACGCGGCGCCGACGATGCCCGCGCCGACGACGATCGCGTCCGCGACGTCGGTCACTTGCGGATGCCCTCGCGGAACGGGTCGTCCTCGCCCAACCTCAACGTGCTCTCCGCGGTGATCCACGCGCGGCCGGCGACGGTCGGGATCACGCCGCGCGGTGTCGCGCGCACGGAACCGGTGAAGCACGTGCCGAGGATGCTCTCCTGGCGCCACGTCGCGCCGTCGCGCAGCTTCCCGTCGGCGGCGAGGCAGGCCATCTTCGCGCTCGTGCCGGTGCCGCACGGCGAACGGTCGTACTCGCGGCCGGGGCAGAGCACGAAGTTGCGGCTGTCGGCGTGCGCCGTGAGCGGCGGTCCGAACAGCTCGATGTGGTCGATCTCGGCGCCGTCCGTGCCGGTGATCCCTTGTCGCGGCAGCGCTTCGCGGATCGCCCACGTGAAGTCGGTGAGCTCGGCGATGCGCGACGCGAGCAGTTCCTGGCGATGTTGCTCGTGCGACACGAGGAAGAACCAGTTGCCGCCCCAGGCGACGTCGCCTGCGACCTTGCCGAAGCGCGTCTCGACCGCGACGTCTCTCCGCGTGCGGTAGGACTCGACGTTCTCGACGGCGACCGAACCGTCCGCGCGCAGATCGATCGTCACGTCGCCGACGGGGGTCTCGACGCGGTGGCGCCCCGAGGTCGCGCGGCCGAGATGACGCAGCGTCTCGCCGACGCCGATCGTGCCGTGCACGCACATGCCGAGACAGGCGACATTGTTGAAGAAGATCACCTGCGCGATGGCACGCGGATCATTCGGCGGCAGCAGCAAGGCCCCGACCATCGCGTCGAAGCCGCGCGGTTCGTTGCAGACCGCCGAGCGGAAGCCGTCGAACTGCTCGAGGAAGACCTCGCGACGCTGCGCCGCGGTGCCCGGGCCGAGTTCGGGCCCACCGGCGACGACCACGCGCGTGGGTTCGCCTTCGGTGTGCGAGTCGATGACGCGGACGGTCGGCGTGGTCATGGTCGGGTCGAGGTTCACAGGGCGCGCGTCGCGTCGGCGACGAGCAGGAAGCGGCAGGGTCGGCCCTTGTCGTTGCGGTACTCGGTGGTCGTCTGCGGCCCGTAGGTCGCTCCGTCGCCGGCTTCGAGCACGGTCGCGTCGCCGCCGAGCACGAGCGTGAGCGTGCCGTCGAGGACGACCACGTGTTCGAGGATCCCGGCGCGGTTGGCGCCCATTTCGCCCGTGCTGCAGCGCTTGGGCAACTCGTAGAGGACGAGGTCGATGCCGCGACGCAGCAACTCGGGGGAGAGGCCGTGGCGCGCGACTCCCGTCTCGCGGTCGTTCAGCGTGCGGCGCTGTCCGGCGCGCACGACGTGCACCGGCTGGCCGTCGCCGTCGTCGAGCAGGTCGGTGAGCGAACAACGCAGGGCCCGCGCGATCTGGTAGGCGAGCTTCACGGTCGGGTTCTTCACCGATCGGTCGACCTCCGAGAGCATCGTCGTGCTCACGCCGCTCGCCTCGGCGAGCTGTTCGAGCGTGAGCCCCGCCGCGAGGCGTCGACGGCGCACGTTGGGACCGATCTCGCCGGGCTCGGGAGTGCGGGAGGCCATGCGGCGAAGGAAGCTACGCTATAGCGAATGGCTGCGCCAGGATGGCGAAGCCATTGACTCGAGAGAGAGAGAGAGAGAGACTCTTCGAGCATGGAACGCAACACTCGACCGAGTCCCGGTCGTACTTCGCAACCGCGACTCGCCGTCTTGGGAGTCGCGGCCTGGCTCTCCAGTTCACTGACGCTTCCCGCGCAGGAACTCGGACCGCCGAGTCCATCCGCCACGGGGCAGGGCATCGGCAACGGCAGCCCGGAGGCGGACGCGTTCTTCCGGGCACATGCTCGGCTCTTCTGCCTGGCCGTGGCTACGGAGGACTGGTCCCTCTTCGCCAAGTGGGTCGTCGTGGTCGGCTCAGGGCCGCGCCTGTACCAGACCGGTGATCTGGACGGCGCGGCGATGAGAACCTCGCCTGATCTCACATCGCACCCGCAGGGCGACGGCGGCGACGAGCAGATCGACGAGTACACCTCCGACTATGACAACTCGATCCACCTGGACCGGAAGCTCTGGACGAACCTGCCCGGGGGCGGCGTCGGCTTCATATCCCGCAATCTGACCGCGGCCGACGCGATCCTCGCCGGTGCCCTCGCTCACGAGGTGACGCACTACGACGACGAATACACGCGCAAGGGTGGAACGGGGGAAACTCCGGCGGACAAGGCCGCTGAGAGTGCCGAGGAGGTCGAAGGAGCGGACTGCGAGCTGAAGATTCTGCGGCTCCTCCTGGCCGGGATCTGCGTTTGGCCGAGCGAGTTGGCTGCAGCGGCTCCCGACATCACGGCGCGGATCGCGGACGTCACCAAGTTCAAGACCGAGAACGGAGGCTGAGCCGATGGCAACGCAATCGATGGACTGGCCGCGCCTGGGCGTTCTTGCTTTGCCCTGCCTCGCGATGTGCGCAGCTTCGCTCGGGGCGCAGCAGGGGAACGCGCGCACGATCCACGGTGCGAGGAACTACTACTGGATCCTCGGACCGACTGGGGCACCGGAGCCGGGTGGCTCCCTGAGCGTCGACCGCCAGGGGGAGACTGCGCTTGCAACGTGGCACCGTTCGCCCGTCGGTACGGTCGCCACGCTCGACTTCGGGATTCCGGGTCTCCTGCCCGGCGATGTCGAGCAGACCGGACCCGGCACCAACCGGATCCTCTTCGGCGGAGTTGTCACGGGGAGCGACGGTTTCCTCATGCTTCTCGAGCTTCAGGAGACCGGCCCCGCGATCGCCGTGATCGAATCCGTCGCGATGCCGGGGATGGACCTGACCCATCTCGTCTTCCATGCGCAGGAACAGCGCATCTTCGCCTTCGACCACGTCGCGGGCGCGCTACGCGCTGCGTCGTGGTCGCCCGGGCAACTCTTGCCCGGGCCCGCGCAGTTCCAGGTCGTCGCGGATGCCCAGGCGCTGGACCTGAGGTACGACCCGCTGGACTACTCGTTCACGGTCGACTGGACCCAGCCGATCGGCGTGCACTGCTTCTCTCGCGGCTCCTTGCAGCCACGCCGCTGGATTCGCCACGAGAACGGGCAGTGGTTGGCGACGCCGCCGGGACCGCGCGTGACCGATCCTTCGAAGCTCGAGTGGGCGGTCGGTGATGCGCGCTTCGCGAAGACGAGCTCGTTGCGGATCTGGGGGCCGAGCGCCGCCACGCTGTCGCTCGTCGAATCGGCGAGTGGAACGACCTTCGCGACGATTCCCTACGGGCCGAGCCGGACCTGGCAGACCGTGGACACGACGTCCTTCGCGCTGGTGCCCGGCCGCGGCTACCGGCTTTCGGGCGTGGGCCACACCGACAGTGCCGAGTTCTTCCCTCTGGTCCGCTACGGTATCGCGCTCACGGCGGGCGGGCTGCGGGTCGGGCGAGGCATGGTGCCGCCGGGTCGTTGCGTCGTCGGCGAGAGTTTTTTCGGTCCCGGTTGTTCCTTGCGGCTCGATCCCGCGCCGATCGTCGAGACGACCATCCAAGGTGGTCTCTGGATCGCGTTCCGCACTCCGCTTGGTGATCCGATCGTGTGGATCGAGAACGGCGACGAGGACATCGCGCTGCTCCAGCCGGTCGCGGCGACCAGCCTCCAGGTCCGCTTCCAGCCCGGGCAGGACGACGGCGGGCTGGGCTTCCCCTTCCCGATCCCCGCCGACGGCGAACTCGCCGGGCACGTCGTGCTCTTCCAGTTCGTCGCGATGGCGCCCGCCGGATCGGTGGTCGTCAGCGACGTGTTCGGCTGCACCATCGAACCGACCGGCGGCGAGCAGTTCCGCACGACTACGCGTGTCCCGATGCTCGACGCCTTCCGGCAGGCGGTCGGCGAACTCTCGATCACGCTGTCCTCGCGCTTGCGCATGACGGGGGAGAGGCAGGACGAGGTCCGACGCCTGCAGGCGCTGTTGCGCGAGCAGATCGGCCACGCCAGACGCTGAAGCCCGGCATTCACGGGTCGGTCCCATCGACCCGTCGTGCGCCCTCATCACCCGGCGCCGCGGAGTGTCGATTCCCGCATCACGGGAATCGGGCCGGAGCGTTCAGCGCGCACGGCCCGGGACGATGCTCTCCGACCTCCTCTCCGGCCGAACGGACCTGTGTGTCTTTCTGCTCGCCACGACCATCGCGTCGTTGGCGGTGTTCCGCCTCATGCGGCGGTGGACACCGGAGCCGTCGACGCGTCGCGTCGTCTGGATCCTGGTCGTCGTGGTCGCGGGTGGAGCGTCCTGGCTCGCGGAACTCGCCGGGAGGCGCGAGGCGAAACGGATCGGCCAGATGCTGATGGCGTTCGCGCCGACCTACGCGCGGGAGATGGAGGAGCTCGGGATCGCGGCGATCGGGCTCGACACGGCGGCCGACGACCCGACCTACCTGCGGTTGATCGATGCGCAGAAGCGGTGGCTGCTCGTCAACGACAGCGTCAACGACATCTACACGTTCGTGAGGGACGAGTCCGGCGCAACGCACCTGCTCGTCGACTCGGAGACCGACTACGACCGCGACGGCGATTTCGAGGAGGACCGTGAAGCGCGGACGGAGATCGGCGAGCCCTACGACGAAGTCGATGAGGAGCTCGACTCCGCGTTCTGGGGCATGACGCTCTTCTCGCCCGAACCGGTCACCGATCGCTGGGGGACATGGGTGAGCGCGTATGCGCCCATCCACGCACCCGACGGCCACGTGTGCGGAGTGCTCGGCGTCGACTACGCCGCGACCACCATGATCACGGCGGTCGCGACCCGGCGGACCATCGTCCTGGCGATGGCGGGCTTCCTGGAGCTCGTCGTGCTCGCGGCCGGAGCGGTCGTGATGGTCGTCCGTGGCGAACTTCAACGACGACAGGTCGCGCAGCGCCTGCTCGAGGAGAAGACGCGCGCGCTGGAACAGACCAACGGCGAACTGGCGTCGAAGGGCCGCGCGCTCGAGGAAGCGAACGCCGCCGCGATGGCGGCGACGCTGGCGAAGTCCGAGTTCCTCGCCAACATGAGCCACGAGATCCGGACGCCGATGACCGCGATCCTCGGCTTCGCGGACGTCCTCCTGGAGCAGGATCCGCCGGCCGATCAGCGCGTGCGGTACGTGCAGACCATCCAGCGGAGCGGCCAGCACTTGCTGACGATCCTCAACGACATCCTCGACCTCTCGAAGATCGAGGCCGGGCGGTTCGAGATCCACGCCGTGCCGTGCGCGATCAAGGAGCTGGTCGAGGAGACCTTGCAGATGTTGAAGGCGCCGGCCGATGCGAAGGGCATCGAACTCGCCCTCGACCTCGCCGAGGACGTGCCGCCGATGGTGAGCTGCGATCCGACGCGCCTGCGTCAGGTGCTCGTGAACCTGCTGGGCAACGCCGTGAAGTTCACCGAGCGCGGCTGCGTGACATTGCGGGCGCGCGCCGAGGGGGCATCGAACGAGAGGCGCCTGACGCTCGCGGTCGAGGACACGGGGATCGGCATCACCCAGGAGCAGCGTTCGCGCCTGTTCAAGCCGTTCAGCCAGGTCGACTCGAGCATGACGCGCCACTACGGCGGCACGGGGCTCGGACTGTCCATCTCGCTGCGGCTCGTCCAGATGATGGGCGGCACGATCGACGTGACGAGCGAACCTGGAAGGGGCAGTCGCTTCGTGGTCTCGCTGCCGATCCGCGAGGAGACGGCGCCGGCGGACGCGCCGAGCCCGCAGTCGTCGCAGATCCTGCCGGCGATCGCGACGATCCGTCTCGCCGGGCGCGTGCTGATCGTCGAGGACGGCCTCGACAACCAGAAGCTCGTCGCGCTGCTGCTGCGCAAGTCCGGCGTCGAGAGCGAGGTCGCCGGCAACGGTCGCGCGGCGCTCGAAAGACTCCTCGCGGCGGACGCCCGCCCGGGAATCGACCTCGTCCTGATGGACATGATGATGCCCGTGATGGACGGCTACGAAGCCGCCCGTGAACTTCGCCGCGCCGGCTTCGGGAAGCCGATCGTCGCGTTCACCGCGAACGCGCTGGAAGGCGAGCGCGATCGGTGCATCGCGGCCGGCTGCAGCGACTTCCTCACCAAACCGATCGATCGCCGGGCTCTCGAGGCCGTGCTGGTCCGTCACCTTCCGCACGCCGCGCCGGCGAGCGTCGCGCCGCGTTGAACGAAAGCCGGCTTGCGCGGAGCGACGTCGCCGCGGATCCTGCGCGCCTCCGCGCCCGTAGCTCAATTGGATAGAGCACCAGACTTCGGATCTGGTGGTTGAAGGTTCAAGTCCTTCCGGGCGTGTTCATCCGCGGTCTCACGATGCCGATGTCGGTGCTTGCTCTCGCGCTGGCCTTGGTGCCCGCGCTCCCTGCTTCCGAGCCGCCATCGCTGCGGCTGGTCAGCTTCAACATCCGCTACGGTTCGGCTCCGGACGGTCCCGATCGATGGGAGCTGCGCCGGCCGCGAGTCGTGCGTTCGATCGAGGAGCTCGATGCCGCGATCGTCGGGCTCCAGGAGGCGGAGACGTTCCAGGTCGCCGAGCTTCTCCTTGCGCTGCCGCGCTACGCGGCGCTCGGCGTGAGCCGCGACGACGGGCGGGTGCGCGGCGAGTCGTGCGCGATCCTGTAGGACCGCAAGCGCTTCCTCGTCGCGGAGACGGCCACGTTCTGGCTGAGCGAGACGCCCGAACGCGTCGGTTCGAAGGGTTGGGACGCGGCGCTGCCGCGCGTGTGCACGTGGGCGCGTCTGGTCGCGATCGACGACGGCTCGCCGGTCTACGTCTTCAACGTGCATCTCGACCACCGTGGCGTCGCGGCCCGGCGCGCGAGCACGCTGCTCGTGCGCGAACGCATGCGGGCGATCACGTCGCGCGAGGGGCAGCAGGGCGAGGCCGTTCTGCTCGGCGATTTCAACTCGGCCGAAGACGACGAGGCGATCACGGCGCTCACCTCGCCCCGCGCGGACGACGAGTTCCCGCTGACGGACGTCTGGCGCTCGACCCATCCCGACGAGGCCGCGGGCACATTCACCGCCTTCGACCCCATGAACGACGGCGGCACGCGCCGGATCGACTACCTCTTCGTCACGCGCGGCTGGCGCGTGCGCGGCGCGGGGATCGATCGCTCGCGTCGCGACGGACGCTGGCCGTCCGATCACTTCCCGGTCTGGGTCGAACTCGAACGCGGCTGACCCGGGTCGAGCAGCGGATCGAGCGCCTGCGAGGTGATTCCGAACTCACAGCGCAGCGCGTCGATCGCGAGGCGCCGCGCGGGGTCGGCGAACGGCTCGTGCGAACGCACGCCGGCGATCAACAGGTTCTTCGGCGTGTGCTCGGAGCCGACGAACTCGATCAGCTTCGTGCGGTAGCCGGCCCACTCCAGCACGAGTGCGCGCAGGCCGTCGGTGGCCCACTCCGCGATCCGCTCCGCCATCACACCGTGGCGCAGTGTCGCACGCATGGAGCGCGATCCAGGCGTCGACTCGTGGCATGGCGAGCGATGCGGCGTCGCCCACGACGAACTCGACGCCGCGCGAATCGATGTCCCGCGCGATCCGATTCGCGTGATCGACGAGCTCCGCGCGCAACTCGACGCCGATCACGCGCGTCGTGCGTCGCAGGACACGATGCAGGAGGTGCCAGGCGCCGAACGTGAGATGGCCCTTGCCGCAACCGACGTCGACGACGGTCAACGGCGGGGCATCCGTCTCGCCGCCGGCGTCCCACCCGCAGTCGTGAGCCAGATGGGTCAGGAGTTCCACGTAGCGGGCGATCTGCTGCTGCTTGCTCGCCATGCCGGCGCGCGTGCGGCCGCGATCGTCCACGACGCCGAGCGCGGCGAGCCAATCGTGCGCGCGTTCGTCGAGCACGCGCCGGCTGTCGCGGTCGTGCGCGCGTGAGGGCGCGGTCCGCGTGCGCGCCGGGTGCGTGACGAGTCGGAACGCGCCCTTGCGGTCGTGGCTCAACTGCCAATCGCCGGTCGTCGTCGACAGGAAAGCCGCGCGCCAGGTCGAACCGAGCTGGTCTCGCAGCCAGGCGAGGCCCGCTTCGAGCGGGAGGTTGCGAACCGTGTCGCGCCGCGCTTCCCGCTCGGTGACGGCGAGATGGAGTCCTTTGGCGAGACCGATCAGCCGGACGACGAGCTTCTCGACCGGCCCCTCGACGATCGGCGACGTGAGGCGGAGTTCGACGAAGGAGTCGCCCGAGCAACTCGCGGTGACGTGATCCAGGAAGCGTTCGACGGGGGACAAGGGCCTCGCCTCTTACCGCCGGGGGGACGAGCGTGCGAATCCGGGTTTCGAAGTCCTCCGCGGGGCGCGTCCTTCGCCGGGGGGTGTACCGGAGCACGATCGATGCGCCCGGCTTCCCCGACTCGAACCGACCACGACCGTCATGAACTTCCACGCTCTCGTCACGTACCTCTCGCTGACCGCACTCCCGAGCACCGCGTTGCTCGCGCAGTCCCCGCTCGGCGGCAACCTCCTCTACCACTACGACGGCACGACCGAGGCAACGTCGCGCGGCGGGGTCCCCGGCACCGACGAGGTCTCGGTCCTGCAGCGCTTCCCCTGGGACCAGTGCTGCGGTCGCACGCGTCTGTGCTGCATCCAGTACACGATGCAGGATCAGGACCCGACGACCGTCGAGTCGTACACGCTGGAGGTCCGGCGCAGCAATCCGCCGACCGCGGCGTTCCCTTTCGGTTCGCCCGACATGAGCCCGTCAGGCGTCATCCGCTCCTATCCGATGCGCTTCGACTACGGCGTCATTGCTCATCGCGTCGAGCTCGAAGTGATGCCGTGTATTCCGCTGCCCGAACTCGTCGGCGTTCCCGCCGCCGACTTCTACATCGGTCTACGCTTCGCCCCGAATCCGAACTGGCCGGCTACGGACGGCATCTCGTGCCACATCAGCGGTCGAGTGCTCGGCAACGTCGGCGAGCAGTTCAACCCCTTGCACCCGGCGCGCTATGCCGCGGCGCCCTCGGTGGGACTCGCGTTCCTACACGACTGGACCACCGGTGTGACCTCGCTCGCGAGCGGCGATCGGTCATGGGCGATCAGCGCGGGGCTCTTCGAAGACGTCTGCCAACCGGTCGCGTTCAACCCGTCGCGCTTCACCGGCTCGGGAGGAACCGGGCTCGACCCCAACTTCGGCTACGCCGGCATCTTCCCGGACCTGGCCCAGGGCGACGCCGTGGGTTGGCGTGTGCGCAGCGTCGCGGCACCGGGCAACCCGTGCGTGCTGCTCGTGGGGTTCCAGCGCCCCGTCCTTCTCAACCTGGCGATGTTCGGCCTCACCGGCACGCTCTGCGTGGAGCACGTCGTGTCGATCATCCAGCCGACCCGGCCGGAGGCGCTGTGCCGGACGCAATCGTCCGCGTTGTTCGGCGGCTTCGCGTTCCCGGCAACGCTGAGAGGCATGTCGATCGTGGCGCAGGCGATCACGTTGGATGCGGCCGCGCTTCGGTGGCACCTGTCGACCGCGTGCACGACTGCGTTCTGATCGGGATCCGCCGCCACGGACGATTTCGACGCCCGTCGAATCCGTCCGTCGGCCCGCGCCACCTCGTCCCGACGGTCGACGCCGACCTTGGCGCTGAGCTCGAGCGGCGCGGCCGGTGGTCACCTGAACTGGGATGGCGCCGAACACCGCGCGCGCATCCTCGGACGGGAGCTGCCGACCGGATTGCTGTGGGTCTTCGACGAGGTGCACAAGTTCCGCGGCTGGCGCAACCGGCTGAAGGGCCTCTGGGACTCTCGACGCAGAGGGCAACGCATCCTGCTGACGGGCAGCGCGCCTACCGCGACTCCCGCGACTCGCTCCAAGGCCGCTACCACCTCCTGCGCCTGCACCCCCTGTCGTGCGCCGAGCTCGGCATGAAGAAGTCGAGCGAACTCAGGCAACTCGTCACGCTCGGCGGGTTCCCCGAGCCGTTCTTCTCGGGATCGGAGACCGAGGCACGGCGCTGGTCGCGCGAATACCGCGGACTCCTGATGCGCGAGGAAGTCCGTGCGCTCGAGAGGGTGAACGACGTCGAGCAGTTCGAGCTGCTGGCGATGCGGCTCGCGGAACTCGTGGCCTCGCGGACTGGTCGGTCGTCGCCAACCCCGGCGCCCGCTTCGAGAACTGCGTCGCGAGCCACCTGCTCGAGTGGGTGCACCGGCAGCAGGACACGCAGAGTCGCGACGACGAGTTTCACCACCTCCGGGACACCGACGGCCGGAAGCCGGTGCTGTTCGTCGAATGCAAGCTCGGTGACGACGCCCTCGACAAGAGCCTGCGCTATCTCAGTGCGCGTTTCCCTGGCGTCGACGCCTGGCAGGTCTCGCTCGAGGGCAAGAAGGACCACGTCACGCCCGAGGGCATCCGCGTTGCGCCCGCAATCGAGCTGCTCCGCACACTGGTGTGAACGTCAGCGGCCGAGCCCGTACGCAGCCACGAAGGACCGGAGCGCGTCGCTCGGGCGCGCGCGCAGTTCCTCGAGAACGAGCGCGTGGCGGAAGCGACCGAGTGCGAGCCAGGCGCGGTAGTCGTCGGGGATGCGGAGGCCGAACTCGGGCTTGGACTCCAGTTCGAGCAAGGCGCCCGGGCGTCCGCTCAGTTCGCGCCAGAACTCCTGGAAGCGTTGCGGCTCGTCTCGCGCGAGCTTCATCGTGACGTCGTTGAACCAGGCGTTCGTCGAGCTCGGTCCGGCGCGGAGGCGCGCGAGCTGCGCGCGCTTGGGGTCGTCGATCAGTTCGATGCGCGCGACCATCACCCGGTCGATCGACGCGTCGCTCGACAGGCGCAGCGGCATGACCGCATCGGTCCACTCCTGCGGCAGCAGCCAGAAGACGCGCAGCCCGGGGCTCCGGAAGTAGGAGACCCGCCAGGTGTCGAGGAGAGCCGTCGCTTCGTCGGCGAACAGGCCGTCGGCGACCAGCGCGGCATGCATCGCCTGACGCAACCGAGACGCGTTCGCGGCGTCGAAGTCCGCCGGCGCGAACGTCGCACGGGTGCGGACGAGCACCGCGTCGTCATCCGCGTCGTCGCGGCCGAGCGGCAGCGGCGGGAGCTCGCGGAACGCGCAGCCTCGGGTCGGGTCGACGTGCACGAGGAAGCCCGGACCGGTCGAGCAGCGCAGGGGCTTCGCTCGCGGCGAGCGCCGTTCGCGCACCAGGAGTTCCGTGCGATCCGCGCTGCGCACGACGCTCAGCGGCGGCTCGACATTCCCGACGCCGCGGTAGAAGAGGAAGCGCTCCGCTTCGTCGCCGACCTGCACGTCGCTCGCCGCGACGTTCCGCGGGGCGAGCCACACCGGAGCGTCGGTCGCCGGCGGTTCCGCGCTGCGCTCGCCGCCGATGCGCACGTTCCGCCACGCCAGAGTGCCGTCGAGATCCGGATCGATGCTCCCGATCGGATCGACGTCCATCCCCGGCAGCGTCGCATCACCGCGCGGGAAGAACTCCGACAACCAACCGCCGCGCCACGCGACCTCCACGTCGAGCGTCCGCGGTTCCGCGCCAGCCGGAAGATGGAAGTAGAGGACCGGCGTCTCGAGCCGCATGGTCACGTCCGGATGGCACGACGGCGCACCCTGGAAGAAGCATGGCGCGAGGTCGTGGAGCGCGAGCAAGCCGCCGTTGAGGCGTCGATCGCGCAGCGGGCGATGCACGAAGTCGGGCAACGGCTCGTCCTCCGTGTTCACGCCGCCGATCGGCGTGCCGTCGTCGTCGAGGAGGCACGTGAAGGTGCCCCACTCGTGGACGACGAGACGAGGCTGTTCCTGCGCGACGGGTGCGACGGCCGCGGTGAGCGCGACGAGGACCGGCCCGACGAGTGCGGCGATGACATTCATGGCGGTGACGGACGTTTCGCCATTCTGCCCGTTAGCGGAGGCGTGCCGGTAGCGCGCGATCCGGCCAACGAGGAGGATGCCGCCGATGACTCCAACCGTGACCGTTCGCCGCGAGCAAGCCGGCGATGCGGCTGCGATTCGCGAGGTCCTGGTCGCCGCGTTCCCAAGCGACGCCGAAGCGCGTCTCGTCGAGTTGCTGCGCGACAACGGACGCCTGGTCGTCTCGCTCGTCGCCGTGCTGGGGACCGCGTTCGTCGGTCACGTCGCGTTCAGTCCGGTGCACGTCTTCGGCGCACCGCGCGCCACGGGTCTCGGGCTCGCTCCGATCGCCGTGCTCCCCGAGTTCCAGCGCGGGGGCATCGGCGCGCGACTGATGGATGCGGGACTCGACGAATGCGCCCGCGTCGACGCCGGCTTCGTCGTGGTGCTCGGCGAGCCGTCGTACTACCGGCGCTTCGGTTTCGAGCGCGCCGATCGGCGCGGGCTCGGCAACGAGTACGGCGCAACCGACGCCTTCATGGTCCTCGAACTCGTGCCGAACTCGTTGGCCGGCATGCGCGGCATCGTGCGCTACGGCGACGAATTCGCGGCAGTGGCGGAGAACTGAATGGGAACGGTCCGCCTCGCGACGGCCGCCGACTTCGAGTCGCTCTGCGCAATCGACCACGCCGCGTTCGGCGACCACGCCTACGACCGCTTCGCGCTGCGGCAATTCCTCGCGCTCTTCCCGCGATCGGTGTTCCTCGCCGAGAGCGACCAGGGTGAGCCGCTCGGCATGGCGATCGGCGGCCACGTCGCTTCCGGTGAGCCGGGCTGGGTGCTCAGCGTCGCCGTCGTTCCGTCCGCGCGCGGACAAGGGCTCGGGCGCGAACTCGCGGATCGTCTGACGCGACGACTCGCCGAACTCGGCGCGCGCAAGGTGCGCCTCACTGTCGAGGAATCGAACCGCGCCGGACGCGCGCTCTATGCATCGCTCGGCTACCGCGAGGTCGGCCGCGACGACGCGTACTTCGGCCGCGGTCACGCGCGTTTCCTCATGGAATGGACCGCCGTGTCCGGTGACTGACGAGCGCGAAGCCAAAGCAGACATCCGCACGATGGAGAGCGGAGCGCCGTCGCAGTAGCTTCCCGCCGCCAACCCGAACCCCAAGCAGGAGCATTCGATGGTCCCATTGCTCGATCTCTGGCTGCCGATCCTCGTGTCCGCGATCGGAGTCTTCCTCGCCAGCTCCGTCATCCACATGGCGCTGCCGATTCACAAGAGCGACTACCGCAAGCTGCCGAGCGAGGACAGCGTCATGTCCGCGATCCGCGCCGCGAGCATCGCACCGGGCGAGTACATGTTCCCGATGTGCAACTCGATGAAGGACATGAGCTCTCCCGAGTTCGTGGCGAGACTGAACCAAGGACCGGTCGGATCCATCGTGGTACGGCCGAACGGTCCGTGCAGCATGGGCAAGGCGCTCGGCCAGTGGTTCGTGCTCTGCCTCACGATCTCGATCTTCGTCGCCTACATCGCGGGAATCGGCACTCCGCACGGCGCGACCTTCGCACAGGCGTTCCGCGTCGCGGGTGCCGCGGCCGTGCTCGGTCACGCTTTCGGCACGGTGTCCAACTCGATCTGGAAGGGCGTCGACTGGGGCGTGAGCCTCAAGTTCGTCTTCGACGGCGTCGTCTACGGCCTCGTCACCGCCGCGGTCTTCGGCTGGTTGTGGCCGGGCGTCGCCGCGGTGTGAGGTGATCCACCGCGCCGCCGCACCGCGAGCGCGGCAGTGACGATCCCGTCGCGGCGACCGGCGCCGCGGCCAGCGCCCCGAACAGCAGCGTGACGAACAGCAGCGCGCCGAGGACGCCGAGTCGGATCGCACGCAGCGAGGCCAATGCGACGAGTGCGAGCGCCGCGACGAACACCGCGCCCGCGACGACGTGGACGAACAGCGCCCAGCCGTGAAGGGTCTCGCCGCGCAGCATCGCCAGGTAGCCGGACGCGGCGAGGACGAGCAACGCGACGACGCCGGATCCGCCGCAGCACGTCAGACAAAGCGGGATCGCCCGCGTTCGCCGAGCCGCGGGGCTCATGCGGGCGGACTCCGCTTCCCGATCGCGGCGAGCGCGCGCAACGCGTGCGCGAGGAGCACGATCGTGACGACGCCGATCGCGACGACGACGAGGAGCTTGAACCAGTCGCGACCGGCGAACGACTTCTCCCACGCGGCGACGAGCGTCGCGTCGAGCTGCAGACGCTCGACCCCGCTCGACGCCGGTGGATCGGCATCGGGAACCACGCCGATCGCCGCGACGCGCGCGTGGACGAACGGCGCATCGCCCGCGTGACACTCGGTGCAGCCGCGTGCGCCCAAGGCGTCGCGCGCCGGCCGCACGTCGTGTGCGATCGACCAGCTCACGGGTTTCGCCGCGGAGTGCTCGAAGGACACGAGTTGCTTGCCGTCCGCGCCGAGTCGCCACGCGCGACCGCCGGAGACGAACACCGGCGTGGCGTCGCTGCGTTGCGTCGCGAACGCAGCGAGTCCCGCGGCGATCTTCGCGCGCGCTTCGTCGCCGGCGCCGAGCTCCGCGACGAGGTCCTTGCGCACCCGCAACGCGCGGCGCACGGTCGCGAACGCGGCATCGGGAGTGATCGGCGTGAGCGCTCCGTCCTTCGACCAGGCCCAGAACGACGGCCACGCCATCCGATGCGGGCGCACGACGCCGTCGTCGTCGCGCGCGAGCACCGGTTCGACGATGCGCGGCAGATCGTCGTCGCCGCGAGTCTGGCTCGGGATCCCGAGCGCGTGCGCGAGCGAGGTCTGCACGCGTCTTTGCATCGCGGCGGAGCGCGGACCGGAGTGGCACGCCGTGCATGAGAGCTTCTCGAGATGCACCGCCGGCAGTCCGCGATGCTCGGCCGCGGGCGCGCCGAGCCGACCGCCTGCCGCGACGACGTTGCCGTGCCCGTCGCTCTCGTCGAGATGGCAGCCGCGGCACGAGAAGCTCGCGATCGACGCGCCGCTCGGGTGGCGTTCGCCCTCGTGGCCGCGCACGAGATGGTGGGCGAGGTCGTTGCGATGGCAGTCCGCGCAGCGCATCCCGGCGCGGAGATGGACGTCGTCGTCGTGCAGCCAGCGGGGTTCGGCGCCGTCGCCGACCGCCCGCGCGGAATGACAGGTCCAGCACGCTTCGTTCGAGGGCACGCGCACCACGTCGAAGAAGACCTTGCCGTCGGGGTCGAAGCGGGCGCGGTCGTAGCGCGTGCGCGGCAGCTTCGCCTTGCCGTCCGGCGTCGTCGCATCGTGCGAGTCGGGAAGCGACTTCACGTCGCCGTCCGCGTGCAGCAACCCGAGTGCCTTGCCCGACGCCCACGCGAAGTCCTGCGCATCGATCGCCTTGCTCCAGCGTTCGTGGCTCCAGCTCGCGTTGCGGTCGTGGCACACCATGCAGTCGACGTCGAGCGCGCCGCTGAGGCGGAAGCGACCTTGCGTTGCATCGGCGCCCGCGTAGCTCGACGCGCCGCCAGGAAGATGGCGTCCGAACTCGAGGACGAAGCGGAAGCCGTCGACGCCGAGTTCACGCGGATCGAAGGTGCCCGCCCACTTGCGGTACGAGAGGGGCAACTGGGTGCCCGTGCGCGGGTCGGTCCAGAGCCACGGCTCGCCGGGACGGCCGGCATCGGTGTCGCTGCCGGCGGCCGCGAAGTGCCAACCGTGTTCGATCGCGGCGACGTCGTGGCACTTCCCGCAGGTCTTGGTCGTCGAGAACGGCGGCGCATCGGCGTCGCCGGGATCGATCGTCTTCCCCGACGCGTCGAGCAGTTCGATCCAGTGCGCGTGGGCGCGACGGCTCCCGGTCGCCTTGAAGTCCTCGTCAGGACGCGGTTCCTGCGCGGCGAGCCCCGTCGCGACGGCGAGCGCCGCGCAGGCGGACGCGACGGCGCGCTTCACTTGCCGTCTCCGGCCGGCGCGACGGGCACGCGCAGCTCCTTGCCGCCGTTCGTGAGGATCTCGAGCGTGAGTTCGTCCTGCGATTCCCACGCGCGGAGCTGTTCCTGTGCGTCGGGCATGACCAACGGCCGCACGATGCGGAAGCCGACGTGGAAGCCGTCGGTGAACCACCAGATGCTCTTGGGCAGTTGCGGGTCGCGCTTGTGCCACTGCGACTGCGACGCCAACCGCGCGGCCGAGCGGCACGCGCTCGCTTCCGCTTCCCAACTCCCGCCGCGTGCGACGCACGGGAACATGTCCGTCGGCCAGCGCACCGCGTCGCGCCAGGGGACGGTCTTGCCGGCGAACGCCGCGTACGCGTCGGCCTGGTACTGGTCGATCACCCACTCCGCGACGTTGCCGTGCATGTCGAAGAGGCCCCACGGGTTCGGCTGCTTCGTCCCGACCTTGCGGTAGCCGGCGCCGAAGTCGGGGTGACCCTTGCTCGGGTCCTCGTACGCGGAGTTGTCGAAGTACCAGGCGTGCTCGCCGAGCTGCGCTTCGTCCGCGCCGCACGACCATGCGCTCGCCATGCCGGCGCGCGCGGCGTACTCCCACTCCGCTTCGGTCGGCAGGCGATAGAAGCGACCGGTGCGCTTGCTCAGCCACTTCGTGAACTGGCGCGCGGCGAAGTGCGTGATGTTCGCGACCGGGTAGCCGCCGTTCGTGCCCATGCCCGAGAGGATGGGCGCGGCGTCCTGCTCGTAGAGTGGCGTGGGCAGGCTCACGGCGTCGGCCCACGCGTCGGCGGCAATCTCGTCCTTGCGCAGCGCCTTGTCGCCGAGGGTGCGGTACTCGCGGCGGAACTCGTCGAACGTGTCCCAGGTGATCTCGAACTTCCCGATCCAGAACGGCTCGACTTCGACGGTGAACGCCGGACCCTCGTCGGTCTTGCGCCCCGGCTCGTCGGCGGGGGAACCGATGCGCACGGTCGCGGGGAATCCCGCTTCGCCGACCTTCAGAGCGACCATCGGGATCTCGACCTTCGTCCCCGCGACGGACTCCGCGTACGAGTCCATCGACGACACGGCGCCGCCATCCTGCGCGACGACGAACGAGAGCGACGACACGGCGGCGAAGGCCGCACGAACGAAGCGGAAGCGGACGTTCATCGAGGGCGCGGGAGTCTACGGGACCACGCGGCGGATCGGAGGCGTTGTCGCGCTCGCGCTCGCCCTCGCGGCCTGCGGCACCACTCCGCCATCGCCGCACGGGCCGACGCGCGTCGAGTTCGTCGAGCCGCACATGGGGACTGGGTTCCGCATCGTGGCCTGGATCGACGACGAGCAGCGTGCCGAGACCGCGATGCGCGCCGCGTTCGCGAGGATCGCCGCGCTCGATACCGCGCTCAGCGACTGGAAGCCCGACAGCGAACTGAGCCGGCTCTCGCGCGCGCCACGTGGCGGGCCGGTGACCGTGAGCGACGACCTGCTCGCGGTTCTCGTCCGCGCCGCGGAGATCGCGCAAGCGACCGGTGGGGCGTTCGACGTCACGCTCGGCCCCTTCGTCGTGTTGTGGCGACGTGCGCTGCGCCAGCGCGAGCTGCCGGCGCCGGAACGACTCGACGCAGCCCGCGCCTCGGTCGGGTGGCGTCTCGTCGCGATCGATCGCGAGGCGCGGACCGTGACCCTGCGTGCGCCGTCGATGCGGCTCGACCTCGGCGGGATCGGCGAGGGCTTCGCGGCCGACGCCGCGCTCGCGGTGCTCGCCGAGCATGGCATCACGCGTGCGCTCGTCGACGCCGGCGGCGACCTCGCGATCGGCGATCCGCCGCCGGACGAGGACGGCTGGACGATCGCGCTGCGCACGAGCGCCGAAGGGCCGGCCGAGGCGATCCGCGTCGCGCGCTGCGGCGTTGCGACCTCGGGCGACCTGTTCCGTTCCATCGAGATCGACGGCACGCGCTGGTCGCACGTCATCGATCCGCGCACGGGGCTCGGCGTCACGGCGAGGCGATCGGCGACGGTCGTCGCCGCGGACGCCGCGACCGCCGACGCGCTCGCGACCGCGTGCTGCGTGCTCGAACCGAACGCGGCGTTGGAGGCCGTCGCGCGCATCGACGGGGCCGCGGCCCTCGTGCGGCAGACCGACGACGAGGCGACGGTCGTGCGGGTCTCGCCGGGTTTCCCCGCGCGTGTGGATCCAAACCGGCGTTGAGCCCGCGGAGCGCAGCGTGGTAGCGTGCCGCGCACGAGCCAACGACCATGAGCCCATCGCAGTCCGATCGCATCAGTCGCCGTCGATTCCTCTCCGCATCGAGCGCAGCCGTCGCCGGAGCGGGCATCGCCGCGAGTGCCGCGGCGATGCCCGTGCACGTCGCGGGCAGCGACGTGATCCGCGTCGGACTGATCGGCGTCGGCGGCCGCGGCACCGGCGCGGCGGCGAATGCACTCGCGGCGGACAAGGGTGTCGAGTTGGTCGCGGTGGGGGACCTCTTCGCGGATCGGCTCGAGTCGGGCCTGTCCGCGCTCCAGCAGTCGGAGCACAAGGACCGCGTCAAGGTCGACGCCGACCACCGCTTCGTCGGGTGGGACAACTACGAAGGCGTGATCGCGAGCAGCGACGTCGTGTTGCTCGCCGAGGCGCCGCAGTTCCGGCCGCAGCATCTGCGCGCCGCGATCGAGGCCGGCAAGCATGTGTTCTGCGAGAAGCCGGTCGCCGTCGACGGTCCCGGACTGCGCGCGATCCAGGCGACCTGCAAGCTCGCCGAGCAGAAGAAGGTCAGCCTCGTGTCGGGGCTCTGCTACCGCTACCAGAAGGCGAAGCGCGCGGTGATCCAACAGGTCTACGACGGCGCGATCGGCGACATCAAGGCGTTGCAGTGCACCTACAACACCGGCGCCTTGTGGCATCGCGGCCGGCAGCCGCAGTGGACCGAGATGGAGTACCAGTGCCGCAACTGGCTCTACTTCACCTGGCTCTCGGGCGATCACATCGCCGAGCAGAGCATCCACAGCCTCGACAAGATCCTGTGGGTGATGAAGGACGAGATGCCGGTCAAGGTCACCGCGAGCGGTGGCCGCAGCGTGCGTGTCGAGCCCGAGTTCGGGAACGTCTACGACCACTTCAACACGGTCTACGAGTGGGCGAACGGCGTGCGGCTGTTCCACTCGTGCCGGCAGTGGCACAACACCGACGGCGACGTGTCCGACTTCGTGTACGGCACGAAGGGCGTCGCCGCGATCCAGACGCACGCGATCACCGGCGAGATGCCGTGGCGCCACCGCGGCGACCCGGGCGACATGTACCAGTTCGAGCACGACGAACTGTTCCGCTCGATCCGCGAGGGCAAGCCGATCAACAACGGCGACTACATGTGCAAGGCGACCTGGATGGCGTTGATGGGCAGGCTCGCGGCGTACACCGGCAAGACCCTGACCGCCGATCAGGTCCTCGACAGCAAGGAAGACCTCTCGCCGAAGGCCTGCGAGTTCGGACCGGCACCCGAGCCGGTCATCGCGGTGCCGGGCAAGACGCCGTTCGTCTGAGGCCCTAGCGCTCCAGGAGAGCGTCGCGGACGACTTGGGCGAGGAGCGCGTAGCCGACGTCGTTGCAGTGGCCGTCGGCGACGAACAGCGCGGCGGCGGGCTCCTGCGCGAGGCGCGCTTCGAAGCGGGTGACCGTCGAGTGGAACTCCATCCCGGCGCGCTTCGCGACGTCGGCCAGGTACTCGTCGGGGAACGACGTGCGATTCGGGTAGCCGATCAAGACGGGCGTGGCGCCGCTCGCGCGACACCGCTCCGCGATCTGCGCGACGTGCTCGCGATGCACCTGGAACGCGCGCAGCGCTTCGACGCCGACGTTCATCTCGCCGATCGTGACGAACGCGCGTTGTTCGCCGGTCGACGGCTTCAGCCAGATGCCGTCGGCCTGACGCCAGCCGAATGCCGCGGCGAAGGCGGCGGCGACGTTCTCGCGCAACGCACGCGGCGCGCGCAATTCCTCGAGCAGCGCATTCAGGTCCGTTGGATCGAGGCCGGAGATGGCGCGGAGCTCGGCGTCGAGTCGTGCGCGGACTCCGCTCCGCCAGTACGTGCGCACGGCCTCGCGCAGCGCGAGCTTCGGGTCGTCGCGTGAGATCGTCGGATCGGGCGGCGGCGGCGCGGTCGCGTCGTCCCCGGTCCAGAGGGGGAGGTCGTCGTGCTCGCGTCCCGGCGCCGCGGTGGTCTCGTCGCGAAACTGATTCCTGATCAACAGCCACAAGCGCCAGGTGCGGACCTCGAAGCGCCATGCGCGGTCGTCGTCGATCCGCGCGGACGGAGTCGTCCCGAGGTCGAGCGGCTCGGGGTGGCTCCAGCGATCGTTGAGTCCGATCAGCACGCAGACGAACTCGGGTCGTTCTCGCGCGAGTTGGCCGTCGCTGCGTTCGAGTGCCTGCCGGGAGTTGCGACCGGGGAAGCCCGCGTTCACGACGCGCCATGCGCCGGGCGCCGCGCGGTCGAGCAGGCGCTGGAGCTGCGCGGGGTACGCGCCCGCTTCGAACGAGCTCGCGCCGAGGCCGTAGGTGAACGAGTCGCCGACGCAGAGGACGACGCGCCGCGCGCCGTCGCCGCCGGCGCGCGACGTGGGGCCGACGATGGCGACGACCAGCGATGCCGCCTGCAAGACGAACTCGAGCAGGGCGAGCGATGCGACGACGAGGATCGCCGTGTCGCGCAACCGGCGCGCGAAACCGCGGCGTGGCTGTCCGTCAGCTGCGCTCGGCACGGTCTGATCGCGTCCTCTTCGCGGGACGATGGGTTCGCGCTCGGATCGCCGTCACCGCGTCCGTGGTCTTGCACCCGGTCCCGCCGTGATCGACCTCGACCGTGCCGATCGCCTTCGCGACCGCCAGTGCGCGCTTGCCGATCGCGCCGCCACGTTCTCCGATCGCGATCAATGCCCGGTTCATCGCGTGACGGGTCCGATTGGGGCGTCCGTGGATCCCCGCTTCGATCGCCGCCAGTCGCCGGGTGAGTTCCTCGTCGAGGGCGGTGCTCCCTTCTGCGCACGCCAGCGCGACCAGGTTCCACCCCAGCGTCGAGCGCCACTCATCGCCGGCGGCGGTGAACGCCTCGCGCAACGCCGCGGCATCCGGCGAGCGCGTGACGAGCGCCGCCAGAGCGTCGGCGAGCACGTGGTCGCCGAGGTCCTTGGCCCAGGCCTGCACGCGCGCACGTCGCGTCGCCGCGGGGTCGGCGATCCTCGTCGCGAGCACCCGCGCGTCGTGGTTGCCGCTCGCCCACAGCTCGACGGCGAGCAGATCGTCGATGCCGATCCGCTTCGCGAGCCGCCCGATCGCGCCTGCCCCGACGCCGAACATCGGCCCGCGGATGCCATGTCGCGCGTGGACCTTGCGGTTCGGTTCGCTGCCCAAGGACTCGAGTTCGAGAAGGACTTCGTTCGAGTTCATGCCGCTCGACCGGATCTTGGAATGGGTGCGGCGTACGCGCAAGTCGCGCGTCGGGATCACTTCGCCGCGGGTCGTCCGGCGTCGAGACGAGGACTCCACTCGCATCGCATGCGTCCCTTGGTATCGGATGCGGCGTCGGAGCGCATGCGCGTCGCAGATCGAGGCGAGTTGCTTTCGTTCTCGTTGGAGGATTCGCGGAGATGGAGGCGCTTGCAACGCTTCCGTCACGGGGTGAATCTGGGATCTACAGTTCATCGGCTCCGAAGCCTGCCCCCGGGGATGTCCTCCGGACGGTCAAGGAGTTCGCGGACTGTGGTCTTCGCGGCGTCCTCGCGCCACCGATGTCGATCGGCGCGCGATCGCTCCGCGCGGACCAAGCTCGTTCCTTCTCCACAACACAACATCCTGAGGATCCTCATCGTGCGTCCCATCGCTCTTCTCCACGGTCTCGCTGCCGCAACGCTGCTCGGCGCCGGCGCCTTCGCCCAGACCTGCAACGTCAACCTCCCCACGTTGTTCCTCGCGAACAACGGCGGCTCCATCGGCGGCAACGTCTACTTCGACGTCACGGTCAGCTCGACCGTGACCCTCACCGGCATCGACCTCAACACCACGACTCTGGTCGGCAACCCGATCGGCGCGACCGTCTGGACGATCGCCGGCACCTACGTCGGCAACACGGCCAGCTCGGCCGCCTGGACCAACCAGACCACCGCCGCGGGCACCAGCCTCGGCGGCAACCAGCGTTCGTTCTGCGCCTTCGCGACGCCGTTCGTGCTCACTCCCGGCACCTACGGCTTCGCGATCGACGCGAACAACACCGCAACCACCGGCGCCATGAACCACCGGTACACGAACGGCACCGGCTCGAACCAGAACTACGCCGACGGCACCCTCGCGATCGCACTTGGCGGCGCGCAGAACATCTCGTTCTCCGGCTCGGTCTTCTCGCCGCGCGTTGCGAACATCGCGCTGTACTACCAATCGGCCAACGCCCTGATCGCCGAATTCACGGGCACGCCGATCAGCGGAGTGGCCCCGCTCGCGGTGACCTTCACCGACGCGAGCTGCACGACGGACGTCGGCGGCATCACGTCCTATGCCTGGGACCTCGACGGCGACACCATCGTCGACTCGGTCGCGCAGAACCCCGGCTGGCTCTACACCGTCCCCGGCTCGTACACGGTCTCGCTGACGGTCACCGACGCCTCCCACCCGGCGGCGACGAAGACGCGCACGGCGTACATCTCGGTCTTCGGCCCTGAGGACGAGTGCGCGGGTGCCATCGTGCTCCCCGGTTACGGAAGCGTCGCCGGCAGCAACGTCGCGTCGACGACCTCGGCCCCCGCGTGGCCCTGCGGCGGTGGCGGCAAGGACGTGTGGTACTCCTTCGTCGCCCCGAACACGGGCAACGTCGAAGTCAACACCTGCACCGGCACGACCTATGACTCGACCCTCCAGGTCTTCGACGGCTCGCTCGGCTGCGGCTCGCTCACGTCGCTCGCCTGCAACGACGACTCGTGCGCCCTCCAGTCGCGCGTGACCTTCGCCGCGACCCTGGGCGTGACCTACTACATCCGCGTCGGCGGCTTCAACAGCGCCAGCGGGTCCTTCACCCTGACCGTCCTCGCGCCGGGCGCGTTCTCGACGGTCAGCGCGGGCTGCGGCGGCACGACGCTCACCGCGTCGGGCACTCCGGCGATCAACCAGCCGGTCACCTACACGATGGCCCCGGCGCTCGGCGTGCCGGTCATCTGGATCGGCTTCGGTCCCGGCGGCTTGCCGCTCTGCGCGGGTTGCACGATCGGCTCGACGCTCGACATCGTGTTCCCCGGCGCGGTGCTGAACGTGACGATCCCGGCCAGCAGCTCGCTGATCGGCGGCGTCTACTTCGTGCAGGGCGCGGACCTCGGCAACAACCTCGGTTGCGCCGTCGTGCCGCTCGACACGACCTTGTCGGACACGATCTCGACCGTGATCGGCTCCTGATCCCACCGACAGTTCCCGCGGCGTGAACGCGCCGCGGTCCGACGGGGCGCCGCGCATGCGCGGTGCCCCGTTCGCGTTTCCAAGCGGCAGGTGATCGAGCGCGGCCTATCGTCCCCGCCCCGATGACGACCGGCGCAGCGCGCTTCGCGCCCCATGCCCTGCTGCTCCTGATGATCGTGATCTGGGGCGGCAGCTTCGTCGCCGCGAAGACGGCGCTCGATTCGCTCGCGCCGTTCGCGATCGTCGCGGCTCGCTTCTGGATCGCGGTCGCGTGCTTGCTGCCCTTCGTCCTGCGACGCGGCGCCGGAGCGGAGCTCCGCGCGGTGCTCCGTCCCGGCGCGGTCACCGGGGTCGCGCTCACGATCGGCTACCTGCTCCAGTTCCTGGGGATGGACGAGACCTCGGCGTCGATGGGCGGCTTCCTCGCGGGCCTCATCCCGCTGCTCGTCGCGCTCGGCGGATGGCTCGTGTTCCGCAGCCGGCTCGGGCGCGTCGGCCTGTTCGGCTTCGCCCTCGGCATCACGGGGATGCTGTTGCTCGTCTGGCCCGTCGGCGACGCGGGCGACGGTCCACACGACACGCCGCGGGGCATGGTCCTGCAGGTCGCGTCGTCGATCGCCTATGCGGTCCACATCCTCCTGATCTCGCGACTCGGGCGCGGACTGCCGTCGATGGCGTATTGCTTCGTGCAGTTGCTGGTCATAACTCTCGCGGCGACGGCCGCCGTAGGGCTCGACGGCCCAGTCGCAAAGGCTCCGAGCTTCGAGTGGTCTTGGGTGCTGGTCGCGGCGATCGCCTATCTCGGCTTCATCGCCACGGCGCTCGGCATCGCCACGCAGAGCGTCGTGCAGCCGAAGATCCCGCCGATGCACCTCGCACTCCTGTTCGCCACGCAACCGCTGTTCGCCGCGATCGCCGGCTGGGCTTTGCTCGGCGATCGCATGGGACCGATGCAACTCGCCGGCGGCGCGACGATCGTCGCCGGCATCGTCGTGACGAGCTTCGACCGTCGACGCTGACGAGCTCCGGTCAGTCGAAGAACTGACTCGTCCAGGTGTTGCTGTGCTCGTAGACCGTCGCGGTCCCGTCCCAACCGACCGCTTGGTTGCTGAGCGTGACGCAGGGCGGGAACGGCATCCACGGCAGCGTCAGCGAGAAGCTCGCTGATCCGGCGAGGGTCGTCGGCACGATCGCGAGCAGACTCGGGGCCAGCAGGCACAGATCGCCGCCGGGGACCGTCGGACCAGGACCGACCGCGGGTCCGATCAGGAACGCGACGGCTCCCGGCGGGGCGTTCGGCGCGCCGCTGACGTTCCAGGTCACGGTCGTGCCCCAGATCAGCGGGGAGGTGGAGAGGTTCATGCCGACGTTCGAGTTTCCGCAGGTCTCGAAGGTCAGGATCATCGAGTCGACGGTCGTGTCGTCGCCGATCAGGATGTCGAGGCGGCCGTCGAGGGCCATCTTCTGGAGGAGACTCGTGCCGCCGGGGAGAGCGCCGAGGTCGAGACCGACGCCGCCGAAGGTGCCCATCGTCCACGCCGACGAGGTCATGAAGGTCATCGGCTGGCCGAAGACCATCGTGGCGTTGACGCCGTCCCAGCCGAGCATGAAGCGGTCGTTGGGCGACGTGACGCAATCGGCGCGCATGCGCATCGTGAGTCGCGCGGACTTGATGTCGGCCGGCAGGTTCACGAAGGCGTGGATCACGCCGGAGCCGCAAGCCATCGGGCCGTCGAAGTCGCGCGTCGCGAGGCCGGACCATGCGACGACCGCCGGATTCGGGCAGGTGTCCTCCGGTCCGAAGGGCAGTGCCGCGCCGAAGCCGTCGCTGATGCCGCCGATCATCGTGTGCGGGCAGAGCGTCGCGGTCAGATCGTTGTCGAGGATGGTCACGTCGTTGCTCGTGACGTTGCCGGTCGCGAGGTCGATCCAACCGTCGTTGGTGAACTCCGACGCGACGAGATCGCCGCAGCCGAGCGGTGCCGCGGCGAAGGTCGGCGCGGAGTAGACGCCGGCTCCCGAGTTCCAGAGCAGCGCCACGCGGTTGCTCGAGTTGACGGTCACCGCGAGGTCGACGTCGCCGTCGCAGTCGAAGTCGCCGCACTCGACTTCGGTGGACGGCCCGACGATCACGCCCGGCGCAAGCGGGTAGTCGGTGCGCACGAAGCCGACGGTCGTGCCGGCGAGGGCGGCCGGGTTGTTCAGCAGCACGCTTACGGTGCTGAACGCGGCGTTGTCCGTCGCGATGTCCATGTAGCCGTCGCCGTTGAAGTCGCCGGTGCACACGCCGAAGGGGCGAAGGTCGCAGGGGAACATCTGGTTCGGCGCGAAGGTCACCGGGCCGACGGTCGTGTTGATCAGCACTTCGGCGAAGGCGCCGCCGGCACTGCCCGTGACGACGAGGTCAGGGCCGCCGAAGAGGTTGAAGTTCGCGGTGTCGATCGAGTGCGGCGACACGTTGAGCGGCACGATCGCGGCGACGGCGAACACGCCGGCCGTGTTGCGCAGGACGTACACCGACGACGGGTTCTGGCAGATCACGGCGATGTCGCGGTCGTTGTCCATGTCGACGTCGAACGTGACGGCCTCAAGCGGCGCCGCGCCGACCACGACGACCTGCGGCGCGAGGAAGCCCGGCCAGGCGCCGCTCGCGTGATGGATCGACACGCGGTTGCTGCCCTGCAGGACCACCGCGATGTCCGGCCGCGAACTCGTCGTGTCGAGGTTGTCGACGACCAGTTCGACCGGTCTCGACCCGGCGGCGTAGCCGAACAGCGGGGCATTCGCCCAGGCGGCCCCGGCTGCGAGGTTCCGGTTCGCGGCGACGGTGTCGAGCGCCGGGTGCGCGGTCGCGAGGTCCTTGTCGCCGTCGAGGTCGAGGTCGCCCGCGGCGATCGCGGCGGGCGCCCCGAGACTGGGGAAGTTGGACGACGTGAAGGTGACTTGCGCGAGCGCGAGCGGTGAACAGAGCGCGGCCGCGACGAACGAGTGGCTGAATCGCACGAGAGAGCCTCCTGGTGGGTGTGTGGTCCTGGTTGCCGCGGGACCGTGATCCCGCCGGGGGAATCTCGCGGTCGATCAGATCAGCCGCAAGAGGCTGCGCGGATGACGCCGGCGCAGGGAGCGGAACCAGATTCCCGCCGGCCAGAGCAGGGCGATCGTCGCGATCACCGCGATCCACGTCCGTGTGAGTCCGCCCGCGACGGCGTCGCGGCCGAGCCATGCGGTCAGCGCGGCGCCCGAGCCTTCGAGGATCGCGATGTGCAGCAGGTAGAAGAACAGCGCGGTCTGGCCGAGCACCAGCAGGGGGCCGTGTTCGTCGAGCGGCTCGCGGCGGCGCCGATCCATGACGAAGAGGAGTACGAGGATTGCGCAGCACAGTCCGAGCTCGAGGCCGAGGAAGGCGAGGCTCGGCGGGTACTTGCTGCACTGCAACCAACGCAACCACGAGTCGTGCACGCCGCGCATCAGCAGGTTCCCGTAGCCGTCGCCGAGCTTGACGGCGACCCAGGTGCCGAGACCGAGCACCGCGCCCGTGATCGCGATCCGCAACGCGGAGCCGCCGCGGGCCAGGTGCGAACCGAAGGCGTGGCCGATCAACATCGGCGCGAGCCAGGGCAGTGTCGGGTAGGCGACCGCGTAGCTCTCGCCGAAGCCGCCGCTGAACAACCACGCCGTGACGAAACCGGGCGAGAGGCTCACCGATCCGTCGGCGGGCGTCGCGAACGCGAACGGCAGTTCGTGGCACGTCGCGATCACCAGTCCGAGCGCGAGCGTGAGCCATGGCGGCAGGTGGCGGAGCGCGACCATCGCGACCATCCCCGAACCGAGCGCCCAGAGGACCTGGGCGACGAAGCGCGTCTGGAAGCCGGGTCCCCAGACCGCGGAGATGAAAGTGAGCTCGATCGCGATCAGGAGCAGGCCGCGCAGGAGAAGGTCGCGGTCGAAGGCGCGCGATGCCGCGCGATCCGTGCAGCGCGCCGCGGCGAGCGCGATCGACGCGCCGGCGAGGAACACGAAGGTCGGAGCGCAGAGATGCGAGAGCCAGCGATGGAGGAACGGCACCGGCGGAAGCGGCAGACTCCAGTCGGGGACGAACGCCGTGTCGCGCATCAGGCCGTCGGCGTAGTAGGCGTGAGACGCGTGATCGCTCGCCATCAACACCATCACGAGCCCGCGCATCCGATCGATCGCGGGGATGCGCGCCGCGCGTGGCGGCGCGTCGGTCATCGTCCCCTCTCCGCCAGCGGATCGTCGCGGACGACGATCGCGGTGGACAGCTCGCGGTCGCCGACCGTGAGGCGCACCCGATAGGTACCCGGCGGCGCAGTCCGTTCGTCGAGTGCTTCGCCGAAGCTCGGGCGCCCCCCCGCGAAACCGCCGAACTCGACGACGAGCTTGCGGCGCACGCGGTTCAGCGCGCGCTCGTCCTTCGCTGCTGCGAGTTCGCCCTCGATCGACTTCAGCGCGGCCCGGCGGTTCTCGTCGGGCACGCTGCCGGCGATGCGCACGGTCGTTGCGGCGAGCAGCGTGCGAAGTGCTTCGCGTTCGCGTTCACCCGGTGCGAACTCGAGCGGCCAGAGCACGCGGTTGATCCCGGCGACGACTTCGACGCGCGCCGACCAGCCCGTGCTGCCGTCGAGCGACTCGACGCGCAGGGTCGCGCGATCGTCCGACGCCGCCTTGCTCCAGAAGTGGAGGTACGCCCCGCGCTCGGGGTTCTCGCCGCGGAACAGGAAGTCCGGTTGCTTGCGGCCGTTGTCGACCGTGCGCCAGGTGGTTGCGAGGCGCGGCCGGAACAACCAGAGCTCCTCGTCGCGCACCGCGCTCGTGCACTGCTGGAGCGCGCCGACGTCGTCGGCGATCCAGAGCGAGCGGCCGTGGGTCCCGGCGACCAGATCGTGATCGCGCGGATGGACGACGAGGTCGTGGACCGCGACGGTCGGCAGTCCGCGCGCGAGTTCCGACCAGTGCGCACCGCGGTCGAGCGAAGCGAACGCGCCGAACTCCGTGCCCGCGAACAGGAGGTCATGGTTCTCGCGGTCCTCGCGCACGACATAGACGCTGCCGTCCGCCGGCAAGGTCGCGCTCAGGTCGCGCCACGAGACGCCGAAGTCGTCGGTCGCGAAGACGTACGGCCGATAGTCGTCGCGGCGGTGGTCGTCGAGCGTGACGAAGCAGCGGCCCGCGACGTGATGCGACGGTTCGACGCGGCTGATCCAAGCACCGTCGCGCGGCGCGCCCGGAGTCGCCTGCAGCGCCGGACGGACGTCGCTCCAGTTGCGCCCGCCGTCCCGCGTGAGCTGCACCCTCCCGTCGTCGGTGCCGACCCAGATCACGTCGCCGTCGAGCGACGACGGTCCGATCGCGACGATCGTGCAGTGGTTTTCGCCGCCGGTGACCTCGCGCGTGAGCCCGCCCGACTTCGACGGGTTGCGCTTCGTCGGATCGTTCGTCGTGAGGTCGGGACTGACGATCCGCCAGGTCGCGCCGCGGTCGCGCGACTCGAACAGGTGGTTGCCGCCGTAGTACACGACGTCGGGATCGCGCGGCGACAGCACGAGAGGCGTCGACCACGCGGCGCGGAACTGCGGCGGAAGCAAGGGGCGACCGGGGCGCTCCCCGAAGAACCAGTGCTCGCCCGGATCGATCGTGTAGTCGGTGGGCGTCTCGGCGAAGTCCGGGTCGAACCACGCGGCGAAGTTCGTCGTCGTCTCGGGCGTCGGCGTGATGTAGCGGTGCTCGCGCGTCACCAGGTCGACGCGCGCCGCGAAGCCGCAGTGGTTCACGAGGTACGCGGTGCGGTTGTCGCGCGGATCGATCTGCGCGTGGAAGCCGTCGCCCTCGCCGAGCCACGAACTGTGGACGTTCATCACGCCGCGCGGATCGCGACTGTTGCTCGGCGTGATCCACAAGGCGTTGTCCTGGAGTCCCCCGACGACGCGGTACGGCTCGGACATGTCGACGCCGACGGCATAGAACTGCCCGATCGCGAGGTTCTCGAACGCGACCACCGATTCGCCGTCGTCGATCGTCAGGTGCGCGCCCTGATCGGTCGCCATGTAGCGGATGCGACCGTCCTGGGGCGCGATCCAGAGGTCGTGGTCGTCGCCGCCGCCGCTCCACCAACGGTTCTGCCAGGTCTTGCCGCCGTCCTTGCTGACCTTGAACTCGCGGCCGACCGAGTAGATGCGCTCGGGGTCGTTCGGGTCGATCGCGACCTGCCCGTGATAGAAGGGCCGCACCGAGGTGCGCAGCAGGTAGCGCCAGCTCTCGCCGCAGTCGTCGCTGCGGTAGATGCCGGGGCCGGGGATCGCGAGGTCGTCGGGCAGGGTGTCGCTCGCCTCGACCTGCGCGACGACGACGTCGGGATGCGCGCGGCAGAAGTCGAGGTCGATCATGCCGGTGTCGCCGACCGGCAGGCCGTCGGTGAGCTTGCGCCACGTCGCACCGCCGTCGCTCGACTTGAACACCCCGCCGAGCGGACCTCCCGAGTGCATCCAGTGCGGTGAGCGCCGGCGTTGGTACATGCCGCAGAGCACGACCTGCGGATCACGCGGGTGCAGCACCACCTCCGTGCAACCGACGTCGGGTCCGTCGGGCAGTCCGCCGCGGAGCTCGATCCAGGTCTTGCCGCCGTCGATCGTCTTGAACAGGCCGCGGGAACCCGAATCGCCCCACAGGCTGCCGACCGCGGCGACGTAGGCGATGTTCTCTTCCGACGGGTGCACGGCGACGTCGGCGATCTGCCGCGTGTCGCGCAAGCCGACGTTGACGAAGGTCTTGCCGCCGTCGGTCGAGCGGTACACGCCGTCGCCCCAGCCGACGCTGTTGCGGTTGTTCGCTTCGCCGGTGCCGATCCAGATCACGTCCGGGTTGCACTGGCTGAACGCGACGACGCCGATCGAGCCGGCGCCGCCTTGGTCGAAGATCGGTTGCCAGGTGATCCCGCCGTTGCGCGTGAGGAAGACGCCGCCCGATGCCGAGCCGACCAGCGCCACGCGCCAGTCGGCGTCGAGCGCGTCGATCGACGCGACGCGACCGCTCATGTTGCCCGGGCCGATGTTGCGCCAGCGCAGGTGGCTCACCGCGGCCGAGGCCGCAACAGAAGGTCGAGCGTCGTCGCTGCCGCGCCGACCAAGAAGGCCTCGGCCGCTCTCTTGGCTGGGGCCCTCCGGCCTCCGGATCGTCGCTGGACCCGACGATTCTCCGGCCTTCGGTCCCGTCAGGTCCTGGGGTGCGAGGAACGAGAGCGTGAACGCGCACGCGACGGCGAGCATGGCGCGCACGGTATCCGCCGCGACGACCGCGCCGCAGGCTGGCGATCCGCGGCACGCGGGCTACGGTGCCGCGCCGTGCGAACCGCGCTCGTCCTGCTCGTCGTGACCGTGCTCGCGCACGGCGGGACCTGGACGCGTCCGACCTGGGCGGGCAGCGAGGCGATGCGCGTGTTGATCGCGCACGAGATGGTCGAGTCGGGCGACCTCGTCGTGCCGCGTCTCGGCGGCGAGACGATCTTCACGAAGCCGCCCGCGCACTACTGGTTGCTCGCCGCTTCCGAGCGGCTGTTCGGACTCTCGCCGGTCGCGGCGCGCGTGCCGTCGGTCCTTTCGATCTGGTGGTGCGCGTGCGTCGCGTTCGGCGTGCTCGCGCGGCGCACCGACCGACGCGCAGCCTGGCTCGGCGCGTGCGGCGTCGTGGCGGCGCCGAGCATGCTCTGGCACGGAGCGTTCGCGGAGATCGACCCGGTGTTCGCCGCAACGTCGGCCATCGCCGTCGTCACGCTGCTCGACGGCGCGGCGTCGCGTTCGGTCCGACGTCTGGTCGTCGCGGGTCTCGCCGGCTCGATCGCGCTGCTGACCAAGGGCCCGCCGCTCCTGATGTTCCTCGCCGTGCCGTTCGCCGTCGCGATGCGGATGGCGCCGCGCCAGGTCCTCGTCGCCTTCATCCCCGCGGCGATCCTGCCGGTCGCGGCATGGCTCACCGCGTTGCTCGCCGTGCTGCACGACGGCGCGTCGTCGACGCACGCCGCCGCGGTCGCGGCGACGGAGACCGTCGGCCGCATCGCGCTCTTCGATCGCGACAGCCTGCTCGACCTGCCGGTGCACGCGCTGCGTTCGCTGGCGGCGACCCTGCCGTTCACGCCGTGGCTGATCGCGGTGCTGCGCGATCGCGATCCGTCGCCGTGGTCGCGCTTCGAGCGCGCGTGCGCGTGGGGGTTCCTCGGCGCGGTGATCGTGCTCGCCTTCGTGCCGTTGCGGCCCGCGCGCTACCTCCTGCCCGGCGTTCCGCTGGTCGTGGTCGCCACCGCGCGGCGCGCGGCGGCGTGGACGCACGACGCGATGTTGCCGCGCTGGAGCGAGTCGATGCTGCGCGGGTTCGCGGTCGTGGCGGCGCTCGGCGCGGCGGCGTTGCCGTTCCTGCCGATCGGCGATCCATCGCCCGCGCTGTGCGGCGTCGTCGCGTGCGGAGCGCTCGCGGTCGTGGTGCGGACGCGCGCGATGGTCCTCGTGTTCGCATTCGCCGCGCCGGCGATCCTGCTCCTCACGGTCGTGCGCGATCGCGAGACGGCGCGAAGCGACGGACTCCGCGACGAGTACCGCATCGCGGAACTGATGCGCGACGAACTGCGCGCGCGCGGCGTCGAGCGCTTCGAGATCTGGGGTCACCCCGGCGAGAAGTTCGCGCTCGCGCTCGATCCCGGCGCGGTCTGGCGCGATCGGCTCGAGCGCGACGTCGCCGCGGACTGGGTGATCGCGCGCTGGCGCGACGGCCAGCCGCAGGACCTCGATCCCGCGACGTGGATCGAACGCGTGCGCATCCGCGGCCACGAACGCAGCTTCATCCTCGCCGAGCGGCGACGCTGATCACGGCGCCGACGCGCGCAGGGTCGCGAGCGTCTTGCGCATCGCGAATGCCGCGCTCGCGGCGAGGCCGAGTCCGAAGCACGCGAGTCCGGGCCATGGTCGCGGGGGGCGCGACTGCGCGACCGGCAACGCGTCGCGATTGCTCATCACCGTGATCGATGCGTCCGCTCCGAACGGGCGGCGCAGCAGCGGTCGGAGCGGCGCGGCGACGCCCGTCTCGTCGACGACGGCGAGCCAGGTCGCCTGCGACGGGTCGGCGAGGCGCTCACGCAACGCGTCGGCGCCGATCGGCGCTTCGAAGCAACCGAGCTGCGAGAAGAGGCCCCGCGGCGCGTCGAGACGCAACAGTCGCTCCTCGCCGCGAAAGTGCGGGCGCAACTCCTCGGCGAGTTCGGCGACGTGCCGGCTCTGCACCATCGCCGGCGTGTTCGCGTCCCAGAGGTGGAGGTAACCGAAGGCGCACGCGGCGAGCGCACCCAGCGCGGCGAGATGAGCGCGCGGATCGGCGCTCGCGCGCCAGCGCAGCGCGACTTCGTGACCGGCGAGGATCGCCGCGCCGGGCACGAGCGGCATGAGCTGTTCGAAGCGGTGCTCCGACGCGAACGCGAACATCGCGAGCGAAGCGAGGCACTGGACCGTGAACAGTCGTTCGAATCGCGACGGCGCTTCCGCCGTCGCTTCCGCCGTCGCGCGCCGGCGCAGCACGCGAACGAAGGCGACGATCGCGAACAAACTCATCGGGAACAGGCGCGACAGGAACCATGCCGGCGCGCGATACGGGTGGAGCCCGGGCGGACTCGCGTTCTCGCGCGTGCCGAGCGTGTGGCCGACGAGTTCGTCGACGATCAGCTTCTGCCACGCACGGCCGTCGGTCGCGATGTTCGCGGCGACGAACCAGGCGCCGCACACCGACACGAGGATCGCGACGCCGATCGCGTGCTCACGCCAGCGCAACCGGAACGGTCGTTCGCGCACGAAGGCGAGCAGACCGAGCGTGCCGAGCACCAGCACGAGCGGTCCCTTCGTCATCGTCGCCAGCGTGGCGGCGATCCAGAACGGCAGCCAGGTCCGGCGCCGCTCGAAGGCGTCGAATGCGAAGAGCGTCGCGGCGAAGACGAACAGCTGGAACAGCCCGTCGGTTCGCAGGATGAGCACCTGCCGCAGGCCGAGCATCGACGCGAAGTAGAACAGCGCCGCCCAGATCCCCGCGTTGCGCCCGAAGGACCGCGCCGCCGTCGCGAGCACGAGCAAGGTCGTGAGCAGCGTCGCGAACCAGCTCGGGAACGCCATCGCGATGCGGCCGGTGTCGCCGAGCGCGAGCACGCCGAGCACGGCGAGCCAGTTGAAGAGCGGCGGCTTCGACGCGAAGTTGCCCTCCGCGTCGTCCTGTGCGAGCCAGCGACCGTTCTCGACGACGTCGAGGACGTACGCGGCGACGCGTTCCTGATCGCGCGTGAGGAGATCGTCCGGCGCGGTCGCGCGCGCGGCGACGACGAGCAGCCACGCGCCGAGCGCGAACGCGAGCGCGATCCAAGGTCGCGGCGCGGCGGCGCGCATGATCCGAGGACGACGACGTCGACGACCTTGCCCTTGTTGGTCAGGAATCCGCGGACGACGTGCTTCGGAGAGCGGAGCAGGGCGCGCGCGGCATCGCGACGCTCGGGCGCGAGCGTGTCGATCGCCTGTTCCAGCCGGTCCAGTCGATCGCGCGTCGTGACGATCACGCGGTCCTGCTCGAACAGGAACGCGAGCGCGTCGGGCGGCTCGAGCGCCGGCACGTCGCGGTCGAGGTAGAAGACGAGGCTCGGCATCGACAAGGCGCAGGTCGCGACGCGGACCTGTGGCGGGAACACCGACGGGATCGCGTCACGCAAGGCGTGGATTGCGGTGTGCGGCGCGAGCAGCGGGACGACCATCGCCCCGAGCGCCCCCGCGCCGCCGATCGACGTCATCGCGACGGCGAGTCCCGCGGCAGCGGACCGCCCGCGCATCGCGAGACGGCCCGCGCCGGTGAAGCCGACCGCGATCGTGGCGGCCGTGAGCACGACTGGGACCTCGAGAGCCAGTCCGGCGAGCGGGAACGCGGCGATCGTCGCGATCCCCGCGATCACGCCGAGCGCGATGAGCAGCGCGCCCGTGCAACGGTCGGGAGTGGTGCGCGCCTGCATTGCGAACGCGGTTGCGATCGCGAGCGCGGGGAAGCCGGGCAGCGGGTAGTGCGCGAGCTTGCTCGTCGCGAGCGAGAAGATCGCGATGGTGAGCAGGAACCACCAGGCGAGCAGCTTCGCGGAGCCGGGAAGTGCCTGATCGCGCAGTCGTGGGCAGGAGCGGAGCGCGCAGAGGAGCGGCGTCCACGGCAGGAACGCCAGCGGCACCGCGCCCAGGTAGAAGAGGTACCACCACGGCGCATGACCACCGTGGCCTTCGAACGCCTGGAGACTGCGGTCGACGACGTGGTGCATCACGCCGATCGACCAGAAGCGACCCTCCGTGCGCACCAACGCGGGGATCGCCCATGCCGCGACGATCGAACCGAAGAGCAGGGCACCGGCGAGGATCCGCGACGGCCGTGGCCGCCAACCGCCCGCGACCATGCCGGCGACGAGTGCCAGGGGCGACACCAACGCCGGCGGGCCCTTTGTGAGGAACGCGAGCGCGGCGAGGACCCAGGCCGCGGTGCTCGTGAGGAGCCCGGCGCGCGACGCGAACACGTCGACCATCGCCTTGCTCGACCACGCGGTGAGACCGAGCAGGGTCGCGTCGGCCGTGGCACCGTGTGCGAGCGCTTGCGACGCGCCGCAGGTCGCCACCGCGACGCCCGCGACGATCGCGAAGACCGGTCGCAGCCCGAGCGTCCTGCCGATGCTCGCGGTCGCCGGAACCGCGATCGCCACCGCGAGCGCGGACGGCAGCCGCGCCGCGAACTCGGTCGGACCGAACAGCGCCATGCACGCGGCCTGGAGCCAGTAGACGAAGATCGGCTTGTCGAGGCGCTCGGCGCCGTTGAAGTGCGGCACGAGCCAGTCGCCGCTGCGAAGCAGGTGGCGCGATGCCGTCGCGAAGCGCGGTTCGTCGACGTCGAGCAGCTCGAAGCACATCGACCCGGCGAGGTTCGCCGTCAGGACGAGCAGCGTCGCCACCGCGCAGAGCGCGGCGAAGGGAACTCGATCGAGCCTCACGGCGCGGTCGACACGGGGATGGATTCGGGTTCGTCGGCGAGTCCGGCGAACACGAACGACGCGACCGACAGAACGATGCCCCACGCGCGTGGTCCGCGCAGACCCCACGGGTCGAGGACCATCGCGAGCAAGGAACTCGCGAGGATCACGGCGGCGGCGAGGGGCAGGACCCATGCCGGGACGACGAACCGTCCGGCGAGCAGCGGCAGCCGCCGCGCGACGACGAGTGCCGCGAGTGCCACGCCGAGCGAGGCGAGGACGTCGGACGGCCAGTGGCGCAGCACGAACACGCGTGAGATCGCGACGAGCGCCGCCGCGACCACGAGCAGTGCTTTGCGCGCGTCGAGCCGCGTGCCGACGAGCAACGCGGCCGCAAAGCCGAACGCGCTCATCGCGTGACCCGACGGCCACGACAACGCGACGTCGTCGCCGAGCGGCCGCGGCCGCGCGACGAACTGCTTGAGGGCTTCGACCGCGAGCCCGCCGAGGAGTGCCGTCGTCAGCAGGAGCTGACGGCGCGCCGCGCTGCGCGCGATGCTCAGCCCGAGGAGCAGCAGCGCCGCGAGTCCTGGTCCGCGGACGAGGTCGCTCGCGGCGTCCCAGATCTTCGCGGCGCCGCCGCGACGCACGCTGAACGGTTCGAGCGCCGTGACCAACCCGGGTCCTTCGAAGCGCATCACGACGAGCGACGTGGCGATCGTCAGACCGGCAACGGCGAGCAGGCGGAGATCGCGTGAATGCGTGCCGACGAGCGGGTCGCTGGCGCCGCCGCCGCTCATCGCGCCGTATCGCCGGTCGCGTTCGCGGCGCCCGGCGGTGCCGGTCGGTACTCGAAGAGGATGCGGCCCTTCCGGCTGTCACGGCCGAAGGTCGCGAACCCGGGGAACAGGTCCGCCAGGAACTGCAGGTTCCTCGGCAGGCGCGCCGTGCCGTGCCACGCGGCTTCGTTCGACCAGCCTTCCTCGCGGATCCGATAGAGCGCCGCCATCAGCACCGAGCGACCCTCGCCGTGTTCGCAGTGGACCAGCAACGGTTGATTGGCCGGATCCGCCATCAGGCCGAGCACGCGGTCGATCGTCTCCAGCGACGGCTCCTGGCGACTCGGCACGTGCAGGTGCTTGATGCCGGCCTGCTCGAGCGCGGCGCGCTCCGCATCGACCGCCTCGGGCCGCGTGTCGCGAAGATCGATCACGCTGCGGATCGCGTGCGACTTGCCGACGCGCACGAGTTCCGGCGGCGGCATCTCCGCGGACTGGAACACCTCGCCGTCGCGCACGACCACCAGTCGATGCTCGACGAGCACCCACCAGCCGTAGTCCGCCGCGATGAACAGGGCGACGGCGCCGAGCACGGCGCCGGTGATGGCGATGCGGCGCCTGGTCCGGCGGGGTGATCTTGCTGCGTTCGATTCGGCCACGTGAACTCGGGCGGGGAGCTTAGCCCCAGCCACCCGTCGGACCAGAACGGCTTCGCGCGGCGCGAGCCCTCAGGTCCCGATCAGCACCCGCACCGCGTTGCTGGTCGTCGCACCCAAGGAGTTCGCGGCGGCGTCGAGGACGAGGAACTGCTCGTGGAGGCGGACGCCGAGCAGGTTCGAGGCGGACGGGATCACGAGGTTGCTCGTGACGGTGCCTGTGGCGTCGGTCGTGAAGCCGAGCACGACCTCGGTGCTGACGAGAAGGCTGCATGCGGGCGCGCCGAGTCCGGCGAGCGAGAACGGCAAGGCGCCGCCGAGCCAGTTCGTGTCGGAGATGCCGACGAACTGGAATGCGCTCGAGTTGGCCAACGCGCGCGTGAGTCGGTGCGGGACCGTCGCGCCGAGGATCGGAGTGCCGGTCACGTCGAGCTGCGGCACCGCGAACGCGCCGGTGCCGGTGCAGAGCACGCGCACCGACGGCCGCGTGACGAGCGTCGACTGCGCCCAGCCGAAGCCTAGGCCCGAGCGATAGAACGCGACGCCCGGATCGCCGGTACTGAGGTTCGAGAGATAGGTCGTCTGCGCGCTGTGATCGACGCCGATGTAGAACCAACCGCCGGGGATCGTGACCGGCGCGATGAAGGTTCCGGCGTGGAAGCCCGCGTTCGGACCGATCACTAGGTTGGTCGTGGCGAACGCCGTCGCCGCAGGCAGCGAGCCCGAGGCGCCGTAGATGCGCGCGGTCACGACGACCGGCCCGGCGATCGCCGACGACGAGAAGATCTCGAAGCCGGTCACCGTGAGCGCGGTCGGCGCGGTGAGGCGGTAGCCGTACTCGGAGTTGCGCAGCGCCGCGGCGAGCGTCCCGCCGTTCGGATTGATCGAAGCGCAGACCGGCGGGAGCGTCGTGCTGCCGGGGCAGCCCGGACCGATCGCCGTCACGGCCGCGGCGACCGTTCCGAACGAGACGCAGAGGCCGAAGTCGGCGTCGAACTGCGGCGTCTCGACGTGGCCGTCCTGGGCGACGAGCGTCGCGAGCACATCGACGGTCCACGCGCCGACCTCCGGCCCGGAGATCAGCACGCACTCGACGGTGTCGCGCGTGTCGGCCGTGCCGCCCGGTGTCGAGTAGTTGCCGGCCATCAGGCCTTGATTGCCCCAGTAGATCGCGCCGCTCGGCGACGTGACGCGCAGCGTGAGGTCGTTGATCGCGGCGAACGCCGCGGTTGGGATCGGCGCCGGATCCGAGAAGCACATCGCGACCTTCAACTCCGGATCGCCGGGTTGCACCGTCACGACGTAGGACGCGGACTGTCCCTGCGCGAGGATCGCGGTCTCGTCGACGACGAGCATGCGACTCCGGTTGCGCCACATGATCTCGAGGTCCGGGAAGCCCCAGCCCTGGTGCTCGCGCCGGTTGTCGGTCGCGGCCGCGGTGAACGAGTACTGCCGCGCATTGGCGTACATCAGCGCGCGATGCGTCGCGTTGTGCGCGCGGTTCTGGAACCGGGTTCCGCCGGGCACGCGCGGCGAGTTGTTGAACAGGAAGTCGGTGTACATCTGCATCGCGAGCGCGTTGTGGCCCGCGACGATCGGCGTCGCGCCCGAGGTGCCGCCGAAGCTCGAATACGTGTTGCCGGCGGTGTAGCCGGCTGCGCCCGTGCGGTCGGAGCACAGGATCGCGTCGTAGTACGCGCAGAGATTGGGCTTGATGCGTCCGTCGGCAGCCGGACCGATGCTCGCGCCGCCGGCGTCCCACGAGTCGTCGTAGCGGTTCGCATTGTCGCGGTGCTGGACCGCGCCGATCGACATGAGGTTCTTCGCCCAGGCCTGCGGTCGCGAGTTCTGGTTGCCGGTGTTGCTCTGGCTGTTGGTCCAGACGATGTCGTGATCGAAGAGGATGTCGTCGGTGTCGGCCGACACGCTCGTGTAGGCGGTGGTCTGCGTGTCGCCCCACGACGCGGTCGTGAACATCACGTCGTGGACGGTGACGAGCTGTTGGACCACCTGCCAGCGCGACCAGCCGGCCGTGACCGTCGAGTAGTTGGTGTAGAAGGGCCGCGCGCCCGGGGCCATGCCGCGCGCCTGCGGCGAACTCGTGCCGTTGCCGAAGACGATTCCCGACGTGCAATGCCCGTGATCCTGCGCCGATCCGTCGCTCTGCACGTTGGTCGCTTGGATCGTGAAGTCCTGGTGCGCGGCCTCGATCCCCTCGTAGACGTGGCCGTTGATGCCGCCGCCGGTGTAGCCGCCCTGGGCCTCGACGAAGTTGCCGCCGCCCTGGATCCGCGCGTTGTCCATGTCGGGTTCTTGTGGTGTCCAACGGTCGATCCACAACACCTCGTCGAAGCGCGCGGTCCGGACCAGTTGCGCGCCGTCGAGCTGGACTTCGAAGAGCAGGCTGCCGGGCTGCTCGTGCACGACGGCACCGCCGATTTCGCGGATGCGACGCCCCAACGCCGGCTTGTCGGTGTGCTTGTCCGCCACCACGAGGTTGAAACGCGTGGCGGGCAGCTTCGCCCCGGGCTCGAGCTTCGCGACGAGGGAGGGCTCGAGTCGATACGCGGGGTGGTAGGCGCCGACCCATCTCACCAGCGCGTCCTTGCGCAGCGCGTCGGCGGAAGCGCCCGGCATGCGGACCACGTAGGCGTGATCGGGCAGGTAGCCGACGCGCCGGCCGCCCGAAGCGTCGATCGCCGCGCGGAAGGCGTCGGACGGCAGATCACGGCTCTGCACGATCCAGAGGTTCGTGTCCGTGCCGCCGGCGAGGAACGCCGGCACGGGCTTCTCGCCGGCGAGCGGATCGAAGCTCCCGCGAACGAGGTGGATCGACTTCGTGCCCCAGATGTCCTGGCAGGGAACGATCGGTGCGAGGAGGAGCAGGCCGGCGACGAGCCCGCGCGACGGAGAGATGGTGGCCATGGGTGAGCGGGACGGGTCGTCGAACTCTAGCCCCGGCAACGGGAGTGCGCGGTCGGCCGGAGACACACGAAGGGGCGGTCCGTACGCCCGAGCGCGAACGATCCGCGACGAGGACGACATCGGACCGTCCCAGATGCAGGCTGACCCGCTGCGACCGCGGGTACAGAATGTCCCGCGATGACGCGGCTGCTCTGCTCTCGCGCGCGCCGGTTCCTCGCCGCCGCGCTCGTCGCCGGATCCTGTGCCGGCGTCGCTGCTGCCCAGGAGCATTGGTCGTTCCAGCCGCCGCGCCGGACCGAGCCGCCGGCGTCGCCTGATGGTGCGCGGGTGGTCAACGCGATCGATGCGTTCGTCCACGCGCGGCTGGCCGCGACGGGCCGCGCTCGAGCGCCCGAGGCGGACAAGGCGACCCTGATCCGCCGCGTCACGCTCGACCTGTGGGGATTGCCGCCGTCGCCGGAGGAGGTGCGCGCATACCTCGCCGACGAACGTCCGGACGCGTGGCAGCGCGTCGTCGACCGTCTGTTCGCGTCACCCCGCCGCGCGGAGCACTTCGCGCGGCAATGGCTGGACGTCGCACGCTACGGCGACACGCACGGGCTCCATCTCGACAACTACCGCGAGATCTGGCCCTACCGCGATTGGGTCATCCGCGCGTTCGACCGCGAACTGAGCTACGACCGCTTCATCGTCGAACAGCTCGCGGGCGATCTGCTCCCCGACGCGACGCTCGACCAGCGCATCGCGACGGGCTTCGTGCGCGCGCACGTGACGACCAGCGAGGGCGGCTCCATCGACGAGGAGGTGTACGTCCGAAACGTCGTCGATCGCGTCAACACGTTCGGCACGGTCTTCCTCGGGCTCTCGGTCAATTGCACGCAGTGCCACGACCACAAGTTCGATCCGCTGACGCAACGCGACTACTTCGGGCTGTTCGCGTACTTCAACAACGAGGACGGCCCGCCGCTCGACGGCAATGCCAAGGCGCACGACCCGATCGTTCAGGTGCCGAGCGACGAACAGCGCGCGGACCTGGCGCGCGTCGATACCGAACGCGCGGCAGTCGAGCGGGAGATCGAAGCGGAGCTGGCGCGCTTCGAGTACGGCGAGCCGCCGTCGCCGGCCGCGATCGAGAGGCGCGACACGAGCTGGGTCGACGACGAACTGCCGGCCGCCGCGCACGACGCGCCCTTCACCTGGGTCGACGCACCGGTGCATTCCGGCCGCCGCGCGATGCGCCGCCGCGGCGACGGGCTCCACCAGCATTGGTTCACCGGCGCCCCGCGCCCACTCCGCGTCGGCGACGGCGACGAGTTGTTCGCGCACGTCTGGATCGACCCGACCGACCCGCCGCGGCAGGTGATGCTGCAGTGGCACGTCGACGGGTCGCAATGGGAGCACCGCGCGTATTGGGGCGAGAGCCTGATCGGATGGGGCGTGGAGGACACCGCGAGCCGCAGGCGCGTCGGGGCGTTGCCGCCGGCGGGACGTTGGGCGCGGCTTTCGGTCGGCGCGGCCGACATCGGACTCCCCGCGGGCTCGCTCGTGCACGGCATTGCCTTCACGCAACACGGCGGCTCCGCGATCTGGGACGACGCCGGAATCTGCTCGGCGACGCCGCAGGACGCGCAGGACTTCGTCTGGGTCGACGACGAGTTGCCGAGCGGTGCGGTGCCGCGCGGAGACGGCGCGAGTTGGCAATGGACGGGAAGAGATGCCGGGCCTGCGCCATTCGCGGGCGGTCGCGCGCTCAGGCGCTCGATGGGGCCCGGGCTGAACCAGGACTTCTTTCAGGACGCATCACCGCCGCTCGAACTCGCGCGAGGGGATCGGCTCTTCGCCCACGTCAGGCTCGATCCGAACGATCCGCCGAAGAGCGTCCAACTCCAATTCAACGACGGCAGTTGGGATCACCGCGCGCGATGGGGCGTCGAAGCCCACGGTCCGGGGAGCAAGAATGGCGGGGATTTCCGCGCCGGTGAACTCCCGCGGACCGGCGAGTGGGTGCGGCTCGAGGTTGCGATCGAGGACGTCGGCCTCGCGCCGGGCGCGAAGCTGAACGGATTCGCGTTCACGCAGGTCGGCGGCACCGTGTCGTGGGACGCTGCGGGCGTGCGCGGCTTTGCGCTTCGCGACGACCGTGCGTCCATCTCGCACGAGGCATGGCTCGCGCGAGCGCAGAAGGACGAATCGCTGCCGAAGGCGGTGAAAGACGTGCTGGCCGTCGACCGCGCCGCTCGCGACGCCGCGCAATCGCGGCTCCTGCTCGAGCACTGGTTGCGCACGGTGCATCCGCCGTCGCGCGCGTTGGTCGCGGAGCGGTCCGCGCGGCTTGCCGCGCTGGACGCCGAGCGGAAGAAGATCGACGAAGCGATCCCGACCACGCTGGTGATGCGCGAACGCGTGGACCCGCGGAAGAGCTACGTGCTCCGGCGCGGCGAGTACGACAAGCGCGGCGTCGAAGTCGGGCGCCGGATCCCGGAGTGGTTCCCGCCGTTCCCGTCGGACGCGCCGAACGACCGACTGGGGCTCGCGCGCTGGTTGTTGATGCCGGAACACCCGCTCACAGCGCGTGTGGCGGTCAATCGCTTCTGGCAGCAGTTCTTCGGCGTCGGAATCGTGAAGACCGCGGAGGACTTCGGCACGAAGGGCGAGGCGCCGTCGGACCAGGCTCTGCTGGACTGGCTCGCGTGCGAGTTCGTCGCACAGGGCTGGGACGTGCGCTGGCTGGTGCGCACGATCGTGGAGTCGGCGACGTATCGGCAGGCGTCGAGCGCGCCGGCGGGCGATTGGCGCACCGATCCGGAGAACCGTCTGCTCGCGCGCGGGCCGCGTCACCGGCTCGATGCGGAGGTGCTGCGGGACCAGGCGCTCCTGCTCGGGGGTCTCCTCGTCGAACGTCGCTTCGGCGCACCCGTGAAGCCGCCGCAACCCGAAGGCCTGTGGGAAGCGGTGGGCTATGTCGGTTCGAACACCGTCAACTTCACCGCGGATCGCGGCGTCGAGAAGGTGCACCGGCGCAGTCTCTACACCTTCTGGAAACGCACCGCGCCGCCGCCGCAGATGGTGATCCTCGACGCCCCGAGCCGCGAGGAGTGCCGCGTGCGACGCGAACGGACCAACACGCCGCTCCAAGCGTTGCTGCTGATGAACGAGACGCAGTACGTGGAGTCGGCGCGCGGTTTCGCGCAGCGGCTGCTCGCGTTGCCCTGCGACGGCGACGCCGCCCGCGCGCGCGAGGCCTTGTTCACCGCGACTTCACGCGTCGCGGATCCGCGCGACGTCGAGGCCTTGGTGACCTTGGTCGGCGCGAGCCGGTCCCGGTTCACCGCGGACCTGCGTGCCGCGCAGCAGTTGGTGACGATCGGCGAGTCCGTTCCCGACCCCGAACTCGACGTCGTCGAACTCGCCGCCTGGACCGTCGGCGCGAGCGTCGTGCTGAACCTCGACGAAACCCTGACCAAGAGCTGAGAGACGCACGTTGGACGAGATCCGCGACGCACTGCTGCTCGAGACCCGCCGCAGCTTCTTCGGCAAGATGGCGCACGGCCTCGGCGCCGCCGCCCTCGGTGGATTGCTCGGCGATCCGGTCCGGTCACGCGGCCCGCACTTCGCGCCGCGAGCGAAGCGCGCGATCTGGTTGTTCATGTCGGGCGGTCCGTCGCAGATCGACCTGTTCGACCACAAACCGAAGCTCGATCCGCTGTTCGACACCGACCTGCCGGACTCGATCCGCCGCGGCCAACGGCTGACGACGATGACCTCCGGCCAATCGCGCTTCCCGCTCGCGCCGTCGAAGTTCCGGTTCACGAAGCACGACAACGGCGGCGACGGCGCTTGGGTGAGCGAACTCCTGCCGTGGACGTCGCGCGTCGTGAAGCACATGGCTTTCGTCCGCTCGATGTGGACCGAGGCGATCAATCACGACCCGGGGATCACCTACATCTGCACGGGTCGGCAATTGCCCGCCTGGCCGAGCCTCGGCGCGTGGCTGAGCTACGGCCTCGGCTCGATGAACGAGAACCTGCCGGCCTTCGTGGTGATGACGCCGTCGTGGACCGGTCGCAAGGACGCCCAGGCGCTCTACAACCGCCTCTGGGGCTCCGGCATGCTGCCGAGCGAGCACCAGGGCGTCGCATTGCGGAAAGCCGGCGATCCGGTGCTCTTCCTGAGCGACCCGGCGGGCGTCGACCGTCCGACGCGCCGTGCGATGCTCGACACGCTCGGGGCGATGAACGAGCGCCGGCGCGAGCAGCTCGGCGATCCCGAGATCGACGCGCGCATCGCGCAATACGAGATGGCGTTCCGCATGCAGAGCTCGGTGCCCGAGCTCGCCGACCTGTCCGGCGAACCCGAGGAGACGCTGAAGCTCTATGGACCCGAGGTCACGACCCCGGGCACGTTCGCGGCGAGTTGCCTGTTGGCGCGACGCATGATGGAACGCGGTGTGCGCTTCGTGCAGATCTTCCACCGCGACTGGGACCAGCACTTCAAGATCGCGTCCGACCTTCCCAATCAGTGTCGGGACGTCGATCACGGCACCTTCGGCCTGATCGAGGACCTGCGCCGCCGTGGTCTGCTCGACGACACGCTCGTCGTCTGGTGCGGCGAGTTCGGGCGGACGGTGTACTGCCAGGGCGCGCTCACGCGCGAGGATTATGGGCGTGACCATCATCCGCGCTGCTTCACGATGTGGGCGGCGGGCGGCGGCATCCGGCCCGGCGTCGTGTACGGCGAGACCGACGATTTCTCCTACAACGTCGTGCGCGACCCGGTGCACATCCGCGACCTCAATGCCACGGTGTTGCACTGCCTCGGCATCGATCACGAGCGGTTGTCGGTGAAACACCAGGGTCTCGACGTCCGCCTGACGAGCGTCGAACCGGCACGCGTCGTGACCGAGATCCTCGCGTGAGCGAAGTCGCCTCGGCGCCGCCGGTCGTCGCACTGCCGCGCGACGACAAGTTCCGCCCGCGCGGCACGGTGAAGTGGTCGCGCATCGGTGCCTGGCGCGCCGCGGCCCTGATCGCCGTGCACCTCGCGGTGATCGCCCACGTCGCGCATTGGAAGATCGCGGGCGAGACCGTCTCGCCGCTCGAGCCGTCGGAGGCGATGCAGACGCTCGAGCTCGGCTACGTCAACGCCGGCTTCCTCGTCCTCGTCGTGTCCATCCTCACGACGGCCGTGCTCGGCCGCTTCTTCTGCGGTTGGGTGTGCCACTTCGTCGCCTACCAGGACCTCTGCGGGTGGATCCTCCGCAAGTTGGGTCTGAAGCCGAAGCCGGTGCGGTCGCGACTGCTGGTCTTCGTGCCCTTCATCGCGGCGTTCTACATGTTCCTCTGGCCGACGCTGTGGCGATGGTGGGAGGGAGCGCCGGGCCCGGAACTCGAATGGCGTCCGACGACCGAACGGTTCTGGGAGACCTTTCCCGGTTGGGGAATGGCGATCGTCACGATCCTTCTCGCGGGTTTTCTGATCGTCCATTGGCTCGGCGCGAAGGGTTTCTGCACCTATGGCTGCCCGTACGGCGCCCTGTTCGGTCTCGCCGACCGGCTGTCGCCGCTGCGCGTGAAGGTCACCGACGCCTGCGAGACTTGCGGGCACTGCACGACGGTCTGCAGCAGCAACGTGCGCGTGCACGAGGAAGTCGCGCGGTACCGGATGGTGGTCGACCCGGGCTGCATGAAGACCCTGGACTGCGTGAACTCCTGCCCGAAGCAGGCTCTCCACCTGGGTTGGGCCTTCCGGCCGCTCCGTGCGGCGACGCGCAAGTGGCGCTCGCCCGGCGCGGACTTCTCGTGGGTGGAAGAGATTGCGATGTTCGCGGTCGGTTGGATCGGTTTCTTCGCGTTCCGCGGGCTCTACCGGCTCGTGCCGTTCCTGCTCGCGGTGACGCTCGGCGTGTTCTTCGCGATCGCGGTCGTCACCACCTGGCGCCTGCTCCGACGGCGCGACGTCCGGTTCCAGCACCACCTGCTCCGGACGGACGGGCGCCTCACGAGGGCGGGGTGGTCGTCCATCGTGCTCATCGGTGCGTTTCTCGCGCTCACGGCCCATTCGGGCGTCGTTCGCTACGTGACGTGGTCAGGAACCTCGGCAGCCGAGCGAGCAATGCAGGCGCAGGACCCGGCCGAGGGCGAGTCGTACTTCACGGAGGCGGAGCGGCTGCTCGTCCGCGCGGAGTCGCTCGGCCTCGCGACGGATCCCGAAGTCATGTACACGCTTGCGTTGATCGCGTTCCGGCGCGGCCGCGCGGCCGACGCGGAGGCGCGGCTCCTCCGCACGACCGAGATCCTGCCATCGTTCGAGATCGCGTACAGCCCCCTCGCCGAACTC
>JACRLW010000118.1 GCA_016235155.1 Planctomycetota bacterium
AGCGCACGGTGAATGAAAACAATCAATGCCGGCCCGATCAAAAGGGCGAGCAAGCAAACATCATCATCCACGCCAATACGTTTCTGAAGGTCAAACAGCTCATACACTACACTGATGCAGGCGAAGGCACTGCCGGAGACCACCAAGCTAATGAGGAAGGACGAGAGCCACCGGCAAGTAGTCGTCAAGATTCGCATATCCCTCCCGCCGCACGTCTGTGGCGCTGAGCGGTGCGCGGCTTGGCGCAAATCCGCTCCTGCGCCGGGTTGGGCGGCATGATACCCAGCCTCTCAAGCCAGCGCATGCGCGAGAACTCCAAAGCAGCCCGTGCGGCAGCCGCCGCAGGGGATCCCTTGAGCACCGGGGCTTGGCTTGACATCACGTCGAAGTCGGGGTCATGAAGTCCGCGACAAGCTGCGGAAAGACCTGCTCAATCGTGCTCATCGTGGCCAGAAGAGTCGGCGTGCCCCCATCGCTGCCAATGTTTCGAGCGAGGGCCATCCATCGTGAAGGGAAATAGCGCGCCAACATGCCCAAGACGTAGGCAGCGACGAAGAGAGCGCCGGACTTGGAACCAAACCAGCCTCCCTCATACCGCGCCGCGAAGCAGAGCGATCCGATGCCAAGCATGTTGGTTGGCACATAGTCCCATATGCCGGGAAGGTGTGAGAGTCCCGATTCCGTTCCAGGATCGGCTCGCAATTGGACAACCCACTGGGCGTCGGCCTCTTCGATTGCCACAACAGGAAGCGGGTTCACAACTCGCTCCACCCGGGCTCTGTCGACGATCGATGCACCAACCCTTCGCTGCATTGTGATCGACACGGTACCAGCGGGAGACTCCGGGCGAATACCTCCGATCGCGCACCTACCATCCTGCCGCCAGCGATCGTACTGCTCGATGACCTCAGGTAGACGCGACAGCAAGTCAGCAAGACTGAATTCCTGGCCCGCTGTTGCGCGATGGTAGCTCAAGACCTGGCTGATGTCGTTCCTGCCGATCCTCAGCATCGACCTATTCCCGGTAGCGTCACCGAACTCCTGGAACGACCCAGCCTCCGCTACTCGAACTCGTAGATCACCGACATCGCTACCCACTCTTGCCAATGTCTCCCCCCAGGAGACGGTCGCTAGTCCGTGTGCCTGGCTCAACGATGCCTCTCTTCTGCCTGGGCGCAGGAACATCGACGTGCCGCGAGCCAGGGAGAGAACACCGTAGTAGAGAAGCAGTGGCCGGACGGCGCGATCCGCGACGCGTGCGCTTTCAAAATACGCCGCACCCTGAGTGAAACACGCGCCGATCTCGGCCGCATGAGCTGCGTTTGCCTCGCGACCATGGCGTGCGTGATAGAGCCGCCGCACGAGTTCCTGCGACTCGAAGTTCACCAAGACTTCCCATGGGCCACGCATTGTCGTCTCTGGGCTGGGATACTGATGGGTGCTCGATCAAGAGTCACGTGCCGGCTGGGCCCGCCCAACGTCTTTGCCCATCAGCCGCCGGAGCTGTCAAGGGCGCCGGTCGGCTGCTTGGGCGTGTCGGGCGGCGCAACGCCCCACTCCATAGATGAGGCCTTCTTAAGATCTCGAGATCCGACGAAACGCTTGACATAGGGGCGGCTCCGCACGTGATTCATTAGTCGCCAAAACCACTCCCGTGCCACGCTGTCGATAATGGTCGATGGGTAGCGGTACTCGTAGCGGATGTCATCGCCTGGAAACCTCGCGAACGCTGTCGAGAAGGTCGGTTGCAGGTAGTCGTGGATGCCCCATCGAACGTTGTTGAGCAGCTCCGTCAGCCAAGTGCCGTAGTAGACGAAGTAGTTCTCCTGCAAGTGCTCGCGAATGTCGTCGAGCGCCAACGGCACTTGCTCCGGCTTGACGGAATGACCGTGCGCAACTAGCAGCGCGGCGAGTTCCTCCGACACGCGCGTCAGACGGGCGAGGTTGTGCTTTACGTGGTTGCCCAGGATGAACACCAGTTGGCTGCGAGGCACTGACAGCTGCGCCTCGATGCTCAGCGTCGGTATCCACATCCTCAACGAACTGGACGCGTTGAGCCAATCCCGCAGGGCCGTCACGGCCGCAGTGAGGCCAGAAACACTGCCGCCAACGTCGAAGGACCGCGTGCTGCATGCCGCGCCGAGAACGTCAAGGCACGAGCCAGCTACTCCAGTGACCGACTTCTTGCCGGGCTCCTTGCTGAAGTCCAGAAGGCGAACAAGGAACATCTGCTGGTGCACCCTCTCTTTGAAGAGGACCGTGACCTCGCCACCAACGCTGCTGTCCAGGATGTCCAGGAGTGCGTGGTTGACGATGTCGTCGATCGCCTCCAAGGCGATGCACAGACCGACCGTCTCGTTCTCTGCGTCATTCATGGCACTCAACACAGCTCACATGCAGACCGTACGAGTCCGCCCAACGCTCAGCATCAGCTGCGGCGCGAAGCGCCCTCAGCTGCATGCTGTTGTTAGCCCGCATCACTCGCCCTTCTCGGGCAATTGCGGTGCGCCCTTGGCTGCCCTCTTCGGTATCCGAATAAACCGGTCGATGCTACGCATGAGGTGGTGAAGCATCATCATCGCCTCGTCGTCCTCTGGCCCGCCCATCATCTCGCCCATGAACGGACCGTGACGGGTCATCTCGATGGTGTTCGCAATGCTCTTGCGCGCACGCTCAAACGCCTTCGGATTGCCGCTTTCGATTGCGCGATATAGCTGGAGGCCGAGTTCGTACAGCCACGGATAGTCGTCTCGGAGCATGCTGAACATCATTAGTACTGGCAGGCCAGCATGGTCCGGCGACTCTCTGAACATCGGGTGATGAACCATTTCCTCGAACATCATTGGGTGAAACCGGCGACCTCTTCTCATCCGCCGCATGCGGGAGTCATTGCCTAGCTCGCTGGCAACGCGATCCGGCATGTCTCGAACTAGGACCTTTATTTCCTCGAAGAACTTCGCGACCGATGTCTCATCAACGCGGGCCGCCGGTTGAGAAGGGTCTTTCTTGCGGTCCTTGAGCAGCGCAGCGACAGCTTGGCGGAATGCCTGAACCTGGCGCCGAACAGCTTCCTCTCTTGGAGCTGCTTGAGGATGCCGGCTGATGAGCTGAAGGACGAGCCCTGTGATGGCATCTTCTTCATCGGGAGAGTTCTGGAACTGGGCGAAAGGGCCTGTTGCCGCCTCATCCAGCGACACCCCGAGGGCGATTCCGAGAACTCGATCATTCGCTGAGAGTTTGCCCTTGGCGACACCGGCTTCGTAGAGAATCCACGGGCGATTGACGCTGTGCGTCGTCAAGAGGGCAACGACACTCGTGGCCTCATCGAGTTTTTGCATGATTGCTCGATACCACTCCTGGCCATACTCGATTCCAGCCGTGCCCTTGCGGTCTGACGAACGAAACGACTTCAGAAGGCCTCCGCTGGCGTCCGTCAGCAGGTTGCCGAAGGCCTCCGCGAGGTCAGCGTCACGGCTGTCGTGACTGATGAAGACAAGCGGATTCTCCGTCGTGACGCGCTTGGCGTCGAGAACAGGCACGACATCTGACTGCGGTGACGCCTTCTTACGCGCTGCCATAGGTCATCTCCATTTGCGGGCTAATGTGTAATTGGACGGACCTGCATAACTCCGCGACCACCGCGCCCGTCGCCGCCTAACGCGGCGTCGCCGTGGTGGTGGAGAAAGTCTAGCGAACCGCGCCAGCCCTCGGATCCTGGCCCCGCCCCGCTGCGCCCGCGCCACGTTAGACAGACCTGCCTAAACCAGCTCATGTCCGCCTCCTCCGAGCAGCCGGTCCGCCGGGCTGAGCACCCCGGCCGGCCCTCGGTTCAGGACGTGGGTGTAGATCATGGTCGTGGAGACGTCGGCGTGGCCGAGCAGCTCCTGCACGGTGCGGACGTCGGAGCCGTCCTCCAGCAGGTGCGTGGCGAACGAATGGCGAAAGGTGTGGCAGGTGACGCGCTTGTTCAGGCCGGCGGCGAGCACGGCGCGGCGTACGGCGTGCTGGAGCACCGTCTCGTGGAGGTGATGGCGGCGCCGCTCGCCCGTCGCGGGCTCGACGTAGCTGCGCGTCGCGGGAAAGACCCATTGCCAGGGCCAGTCCCGACCCGCGGAGCCCAGCTTTCGCGCCAGCGCGTTCGGCAGCTCGACCCAGCCCGCATCCCGCTCGAGATCGCGCTGGCGCTGCGCGCGCACGCGCTCCATCCAGACCACCAGCGCCGGTCGGGCGATCGCCGGCAACATCGTCACGCGGTCCTTGTCGCCCTTCCCCGAGCGCACGACGAGTTGGTTGCGATCGAGGTCGACGTCCTTCACGCGCAGCCGGCAGCACTCGAGCAACCGTAGACCCGCGCCGTAGAGCAAGGTCGCCATCAGACGCGGCACGCCGTCCATGCGGTCGAGCAAGGCGCGCACTTCAGCGCGCGACATGACGACCGGCTGGCGTTGCCGCAGCTCGGCGCGCACGAGGCCGTCGAGCCAGGGGAGGTCGCGGCCGAGCACGTCGCGGTAGAGGAAGAGCAACGCGGCGAGAGCCTGGTTCTGCGTGGCGGCCGACACCCTGCCAAGCGTCGCGAGCGAGGAGAGGAACGCGGTGACCTGCTCCGCGCCAAGTTCGGACGGGTCGCGACGGCCGCTGAATTCCCAGAAGCGACGCATCCAGCCGACGTACGCCTCCTCGGTCCGCCTGCTGAGGTGCCGCAAGCGCATCGCCGCGCGGGCGCGATCGCCGGGCTGTGCGCGACCGACGCCGGGTCGTCGCAGCGGTCGAGCATCGGCGGGCGTGCCGTCGTCTTTCCCCTCGCGCACCACACCGAAACACGGCCTGACGAGCGACCACGGCCGCAGGGGCGGCGCTTCGAGTTCCGGGCCGATGGCGACTCGCAGGCTCATGCTCTCGCAAGCACTCCGTCAGGCGGCGGACGGTAGCGGCCGGGCTCGGACCCTACAAGCGCCGGCGCGCTGGCCGCCCACTCGAATCGAGGCCGCGACGCGTCAGGGGGCGCGCTCGATCTCGTCGCAGAAAGCCAGCAGGTCGTCGAGCTGCGTGTATGCGATCTCGTGGATGCGCTTCAGATCGAGCACGCCGTAGCGTTGCGCGATCAGGTTCCGTAGTCCGGATGCGGCAGCGAGGCGGTGAGCCAGGTCACGGGACACGAGGCCTCGTTCTCCCAGCGCCGTGAACACGCCGCGGTACGCAGGCGGGACGTCCAAGCGCAACTCCGCGAGCCGATGGGTCGCGATGGAAAGGCAGTCCTGCAACGCGACGAACAAGTTCAACACCACCACTTCGCGGACCGTGCGATCGGCCGCGAACGCCTCGGCGTCCGCAGGCAACACCTGACGGATTCGCGCCACCGCGTCGCGGATGTCCACCAGGAACTTCGCGAGCTGCGCGCTATCGCGCATCGCGCCCCTTGCCCGCACCAACACGCACGAACACGTCTTCGATCGGCTTGTAGTCGAGGTAATCGAGAATGGCCCGCGCCTTGCGATTCGCGAAGGCATCCGCATCGCGTTCGAGGACGACTACACCGTCACGGAAGATGCGGTACGCAAGACCGGGAGGCGCTTCGGCGAGCAGCACGAGGTCGACCGCCCTCCCGACCATGCTCTCGAGGCGTCCGATCAGGTCACCCAGTTCGAGCACGGACAGCGGTCTCGTGAGTCCCCCGATCGCGATGTCGAAGTCGCTGTGCGTGTGCGCCGTACCACGCGCGTACGAGCCGAAGACCAACGCATAGCCGATGCGCTGGTCTTCGATGAGGAGTCTTCGGACATCGTCGAGCACGCCTGCAATCTATCTCGCGGCGCGGCGCTGACGACACCGCACGATCGCAGCGACGCAAGCGAGCGGCGATCGCCCGACATCCCATCCCCGCACTCACGAATGACGACGAACGCCGCGTCGTTCTGCTGCATCGCGCCGGCGGGGCGCGCGGAGCGCAGCGCGGGCGCATCGCCGGGCATGCCGTCGTCGTCCGCGTGCCACACGAACTCGGATCGCCATCGGGCGGCCGACCCGCACCGCAGACGCGGCGCGTCGGGTTCCGATCAGGCGTCGGCGTCTCCGCCGCACCACCTCAGCGCCGCGCCCGCGCCAGTTCGTCGGCGAGCTCGAGCAGCGTCGGCTCGTGGTAGTCCTTCGCGCGCAGGCGCTCGGTCAGGTAGCGATCGCCGGGCGACAGCACGGCGAGCGACCAGGCGGCGTGGACCTTCACGTCGACGGTCTCCTGCGGATCGTCGAGGCGCGCGCGGAGTGCGTCGAACGCGGCGGGATCGCCGAGCAGGCCGAGGCCCGATGCCGCGCCGACGCGCACGTCGGGGTCCTGGTGGCGAAGGCGCGCGAGCAGGTGAGGCAGGGCGGCGGGATGGGCGACCCCGCCGAGTGCGCGCGTCGCGAGTGCTCCCGTGAAGGGATCGGCGAGGAGCGCGGCGACGGCATCGCCGATCGGCCCGGCACTGCGACGGAGTTCGCCGGCGATCTCGACGCCGTAGCGGCGCACGTACTCGTGGTCGGCGTGCAGGATCTCGGCGACGAAGGGCAGGCCGCGGCGGCCGATGCGCGAGAAGACCCAGCGCGCGTTGTCGACCGGCCGCAGGTTCTGGTCGGCGAGGTCGACGACGCACTGTGCGAGGCGCGCGCGCAATACGGGGTCGAGTTCGTCGAGCGACGGCACGCTGGCCGGCGCGCACGCGGCGGCGGACGCACCCGGCGCGACCCCGCTGCGGCGCCATTCGTCGTGCAACGCGGTGATGGCCATGGCGAGCTGGGCCCAACCCGCTCCCTCGCCCGGGTCGCGGCCGGCGCGTTTCAGCACGTCGATCGCCAGCGCGCCGGCGCGTGCTGCGCTCGCCTCGACGTCGAAGAGCGGCACGAGCCGGTCGAGCGCGCCGAGGCAGCCGAGCTTGCTCAACGCGTCGATCAACCAGGCCATCACCTCGCCGTCTTTCTCGTCCTGGCGCACGCGCACCAGCAGGATCGGGATCGCGGCGACGCGCCCGCGCTCGCCGAGCTGGAACGCGCACTGCGATCGCACGGCGGCGTGTTCGTGCGCGAGGCCCGCTTCGAGGGCGAAGTCGGCGGCGGCGTGTTCGAGCAACGCGCGCAGCGTGCGCTGTTGCGTCCGGGCATCCGCCGCCTCGGGACGCCAGGCGAGGTCGACGAGTTCGGCCAGCGAGCGCGCCGTGCGCTCGTCGGGCGCGGGCGAAACCTGCGCGGCGAGCGCACGCATCGGCGTGAGTACGTCGCGCGGCGCGAACGGGGGCAGTGAGGGGAGCGGCGCGTCCTGGGCCGCGCGGTCGCATGCCGCGACGAGCGCGAGGGCGACGACCGCTGCGCACATCGTGGACCGGGCTCGCATCACGGGACGATCACCTCGCGCTCGGCGAGCAGCGTGGACGCCGCGTCGCCGTCGACTGCGTACGGATTGAGACGGTACCACAGCCGCACGCCGACCTTCACCGTGCCCGGCGGCAGCGCGACGCGCAGCTCCTTGCGCTCGCCCGCGGGGAGCTGCGTGTTCTCGCCGGGCTCCTCGCGGTACGGCTGGCGGAAGCGGAACGCGCGCGACCATTCGCCGGCCTGACCCTGCGCGTCGATCGCGCGCCAGACGACGTCGACGGCGCGGTGCCGCTCCTCGGTGGGGAAGTTGTGGCCCGCGCCGGTGTTCGCGAGCACCGCGACGAGTTCCCCGCCTTCGATGCGCGCGTCGAACTCGGACGCCTTGCCGAGCATCGCCGCGTCGTGCGCGCCCGGATACCCGTGACCTCGGCCTTTGCGCACGACACCGCCGGCGAGCGAGCGCTCGACGTCGGGCATGTGGCAGTCGTTGCAGTCGACGTCCTGCTTCGCCGACGGACTCGCACGCCATTGATCGGTCGTCTGGTGCTGGTTGTGGCAGCTCTCGCACAAGCTCATCGACACGAAGCGCGGATCGGTCCGCGGGCGACACGGCGCCGTTGGGACGTCGTGCGCGGCGAAGACCTCGCCGGATCGACCGACATGACAGGTGATGCAGTCGACGCCTTGATCGGGCCGCGTGAGGCGCGGCAACGCGCGCTGGCCGAAGCCGGTCACGTCGATCGGCTGGGGCAGGTGGCAGGCCTGGCACTCCTTGTTGCGGAAGTCGTCGCTGAGCTTGCGCACCTCGGGGTTGAGGTAGGAGATCTGGTGATGCGAGCCCTGCCACTCGTCCCACACCGCGCGGTGGCAGTCGCGGCACTGCTCGGAGTTCGTCCAGCGGAAGCGCGCATCGCCGGGCTGCGACGCGCCGCCGCCCGCCGTGCCGTCGCCCTGGAACAACCAGGCGCCGGTCACGCCGGCGAGCGCGACGAACGCGAGCGCGGCGACGACGCGCAGGCGGAGGGTCATCGCCCGTCCCCCGCGCCCGCGGGGAGCACGCGCGGCGCATGACGCAGACGCAGTCCGAGTTCGACGCCGGCCACAAGGTCGTCGGGACACGGCACGAGCATCGCCTGCCCGTCGATCGTGACCGCCGCCGACGCACCGCCGAGCGCATCGTGACGGACGTGCAGCACGCGCACGACGACGGCATCGGGCACGCGCACGTCGATCGCCAAGAGATCGTGGGGCAGCACGACGTGGGCGAACGCCGCGGGGTCGGCGCCGTCGGCCAGGGTCACGGGACCGAACGCGCTGCGCGCGGCGCCACGTTCATCGCGACGGATCGGGAGGCACGCGGCGCGGCCGAGGAAGCGCGCCGTGAACGCAGTCCGCGGATCACGCACGAGGTCCTGCGCGCTGCCGTGTTCGACGATGCGTCCGGCGTCCATCACGACGAGGTCGTCGGCCATCGCCAGCGCTTCGTCGCGATCGTGCGTGACGACGACGAGCGTCAGCGCGCGTTCCATCGCCAGCGTGCGCACGAGCAGGGCGAGTCCGTCGCGCAGGTGCACGTCGACGGCGCCGAGCGGTTCGTCGAGCAAGAGGATCTCCGGTTCGCCCGCCAGGGCGCGCGCGAGCGCCAGGCGCTGCGCCTCGCCGCCCGACAGCTGCGCCGGCTTGCGCGAGCCCTTGTCGGCGAGCCCGACGCGACCCAGTTCCTCTTCCGCGCGCGCCCGCGTGAGCGACGGCCGCACGAAGCGCAGGTGCTGCACGGCGTCGAGGTGCGGCCAGAGCGCGCCGTCCTGGAACACGACGCCGAGCTTGCGCGCGGCCGGCTGGACCAGGACACGCGAGCCGTCGGACACGACGCGTTCGCCGATCGTCACGGTGCCGTCGCGCGGCGCTTCGAGTCCCGCGATGCAGCGCAGCAGGGTGGTCTTCCCCGAACCCGACGGACCGACGAGCGCCGTGCGGCTCCCCGCGCCGAGCGTCAACGTGATCGGCCCGAGGCGGAAGCCACGCGCTCGGGTCATCAGCAGGCCGGTGACGGCGACGCTCTGCATGGTGATCGATTCGGTAGACGACTCAGGACGACGATTCAGGACGACGCGGTCACGACAAGGGCCGCAGCTTCCTGCCGGTGAGGATCACGGTGAGCACGGGAAGCACGCTGGCGACGAACAGCAGCATCAGCGCGAGCGCGCCGCCGGTGTCCTCGCCGCCGAAGTGGACGATGTTCGAGAGGCGACGCACGACGGTACCGTTCCCCGCGGGAAGAACGACCGCGACGTCGAGCTCGCGGAGCGCGAGCACGAAGACGAGGCACGCGACCGACCACATCGCGGGCAAGAGCAGCGGCAAGCGCACGACGAGCGCGCACGCGAGCGGGCTGCGACCGCTGAGCGCGGCGGCGTCGTCGATCGCGCGCGGCTGGCGGCGCAACGCGGTCGCGAGCGTGAGCACGCCGAACGGCAAGAAGCGCGCGGCGTAGGCGCAGGTGACGACGCCCGCCGAGTCGTAGAAGTCGAAGCCGAGCGCCGCGTACGCGTCCGCGGCGGGCCGGCTGTTCCAGACGTGCACGAAGCCGATCGCGAGGAGGATCGCGGGCACCGCGATCGGCAGGATCGCGAGGATCTCGATCGATCGAGCCCGGCGTGCCGCGAGCCGCGCGAGGGGAACCGCGACGGCGAGCAAAAGGACCGTCGTGCCGACCGCGAGCAGGGTCGTGTAGAGCAGGTCGTCGCCGGTCTGGTCGATCGCGCCGCGGAAGCTGCGCCTGAGGAACTCGAGCGACATCGGTTCGCGCGCCTGCGGCGAACCCATCGCCCAGCGCACCATCACGACGTCCGGCACGCCGACGCCGCAAGCGAGGTAGCTCAGCGGGAGCCGCAGGGCCGGGATGCGCCAGCGTCCGAGCGAGCGGACCGGCAAGGGTCGGAAGTCGCTGCGCAGCTCGCTGTGCGCGCGCAAGCGCAGCGCGACGACGAGCGCGATCCCGATCACGAGCACGAGCGGCACGGCGGCGACGATCGGCGCGACGAGTTCCTCGTGCGTCGTCCCGGTCGCGCGGCGCGTCCAGCGCGCGAAGACGCCCTCGGCATAGGTGTGCCAGGTCTTGCCCTTCACCGTGAGGAACTCGGGCACGCCGTGTTCGCTGATCACGAACACGAAGGCGAACAGCACGCCCGCCGCGATCTCCGGGAGGATCGCACGGAACAGCAAGCGATCCGCGGGGCCGCGACCGCGCGCGACGAACGCCGCTTCCCAAGAACGGCCGTCGATCGCGCGCAGCCCGCGCGCGGTCATCGACGCGACGAACGGCGCGTAGCTCGTGCCAAGCAGCAGCACGCAGGCCCAGAAGCCCGACGCCGCCATGAAGTCCGAAAAGCCCATCGCGACCAGGATCGGCGGCACGACGAGCGGCGCGATGCCGAGCGGGCCGAGCGCGCGCGCAAACGGCAGGTCGCTGCGTTCGGTCAACCACGCGTGGCCGAAGCCGAAGACGAAGGCGAGTGCGCACGAGCAAGCGCCGAGTTCGAGAGAACGCAGGAGCTGGGCGCGGTCGAGTTCCGAGGCGAGCACCTGGGACCAGGCGCTCAACGTGAAGCCGTCGGGGCCGAGCACCGTCTCGCGGAGCATCGCGACGAGCGGTGCGACGACGAACGCCGCGGCGAAGACGAGCGCCAGGCCGAGCGGGGCCGCGAAGAGCGAGCGCGCGAGCTTCGTCATCGGCGAGGGAACCAGGACTCACCCGCCGCCGAAGCGCTTGCCGAACTCGGCAGCGCGCGCTTCGAGGTTGGCCGCGACGCGCGCCGGATCCCAGACCATCGCCTTGAAGCGATCGATGCCGAGGATCTCTTTCGCCGGCGGTCCGGCGACGCCCGCGCGCAGCGGGATCTGCGCCGACTTCGCCGCGGCGAGCAGCGCCTCGACGCGCTCGCTGACGACGAAGTCGATCAGCTTGCGGGCGGCGACGGGATTGGGCCCGCCCTTGACGAGCGCGACCGAGTTCGGGATCAGCATCGTGCCGAGCTGACCCTCGTCTTGGTCGGGGAACACGCAGCCGACGCTCAGCCCCTTCTGGAGCGCGACGTGGAAGTCGTCGGTGTCGGTGAGCGCGAAGAGCAGGTCGCCGTCGTCCTTGCTCGTCTCGCGCATCGTCGCGCCGTTGCTCTGCAGCCAGAGCACCTCGTTCGCCTTCAACGCGTCGAGCCACGCGGTGAACGCCTTCTCCCCCATCGCGTCGTGGAGCGCCGTGAAGTGCGTGAGCGTCGTGCCGGTCAGCGGCCGCGCGATCGCGCAGCGTCCCTTCCACTTCGGATCGGCGAAGTCCTGGATCGACTTCGGCCACGCCGAGGGATCGGTCCCCATCCGTTTGGTGTTGACGATGATCACGCGCGCGCGCGCCGCGAACCCGGTCCAGAGCCCGCTCGCGTCCTTCCATGCGGCGGGGACCGCTGCGGCGGCGGGCGAGACGTACGGCTCGAGCAGGCCCTTCTGCGCGAGTCGCACCGTGTGCGCGAGTTCGTTGTTCCAGAACACGTCGCAACGCGGGCGCTCCGCCTCCTCGAGGATCGCGCTGACCAGCCCGACGGTCTTGCTCGCTTCCGAGTCGTAGCGCGCGTTGACGTCGATCCCGGTCTCCTGGCCGAACAGCTTCACCAGCCGATCGCTGTGTTCCTCATCGAGCGCGATGTAGACCGTCACGCGCTGCGCCCCTCCTTCTGGCGCGGCGTCGTCGCGAGAGCACGCCGCGAACATCAGTGCCGTGGACGTGGACAGGAGCGCTGCGCGGAGGATCGCGGTCGTCATGGTCGGCGGGGCGGGAGGATAGACGGCGGGCGGGCGGATCGAGCCGGCGGCGTCGGCAAGGCCCGTGCCGGTCGCCGGCCGGTGCGACCCGCGCGCGCGGCAGCGAGCGGCGTTCCGCGCCCGGAACATCACGCCGTGCGTTGCTCGAGCCAACTCTCCCGCGACTGCACCGCGCCGGTCGCCGCGATCCGATCCATGATCGCGCGCGTCGCGTGGCGGAGGCGTTGGCGTCGATCCGCGGTCGCCGGCAGCAGTTCGTCGATGCGGATCGGATCGGCGAAGCGGATCGTCACGCGCTTGGGTCGGGGCCAACCGCCCGCGGGGAAGGCCGCCCAGGCACCGTCGATGTGCGCCGCCACGATCGGCACGTCGTCGCCGAGCACGAGCGACACGGCGCCGGGATTGCCGAGCAACATGCCGCCGTCGCGGCTCAAGCCGCCCTCCGGGAAGATGCCGAGCACTTCGCCGCGCGCGAGGACGGCGCGCGCCACGCGGAGCGGGTCGCGGTTCGAACCGCGCAGCGCGATCGGGATCGCGCGATTCCACCGGTAGAACCACCAGAGGAACGGGCTGCGGAAATGAAGCACCGTCATCAGGTAGCAGACGCGTTGCCGCATGGCGACGCCGAGCAGCACCGGGTCGATGAACGACGCGTGGTTCGCGACGACGACGAACGGGCCGCGGATGCGCGGCGGGTTGACGACGCGGAGCCGGAACCACACCCGCGCGAACAGCCAGGAGCCGACCCAGAGCAACCGGAACGTGAAGCGGTTGAACCAGCCGGCCTGACGCTCGGCCAGGATCGTCGTCGACCGCTCGGCCTTGCTCACGTCGCGCGTCCCTCCGGTTCGGCGACGATCAGTCGCACAGCGCGGATCGTGCGCTCACTTCTTCGTCCAAGGATTGTCGGGGTAGTCGCGCACGAGGATGTGGTTGAGGCGACGCGCCATCGTCATGGCGTCGGGACCGCCCCACTTCTCCGCGGACTGCGCCGCGAAGTACAGCGACTCGGCGGTCACGCCCGGCTGGGCCTTCGGCACTTCGACGTAGACGCGGAGGAACGCGAGCAGCGCCTCGCGGTACGCCTCCTTGTTGTCGGGCGTGCCGCGCGCGAAGTGCACCTTGCCCATCCCGGCGAGCGCGCCGGCGAGAGTCGACGGCTCGATGTAGTTGCGGCCGAGCAGGTCGGCGAGCAGCTTCTGGGCCTCGTCGGGCTTCTTCTCGTCGACCAGCGACTCCGCGATCGCGAGCCGGCAGCGATCCGCGAGGTTGGGGTACGCCGACGCCTCGCCGACGATCGCCTCGAGATCACGCCGCATCTTGGTCGTGTCGATCGCGCCGCCGACCGCCTGCGCCATCACCGCGTAGTAGCGGGCTTCGATCTGACAGCCGCGCGGGTAGCCCTGCGAGCCGGCCGTCTCCTCGTAGCGCTTCGCGACCGAAGCGGCGTCACTCGCCTTGCTCTTCCCCTGCTGGAGGTAGTACTCGAGCTTCACCCGGTAGAGCATCGGCACGAAGCCGCTGTCGGGCAGCTTGGTGGCGAGTTCCTCGAGCACCGCGAACGCGTCGGCGTACTCGCCCTGCTCGACCAGGAGCCGCGCCGACTCGGCGAAGCCGAACTGGGCGATGAACGGTTCCTTCTGTTCGCGCGCCGTGGTGAGGAAGTTGCCCGGGCCTTCCGGACCCCCGGCCGCGGCGTAACCGCGGCGGTAGATGTCCTTCGTCTTCTCGACGGTCACGCTCGCCACGAGGTCCGACTCGACCGACGCCGCCGAACCCTTGGCGCGGTAGTCGAGCTTGCGAAGGTCGTAGGCGAGGACGGTGCAGTCCTCGATGACCTTGCCGTCGACGAGGACGATGCGGTCCTTCTGCGCCGGCAGCGCGGCGGCGATCGCGACCGCGGCTGCGGCAATCCAGAACGGGCGACGGATCTTCATGAGCGGGGGTGCGGGGCCGATGCGGGGGGCCGGGATCATGCCGCCGCCCGCGGGCACCCGCAACGAACCCGAGGTCCCGACGGTTCAGCCGCGCTCCACGGGCGCCTCGCGTGGCTCGTCGGTCGGTTCGATCGCCGCCTTCTGCCGCTTGCGGTGCTGCCATGCGTCCGCCGCATCCTGTCCGGTGCGACGGACCGCGATCAACTCGCCGACGACGGCGACCGCGATCTCCTCGTGGCTGCGCGCGCCGATGCAGAGGCCGACCGGGCTCCGCACGCTCTGCAAGAACGCCTCGTCGGCGGCCACGCGCTGTCGCAGGTGGCGGAACAGCACCGCGCGCTTGGTCTTGCTGCCGATCATGCCGAGGAACTTCGCGCGCTCACCCTTCCGCCACCGCGCAGCGAGGGCCTCGAGCACGACGCCGTCCTCCTTGTGGCCGCGGGTCACGACGACGACGTAGCTGTTCGCGCGCAGCGGCATCGCCGCGACGGCGGACGGGTACTCGCTCGCCACGGTCGCCGCGGCGTCCGGGAAGCGCGCCGTGCTCGCGAACTTCTCGCGGTCGTCGCAGACGGTCACGCGGAAGCCCGCCATCGTCGCGACCGTGCAGATCGCCTTGCTGACGTGACCGCCGCCGAAGATCCAGAGCGTCGGCGTCGTGATCGGTTCGACGAACACGGTGACCTCCCCGCCGCAGAGCAGACCCGAGTCGGGTGAGTCGTGCTCGGTGAGCCGGAACTGCAACGAGCGCGGCTGCTCGGTCCGGATGACCTCGCGCGCGGCGTCGTAGACCTCGGCTTCGAGGCAACCGCCGCCGACCGTGCCGAGGAAGGTGCCGTCGTCGAGGACGAGCAGGCGCATCGTCTCGCGCCCGGGCGTCGAACCGCGGGTCGCGACGATCGTCGCGAGCGCGGCGGGGATGCCCTCGCGCCGCAGGCGCACCACTTCCTCGAAGACGTCGGTCATCGCATCGTCCGGCGGACGACGCCGCCGGGGAGCGCGGACGATAGCGGAGTCGCGCGGTTCAGGCGCGGCGGCGAGGTCGGTCGCTCTCGAGTTCGCGCAGCGCGATCGGCAGCGTGACGAGCGCGAAGCCCAGCGGACCGACGATCGTCGCGCCTTGCGTCTCGTCGCGGCCGCCGCTGAGCAGGAGTCCGACGGCGAGGAAGATCATCATCCAGCCGATGCCGAACGCGACCCGGGCCACCGCGCTGAACGGCCGCTGCGGCGGCGCGATGGTCCCCGCCGGCTCGGGGAAGCGCCGGCCGGTGAGCTCTTCGAGGATCCGTTGCTTCTCCGGTCCGTCGAGGTTTCCCGCCCGCAACTGCTCTTCGAGGATCCGTAGCCGCTCGCGCCGTTCCTTCGAGCGCCTCGAGATCGCCGAGACCGTGACGATGAAGCCGAAGATGAGGACCAGGGACGGGATGGCTTCCATCGAGACTCGGGAGAGCAATTGCATGGCCTCGGCTCGCGCGCCGCTGCGCGAACCGCGGCGGATTATTCCTCGGGCGGAGGCGCGAGGAGCAACAGTTCGCAGAGTTGCGCGGGTGGTCCGTCCCAGACGGCATCCGACTCGCCGGAGACGTCGCAGCGGTCGTTGCGGCGCCACACGAACGGCATCCCGACCTCTCGCGCCGCTTCGAGATCGGGCTCGCGGTCGCCGACCATGACGGGCCGCTGCGCGGCGAAGGCCTCGACGGCGAGCCGCAACATGCCCGCCTTGTCCACGCCGCCCGCGGAGTCGAGGCAGAACTGCGCGTCGGTCAGCGCGGCGAGACCCTGGCCGAAGCGATGGGCGTCGAGGTAGGTCTGGCGGCAGTTGCTCGCCAGCGCCGTGCGCACGTCGAGCGCGCGCAGGTGAGCGAGCAGCGGCCGAACCCCGGCGAACAGGTAGTCCCGGCCGGAGTTCAGCTCCTCGACCTCCATCGGGAGGACGACCTTGCGCAGCTCGGGCCAACGATGCCGGTGTTCTTCCGGGAGGAAGGGGCCCCACACGCCGGCGTCCTTCATGCCGACGACGGCGCACGCCGTCTTGTCGTCGGGCATCAGCACCCCCAGTCCGGTGAGCTCCGCAAAACGCGCCAGCCCGCGACGGATCAGCGGCGCCCACCACGCGAAGGCGTCGTGCAGCGTGCCGTCGACGTCGAAGACGATCAGATCGGGGCGCTCGATCCTCACGCACCCTCCATGGCGAGTTCGATGTGCTGCACGCCGGCGTCGTACGCCGCGCGCCGCACCTTCCGCGCCAGTTCCTCGTCGCCGGTGCGTTGTTCGCGGGGCGCGAGGACCCGCAGCCACGGCCGTCGCGACGGATCCCCCGCGGCGGCCCGGCACGCGACACGGAGTTCGTAGACGAAGGACTCGAAGGTCATCGCGCGACCGTCGAGTTCGACCTGCTCCGCGGGCAACAGGCGGACGACGAGTTCCCGGCCGGACGGACTCTCACCCGCCGGGCTCGACGGCGCGGACGAGCACGCGGCGAACGCTCCGAGCAACCCGGCAATCGCGAATCTGCGCATGGCGCGCGATCTTCCCGCGCGTCGCGGCACGGTCCAGGCCATCGCGGCCGAGGCCGCAACCAAGGGTTGAGCGTCGTCGCTGCCGCGCCGACCTGGACGGCCTCGGCCGCTCCCTCGGCTGGGGCCCTCCGTCCGCCGAATCCTCGCACGGCGCGAGGATTCGACGGACTGCGGGCCCGCGTATCCTCCGCGTGATGAGCGACGCAGGGCCCGGCGAATCCGGTCGCGTGGTGTGGCACGCGGTGCGGCCCACCGTCTGGCCGACAGCGGAGCTGGCGCGCACCGCGCGACTCTTCGCGCCGGTCGCGATCGGTCCGATGCGCTCGCGAACCAGGACCTGGGTGCCCGCGATGGTCCCGTGGCGCGCGACGGCCGACGGCTTCGTGACCCGCGACGTGATCGACTGGTATCGCCGTTTCGCGCAAGGCTTGCCCGGCGTGCTGGTCGTCGAGGCGACCGGCGTCCGCGACGTCCCGAGCGGCCCCTTGCTGCGCATCGGCCACGACCGCTTCGTCCCGGGTCTGCGGGACCTGGTCACCGCGGTGCGGGAAGCGAGCGGTGGCCGCACGCGGCTGCTGCTCCAGATCCTCGACTTCCTCGCGATCCGTCGCCGCCCCGAGCCCACGCGCTTCTTCGGCGAGTTTCTTCGCATCGAGCCGCGGCATCGCGACGCGCTCGCCGCGCGCGGCCACGTGTCGCACGACGTCGGCGATCCAGCGATCCGCGCCGCGCTCGCACGCCTGCCCGACGGCGAACTCGATGCCGTGCTGTCGCCGCGTGAACTCCGCGACCTGCGCTTCGGCATGCGCGAGGAGGTCAACGACCTCGACCGGCCGCACGTCGCCGAACTGCCGCGCGTGCTCCCCGGCGTCTTCGCCGCAGCCGCCGCACGCGCCCGCGACGCCGGCTTCGACGGGGTCGAACTCCACTTCGCGCACGCCTACACGATGGCTTCGTTCCTCTCACGCACCAACCGGCGTGACGACGGCTACGGCGGCTCGCGCGAAGGACGCGTGCGCCTCCCGCTCGAGGTCCTCGCCGCGGTGCGTGCGCGCGTCGGCGCGCGATTCTGCGTCGGCTGCCGCCTGCTCGGCGACGAAGTCGTCGCGGGAGGATCGCGCATCGAGGACGCGACGTACTACGCCGTCGAACTGGCGCGCGCCGGGATGGACTTCGTGTCGGTGAGCAAGGGCGGTCGCTTCGAGGACTGCAAGCAGCCGCACATCGGCGAGGCCGCGTATCCGTACACCGGACCGTCGGGCCACGAGTGCATGCCGGCGGTCCGCAGCGACGAGCGCGGTCCGTTCGGACGCAACCTCCACCTCGCCGCGGCGATCCGCTCCGCGATCCGGACCGCCGGACTCGACACGCCGGTCGTCGCCGCCGGCGGCATCGGCACCTTCGAACTCGCGGAGTCGGCGTTGCGCGACGGAGCGTGCGACCTCGTCGCCGCGGCGCGCCAGTCGCTCGCGGATCCGGACTGGTGGCTGAAGGTCGAACTCGGCGCCGGCGCGAGCGTGCAACGTTGCAAGTTCACGAACTACTGCGAGGGAGTCGACCAGCGACACAAGCAGGTCACCTGCCAGCTCTGGGACCGCGAGTTCGGCGATGAGGACGCCTCGCCGCGCACGCTGGCGCGAGCGCCCGCGGGACGCGTGACGGTCAGCCGTGCCGAGCGAACGGCCGGCGACACGTCCAGCCGCATCGCCTTGCGCGCGTGCCGTCGGATGCGGGGCCCTGACTATTGGCGATCGACGAGGCGGAACTCGACGTCCAGTTCGAACTCGCTCTCGATCGGCGCGCCGTCGCGCGTCGCCGGAGCGAAGCGCCACTGCGCCGCCGCCCGCTGCGCAGCGCGATCGAGCCGCGGATGGCCCGAGGTTCGCGCGATGCGGACCTCCCCGACGGCGCCGCCGGCGCTCACCCACAGCACGAGTTGCACGGTGCCTTCCTCGCCGCGGCGTCTCGCCTCGCCCGGGTACTCCGGCGAGCGGTTCGCGCCGTCGATCGGATGCGCGCGGACGAAGGCCGTCGGTTCGGGCGCCGGCGGCACGGGCACGGCCGCGATGACCGGCTCCGCATGACGCACGACGACCCGCACGCGCTCGACGAAGGCCGCGAGGTCGTCGCCGCGGGGCGGCGGCTCTTGCGGCGGGCGCAGGGCGACGGCGCAGAACGGCTCGAGCGGCACTTCGGGTCGGGTCAGCTCGGGTTCGAGCGCCGGCTCGATCATCGGCCGGGACTCCGGGGGCGTCGCGAGCGCGAACGGGACGACGGCATCGGCGGGTCGCCAGCCGATCGTCGCGTCCGCCACGGCGATCGGGGACGACGGGACCGACAGGGCTCCGGCGACCAGCGCGGCGTGCAACGCGACCGAGGCGGCGAACGGCGACGAACGCAGCGTCGGCGCGGTTCCGTGCATCGGGGCTGGGGTCGACATGTCGCTCGTGCGTCGCGGACTGGAGTCCGGCGGGACGGGCGGCCGATCCTATCCGACGCCGCGCGCAGGGCTCCGCAGGCGCGGCAACGGAGGAGGAGGACCATGCGGTTCAGATTCGTCCGGTCCGCGGCGCTCGCCGCGGCCGTGTTCGCCGTTCCCACGGCTCGTGCCCAGCAGATCGTCGACGTCTCGGCGCGGACCAACGACCCGGCGAACGCGGTGGTCGTCACGCTCCCGCCGGGCCTGTGGCGCGCGCTCCCGATCGACCCGAGCGGCGGCGGCGCGTTCAACGGGTGGCACGCCTGGAACGGGGTGAACACCGGTTGCGGGAGCGCGCCCGGGACCTGCTCGCAGGGTTGGATGTGGAGCTACTCGATCCAGTGTCCGGGCATGCCCGAGGTGAAGGTGCAGACCGTGCTGCCCGGGGCGGGCGTCGCGAAGTACGCCACCGCGGCCGAGGCATTCGCGACCGCGCACGAGCACTGGTTCCCGATCGAGGTGCCGACGCTCGTCAGCTTCTGGATCGGCGACAGCGTCCATGGCGACAACCTCGGCGGCGTCTCGGTGCGACTCGTGACGGCGACGCCGATGCGCCCGGCCTTCACCGCCCTGCCCGCGACGATCTCGGTGAGCGCCGGCGGCCAGCAGGTCCTCGACGTCGACGGCGGCCCGCTGCGCGGCGGACACCTCTATCTCGTGCTCGGATCCACGAGCGGCACGGCGCCGGGCTTCGCCGCACAGCACTGGCACCTGCCGCTCAACGCGCCGGATCCGTATCTCGGATTGACGCTCCAGAGCCCGAACTCGCCCTTCCTCGTCAACACGCTCGGCGTGCTCGATGCGCAAGGCCTCGGCCGCGCGCGCATCGCGCTGCCGCCCAACCAACCGGTCGAAATCGCCGGGCTGAGGTTGTGGCACGCGGTGGTCACGCTCGCGCCGTTCGGGATCAGCGGGATCAGCGGCGCGACGCAGCTCGATTTCGTGCGGTGAGCGGCGGGATCCTCAGAGCCCGAGATACCACTCCACCGCGTTCGACAGCGAGAGCAGGTTCGGCGATCCCGGCGCGACGATCACCGCCTGCCACACGACGGGGCCCGCGCCCTGCAGCGAAAGCACGTTCGGGATCGGGACCGACGTCGTGCTCGTGCCGATCGGCAAGGGGCCGATGTCGAGCGGGAACAGCGTCACGGGATCGACGAGCACATCGCCGAAGGGCGTGGGCAACAGTCCACGCGCGAAGGCGCCGAGCATCGCGCCGAACGCATTGCCGTCGGATTGCGTGATGCGGAGCACTCCGTTGGTGCCGAGCATCGGAGCGCTGCCGGGCGCGAGCGACGGCGCCGGCGCACCGCTGCCCGACGCGGTGCCCGCGCCGTAGGTGGACGCGATCGCGGGCGTCACCGCGAGTTCGACGCGGCCGAGCGGACCGGTGCCGGTCGCGAGCGGAGCGATGCCGTTGCTCGCGACGAGATTGACGTCGGCGCTGAGACGGCCGAGCACGAGCGGCGCGCCGAGCAGCGTCGTCGCGAACGGCGCGGTCCCGTACGAGTTGACCGTCGTGGTCGCATCACCCATCGCACCCAGCACGCCGACGTAGTCCCCCGCGGCGAAGCTCAGCGCGAAGGGCACGGGGATCTCGACGCCCGCGGGAACGCCGAGGGCGAGGAACGAGGGTTGCGAGACGAGCGTCGCCGGCGCGAACGGCGGCGCCGATGCCAGCCGGTAGATCGCGGCGTTCTGGAGCGTGAGTCCCGCTTCGTTCGGCACGCGCGCGGCGACGATCGAGAACGAGCGCGGTGCCCGGAACCAGAACCCGCGCACGTTGGTCGGGAACGAGTAGCTCGTGGTGAAGGACGGCAAGGGCAGGGTCTGCACCGGCACGTCGTCCTCGACCACGAAGGAGCCGGCGGGCGAAGTCACCGAGAGGCGGCAGCGCCACATGCCGGGACGCTGATAGGCGAAGAGCGGGTTCTGCTGGGTCGAGTCGACGTTGCCGTCGGCGTCGAAGTCCCACGCCCATGCGGTCGGCGTCGGCACGGTGCCGTCGAGGAACTGGATCGCGGTCGGCGAGGTGCCCGCGGGCTGCCACGTGAAGCGCGGCGCGACAGCGCCGACGACGACGTACTCCGTGCGCGTGAGCGTCACGGCGCCGTGGATCGAGTCGACGACCTTCAGCGTGATCGAATGCCGGCCGGCGTTGGCGAAGGTGTGCTGAGCCGTCGCGCCGGAGTAGTCGAAGGTGCCGTCGCCGTCGACGTCCCACTCGATGCTCGTCAAACCAGCCGGATCGATCGTGAACGACGAGTCGACGAGCGTGACGGCGAGCGGCGCCGGTCCCGCGGTCGGCGTCGCGTGGAAGTCCGGATGCAACCCGGTGAACGGGGTGTAGCCGACGCTGCCGTTCCACACGCGCGGCGCGAACACCGGGGACTGGAAGGGCGCGGGGCTCGCGGAGCCGAGGGTCAGCGTGATCACGCCGTCGCTGTACGACTGGTTCACACCGGTGCCGTTCGTGTAGCGCTGCGCGGCACCGCGGACGACCACGGCGATCCCCTGTGTCCCGGCGAGCAACAGGTGCTGCGCGAGCAGCGGTACGCGCGAAGGCCGGTCGACGCCGAACGAGCGCGCCGTGCCGTCGTCGACCGCCACGGTCGTCCACGCCCCACTCGGTTCGTTGCCGGCGTAGCCCGTTCCCGATGGCAGCGCGTGCACCGTCACCTGGAGGGGGGTGCCGATGGGGGCGTCGACGTTGACCTCCAGCTCCTGCAAGAGGACCGGCTGCCCGGCCGAGAGGTCGAAGTAGACGGCGCCACCGTCAGCTCCGACGTTGTCGGACGCGAACAGGGTCGCGAGCCGCTGCTGTTGGCAGACGAGCGGCGCACCGGAGCCGAGAACCGCGGCGGCGGCGAGGTACAGGAGGCGGCGGATCATCCGGAGCGCGCGGGAGTCTACCCGCGGCCGGAGGGCCGGACGGAATACCGCCGACGCGGCATCACCCGGGCGTCCCGATGTCGTCCAGGACTTCGGGCCCGCGACCCGATAAGCCCCATGCCGTCGACCGGACCCCGCCGCTCCCCATGGAGATCAACCAGTTCCACAAGATCCTCTGCGCGAACCGCGGCGAGATCGCGATCCGCGTGTTCCGCGCGTGCGCCGAACTCGGACGACGGACGGTCGCGATCTTCAGCGAGCAGGATGCGACGCATCAGCATCGCTACAAGGCCGACGAGTCGTACCTGGTCGGCAAGGGGCGCAAGCCGGTCGACGCCTACCTGGCGATCGACGAGATCCTCGACGTCGCGGAGCGGGCGGGAGTCGACGCGATCCATCCCGGCTACGGCTTCCTGTCGGAGAACGCGCAGTTCGCGGCCGCGTGTCGCGCGCGCGGCGTCGCGTTCATCGGGCCGCGCGCCGACGTCATCAAGACGCTGGGCGACAAGGTCGCGGCGCGTCACGTCGCGGAGAAGGTCGGCGTGCCGACCGTGCCCGGACTGACGATCGACCTCGACACCAAGGACGCGCTCGACAAGGCGCGCGCGTTCTGCAGAGCGCACGCACCAGTGATCGTGAAGGCGGCGCACGGCGGCGGCGGGCGCGGGATGCGCGTCGTCGAACGCATCGAGCAGATGGACGAGGCCGCGGAGCGCGCCCGTTCGGAGGCGAAGGCGGCGTTCGGCAACCCGCAGGTCTTCCTCGAGAAGTTCCTCACGCACGTGCGGCACATCGAGGTGCAGATCCTCGGCGACCTCGCCGGCGAGATCGTCCACCTCTTCGAACGCGACTGCTCGGTGCAGCGCCGTCACCAGAAGGTGATCGAGGTCGCACCGGCGCCGAACCTGCCGCGCGAGATCCGCCAACGCGTCCTCGACGACGCGCTGAAGATCGCGCGCGAGGTCGGCTACCACAACGCGGGAACGGTCGAGTTCCTCGTCGGCGAAGACGCCTACTGGTTCATCGAGGTCAATCCGCGGTTGCAGGTCGAACACACGGTGACGGAAGTCGTGACGGGCATCGACCTGGTGCAGGCGCAGATCCTGGTCGAGGAGGGGCACGGACTGGCGACCGAAGAGATCGGGATCTACACGCAGGCGGAGGTGCGTCCGCGCGGCTGCGCGATCCAGTGCCGCGTGACGACGGAAGACCCGGCGAACAGCTTCCTCCCCGACACCGGGACGATCACCGCGTACCGCTCCGCCGAAGGCCTCGGCATCCGACTCGACAGCGGCAGCGGCTACACCGGGGCGCACATCACGCCGCACTACGACTCGCTCCTCGTGAAGGTCACGTCGTTCGGCCAGACGCTCGCGCAAGCGGCGCAGAAGGGGCTGCGCGCGCTCCAGGAGTTCCGCATCCGCGGCGTGAAGACCAACCTGCGTTTCCTCGAGAACGTGCTGCGTCACGACGCCTTCCTCAACGGACGGACCTGGACGCGCTTCATCGACGAGACTCCGGAGCTGTTCCTGCTCACGCGCCACCGCGATCGCGCGACGCGCGTGTTGAGCTACCTCGCCGAGGTGATCGTGAACGGGCACCCCACGCTGCCGCGCCGCGCCGGCGAGCGACCGTGCCGTCCGAACGTCGAGTTCGTCGACCCGCCCCTGCCGCGCATCGATCCCGATCAGGCGCCGCCGCCAGGCGCCGCGCAGATCCTCGAGCGCGAGGGGCCGGCGGGCGTCGTGCGCTGGGTGAAGGCGCACGGCACACCGCTGCTCACCGACACGACGATGCGCGACGCGCACCAGTCGCTGCTCGCGACGCGCGTGCGCACGCGCGACATCCTCCGCATCA
>JACRLW010000147.1 GCA_016235155.1 Planctomycetota bacterium
CGCGAGCACGTCATCGATCAGCGCGAGCAGCAGCGCGGCGCGACCGTCGCGCGTGCGCGGCGCACGCAGCGCGGCGGCGACGGCAAACGCGCGGGACTCGTCGCCCGCGGCGAACGCGAGGAGCTCGGCGTCGACGCTCGCGCCAGGAAGGCACGCCGCGACGACGAGCGTACGAGCGTCGCGATCGCGCAGCCGCGCGCCGACGAAGGCGACGAAGTCCGGCGCGCGCGCGGCGACCGCGGCGAGCGTAGCGCGGCGGAAGTCGTCCGGCAGTTCGACGAGCGCCGCGAACGCGAGCTCGTGCGCGCGCGCGGTGAGCAGCGTCGCGGCGCAGGCGCGGGCGACCGAGTCCGCGGCGTCGGGCAGCACGAGACGCGAACCGACGAGCCACGGCGAGCGCAGGATCGAGGCGCAGTCTTCCACCGACGGCGCGCGCGCCCGCATCGGACGCGAGCCGGCCCCGGTCGCGATCGCGATCGGCGCAGGCAGGCCCAAGAGCCACTCGGAGTCGATGGCGAAAACCGGTGCCGGCGTTGGCGTTTCGACCGCGGCTTCGACGACGCGCGCCGCTTGCGGCTGCGGCGAGGGCAACGGCGAAGGTTGCGCCGCGGGCGCGAAGGCGCCGGCGAACCATGCACCGAGCGCGGCGCCGAGGACGACGAGCAGCGTCGCCGCAGCGATCGGTCGCGCGAGTCGCCGCACGCGCGACGGCATCGGTTCCGCCTCGCGCGCAGCGAACGCTGTCGCGAGGAAGGCCTCGCGCCGCGCCTCGCTCACGCCGCGCACGGCCGTCGCGGCGACCAACGCGTCGAGACGGCGCGCGCGCTCGAGTGCGTCGCGGCAGACCTCGCACTCGTCGCGGTGCAACGCGAGCTCCTCGCGCGCAGGCGGCGTCGACGGGTCGTTCGCGCCGTCGAGGAACAGCGCGAGGACCTCATCCGTGAGCGGGCACGCGGCGGATTCGTGGGCTTCGTTCATCGCGTCGTCCTCACGGTTCGAGGTGCCTCCCCATGCGCTCCATCACGCGACGCCGCGCTTCGAGCACGAGCATGCGCGCCGCGCCCGCGCTGCACTCGAGCACCTCCGCGATGCGTTCGTAGTCGAGGCCTTCGGCCGCGCGCAGGTGCAGTGCCGTGCGCTGGCGCGCGGGCAGCCGCTCCATCGCCTCGGCGAGTCGGTCGGAGAGCTCGCGCGCGATCGCGGCGTCTTGCGGCAGGAGCCCGAGCGTGTCGGGCACGTCGACCTCGAGCGGCACTGCGCGCTCGGCGCGCCGCCAACGCCTCGGCTCGGTCGACAAGCGCACGAGGATCCGGAACAACCAGGTGCGGAACGAACTCGCGCCGCGCCAGCCGTCGATCCCCCGCACCGCGCGGATCAAGCTCTCCTGCACCAGGTCCTCCGCCCAGTGCGCGTCCTTCGCCGCCCGCCGCGCGAGCGCGAGCAAGCCGTCGACGTGCGGCCGCAGGAGCAAGGAGAAGGCCTCCGCATCACCGGCGCGCGCCCGCTGCGCGAGCTCCCGCTCTTTGGGAGCGGGGTCGCGCATCGGTTGGGCTCGGCTCACGGGAGGTCGCATCGGTCCGCACCTTAGAGCCCAGGGCGGGGCGAGGTGTCAGGCGGGGATTCCGGAAGGTCCGGCCGGGACTCCTCCCGAACCCACCCCGCGGCTCCCCCTCACCGATGCCGCACGACCACCGTCTCGACCGCTACCGCCCGCGGCAACTCCGCGCCGACGAAGAACACCGCTTCCTCGCCCGCGCCCAGTCCTCCCGCGCGCAGCGAGGCTTCCGCGCTGCGCTTGCCGAGCATCTCGAGGCGGGGACCGCGGACCTGGCGCCAGGCGACGCGCGCGTCCGGCGCGCTCGGGTGCGCGACGAGGCGGAGTTCGCCGGCGCGCGCGCCGACGACGTGTTCGCGCCGCGCGTCGAGCGCGAGCGAGCCGTCGGCGGGCGTGACGTCGAGCGCTCCGTGGGCGCCGTCGTAGCGGACGACGGTCGTCCGCGGGAAGACGGCTTGGAAGACCATGCTGCCGTCGGCGAGCACGAAGGAGCCGCGCTGGCGGCGGAGTTCGATCGTGCCGAACAGGGCGTTGGACCAGAGCGACCCGAGCGGCTGGTCGAGGCTGCAGTCGGCGAGGCCGAAGTCGAAAAGACCGTGCAGGCCGTGGCGATGGACGACGAGCTGCGTGCGCGCGTCGGTGCCGCGCAGGCGGTCGACGACGAGCTCGCCGGTGCTCGACTCGTAGCGGAAGTCCATCGTCCCTTGGCCGCGCAGCGCGACGGTGAAGCGGACCACGCCGTCGTGGAACGAACGGATGCCCGAGAAGCGCACGCAGCGCAGGTCGCCGTCGAGTCGTTCGAAGGCGGCGTGCCCCTCGACCGGACACCGCGAGCCGCCCCGCCTGACGCGCCACCCGTAACCGCCCGTGGTCATCGCTTGCCGTCTCTTGTCCGCCGAACCCGCCAAGAACACCGGCGACGGGGCATGGATCGGACGTCCGCCTCGCGGACTTGTGGCGAGTCCGCCTCGTGGCCGAAACAGCACGAGGTCGCCGGGATCCGGGGCGGTCCCTGGCCAAGCCCCGCGCGATGGCGACAATCCCCGCCCCGAACCCGCGGCCGACCGATCGACGCAGGCATGCAGCCCCGCTCCCAGAACATCGTCTTCCACCACGGCGAGGTCAGCCGCGCCGACCGCGAGCGCCTGCTCGGACAGCGCGGCTGCGTGCTGTGGTTCACCGGCCTGTCCGGGTCCGGGAAGTCGACGGTCGCGCGCGCGGTCGAGCGGCGGCTCTTCGAACGCAAGCACCCCGTGCAGGTGCTCGACGGCGACAACGTGCGCCACGGCCTGTGCAAGGACCTCGGTTTCTCGGCGACGGACCGCACCGAGAACATCCGGCGCATCGCCGAGCTCGCCGCACTCTCGGTCGACGCCGGCCTGATCGTTCTCACCGCCTTCATCTCGCCGTTCCGCGCCGACCGCGCCCAGGCGCGCGCGATCGTCGGCACCGAGAGCTTCGTCGAGGTCTTCGTCGACGTCCCGCTCGCCGTGTGCGAGAGCCGCGACCCGAAGGGCCTCTACAAGAAGGTGCGACGCGGCGAGCTCGCCGAGTTCACCGGCATCAGCTCGCCCTACGAAGCGCCGGACGCGCCCGAACTCGTGCTGCGCACGGCGGACCTGACGCTCGATCGCAGCGTCGACCAGGTGATCGAATACCTCGATCGGCGCTTGTTCCTCGGCACGCCCGGCAACCCCACACGATGAGCACCTACCAACTCTCCCATCTCGAGCAGCTCGAGCACGAGAGCATCCACATCATCCGTGAGGTCGCGGCCGAGTTCCGCAACCCGGTGATGCTGTTCTCCATCGGCAAGGACAGCACGGTGATGCTGCGCCTCGCGCAGAAGGCGTTCGCGCCGGCGCCGATCCCGTTCCCGCTGCTGCACGTGAACACGACCTGGAAGTTCAGGGAGATGATCACGTTCCGCGACGCGATGGTGAAGGACCTCGGCGCGCGGTTCATCGAGTGGATCAATCCGCAGGGCAAGGCGGCGAACATCAACCCGTTCGACCACGGCACGCAGCGCTACACGCACGTGATGAAGACCGAGGCGCTGAAGCAGGCGCTCGAAGCCGGCGGCTACGACGCGGCGTTCGGCGGGGCACGGCGCGACGAGGAGAAGAGCCGCGCCAAGGAGCGCGTGTTCTCCTTCCGCGACAAGAACCACGCCTGGGATCCGAAGAACCAGCGGCCGGAGCTCTGGAACCTCTTCAACACGCGCATCGGCAAGAACGAGTCGATCCGCGTCTTCCCGCTCTCCAACTGGACCGAGCTCGACGTCTGGCTCTACCTCTGGCGCGAGCAGGTCCCGGTCGTCCCGCTGTACTTCGCGAAGCGGCGCCCGATCGTGACGCGCAACGGAGCGTTGATCATGGTCGACGACGAGCGGCTGCCGCTCGAGAAGGGCGAGGTGCCGGAGATGCGCATGGTCCGGTTCCGCACGCTGGGCTGTTATCCGCTGACCGGCGCCGTCGACTCCACCGCGACGACGATGACCGCGATCATCGAGGAGATGCTGCGCACGCGGAGTTCCGAGCGCCAAGGCCGCGTGATCGACTACGACGAAGCCGGCTCCATGGAAGAGAAGAAGCGGGAGGGCTACTTCTGATGAGCATCACGAAGGAACTCGACCGGCTCGGCATCGAGGGCTACCTCGACGCGTACTCGAAGAAGGAACTGCTGCGCTTCCTCACCTGCGGCAGCGTGGACGACGGCAAGTCGACCCTGATCGGCCGACTGCTCCACGACTCGAACATGGTCTACGAGGACCAGCTCGCCGCGGCGAAGCGCGACAGTGCGCGCTTCGGCACGACCGGCGAGGAGATCGACTTCGCGCTGCTCGTCGACGGTCTCGAGGCCGAGCGCCAGCAGGGCATCACGATCGACGTCGCCTACCGCTACTTCACGACCCCCAAGCGCAAGTTCATCATCGCGGACACGCCGGGGCACGAGCAGTACACGCGCAACATGGCGACCGGCGCGTCGAACTGCGACCTCGCCGTGATCCTGATCGACGCGCGCAAGGGCGTGCTCGACCAGACCCGGAGGCACTCGTTCATCGTCGCGCTGCTCGGCATCAAGCACGTCGTCGTCGCGGTCAACAAGATGGACCTCGTCGAGTGGTCGCAGCCGGTCTACGAGAAGATCCGCGCCGACTACGTCGACTTCGCCGCCAAGCTCGCGCTCGGCGACGCGCACTTCATTCCGATGGCGGCGCGCTTCGGCGACAACGTCGTGTTCCGGAGCGAGCACACGCCCTGGTACCAGGGCCCGCCGCTGCTCGACTACCTCGAGACGGTGCACATCGCGAGCGACCGCAACCTGATCGACTTCCGGATGCCGGTGCAGAACGTGCTGCGTCCGAACCTCGACTTCCGCGGCTTCGCGGGCACGATCGCCTCGGGCACCCTGAGCGTCGGCGACGAGATCGTGTCGTTGCCGTCCGGACGCCAGAGCCGCGTGAGGTCGATCATCACGTGCGGGCGGGAGATCCCCGAGGCGTTCGCGCCGATGGCCGTCACCGTCACGCTCGCGGACGAGATCGACGCGAGCCGCGGCGACGTGTTCGCGCCGGTGAACAACACGCCGCGCCTCGAGACCCGCATCGAAGCGATGGTCGTGTGGATGGCGAACGAGGCGCTCGAGTCCGGCAAGAGCTACCTCCTCAAGCACACCACGAACACGACGTCGGCGACCGTGACCGGCGTGCGCTACAAGACCAACGTCAACACGCTCCACCAGGAGAAGTCGGGCAAGCTCGCGCTGAACGAGATCGGGCGCGTCGAGATCGAGACGATGCGTCCGCTCGCCGTCGACCCCTACCGCAGCAACCGTCAGATGGGCGCTTTCATCCTCGTCGACCGCATGACCAATGCGACGGTCGGCGCCGGGATGATCGTGGACCGCACGCCGGCTGAGAAGGCGCTGTCGCGACGACGCTCCTCGGCCGACGCCGGCAAGGACGTGCGCAAGGCGGTGCGGAGCGCGGTCAGCGACGCGCAGCGCAAGAGCCGGCTCGGCCAGGAGCCCTTCACGCTCTGGTTCACCGGACTGCCGCGCTCGGGCAAGACCAGCATCGCCTTCGCCCTCGAGCAGGCGCTCTTCGATCGCTCACGCTTCGCGCACGTGCTCGACGGCGAGCGCCTGCGCAGCGGCCTGTCGAGCGACCTCGGCTTCTCCGCGGCGGACCGCTGGGAGCACCAGCGTCGCGCGGCGGAGGTCGCGCACCTGCAGAACGACCTCGGCCTGATCACGATCGTCGCGTTGATCTCGCCGATCGAGGCCGACCGCGCCCAGGCGCAGCGCATCGTCGGGAGCGAACGCTTCCTCGAAGTCCACTGCGACGCGCCGATCGAGGTCTGCGAGGCCCGCGACGTCCACGACCTCTACGGTCGCGCGCGCCGCGGAGAGATCAGCGGCCTCACCGGCGTGGACGCGCCGTACGAACCCCCGCGCTCCCCGTTCCTCCGCCTCGACACCGCCAAGGCGAGCGTCTCGCAGAACGTCGCGCGCCTGATCGCGGCACTCGAGCAGCGCGGGCTGCTCTGAGTCCCCGTCCGGGCGCGCGCCGCGTCATCGCCACCACAAGGCTTCGACGTGCGCGCGCCAGGTCTCGCGGTCGATGCCGGTGATCTGCTTCTGCGCCAGCGCGTCGGGCGGCAGTCCCGCAAGGCGGATCAGCGCCCGTTCGGCGAGCGCGACGACCTCGGGGTCGGCATCCGCGAGCCAGTGCCACAGCACGAGCGTGTCGAGCCTGCGCTCGACGGCCGAACCGAACTTCGCGACGAGTTCCCGCCGCGCCGGCTCGAGCGGACTGAGCTCGTCGTAGCGCGCGCAGAGCTTCTTCAGCCCGGGTTCGAGGTCGTCGAAGCACGGCGTGCCGAGGCGATCGCCGGGACCGGCGCGGCACGAGGCTCCCCACGGCACGAAGACCTCGCGGCCCTGACTCGCGAACGCGACCCGGCCGAGCGTGACGCTCACCGTGGCCTCCCCGCTCGTCGCGTCGTGCTCGAGCACGTAGCGGCAACCGAGGTCGATGCAGAGCACCGCGGGGGTCGCGACCTGGAACACGCGCGCGCCGGCCCGCGGGTCGATCGAGGCCTCGATGCGCCCGCTCTCGAGGAACAGGCGCGTGAACCCGCGGCGCGCGTCGTCGACGCGCACGCGCGCACCCGGCGCGAGTTCGACCCAACCGAGTTCGCCGATGCGCAGGCGCTGCGCGCGCGGTTTGGGTTCGCACCAGGCGCCGCCGTCCAAGGGGCGATCGGGCGCATCCTCGTTCACGACGACGAACTCGCCGGTGGGCAGCGGCTTCGTCACCTCGCCGCGATCCAGCGACCAGACGACGACGAACAGGGCCGCGACCAGCAGCGCCGCGACGAGCAGGGCCGAAACGGCGAGCGGGAGGGGCGCGCGGCGACGCGGCGTCGCGCGCTTGCCGTGCGCGTAGCGCGACAGCATCGCTTCGAGCGCCTCGACCGTCGGATCGGGCGGACCGCTGCGGTCCCAGAGCCAGGCTTCGTCGCTCACGGCCAACCCTCCTTCTCGAGGAGCGGGCGCAGCATCGCCATGCCGCGGCAGAGGTTCACGCGCAGCGAACCGTGCGTGAGTCCGGTCCGCGCCGCGATCTCGGGACCGCTGAGACCTTCGACCAGACGCAGGACCAGCGTCTCGCGGTACGCCTCGGGCAGGCTGCGCACGTGCGCCAACACGCGCGCGGCGAGTTCGCCGTCGTCGCGCGCGGGACCTGCGGCGAGCGCGTGGACGTCGGCGCCAGGCTGAGGTCGCCGCGCGCGGCGGCGTAACCAGTCACGGGAGCAGTTGCGGGCGATCTCGCAGATCCACGCCGGCAGCGCATCCTGGTCGCGGAGCCCGGGCAGCCCGCGCTGGATCGAGAGGAAGGTCTCTTGCATCACGTCGTCGGCGTCGGCGGGACCGACGTGCGCGAGCGCGATGCCGTGCACGACGCGCGCAAAGCTCCGGTACAGCGCCTCGACGCTCGGCCGCTCGGCGTCGCTCACGTCCGGTCCGCTCGGCTCATGGTCCGCGCGCAGGACGCGGCACGCGCGACGCCGTTAGCGCGCTCACCGCAGGACGCCCGTGAACAGGAACTCGATCAGCGCCGGATCGGCGTAGGCCCGGTCCCACGCGTTGTGGCCGACGCCTCGATACTCGGTGAGCCGGAGCGGGGCATCCGGTCGGACCGCCGTGATCGCCGCGGCGATGCGCCGCGACTGCTCGATCGGCACGGTGGTGTCGGCGTCGCCGTGGACGAGCCACAACGGCTTCTGCGCGAGCACGGCCGCGTCCTCGGTCCGCCCGCCGCCGCAGATCGCGCACAACGCGGTGACGTCGGCGGCGCGGCGTGCGCCGGTGATCAAGGTCCCATAGCCGCCCATCGACAGTCCGGTGAGCGTGACGTGCGCGCGATCGACCGGCAGGTTCGCCAAAGCCCAATCGAGCGCGGCGTCGACGTGGTCCTCGCCGCCGCGCAGTCCCTTCGCCCAGCTCTGCTCCACCGCGACCCAGAGCCGATCGCTCGGGCACTGCGGCAGGAGCACGAAGCCGGTGAAGCGCTGCGGGTCCTGGCGGATCGCCTTGCCGAGGCCGTGGCGCGCGTGCTCGAGCGCGTCGCCGCGCTCGCCCTTGCCGTGCAGGTAGACGACGAGCGGCAGCTTCGCGCGGGGATCGCGGCCGGGCGGCGAGAACAGCATCGCGCGACGTTCGACGTCGCCGACCTGGTAGCGGACTTCCTGCATGCCGTCGATCGGTGCGAAGCGCGGCGGCGCGTCGCTCGCGCACGCGGCGAGGAACGCGCAACCGGCGAGTACGCGATGCCGCATCATCCGTCGAGCTCGAAGCCGAAGGCGTACTCGTCGCGCAGGTACTGATCCGCCTCGGGCGCGTTCAAGAAGCGCATGCCGATCGGATCCCAGTCGAGACGCTTGCCGCTGCGCAACGCCGCGTTGCCGAGCAGGATCGCCTCGGTGAAGGGGCCGGCGTGCGCGAAGTTCGACATCGGCGTCGGTCCGCCCTTGATGCCCTCCAACCACTCGCGGTGCACGTCGCTGCCGCGCGGCAGGACCGGCGCGGGCGCCTTCCAGTCCGCGAAGCGTTCCGCGGGGAGCAGCCGCCACACCGCGCCGTAGTCGTCCGGCGAGTAGAGCACGCCGTCCTCGCCGATCAGGGCACTGCCGCCGATCGAGAGCTTCTCGCCCGCGGGCAACCATGGGGACTCGGGCACGAGTCCGCCGTCGTGCCAGATCAAGTCGAGCGCCGGCAGCTCGCCGCGCGCGGGGAAGCGGAAGCGCAGACGCGAGCGCGTCGGCGCGGAGTCCTTGGTGAGACCCTCGACGAGTTCTTGTTCCACGCTGAGCGGCGCTCCGAGCTCGAGCGCGAAGAACGCGAGGTTCGCGATGTGGCACGCCATGTCGCCCAAGGCACCCGTGCCAAAGTCCCACCATCCGCGCCAGACGAAGTGACCGTACGCCGGGTGGTAGGGCCGATGTTTGCGCGGGCCGAGCCAGAGGTCCCAGCGCAGCGTCGTGGGGATCGCCTGCACCTCGGACGGTGCGTCGATGCCCTGCGGCCAGACCGGGCGGTTGGTCCAGACGTGCACTTCGCGCACCGCGCCGATCGCGCCGCTCTGCACCGCTTCGATGCCGGCGCGCAGTCCGTCCATGCAGGTGCCCTGGTTGCCCATCTGCGTCACGACCCGATGGCGCGCCGCGAGCATCGCGAGCACGCGCGCCTCCTCGACGCTGTGCGTGAGCGGCTTCTGGCAGAACACGTGCAAGCCGCGCTGCATCGCCCCGGCCGCGGCGACCGCGTGCGTGTGGTCGGGTGTGCTCACGACGACGGCATCGAGCGCGCGCTCCTTGGCGAGCAGCTCGCGGAAGTCGGCGTAGCGCTTCGCCTGCGGGAAGGCCTCGGCGAGACCCGCGAGGTTCTTCTCGTCGACGTCGCACAAGGCGACGACCTGCTCGTCCTTCATCGCGAGTCCGTCGGAGTGCCCTTTGCCCGCGCAGCCGATCACCGCGACGCGGACCTTGTCGAGCCGTCCGCGTCGCACAGGATCGCGACCCGGGATCGTCCCCGGGATCCAGACACCGCTCGAGAGCGCGGCCGTCGCCGCGAGGAAGGACCGTCGGGAAGGACGTTGTTCAGGTGTGCGGGCCATCGCGGCATCCTACGCAGCCGATGCCGCGGACTCCCCTCGTCGTGTTCGCCCTCCTCGTCGCGCTCGCGAGCGCGTGCCGCTCCCCCGCGCCGCGCGACGCGGACGACTTCGACGCCGTCGTCTATGGCGGCACCGCGGCCGGCGTGGTCGCCGCAGTGCAGCTCGCCGAGCTCGGCCGCCGCGTCGTGTTCCTCGAGCCGACCGAGCGCGTCGGCGGAATGACGACCTGCGGACTGGGTGCGACCGACGTCGGCAACGCGGACTCGGTCGGCGGACTCGCCCGCGCGTTCTACGCGCGCGTCGCGGCGCACTACGCACGCGGGATGGACGAGCGGTGGACCTTCGAACCGCACGTCGCGCTCGCGATCCTCGAGTCGATGCTCGCGACGGCGCGCGTGCCGGTGGTGTTCCGCGCGCGCATCGCCGATCGCGACGGCGCCGAGGTGGTCGACGGACGGATCCGCGCGTTGCGCACGAGCGACGGCCGGAGCTTCCAAGGCCGCGTCTTCGTCGATGCGAGCTACGAGGGCGACCTCCTCGCGCGCGCGGGCGTCGCGTACCGCATCGGGCGCGAAGCCAACGCCGAGTTCGGCGAGACGTTGAACGGCGTGCAGACCGCAAACGCGCAGAAGCACCAGTTCACGCACGACGTCGATCCGTACCGCGTGCCCGGCGATCCGTCGTCCGGACTCCTGCCGGGGATCGAAGCGACGCCCGGCGGCGTCGACGGCGACGCGGATCGCAAGGTGCAGGCCTACTGCTTCAGGCTCTGCACGACCGACGTGCCGGCGAACCGCCTGCCCTGGCCGAAGCCGGCCGGCTACGACGAGCGCGACTACGAACTGCTGCTGCGCAACTTCGGCGCGGGCGACCGGCGCGCGCCCTGGCATCGCGTGCCGATGCCGAACCGCAAGACCGACACGAACAACAACTTCGCCGTCTCGACCGACGTGATCGGACTGTCCCGGGACTGGCCCGAAGCGGACTGGCCGGCTCGCGAACGACTCTTCGCCGCGCACCTGCGCCACACGCAAGGCCTGCTGTGGACGCTCGCCAACCACGCGCGCGTACCCGAGCAGGTTCGCGCCGAGTTCACCGCGTGGGGTCCGTGCAAGGACGAGTTCGTCGAAACCGGTGGTTGGCCGCCGCAGCTCTACGTGCGCGAGGCGCGGCGCATGATCGGCACGACGACGATGACCGAGCGCCACTGCCGCGGCGAACTCGTCGTCGACGACCCGATCGGGCTCGGCAGCTACGGCATGGATTCGCACAACGTGCAGCGGCACGTCGACGCGCAGGGCCACGTTCGCAACGAAGGCGACATCCAGGTGCACGGTTTCGCGCCGTACGGCATCGCCTACGGCGCGATCTCGCCACGACGCGAGGACTGCGCCAATCTCCTGGTCCCGGTCGCGGTCTCCGCGACGCACATCGCCTTCGGCTCGATCCGCATGGAGCCGGTGTTCATGGTCCTCGCGCAGTCCGCGGCGATCGCCGCCGACCTCGCGCTCGAGCGCGGCGACTCGTTCGCCGTGCAGGACGTCTCCTATCCCGAACTGCGGCGGCGGCTGCTCGCAGCGGGGCAGCGGATCGCGCCGCCATCGCCGGCGCGCTGACCGCGGACCGGCCGCGCGCGCTCACTCCCACTCGTTCTCGTCGTCGTCGTCGTCGCGCGGGCGACGCGGCTTCTTGCCGCCGCCGTCGTCGCGGATGCGGTCGGGACCGCGACGACCATCGGGGCGCCCGCCGCGGGGAGCATCGGTGAAACGACGCGGGGCGCCGCCGCCTCCGCCACCGCTGCTGAAGCGCGGGCCGGAGTTCGCGCTGCGCGGCGGACCGCCGCCGCCCTCGCGCCGCGGAGCGCGATCGCCGCCCCCTGGTCGCTCGGGTCGTTCCGACGCCTCGCTCACGCGCAGGGCGCGGCCCCCGAAGTCGACGCCGTCCAGCGCCACGATGGCGGCCTTGGCGTCCTCGTCGTTCGTCATGTCGACGAACGCGAAGCCGCGCGAACGACCGGTTTCACGGTCGACCACGATGCGCACGCTGACGACCTGCCGGCCGTCCGCCGCGAAGCGATCGCGCAGAGCATCCTC
>JACRLW010000130.1 GCA_016235155.1 Planctomycetota bacterium
GCGACTCCCCCGCCGGGAAATCCTCGCGGAGGATGCGGGCGAGCCGGGGATCCACTTCCACCGTCACGACGTGGGCCGCGCGCGCCGCCAGTTCGCGGGTGAGGAACCCAAGTCCGGCGCCGATCTCGAGCGCGACGTCACCCTCGAGCAGTCCCGCGGCATCCGCGATCACACGGTGGAGCGAGGGCTCGAGCAGGAAGTTCTGTCCGAGCCGGCGGCTCGGCTTGAATCCCAGCGCGTCGAGTCGCGCGCGGTAGGCGGCGAACGGATCCCGGGCGCCGGCTTCGCTCATCCGCCGAGTTCCTCGACGAGGATCCGCTCGACCATGCCGGGCGGCGCGGCGGCGCGAGGATGCCGTCGCCACGCGTCGCGAAGCAACGCGTGCACGTCATGCCGGCGCAGGAAGCTCCGCAGCGCCGCCGTCTCTTGCGCATCGATCGCGTCGGGCACGCCTGCGAGCGCGGCGACGAGCGAGCCCGGGTCGGCGACGGCGCGGACGCCGACGACCCAACGTCGATCGCGCGGCATGCGCAGTTCGACGTCGGAATCCAGCACCTGCGCGGGATCCCCGCGCCGCGCGTCGGGCATGCCCGCGTCGAGTCCGCGGACGACGAGGCGCGGCAGATTCACGTCATCGATCGCAACGAGGGGGAACAGAGGTCGCGGAACGCCGCGCCACGGCGCCGCGGCGGGTTCGCGATCGAGAGCGCGCGCGCACTCGAGCAGGGGACGCAACGCGAGCGGTGCGTCGGCCCCGGCGATCGGGAACGACTCGAGCCAGTCTCGGCTCGGTGACTCGGTCCATTCCCCGGCGTTGCCGACGAGGTCGTAGGCGCCGGCCGACTGCCGGCCCGACTCGAACGCGCCGACCGGGGAGAAGTCGAACAGGCCGAACTCCGCGCTGTTCGCCCAGGTCGTCCGCGGCGCGTCGCCCCACGGGAAGCGATGCCGTCCGAACGCGCTCGCCACCCAGCGCCATTCGTCGACGCGCCACGGCCGGCAGAAGCGCCAGCGCGCGAAGCGACGAGCCGTCTTCAGGTCGAGCCCGACGACCGGGAGTTCCGGCTCACCGGTGCGATTCCAGTCGAGGTAGGCGAGGCGGTCCGCGGCGCCGGCGTCGTCGCTGTCGAGCCAGCGCTCGAAATCCGCGCGGGTCGCTTCGAAGCGGTCGACGAAGAACGGACCGCCGAGACGGACGGGGCGAGCGACGACGACAAGGTCACGCAGGATGCCGAAGCGCGCCGAGCGCGACAGCATGGGCTCGCGCGGGGGTTCCGCGCCGCAGCACACGAGGAGAACCGCCGTGACGGATACGGCGACGCAAGACGCGCCGCGTGGTCGATGCCGCGCCAGCCCCGACTCCGTCGCTGCGGCACGGTCCACGGCGCGCACTCACGAATTCGTCAGCACGAGGATCTCGACGCGGCGGTTCTGGCGCTTGCCGTCGGCCGAGTCGTTCCCCGCGCGCGGACGATGCTCGCCGTAACCGGCGACCGCCACGCGGTCCTCGGGCATGCCCGCGGCGATCAGGAACTCCGCCACCGCCGTCGCGCGCTCTACCGAGAGCCGCAGGTTCGTCTTCCAGCCGCTGCGCTGGATCGGATCGTTGTCGGTGTGGCCCTCGATGCGCAGGCGCTTGCCCTGGTTCTGGAGCGTCGCCACGAGTTGCTTCAGCGTGCGGTCGCCTTCGGCGGTGATCGCGGCCTGGCCGGAGGCGAACAGGACTTCGCCCTCCACGCTGAACACGATGCCCTCCGCGTTCGACGACAGCGACACGCCCGGCGGAAGGTTGCCCTGGTAGCCCTCCAGGATCTTCGCGATGCGAGCCTTCTGCTCCTTCACCCACTCGGCGTCGGGGACGGTCGCCTGGAGTTCCTTGAGCTGACGCTCGAGGTCCTGGCTCCGCGCTTCGAGACGCCGCAGGTAGTCCTGCTGCGAGTCGCGCTGCATGCGCAGGTTGTCGTTGTCGGCCAACGAGCGACGGTACTGCTCCTGGCTCACACAGGCCGAAAGGACGCCGAGGATCACAGCGGCGCCGGCGATGCGAAGACTACGGATCACGAGACCCCTCCTGGGTTCGACGCGCGCCTCGTGCGCGCGGTGTGCTGACGGCGGATACCGGGAGCCGCCCGGCGCCCGGAGCGCGGGAACGTAGCACGGCGAGCGCCTTGCCGAAACCGTTGCGTCGGCGCGCTCTGCATCGAGGGGTACATGCGACCGGCCGCTTGCCCCGATCCCGTTGCGGGATGGGCGGCGGCCGGTTCGATCGAGACGGCGCGCGATCAGGTCGCGCGCTGGCTCACTTCGCCCACATCGAGGTGATCCCCGACGGCGGCAGCTCGCAGTTGATCCAGTAGGCCTGCGCGAGGCCGAGCAGCATCAGCGCCGCGCCGACGATCGACGCCGCGAGGACCCAACCGGGCTCGCCGGGACTCTCTTCGACCTGCGCGACGCGGGCGCGGGCGCCGCGAGAGCTGACCGTCGCGGAGCGTGGCGCGGCCTCGACGACTTCGTCCTCGGCCAGCAGCGTGTCCTCGGCGGAGATCTCCTCGGTCACCATGCCGGTGTCGTCCTCGAGACCCTCGTCGAAGACGAGTTCGCTCGACGACGTGCGGTTCTTGCGCAGGGACTCGAGGTCCTCCTTGCGGAACTTCATCGAGTCGCCGTCGCGGAAGGCGCGGATCTCACCTTCGGAGACCAGCTTGCGCAGCTCGTCGCTCTGCATCTTCAGGTCGCGAAGAGCCTTCTCGAAGGAAATGAAGTCGTCGTTCTGTTGGGACACGGTCGTTGGCCTCCGGTGCGGCGGAGAGGGGACGCGCCCGCCGAAAGGAAGGGAGAAGTAAGGGGGCGGAAGAACGGGGCCGGCCGGGAACGCCGGCAATCGGCGGTGCGGGAGTCTAGCTCGCGATGCGATCGCTGCTTGCGAAAAAGGTCGCCGGATCACGACCGCGTCCCGGTCGGACGCGAAGGCGCGATGCCAGGGCCGCGAAGCCTCAGCGTCCGGTCCCCGAGCTGCCGTCGGCGGACGCCGGCTTCGGCGGGATCGCCGCGCTGCCCGCTTCGCCGAAGCGCTCGCGCAGGGAGTCGTAGCTGTACTCGGACTCGTCGTTGTAGCCCTCGATCCGGAGATCCAGGTCGATCCGGCGCGCCCCGACGAGCGTCAGCCTTCGCATGCTCTCGGTGCCGCCGCGCGCCTCGTAGACCGCGAGCTGCTTCGTGTTGGTGTCGATCACGTAGAGCACGGAGGTCCCGACGCCGTAGCTCCCGGTGACGGCGAGGATGCCGTTGTTCGACACCGCCGTGTGGCTGTCGTCGCCGACGAAGACCGGCTCGGTGCGCGCCGGCGCCCCGGTCGAGCCGGTGATCGGCTTCGGACGCGGCTGCGGGCCGGGACGGTCCTGCGCGGAAAGCTCGTCGGCGCCGCGGCCGGCGACGAAGGCGAACGCGATCAAGCAGAGGACGGACACGATTTCGAGACTGCGACGTCGCATGGCGAGGGACCCGCGGGATGCGTGGGGCGTGAAAGGCGGCACACGATAGCGATCCTCGCCCGCGCATGCAGGTCGAGGGGGCTCAGCCCCCCGCCGGCAGCACGATGCGCGTCGTGAAACCCCGGCCCGGCGAGGAGTCGACCTCGATCTCGCCGCCGTGGTTCCGAACGATCGAGTAGCTGATGAACATGCCGAGTCCGGACGCGTCGGGGCGACCCTTGCCGGAGAAGAACGGATCCATCACCCGCGGGACGAGTTCGCGCGGCATCCCGGGGCCATCGTCCTTCACGACGATCTCCACCCGCTCGCCGTGGCGCTTCGCCCGCACGTCGATGCGATGCGGCCGCGGCACGCCTTCGAAGGCGTCGAGTGAGTTGAGGAACAGATTGAGCAGCACCTGCTGGAACTCGTGACGGTCACCGACGAGGAGCGGCAGGTCGCCAGGCAGATCGACGACCACCGCCGTGCCCGAATGTGCAAGGCGGTGCTCGACGAGTGCCCTGGCGCCCTCGATCGCATCCTCGAGCCGGAACGGCACCGGACGGAGTTGCTTGGGGGAGAAGTCCAAGACGCGGCGCGCGATCCGCGCGACGCGCTCGAGGCCGTCTTGGACCAGGGCCAGGTAGGTCCTGTCGCGGTCGTCGAGCCCCTCGCGCGCTTGCAGCCGTCGCACGGCGTTCTGCATGCCGCCGAGCGGGTTGTTGATCTCGTGCGCGATGCCCGCCGCGAGGGTTCCCATCGCGGCGAGCCGGGCCGACTGCAACAGCGCGCGCTCCGAGCGCTTCGCTTCCTCGGTCGCGCGCGCGACCTCGCGGGCGAGTTCGTCGTGATGGCCTTCGATGCGTTCGGCCATCGCGTTGAAGGCGTCGGTGAACACCTTGAGCTCCGAGTCGCGCGCGGCCGGCATGCGCAGGCCGTAGCGTCCCTCGCCGAACGCCCGCGCGGTGCGACCGAACGACTCGAGCGGTCCGACGACCCCGCGACCGATCAGCCAGTGGGCGACGAGGCCGAACAGCACCGTGCCCACCAGCAGCGGGATGGCGAACGCGGCCGCCGGGACCTGGGGCGGCGGCGGCAGCACGGGCTCGAACCACGCGCCGCCGATCACGCGTTCGCCGCTCGCGATCGCCAGACAGAACCCGCTGCCGGCGCGGATCAGGCTGCGTTCGCGCGTCGCGGTCTCGATGCCGGCCCGTACTTCGTCGAGCGGGAACTGCTCGGGATCGCGGACCGTCGCGCCGAGCGGACTGAGCTCGGTCGCCGCGCCGTCGCTGCCGCGCGCGACGAGGAACGCATCGCGGAAGTACGGCCGGAACTGGTCACGGACGCGCGGACTCAACAGGCGACGCTGGAAGGTCAGCGGCGCGTCGCCGTCGTGGGGTGTCGTGTCGCTGCCGAACGCGAAGCGGAGGACGTGGTCGTGGATCCGCTCCTCGTAGATCGCGCGGTTCGCGTCGAGCCAGCTCCGTTGGACGGCCCACGACGTCAACTGCGCCGCGAACAGCAGCGCGAGGTTGACGATCAAGAGGACAAAGAGGAGGCGGAGGCGGAGCGACACGGCGCGGAAGCCGCAAGACCCTCAGCTCATCTCCTGCATGAGCTTCAGCAGCGGCGCAAGCAGGGAGTAGACGATGAAGCCGACGAAGACCGCGAGCACGACGATCAGCAGCGACTCGACGGCGCGCAGCGTGACCTGGATCGTGCGATCGACCTCCATCTCGTAGCGGTCGGCGATGCGCGTGAGCATGCGGTCGAGTTCGCCGGTCTGTTCGCCGACGTCGACCATGTTCACGATGATGTCGTCGAACATGCCGGAGTGACCCATCGGCACCGCGATGCCGGCGCCTTCGCGGATGCTCGCGTGGATCGCGCCGACGGCCGCGACCATGTGCACGTTGCCGGCCGACGACTGCACGATCTCGAGCGCGCGCAGGTGAGGCACGCCGCTCTGGATCAGCGTGCCGAAGGTGCGCGTGAAGCGCGCGACGAGGACCTTGCTCGTCAGGCGACCGAAGATCGGCAGCCGCAGCAGGAGCCGGTCCCACGCGCGCCGGTACGCCGGGACGTTCTTCAGCAGCGCCCGGTGCGCCGCGAAGACCCCGATCACGCCGAGCGCCCAGGCCCACCACCACGCCTGCAGGTGTTCGCCCACGGCGATCAGGACCTGGGTCGCGCCCGGCAGCTTGTCGATGCCGCCGGCCTGCGACGCGAAGATCTGCTTGAAGCGCGGGATGACGAAGATGAAGACCAGCACGAGGACGAGCACCGCGACGCTCACCACCGCGATCGGATAGGCGAGCGCGCCCTTCACCTTGCTGCGGACGTCTTCGGCCTTCTCCATGAACGCCGCGAGCCGGCCGAGGATCTCCTCCTGCACGCCGCCCGCTTCACCGGCGCGCACCATGCTCGTGTAGAGCTCGTCGAAGACGGTGCCATGTTTGCCGAAAGCCTCGGACAACGCGGTGCCGCCCTCGACGTCCTCGAGCACGTCGGCGATCGTGCGCTTGAGCATCCCCTGCGGGATCTGACCCTCGAGGATGCGCAGGGCCTTGGTGATCGGGATGCCGGCCTGCAGGAGCACGGCGAGTTGCGACGTGAACTCGGCGAGTCCACGCCGCGAGACGCGTCGCGATGCGAACAGCGACCCGCGCGGCGACTTCGCCGGCGCGGATTGGGGAGCGGTGGCCGCAGGTCGCGGCGCGACCTTGCGCTGGAGCTTCTTCGCCATCGAGGGGTGTTGCGATGCCGGGGCCGACGCATCGTGCAAGGCCGCCCACGGTGCGGCAAGCCCGGTGTCCACACCCGCGCCGGCACGGCGCGATTCACTCGAGCCAGCGACGCACGGCCGCGAGCAGGTCGAAGCCGTGTTGCCAGCGCGTCCAGGCCAGACCCGCGAGGGCGAGGGCGGAGGCGAACAGGACGTACGGCCACCGTGCGGTGCCGAGCGACGTCGCACCGCTCGTCGCGCGGCGTCGCGGCCTGAACTCCGTCGTCGGGATCTCGACCTCGCGCGGGGCGGCGTCGGGCTGCGGCTCCACGCGGACGGCGACGAGCGTCACGTTGTCGGGTGCGCCGCGATCGAGTGCCGTCTGCGCCAGATGCTCGCAGGCGGCTTGCAAGGGTCCGCTCCGGAACTCCGAGGCGATCTCGGTCGCTTCGAGGAGCGACCACGCGCCGTCGGTGCAGAGCACGAAGGTGTCGCCGGACTTGCACTCGACCTTGGAGAAGTCGCCGTCCGCTCCGTCCTGCCCGGCGCCGAGACAACGCGTGAGGAGGTGGCGCGGCTCCTCGAGCGCATGGTCGACGGTCAACGCATCCATGGCTCCGCGTCGCACGCGCAGGCAGCGCGTGTCCCCGACGTGGCCGACGAACACCTCGTCGCCGCGCACGAGCAGCCCGGTCAGCGTCGTACCGAGCTCGGCGAGGCGCGCGTTGCCGGACGCGATCCGCTTCAGCCGTGCGGCGGCGGCCGCGAAGCCCTCGCGCAGCGTGGCCTCGCCGTCGGCGGACGCACCGTGTTCCGCGCAGACCGCGCCGAGCGCGCGGACCGCCGCGCGGCTCGCGTCGGCGCCCCCCGCGAGTCCGCCCATCCCGTCGGCGATCGCGACCAGCAACCAACCGGACTCCGGCTGGGACAGCACGAGGTAGTCGTCCTCGTTCTCCGTGCGCACGCGGCCGGCGTGCGTCGCCGCGCCGAGCTCGAACCCCGCTGCGACCAGGACCCCGCTCATCGTCGCGGCACCTCCCAGGTCGTCGAGGCGACGACGCCGGTCACGGTACGAACGAGTACCTGCACGAGGGCGGCATCGGGGCGGAGCACGATCGCGGCGTCCGCGACGACACCTTGCCCCTCGACCTCCCGCTGCGCTTCGAGCAGCGATCGCGCGAACCCGACGGCCGCGGCGTCGGTGAGCACCTCGCCGTCGACGCGCAGCGCGACCGAACCGAGTCCCTCGAACGCGCGGGTGCGCACCACGGCGCGCTGCCCGTCGAACTCGACCTCGATCGCGACGCGAGCGCGCTCCGCGATCGCACGGCGGCAGGTCACGCCCTTCAGTTCGCGCGCGAGCGCCGCGACGAGGCGCGGCACCGTCGCCACGCGCACGCTCTCGACGACGTCCGCCTGTCGGCTCGCGACGAGGAACGGCGGCACGACGATCGACTGGACGAAACTCCACAGGTTGCCGCGTCCGAACAACGCGAGTTCGACGACCGCCCCGGCGCCCACCGCGCGATGCACGAGCCGTCCCTCCTCGACGTCGAACAGCGCGGCCTCGAGCGACGCCCGCGATTCGAACGTGTGGTCCTGCACGAGCGCGCCGAGACCGACGAGCAGCCACGTCGCCGCGGTCAGCGGCCAACGCTCGTTGACGCCCCACTCCTCGATCCCGCCGTCGACGACCCGTTGCACCACGAGCACGTAGTCGTGGCCGCCGGCGCGGGCGCGTTCGAGCAGCTCGCGGATCTGCGGATCGTCCGGCGGCAGGACGTCCGCGATCTCGCGAAGGCGCCGGCCGAGACCTTCGTCGAGTCGGTCGTCGACGAGCGCGCGCGCGAACACGCGCGCCGTGCGCAGCGCGGACGCGACTTCGTGCGCCGCGACGACGACCGTGCCGTCGAACGCCGCGAAGGTCCGACCGTAGGCGCGCGCGGCCGTGGCCGCGAGTTCGGGAGGCGCGTCGACGATGCCGCCGCCCGCGACGAGCACCGAGTACGGCAAGGGTGCCTGTTCGCTCAGGCTCCCGCCACCGCTCTCGGGTGCGGTCGCGCACGCCACGCAGCTCGCCGCGACCAGCAGACCGTGCAGGAGAAGACGACCCCTCATCGCGCGCGGACCTCCGCGACGAAGCGCTCGCCGCCGGCGATCCGCAGGCCCGCGAGGCCGAGATGCGGATCGGGTTCGCCGGGTGCGAGTCCGCCGCCGTCCCGTCGCATCTGGAGTTCGCGCACGACGCCCGGCCAGTCGGGCGGCACGCGACCGTTCTCGTCGGAGGGGATCGCGGGATCCTCGCCGGTCGCCTGCCCGCGGAGGATCGCGCGGTTGCCGACGAAAACGCCGAGTTCGTCGGGCTCGCGCTTCGCCGTCGCGAGCGCGATGCGCTCGAGGTGGCGCGGATGATCGGCGCGCCATTCCAGGACGAGCGCGCGGCCGCGCGCGTCGGGAGGCGGACACGGCACGTCGAGCACCCACTCGCGCGCGCCGAGATCGAGACCGGTGATGCGATCACCGAGTTCCGTGCTCACGACGTCGCCCAGCGCTTCGGCTTCGACCCGCGTGGGCGGCCAACGCGCGACCGAACCGACGTCTGCGCCGGTCGCGCGGAGTGCGCGCGCATCGAGGCCACCACCCCGTGCGGCCGCGCCGTGGAGTGCGGTGCCCGTCCGCTCGCCGGCGCCGAACGCGGCGAGTTCCAATTCGACGCCGAGCGGCAGTCGCACGAAGTCCGGGTCGTCCGCGACGAGGAAGCCCAGCAGTCGCGTGACCGCGACCGCCTGACGGAAATCGATGCCGACCACCGGCCGCTTCGCTCTCCCGGCGACGAGTTGCGCCGCGCGCGGCGCGAGAGCCGCGCTCGTCCATCGCGCCGCGCCGAGGGGATCGTCGGCCGCGGCGAGTCGCGCGCGTTCCTGTGGAGGGAGCGACGCGACGCGCACGAGACCCGTCGCGACGATCGCCTCGTACTGCTCCCAGGTCAGTTCCTGGTCCTGCAGGTAGACGTCCGGCACGTTGCGCACGTCGATCGGCGCCGAGGGCCGGTAGCGGCTCCGGCCGGGTGCCGGCGCCGGAACCGGGTCCTTGAACGCACGCCCCACTCCGGGACCGGTCACCGGCACCAACAAGATCGAGCCGATCTCCGGCGGCAAGTCGCCGCGCAGGTCGGCGAGGGTCAGCGCGCGCAAGGTCGTGCGGATCGTGCGCACGGGGATGCGCAACTCGCTCGGACCGGCCGGTGAGGTCACGCGGACGTCGAGACGCGCGTCCCGGCCCGCCGCGAACTCCGCGGTCCCGAGGGCGAGCATGTCGGTGGCGGCGGCGGCGACGTCGAAGGGGACGTCGAAGCGGAGCTCCTCGCCGTAGGCGGTGCGGGTCGCACGCGTACACGGCACCGAGGTCTCGCCGACCAGGATTCGCCACGCGAAGCCGTCGCGCGGCGGGAGCTCCGACGCGAGCGTCAGCGACAGGGGTTGCCCGTACTCGAAGTTCGCGACCGACTGCGCCGGGCGCAGCGGCGCATCGTGGGCGAAGAACCTCGCGACCAACGCGAGCTTCGCGCCGCTCGGTCCGTCCACGAGTTCCGCGGGCTCCTCGCCGGCGAGCACGCGGACGGGTCGACCGAGCACGTCCTCGAGCTCGACGAGGATCTCGTGCCAGCCGCGGCCGATCGCCGACGCCGGCAGCAGCGCCTGCGGTGCTGCGCCCGGCACGCCGAGTTCGCGTGCCACGAGTGCGTCGCCGACGCGCATCCACACGCGGCCGCGGACCAACCGTGCGTCGGCAGGGCGGAGTTCCCACGCGGCGCCCTGCGCCACGCTCGTGCCCTGCACCTCGAGCACGGCGCGTTCCGAGAGTTCGACGAGGAATGCGTCGCGTGCGACGCGAGGCACCCTCAGTTCGACGGGACCTTCGAGCACGCGAACCGGCCGCGCCGGCAAGTCGAGGTGCGCCGAGCGACGTTCGTCGTGCACCGTCGCGACGAGTTGCCACTCGCCCGGCTCGATCGCGTCGACCGCGATCGCCGCCGCGCCGTCGGCGACGTTCTCGAGCCGCAGATCGGCCGCGCTGCCGTCCGCGCGCGTGATCGAACAACCGCTCGGGCGATAGCGCGGGTCCACGTGCAGCAGGAGCCGCCACGGACCCTGATCGGCGACGAAGCCGTCGGCGAACTCTGCGATGCCGTTGCCGCTCGCTCCGGCCCGCGGCGCCGGTCGGAGAGCTTCGCTGGGATCCGCGCCCCGCACGACCAGGTCTTCCTCGAAGACC
>JACRLW010000126.1 GCA_016235155.1 Planctomycetota bacterium
GCCGCCGCCGATCGGGCCACTAGTTCAGGTCCGTCGCGACCGGCACATGTGGACGCTCGATCACCGTGTGCGCGTTTTCGTGTTCCAGTTCGTGGGACCCGACCCGCGCTACCTGCTGATCCGACAGAAGCCGCGCGCCGAGTGGCCGCTGGGTCCCGTGATCGGGACGGTCGCGATCAACGAGCACCTCGACGACACCGTCTACCGTGAGGTCGCGGCCGAGACGGGGTTGCGTCGCGCCGAGCGTGTCGTCGATCTGTCGGAGCCGAGCAAGGAGCTCTTCGGCGAACTCGGCCTGGTCGAGTGGCCCTTCGCCTTCCACGTCGCCGCGGGGACGGACAAGCCCGCTGAGGTCAAGCCGGGACCGATGGTTGGCGAGTGGGCGTGGATGAACTTCGAAGAGGCCTTCCAGAGGGTCGAATCCCGCCGCGATCGCGAAGCGCTCGTGCGCCTGCAACTCCGACTCGCGGCTTGAACGCCGAGCCCGATCTTGCATCGCAGTCGTCCCGGGCTTGCGCCGTCCCGGTCGGCCCCGGAGAGTTCCCGCCCCTCGACCGGGCGCGAGTCGGACCGCGCATGGTCGCCACCGATCGCGACGAGTGTCGTAGATCGCGCGCCCTCGACGTCCCCTCCGCCAATCACGATCCCTCCGCCATGCAGAAGAAAGACGGACCACCGGAAGCGCCGCAGAACCCGCTCGGCCTGCTCGGTGACGGTCGCCTCCCGAGTTCGGCCATGCGCAGCTACGCGCTGCTCAAGCCGGAGATCAAGGCGATCTACATGCAGTTCTACAAAGCGACCTACGGCAAGTCGATCCTCGACGACAAGACGAAGGAGTTCGTCGCGATCGCCGCGTCGCTCGCGCTCGGTTGCAAGGGCTGCACGGAGGGTCACCTGAAGAAGGCGAAGAAGGACGGCGCGACGCAGGACGAGATCTCCGAGGTCATCGCCATCACGCTGGGCGTCGCGGCCGCGGCCATCGTCGATCGCTCCGACATCGCCAACTTCCACCTCGGTGGGCTCTTCGACCAGAAGGACTGAAGCCTGCGGTCTGACGAGAGCGGCGACCCCGCTCCGAACCTGATCCCGGGCATGGCCGTTATCCTGCTCGCCCGATGATCACGCCGACGACCCGCTTCCGGCCGGTGTCACCGCTGCGCGAGTGGTCCCGCATCATCGCTGCGGGCGTGCTGCTCGCCGTCGTGTTGTTCGCCTTCCTCGTCCCGTCGGGCTCCGGCCGCCGGCCAAAGCTCGACTTCGCCGAGAACCAGCCGATCGAGGTCACGGTGCCGCAACTCGACCGCGAGTTGCTGCGCACGGTTCGCGACGCGACGCCCGAGGACCGACTCACGGTCGAGGCCGATGCGCTCTCGCATCTGCTCGAGAAGTCGCTCGGCGTGGTGCCGACGGTGGCCGAGGCGATGGGGCGGCCGGCCGAGCCGCTCGCCCTGTCCGTGCTCTCCGGTTCGCCCGAGAGCTATCGAGGGGCGTGGCTCTGGTACAGCGGCCGCCTCGGCTACCTCTCGCCCGGCAAGAGCGGCCATCCGCTCGACGGCTACAAGGTCTACGAAGGCTTCGTCGAGACCGACGACGGCAACGACGGCGTCGTGATGTTCCGCACGAGCATGACCGAGGTGGGCCTGCACGTCGGCGACTGGGTGCGGGTCGAGGGGTTCTTCCTCAAGCTCCGCGACAGCCACGTGCTCCCCGCGGCGAATCGTGCGCCGCTACTGGTCGGCTCCGAACTCGTCGGCGAACCGAAACCCTGGCCGCCGGTCGAACAGCTCGACCCCGCGATGCTCGCGATGGTGCGCGACGGCGTCTTCGGCGACGGCGACGGCGCCGAGGCCGGCTTCCGGGTCACCGACGAGCAGGATGCACGCGCGGATCTCGAGGCGTCGCAGGCGGACGCACTGTGGCACCTTGCGAGCTACGCGAAGCACCGCTGCGGCGGCCCGACCGACACGCTCGAGGCATGGCGCGCGTTCCCCGCGTTCAACCGCGCGGAACTCGTCCGCAAGGTGCGGACCAGCGAACTCGCGCGCGGCGCCCCGTTCCGTCTGCTCGGTTCGTTCGTCATGTCGCGCTGGTCGGCGGCCGGACCGAATCCGATCGGCGCTTCGCATTGGTCGACGGTCTGGCTCACGGTTCCCGATCTCGGCAGCAAGATGATCCCGGTGTGGGTGCCGGCGAAGGTCGACGGCTTCCGGTACGGCGACCCGCTCGAGGTCCGAGCGCACTACTTCCGCCGGATGCTCTACGACACGCAGAACGGGAGCACGGCGCTGACCCCGGTCTTCGTTGCGGGCCGCATCGACCGCTACACGGGCACGCCGCAGACCACGACGATCATCGCCCTGAAGTACGGCTTCGCGGCGGCGATCGCCGGCATCGTCGTGCTGCTGTTCCTGCTCAACCGCAAGGACAAGGAGCGCAGCGAGGAGACGGCGAAGCACGTCGCGGATCGGCGGCGCAAGCGCGTCGACGTCGCGGTGACGACGCCGTCGGGGACCACGTGACCGCGCCGATCACGCTGACCTGCGCGCCGGCCGGTTGGCGGGCGAGCACGGTGAGCATCGGCGTGGACGCGTGCGCGTGGCTTCGCGGCCGGACCGCGATCACGCTCGTCGACCTCGGCGCCTGCCGCGCCAACCCGGGCCTGCGTGCCGCGGCCGGCGACGACGTAATCGAGCTCGACGGCGGCGAACGCTGCAAGGACTTCGCGACGCTCGAACGGGTGCTCCGCGAGTTGGTTGCGCGGGGGGTCACCCGCGACACGGTCCTGATCGCCGCCGGCGGCGGGGCGATCTGCGACCTCGCCGGAGTCGCGGCAGCCCTGTGCCTTCGCGGGATCGAGCTGGCGCTCGTGCCGACGACCCTGCTCGCGATGGTCGACGCCAGCATCGGCGGCAAGTGCGCGATCGACCTGCCCGAGGGCAAGAACCTCGTCGGCGCGTTCTGGCCGGCGACGCACGTCGTGATCGACCCGTCGTTCGTCGCGACGCAATCCGACACGGAGTTCCGTTCGGGCCTGGCGGAGATCGCGAAGGTCGCGATCGGCCTCGACCCGACGCTCTTTTCGGCGTGCGAGCGCACCGCGACCGCCCTGCGCGGGCGTCATCCGGCCGGCCTGGCTGCGGCGATCACCGCAGCGGTCGCGGCGAAGATCGAAGTCGTCGAGCGCGATCCGCGCGAGTCGGGCGCGTCGGGTGAGCGCCGCCTGCTCAACCTCGGCCACACGCTCGGCCATGCACTCGAGGCCTGTTCGGGCTTCACGGTCCCCCACGGCCTCGCCGTCGCCCAGGGACTTCACCACGCGATCGCGCTCGCCGAGAGCCGCGACGCGATCGCGCGTGCGGACGCCGATCGCTGCCGCGCGCTGCTCGGAGCGCTGGGGCTCGGTCCCGCTCCGATCCCGCCCGCGACCGAGTTGCTGCCCTTCGTCGCGCGCGACAAGAAGGTCGACTCGAGCGGTCTGACGGCGGTGCTGCCGACGGCGCCGGGCCGTTCCCGCCTCGAGCGGATGACGCCTCGCGAGTTCCTCCGGATCAGCTGACGAAGTCGGTCCGACGGACTCCGCGCGACGAACGGGAAAGGGCTCGCGACCCGTGCTCGCGTCTGGTGTAGTTCCCGCCCCCACAGATGCCGCGGCGCGACGACATCGAGTCCATCCTCATCATCGGATCCGGGCCGATCGTCATCGGTCAGGCCTGCGAGTTCGACTATTCGGGAACCCAGGCCTGCAAGGCGCTGAGGGAGGACGGCTACCGGGTCATCCTGGTCAACTCGAACCCGGCGACGATCATGACCGATCCGGAGACCGCGGATCGGACCTACATCGAGCCGATCACGCCGGACGTCGTCGCGCGGATCATCGAGAAAGAGCGACCGGACGCCCTGCTGCCGACCCTCGGCGGCCAGACCGCGCTGAACTGCGCGATGCAGCTCGCCGACCTCGGCGTCCTCGAGAAGTTCGGCGTCGAGATGATCGGCGCGTCACGCGAGGCGATCCAGAAGGCCGAGGGCCGGCTCGAGTTCCGCGACGCGATGGTGCGCTGCGGCCTCGAAACCTGCCGCTCGCGGCTCGCCTACGACATGGACGAGGCGCGCGCCGCGGTGCAGGAGATCGGCCTCCCTTGCGTGATCCGACCCGGCTACACGCTGGGCGGGACCGGCGGCGGCATCGCCTACAACATGGAGGAGTTCGAGACGATCAGTCGCGACGGCCTCCAACAGTCCCTCAACCACGAACTCCTGATCGAGGAATCGATCGTCGGATGGAAGGAGTTCGAGCTCGAGGTGATGCGCGACCGGAAGGACAACGTCGTCGTCATCTGCTCGATCGAGAACTTCGACGCGATGGGCGTGCACACCGGCGACTCGATCACGGTCGCGCCGGCGCAGACGCTGACCGACCGCGAGTACCAACTCATGCGCGACGCCGCCAAGGCGGTCATGCGCGAGATCGGCGTGGCGACGGGCGGCAGCAACGTCCAGTTCGCGATCAACCCGCGCGACGGCCGGATGATCGTGATCGAGATGAACCCGCGCGTGTCGCGGTCGTCGGCGCTCGCCAGCAAGGCGACCGGCTTCCCGATCGCGAAGATGGCGGCCAAGCTCGCCGTGGGCTACTCGCTCGACGAGATCCTCAACGACATCACCAAGGTCACGCCAGCGTCCTTCGAGCCGACGATCGACTACTGCGTGGTGAAGTTCCCGCGCTGGGCCTTCGAGAAGTTCCCGACCGCGGACTCCACGTTGACGACGCAGATGAAGTCGGTCGGCGAGGTGATGGCGATCGGCCGCACCTTCAAGGAGGCGATGCAGAAGGCGCTGCGCGGGCTCGAGACCGGCCGCTCCGGTTTCGGCGAGCGACCGGGCGTCCCGCACGTCCCCGCGACGAGCGTCGACGCCGAGGAGGTGCGCGCGCACCTCGCCACACCGCGCCCCGATCGCATCGACTGGATCCGGACCGCCCTGCACATCGGGATGTCGGTCGAGGAAGTCTTCGACTTCACCGCCATCGACCCCTGGTTCCTCGACCAGCTCGCGCATCTCGTCGAACACGAAGCGGTGATCGTCGAACGTGCCAAGCGTGGACTCGCCGGCTTCGACCAGGAGTTCCTGCGCGAGACCAAGGCGCTCGGCTACAGCGACCGGCAGATCGGCAAAGCGGTCGGCAAGAGCGAGTGGGACGTCCGCGCCCATCGCAAGGCGCTCGGCGTGCTTCCGAACTACAAGCTCGTCGACACCTGCGCCGCGGAGTTCGAGTCGTACACGCCGTACTACTACTCGACGTACGAAGCGGGCGAGGACGAGTTCGCGCCCGTGCTCGATCCTGCGACCGGCAAGCGCCGCGAACACGTGATGGTTCTCGGCGGCGGACCGAACCGCATCGGCCAGGGCATCGAGTTCGACTACTGCTGCGTGCACGCGGCGTTCGCGTTGAGCGAGCTCGGATACGCGACGGTGATGGTCAACAGCAACCCCGAGACGGTGTCGACCGACTTCGACACGTCCGACGCGCTGTTCTTCGAGCCGCTGACGCACGAGGACGTGATGAACGTCGTCGACCGCGTGCAGCCGCGCGGGTTGATCCCGCAGTTCGGCGGTCAGACGCCGTTGAACCTCGCGCGCGGGCTCGAGGACCACGGCGCGCCGATGCTCGGCACTTCGGTCACGTCGATCGAGGCGGCGGAAGACCGTGAGGTGTTCGCCAAGGTCTGCACCGAACTCGGCATCAACCAGCCGCCCAACGGGATGGCGTCGAACTTCGCCGAGGCATCCGCGATCGCGGACCGTGTCGGCTATCCCGTGCTGGTCCGTCCGAGCTTCGTCCTCGGCGGCCGGGCGATGGAGATCGTCTACGAACCGAAGAGCCTGGAGCGGTGGATGCAGAAGCACGCGCCCCAGGTCGCGGAGGACCGGCCGATCCTGGTCGACAAGTTCATCGAGGGCGCGATCGAGATCGACGTCGACGCCATCGCCGACGGCTCGACGTTCATGATCGGCGGGATCATGGAGCACATCGAGGAGGCCGGGATCCACTCCGGCGACTCGAGCTGCTCGATCCCGCCCTACACGTTGTCGGACGGACTCGTGAACGAGGTCGCCGACGCGACGCGACGCCTCGCGCAGCGCCTCGGCGTGGTCGGGCTGATGAACGTGCAGTACGCCGTGCAGGGCGCGCGGGTGTGCATCCTCGAAGCGAATCCCCGGGCCTCGCGCACCGTGCCGTTCGTCAGCAAGGCGATCGGCTTCCCGCTCGCGAAGCTCGCGGCGCGCGCGATGCTCGGCGAGAAGCTCCACGATCTCGGCTTCACGCGCGAGATCATGCCGGAGCATTTCAACGTCAAGGTGCCGGTCTTCCCCTTCAACAAGTTCCGCGGCGTCGACACGGTCCTCGGTCCCGAGATGAAGTCGACGGGCGAGGTGATGGGGATCGACCGCAACTTCGGCGCCGCCTTCGCGAAGGGGTTGCTCGGGGCCGGCATCGATCTCCCCCGCGACGGCACCGTGTTCATCTCGGTGCGCGACGAGGACAAGCGCTACGTGATCCAGCACGCCTCACGACTCGCGCACCTCGGCTACCGCCTGCTCGCGACCAGCGGCACGGCGCGCGCGCTCGCCAACAACGGCATCCCCGTCGAGCGGGTGTTCAAGGTCCACGAAGGCCGACCGCACGTCCTCGACCTGATCAAGAACCGCGAAGTGAAGCTGATCATCAACACGCCGTCGGGACGCCTCGAGCGCACCGACGACCGCCAGATCCGCTCGTCCGCGGTCCAGTTCAAGGTGCCGTGCATCACGACGCTCGCCGCGGCGGCCGCGACGATCCAGGCGCTCGAGTGGATCCACAAGCAACCGCTCGGAGTGAAGGCGCTGCAGGACTACCACCCGCCGAAAGCCAGGTAGCTCAACAGGTGGCCCGACCGCAGGTCAGAACGAGATCGCGCAGGTCGGCGGTCCGTTCGACGGCGACGGCGAGGCGCGCGAGGTACTCGTCGCGCGCGATCGTGACGACGCCCAACGACGCGAGGTGTTCGGTCGGGAGCTGCACGTCGAACAAGGTGATGCCGCGCGCGAAGAGGCTGCGCACCGCGGCGACCAGCGCGACCTTCGACAGGTCGGTCACGCGGTGGAACTTGCTCTCCGCCGCGAACAGTCCGCCGACCTGCACGCCGTAGAGTCCGGCGACGAGTTCATCGTCGATCCAGACCTCGACGCTGTGCGCGTGCCCGAGGCGATGCAGCTCCGAGTACGCGTCGATCATCTCGGGCAGGATCCACGTGCCGTCGTCGCGCTGCGCGGCGCACGCGCGCATGACATCGGCGAACGCCGTGTCGAACGCGAGCCGGAAGCCGCCGCGACGGATCGTGCGCGCGAGGCTGCGCGCGACGTGCAGCGTGTCCGGGGTGAACACCGCGCGCGGATCGGGGGACCACCACAGCGGCGGGAGGCCGTCCTCGTACCACGGGAAGACCCCGGCCCGGTACGCCGCGAGCAGACGCTCGGGCATCAGGTCGCCGCCGATCGCGACGAGTCCCTCCGCATCCGCCTGCCGCGGATCGGGGAAGCGCAGCGGCGCGCCGGGGAGGATCAGCTTCGGCCGGAAGTGGCGTCCCATCGGCGCCGCCTCACGCCGGCGGCTCGCGACGCAGCGCCGTCGCGAGCGCGAGGTACTCCGCGCCGTCGACGTCCAGTCGACCGTGCCGCAGGAGGAAGTCGAGGATCACGAGGCTGCAGTTGAACTTGAACCGCGTCGTGTCGCGCGCGAGCGCGACCACCGCGTCGATCGGCAGGAGTTCGAACGACTCGACTTCGCCGTCGACGCAGCGCGGGACGAACTCGCGCGGCAGTTCGAGGTCGAAGCAGAACAGCGTGTCGGGACGCAGGCCGAACTCGTCCTCGCGCACGTAGCTCACGAAGCCGACGCTCCGCGCCGTGCCCGCGAGCTCGCGCGGGATGCCGGCCTCCTCGCCGCACTCCTTGACGACGTTCGCCATCAGCCCGATGCCGTGCGGGTGGCCGCCGGCGACCATGTTGTCGAGCAGACCCGGGTAGAGCGGCTTGCCGCGCGCGCGCGTCGCGATCCACATCGACGGTCCGTCCGCCCCGCCGACCCAACCGTTGACGTGCACGCCGCACGACGCGACGCCCAGGAACGACACCGCGGCGCGATCGACCAGCGCGAGCGGCGGCGCGCCGACCCTCGTCGCCACCGGATAGAGCTCGCCGGTCGGCCGGCGGATCGAACGGGAGGCGTGAAGCGCCCGCACGATTGCGGTGAAGGCGTCGCAGCGCGTGGCGAAGTCGTCGCCGCGCACGACGCAGCCGTCCTCGGCGATCCATGCCGCGTCGCCGGCGCGCGCCAGTGCGTCGAGTCGGTCGCGTCGCACCGCACCGACCCGCACGCCGCCGGCGACCAGCGGCACGAAGCGGGCGGGTTCGTGCCGATTGCACTCCTCGATGCGTTCGGACCAGGTCAACGCCGTGGCTCCCGATCCGGCTCGTCGAAGAGCGCGTCGACCCGCTCGCGCGACGGCTCCCGCAGGGCTTCGAGGCGATAGAAGGGCGTCACCGTGTCGTCGCCGGCGGGATCGAGACCGACGAGGCCGGCGAGGAAGTCGACGAACTCGAACGGGTTGAACCCCGCGCGGGCGTGCAACACGAGCGCGGTCGCGCCGATCTCGAAACAGCCGCGCTGCCAGGTCGATCGTCGCGTGACGAACACCGTCTGCCCGGGTTCGACCAGCAGGTCGGTGAGCCAGGTGGCGCGACCGCGCTGGCCGAGGTCCGCGGCGTTGACCAGCGCGTAGTACTCGACGCTCGTGACGCCGCCACGCCGGACCCACCGCTCGTTGGGCAGGTTCAGGCCGCTGACCGCGAGCTTGAGGAGGTTCGACGACCGCTCGCTGCGCCGCGTCGACTGCGTTTCGAGTTCCGCGCCGATCGCTTCGTAGGCGAGGCGCGGCGTCGTGATGACGTCGCTCTCCAACCACGCGCCGTTCACGCCGCGATCGAGCCAGCCGACGTTGTGCGTGTAGGTCAGGACGCCGATGCCCGGCGAGATCCAGTCCGTCGCGTGCACCTCGACTCCCGCGCCGAGCCCGACGCCGGCCGCGACGCGGACGCAATCGGCGGCGTCGCGCGCGCGACGCTCGAACCACGTGCACGCGGGCAACGCAGCGAGCAGGATCGCGAGACGAAGCGCAGCACGACCCGGACTCACTTCTCCTTCAGCCTCCGCAGCGCGGTGTGCTGATCCTCGCGGTCCGCGACTTCGAGGAAGTCCACACCGCCGTCCGCTCGGAAGCGGAAGTAGACGCGCAGCTTGATCGAGGCACGCAAGCTCCACAGGTCCTGACCCTCGATCTGCTTGACCTCGAGCCCGGGATACGACGGTCCTTCGGTGCAGAACAACAGCGCCGCCTGCACGGCCTGCTCGATCGCGCGGCGGTCCTTGTCCGTGAAGGACTTGTAGAACGACGGCTGGAAGTAGGGCAGCCGGAACTCCTCGGCGAGCACCGGCTCGGTCGCGGTCTCCGCCTTGCGCAGCTTCGCCGCGGGCACGAGGGCCGTGAGCTCCTGCACCCGCTCGTGGAGTTCGCGGATGCTCGCCTGCCGCAAGGCCAGCAGCCGGCGCAGTTCGCCCTCGTTGCCGAGCAGCTCGTCGCGCTCTTTCTCGACCTCGCGCAGGCGACGCTCGACGTCACCCGGCTTCGAAACCGGCTTCTCCCCGCGGCGCGCGGTCTTCTGGCGCGACTGCTCGAGCTCCGCGCGCGCGCGCGCGGCGACCGCGGCGGCCTCCTGCACGCGCTTCTGCAGCGCCGCCTCGCGGTCACGCCACTCCGACGCCGACGCCCGCAGTCGTTCGAGTTCCTCGCGCGCAGCGGCCAGTTCGCCGGACCGCAGCGCGAGGAGCTGGGCGGCGTCGCCGTCCTGGCGGGTCTCGCCGTGCGCCGCCTCACGCTCGGCGGCGTCGGACGCGCCCAGGTGCGCGAGGAGCGTGCGGCAGGTCTCTTCGAGGACCTCGGGCCGCTTGGGATCCAGCAGCAGCGGCGCGAGCTTCACCGCGGGCGTGCGCTCGATCCGGAACCCCTTCGGACTCAGGCCGTGGCGCTGCGCGAGCGCGCGGAGAGCGGCGACCGGCAACGCGTGGGCGACGAGCACGCCGAGATCCACCCGGCCGGCGTTCTCGAGGGCTTCACGGACGATCCGCGCGAGCAACGGGTCGGGCATCGCGCGCGGGAGTGTAGCGGCGCATGCGCCGTGCGCTCACCGTGTCCTGCCGGCGTCGCGCCGCGGATCCTGCTGCAGCGACGGGTAGATCGGTTCGACGGGGTAGTTCGAGAGGACCTCTTCGTCGTGACGGAGCTCGATCGCTTCGCGCTCCGCGGCGTTCGGTGTCGGTGCGTCCCGCCACGCGCGCCAGAACCCCCACTCGAGGAGGTCGAAGGGCGCGCCGAGCAGCAAGGTCCCCACGCGCCAGAACAGGAACGACGGGAACAACAGCGTCGAGGTCGGATCGGCCTGCAGCGGGGTCCTGGCCTTCTGGTAGCGATAGACGCCCCAGGTCGCCGGCAGGGCGACCACGGATACCGGAGCCCCGACGGCGAAGCCGGCGATGCCGCCCACCGTCGCGGGACTGCGCACGATCACCGTGCGGCCGGTGCGTTCGTCGCGCAGTTCGTCGGTGTACTGCACGACCTGGGCGCAGCCGGTGAGCGCGAACGCGACGCAAAGGACCGCGAACCGGCGCGAGCCCATCATCACGCGCCGCGCTGCTTGGGCCGGCGACGGGCGAACTCGAGCTTCTCGAGCTTCCACTTGCCGTCGTCGACCGTCTTCGGCGGCGCCTTGCGGCCCTTGGTCGCCTCGATCACGTCCGCGTTGCGCATCTTCAGGCTGCGGAGCTTCCAGATCTGCGAGCCGCCGGATTCGCAGTTCAGCGCGACCGCGTGGATGAAGTCTCGCGGCAGGTCGAACTCCTTGCCGACGCGCTTGAACGACACGCCGACCGTGAGGTCTTCGGCCTTGGTGTTGTTCGGAACGGAGGACGCGTTCTCGTTGGTGAACTGGAAGTCGTTCGTGCTGATGCCCGGGCTCGACAGCGTGATCATCCGCTCGAAGTAGAGCTTGTAGCTCTCGGCGTCGCCGCCGCGCGTCGAGTTGCTCGCCACGGTCTCGAGCTTGCGGATCGTCTCGCCGATCCTCTCGAGTTCGCCCTTCGACCTCTCGGCGCTCTCGATCGCCTGCAGCGCCTTCGTGCGCTGCCCGTCGATCCACCACAGGAACCCGAGGGAGACGGGCAGCAACACCACGCAGGCGAGGACGATGCCCTTGTAGAGATCCATCGGCTTGAACATCGTCATCACCCTTGCGAGTCGGCCTGGAAGTCGTCGCGGATCTCGAGCCGGATCCAGAAATAGGCGCCGGGCATCGCCGGGTCGGCGAAGACCTCTTCGCCGGCGCTGCCCTGCCGCTCGCGACCGAAGCCGCGGAACGGCGAGTTCGGGTCGTCGAATGCCGCCTGGAGCGCTTCCTGGAGCTTCGTGAAGCGCTGCCGGTAGTCCTCGCCGCGGAACGCGACGCGCACCTGCAGGTACTTGTTCTCCTTCGACGCGGGGATCGAGAGGTCGATCTCGGACACGAGGAACTCGCCGAGGTCGCGTTCGACGTTCTTCACGACCGCCGCGAACGCGGACAAGACCTGCACGCCGGAGGGGAGTTGCAGGCTCTCGAAGATCCCCGTGCTCTCCTGCTGCTGGGTCAGCTGCTTGCCGAGGCGCTCGCGGATCAGCGGCAGCCGTTCGAAGGTCGGCCGCGCGATGACGTCGCGCGTCAGCTTCTCGAACTCCTGCGGTCCTAGGAATCGCATCAGGTTGTCGCCGGAGTTGTGCGACATCAGGCGACCGACGTAGCCCCAGAAGCGGGCCTTCACGCGGCTCTCGCCGCGGACGGCCTCGGTGTCCTCGGCGCTGAAGAGCATCCCGTACTTCTTCTCGAGTTCGACGACGTCGGCGCGCACCTTCAACGCCGAGATGAACGGCAGGAACACCGCGAGCATCGCGACGATCGCGAGCGGGAACTTGATGCGGTCGAAGCGCCGTTTGTAGGCGAACTGCTCGCGACGGAAGTCGAAGCCGCCGCTCGCCCCCATCATCCCGAGCGCCAGTCCGACCGCGACCGCGATGCGCGGGCCGATCTTGCCGGCCTCCTCTTCGGTGAGCCCGTGGCTCAGTCGGCCGAGGACGTCGAGCGGTTCGACCTCGCAGCTGAACGAGTCGCGCAACACCTCGACGACCCCCTTCAACTGCGAGGCGCCGCCGGTGACGAACACGCGTTCGATCTCGCCGATCCGAGGCAGCGCCGTGAGGAAGCGGAGGATCTCGCGGCCGAGCCGCTCCAGGAACTTCTCGCGCGCGCGTTCGACGAGATCGTGCGTCACGATCGACGCCTTCGCCGGCAACTCGGTGGCTTCTTCGCCCTCGGCGACCGCCGCCGCGGGTCCCTCGGGAATCGCGACGTCCTCGCCGGTGACCAGCGCCTCGCGCACGGCGTCGCGGACCACCTCGATCGCGAGACCGAGCTCCACGGCGAGGTCCTCGACGATCGCATCGGTGCCGATGCGCATCGCGCGCATGTCCACGAGGGTCCCGCCGACCACGGCGAGCGTGCGCGTCGATCCCGCGCCGATGTCGATCACGATCCGCGCCCGGCGCCCGGACGATGCGTCGGGCAGCGCGACGCCGGCGGTCGTCGACGCGCTCGCGTCCGCCGCGTCCTTCGCCGCCGCCGCCTCGCCGAAGCAGCCGGCCCACTCCGCGACGCGGTACAGCGCCATCGTGTCGAGTTCGACGCGCTCCGGCTCGAGGCCCTGCTTCTCCAGCGCTCCGAGCAGGACGCCGAGCGTCTTCTTCGGAACGGCGGCGACGAGCACCGACGACTCGCCCGCGCCCCGCGCGTAAGTCATGAAGTCGACGACCATGTCGTCGACCGAGTGGCTGTGGATCGTGTTCTCGACTTCGAACTTGATGACCTTGCGGATCGCGTCGTCGCCGACGAATGGGATCTTCAGCGTGCGCAGCACGGCGTCGCGGCACGGGAAACCGAGGTTCACCGTGTCGAGCTTGATGTGCTGGTCCTTCAGCGCGTGGAGCGCGGCTTCCGCCTCGCCCTCGATCGCGAGTTCGGCGGACGTCCCGCCCGGCACTCGATCGATGCTGACCTTCGTGAGACGGGGCTTGCGGTACGAGCCGTCGAGTTCGACGACCTTCACCTCGTGCACGCCGGCATCAAGTCCTACGGCTCTGGCCATTCGTCTCTCGTCCGATCAGGTCTCGCAGAAGTGGTCCGGCAGGGTCGGTCCGGCAGAGGGAATCTCGCGGGGATCAGCGTCGCGTCGCCCGGTCGTCCGGTCCGACGTCCGCCGGCGCGAACTCCCGGGGCAAGGAGTCGCGCAAGAATGTCCTGCGCTGCTCCTCGGTCAACACGAACTTGATCCGCTCCTGCGCGCGGCGATCGGCGTCGCTCACCTGTTGGCGCAGGTCCTGCGGCAATCGACCCTGGTCGGCGAGGAGGACCTTCAGGTAGTCCGCGGTCCGCGACGCGAGGATCATCCGCACGAGTTCGACCTGGCGTCGATCGAGGCCGTAGCGGTCGGTGAGCTCGCGCACGTAGAACGCGTCGGCGGTCTCGGGTTCGGCGCCGGCGAGCGCCTCGGTCGCACGCGGCAGCGCCAGGCCGAACAAGGCGCCGGCGACGAAGGTCGCGAGGAGCCCGCCGAGCACCTGGGCCCGGGCCTTCCGCGCGAGGATCACCGGCCCTCCGGCTGCGGCGCCGTCACGGCATCGCCGCGCATCGAAGCGTCGAGTTCGGCCATCGCCTTCTGCACGTCGGCCTCGCCCGCCTCGAGCCGGCCGTCGTCGGCGCGGCGCAGGGCGCCGCCCAGCACGAGCAGCGAGAGGACGGCGATCACCGCCGCCGCGATCACCGCGCGCTTCGACCAGCGCTTGACGATCGCGTGGATCGTCGCGAGCTCGGCGCTCGCCGCAGCGCCGTCGCCGTGGGAATCGTCGCTCTCGGCGGGTGCGACCAGGGCCTTGGCGAGCACGCGCTCGCGGAACCCGGCCGAGGCCCGCCGCGGACTGTCGCCGCGCGCCGCCGGCTGGAAGACCTTGCGCAGTCCGCGCAGGGCCTCGACCTCGGTGCGCAGCGCGGCGTCGGTGCGCAGGCGCGCCTCGAAGTCGCTGCGTGCCCGGGCCTCGAGCTCGCCGTCGACGTAGCGCTGGACCTCCAGCGCGCGCGGGTCGATCGGCTGCTTGTCGTCGTCGTCGATGTTCATCGTCCACCTCCGGCGCTCGGGCCGGGTTCGCGGCGTGCGCCGCTGCGACCGTCCGCCCGGCTGCCGGGCACGAGTTCGGGATGCCGCTCCTCGAGCAGGTCCTTGAAACGCTGGCGCGCGCGGAACAGGCGTGACTCCACGGTCCCCATCTGCAGGCCGAGGGTCTCGGCGATCTGCGTGTAGGAGAGGTCCTCGAACTCGCGCAGCAACAGGATCGTGCGGTACTTCTCCGGCAGCTCGTCGAGCAGCTCGCGGGTCACGCGGCGCAGTTCGTCGTCGAGCAGCGCCTGGCTCGGTGCCTCCCCGTCGCTCCGCGCCGACGGGTTCTGGTCGAGCTCCTCGGGGTCGTCGACCAGGCGCAGCCGCCGCCGCCCGACCCGCCCGAAGTGGTCGTTCACCGTGTTCACGGCCACGCGGTAGATCCAGGTGAACAGCGCCGAGTCGCGCTGGAAGGTGTGCAGCTTGCGGAACACCTTCACGAACACTTCCTGCGCCAGATCCTCCGCCTCTCCGTGGTCGCGCGTGTAGCGCGAGACCAGTCGGAACACCCGGTCCTGGTAGCGATCCATCAGCGTCCCGAAGGCCGAGCCCTCGCCGGCGAGGACGGCGTCGATCACTTCGTCGTCGGAGGTCTCGGACATGCGGCGGAGCGCGAACATGGCCGCGCTTGGAGGGGCGCGGGAAGGGCTTTCTTCCGCGGCATCTTCGGGGGGTGGACGGGGTGATCCCAGGGGGTGGACGGCGAGCCCGGACCAAAAGAGTGGCTGAGGCATCCCTGGTCGCCGCGGCGGCGCCGAATCCTCGCACCGCACGAGGACTCGGTGGACGAAGGGCCGGTCACCCCCTCGGCCCGAGCAGATGCCCCAGCTTGTCGCGCTTGGTCTCGAGGTACCGCGCGTTGTTCGGGTTCGGGTCGACGACCAGCGGGACCTGCTCGACGACCTCCAATCCGTAGCCCTGCAATGCCCCGAGCTTCTTGGGGTTGTTGGTCAGCAAGCGCAGCTTGCGCGCGCCGAGGTCGTGGAGGATCTGGGCGCCGGTGCCGAACTCGCGCTGGTCGGGTTTGAAGCCGAGGTGCACGTTGGCCTCGACCGTGTCCATGCCCTGGTCCTGCAGCGCATAGGCGCGCATCTTCGGGCCGAGGCCGATGCCGCGACCCTCCTGGCTGATGTAGAGCACGATGCCCTTGCCGGCGGCCTGGATCGCCTTCAGCGCGCGGTCGAGTTGCTCGCCGCAGTCGCAGCGCAAGGAGCCGAAGACGTCGCCGGTGAGGCAGGCCGAGTGGACGCGCACGAGGATCGGCTCCTCGATCGGCGGGAAGCGGCCGCCGATCTCCTTCGGTCGCTCCACGCCGACGGTCAAGGCGACGTGCGTGCGGCCGTCGACGGTGCTCGCGTAGGTGAAGCTGTCGAAGTAGCCGAAGCGGGTCGGCATCTTCGCGTGCGCGACGCGCTCGATGATGCGCTCGCGGCGGCGGCGGTACTCGACGAGGTCCGCGATCGAGCACAGGAGGAGCAAGTGCTTCTCCGCGAAGACCTCGAGCTGCGGCACGCGGGCCATCGTGCCGTCGTCGTTCATGATCTCGCAGATCACGCCGGCCGGACGGAGCCCGGCGAGACGGCAGAGATCGACGATGCCCTCGGTCTGCCCGGTGCGGACCAGCACGCCGCCCTCGCGCGCCCGCAGCGGGAACACGTGGCCCGGCCGCACGACGTCGGCCGGCTTCGCGTTCGGATGCACCGCGGTGAGGATCGTCTTCGCGCGGTCGGCGACGGAGATCCCCGTCGTCACCCCTTCACGCGCCTCGATGCTCACGGTGAACGCGGTGCCGTAGCGCGAGCCGTTGTCGGGCGCCTGCGCCCCGAGCGCGAGCTGATCGCAGATCGCGGGCTCGAGCGCGAGGCACACCAACCCGCGCGCCTCCTTCGCCATCAGGTTCACGAGCTGCGGGGTCGCGAACTCGGCGGCGAAGCAGAGGTCGCCCTCGTTCTCCCGGTCGGGATCGTCGACGAGGACGATCGGGCGACCTTGCTTGAGCTGTTCGAGAACGTCGGGGATCGGGGCGAAGGGCATGTGCGGCCTGCGCCGCGGGCGGCGGCGAGGCCGAGCATGATAGGAGGCCGCACCCTCACTGCGGCAGGGTCTGCACGACCTCGCCGTTGACGATCACCTCGATGACGTCGCCGCGGCGCGGGCGCGGCGTGACCGGCACCTCGATCGTCTCGTCGCCGTGCGCCAGGGGCTGGTCGTAGTAGTCGGTGGGCACGCCGTTGCGCGTGAGGCGCAGCACGAGGCGGTCGCCGCGGCTCGCGCGGATCACCGTCCGGGTGGTGTTCGAGTCGGAGTCGTAGCGGGTGGCGGAGGCGCGATACCGGTCGGTCGGCGCGAAGTCGTGGCCCATCGCGAGCCAGTCGGTCGAGAGCCGCAGCGACGACGTCGCCGGGTTCAGGAACACGACCTGCACGTAGGCGACCAGTTCACGGTGCGCGAGCGTGATCGACGTGCGCGCCCGGCCGGTCGCGTCGAGCGGGAGCACGGCGAGCGGCCACATCGCACGCGGATCGAGGGGCAGCATGCCGTAGGCCGTGACGAGCCCGCCGCCCGGATCGAGGCCCAGTCCGACCAGGACGACGGCGAGGTCGCCGGGATTGCCGATCGCATCGATGGTCCAGGTCGCGGTCGTGCCGCCGGCATCGATGTCGACGGCGCCGTCGACCGACTGCGCGGTGATCGGGGCGAGGGTGAGGCAGGAGAGGACGGCGAGACTGCGGAGGTTCCTGACGAAGTTCATGGCGTTGCTCGTTGGGATCGGGGTTTGGTGAATGCCGCGGTTCATCGCGACCCTGGACACGGCGCAGTTCCGTTGCGCCGAGGGACATCCAGTCCCCGGATTCCCCGCGGGTTGCCGCCCCGCTCGGCCCCGCCGATGATCCCGCCCCGCTCGCGCGCGCCGCCCGGCGCGCCTGTGCGCGACGTCATGAGCGACGACTCGACGATCGCCCGCGCCATCGGCGGAGATGCCACCGCACTGAACTCGCTCATCGAGCGGGTCCATCCGCAGGTCACCCGCCTCGTGCACGAGGAGCTGCAGCGCAGCTTCCGTCGCCACCACCGCTGGATCCTGCCGCTGTTCAGCACGAACGACTTCGTGCAGGACGTCATGGTCTCGGTGCTGCGAGGACTGTCGACGTTCACGGGCGACGAGCCGGCGCTCGCGAAGTACCTCGCGACCGCGGTGTCGCACCGCCTGATCGACGCCGTGCGCCATCACGAGGCGGCGCGTCGCGTGGACCATCGCCGCGACGAACTCGGCGACGATCTCGAGTTGGGCGACATCGGACCGCACGACGAACAGACACCCTTCTTGCGCGCATCGCTGAGCGAGCAGCTCGAGGTGTTCCGCGCCGCGCTCGAGACGATGACGCCGATCGACCGCCAGCTCATCGACTTGCGCCTCGTGCAGGAGCTCGAGTTCGACGCGATCGCCGCGCGGCTCGAGTTCGCATCGGGCAACTCCGCGCGCAAGGCCTTCGGCCGCGCGCACGCGCGCCTCGCCGTGAAGCTGCGCGCCGCGGGACTCCGTCCGCCGGGCGCCACCGAGCACGACTTCACCGCAGGTCCGGAGTAGCGGCATCGGCTCCCATGGACGATCCGCGCAGCACCTCCTCGGACGACGATCGGATCGCCGCGATCGTCGAACGAGCGCTCGAGCACGGCGACTGCGACGCCGACCTCGACCTCGCCGTGCTCTGCGGGACGCGCACCGATCTGGTGCCCGCCGTCCGTGAAGCGCTGGCGATCGCGCGTTCGCTCGACGGAATGGCGCCGCTCGCCGCCGACCCGCTCGCCGGGACCGTGCTCGGCGATCGCTACGAACTCGGCGAGCGCATCGGCGCCGGCGCGATGGGCGCCGTGCATCGCGCGCGCGATCGCGTGCTGCGCCGCGACGTGGCGATCAAGCTGCTGCACCCGGGCGTGTTCGCGTCGGACGACGCCCAGGCGCGCTTCCTGCGCGAAGCCGAACTGCTCGCGACGCTCTCGCACCCGCACGTCGTCGCCGTCCACGACCGCGGTCGCACCGCGGGCGGCATCGCGTGGATCGCGATGGAACTCGTCGACGGCGTGCCGCTGTCGCGGCTGATCGGCGAAGACGACGTCGCGACGCAGGTGCGCCGCTGCGCCGAGGTCGCCGACGCGCTCGCCGCCGCGCACGCGCGCGGGATCTGCCACCGCGACGTGAAGCCGTCGAACGTGCTGATCCGCAAGGACGGTCGCGCGGCGCTGGTCGACTTCGGCATCGCGGTGCGCGCGGAGGACTCCGGGCTCACCGCGACGCACGCGACGATCGGCACGCCGCACTACCTGCCGCCCGAGCGCGCGCGCGGGCGCGTCGCGCCGGATGCGCGGCAGGACGTCTATTCGCTCGGCGCCACGCTCTGGCACCTGCTCGCTGGCCGCCCGCCGTTCGAAGGCGACACGCACGCCGTGCTCGCGCAACTCCAGTCGAGCCTGCCGATGGCGCTGCGCGCCGTGAGTCCGTCCGTGCCGCGCGACCTCGAAGCGATCGTCGACCGTGCGATGGATCCGCGGCCACAACGCCGCTACGCGACCGGCGCCGATTTTGCCGCCGACCTCCGCGCGTTCCACGACGGACGGCCGGTCGCCGCGCGGCCGCTCTCACCGCTCGCGAGACGCTGGCGTCGCGTGCGCCAGCGACCGGCGCCGGCGCTCGCGGCACTCGCGGCCCTGCTGCTGGTCGCGTTCGGCGTCGCGTCGTTCGCCGTCGCGGCACGCGATGCCGAGGCGCGCGGGATCGCGCGGAAGAAGCTGCTGCGCGAGCGGATCACCACGATCCCGGCACTGCTCACCATCGAGGGTGAGCCGGCGTCGCGGCCGATCGACGGACCGGAGTCCGTCGCCGCGTCGCTGCGCCTGCTCGATTCGATCCTCGAACTCGGCGAGGACCTCGACGCCCGCATGCTCCGCGCGTCGTTGCGCCTCGACTGCGGCGAGCACCGCGCCGCCGCGGACGACGTCGCGGCGATCGCGAGCATCGCTCCGAGCCCGTACACGGAAGCACTTGTCGAGCGCTATCGCAGTGCGAAGCCCGACGTGCGCGGCGTCCTCGCGGTCGACCTCGCGCAACTCCCCGCGCGCAGCACCGACGTCGACCGCTTCCTCGCCGGCCATCACGCGTTGCGCCTTCGCGACGTCGCGTCGTTCGAGGCGGTCGCCCGCGAGCTCGCGCAGGCGCGTGCGAGCGTCCCCGCCGCGGGCGAGTTGCGCGCAATCGCGCTCACCGCGGTCGCGAGCACGCTCCTCGACCAGCCGAACCGGCGGCGCCGTCTCTTCCAGCAGGTGCTCGACGAGTCGCTCGCGCACGCCCAGGAGCGCGGTGCGTCCGCGCGCACGCAGCACGCGATCGGCTCCGCGCTGCTCGGGCTCGGCCGCTACGCCGATGCCGTCGTCCCGCTGGGCGAGTCCGTGCGCCTGCAGCCCGGCCGCTTCGGTCCGCTCCAGAACCTCGGCCTCGCGCTCTACGGCGCGGGTCGTTTCGACGAGGCCCTCGAACACCTGAGCGCGGCGATCCGCATCCGTCCCGATCGCTGGGAGGCGCGTCACTCGCTCGCGCGCGTGCTCTGCGCGATGAACCGCTTCGACGACGCGACGCACTCCGCGGAGGCGATCGACGGCGTCGAGTTGCCGCGCTGGGTGAAGCCGTATCTGCTCGGGCAGATCGCGGTGCAGCGCGCGCACGCGTCGCTGCGGATCGCGGACCCCGCCACCGCGCGCTCGCACGCGCAAGACGCGATCCGCTCGTTCCAAGCCTCGGGCGAACAGGGGGCACCAAGAGCGCGGATCGAGCCGTCGGCCGCGTACGCGCAGGCACTGGTGGACGAGGACCAGGCGCGCGCGCTGACGTCCTTCCTCGCCGAACTCGGCGACCAGGTCGACAACCCGGTGCATCTCGCCAACCTCGCGGTGTTGCTGCCGACCGACAAGACGCTGACGCCTGCCGCCGTCGCGGCCCTGCGCCTCGTCTTCCTGCGCCAGGCCGCGGCGCGCGCCCCCGGTCGACTCGAGATCGTCGAGCTGCTCGAACACGCCGTCGCGGGCGGCCCTCCCGCGAATCCGGGGAACGATGGGCGCTGAACCTGCCGTCTTGCGCCCAGAGCCTCCACAGATCGAACGATGACCGTCACCCTTCGCATCCCCGTCGCGGCATTCCTGCTCGGCGGCGCCCTCTTCGCGCAGGCCCAGGAACTCGACTCCAAGTCGTCGGGACCGCTGGTCGGCGTACCGCACGCGTTGGGCGTCGACGGCGCGACCTGCGGCCTGAGCCGGGCGCAGACCTGGATCAAGGAGAGCGGCATCCGCGCGACCCTGCCCGTCGCGCCACCGGCCGGCGGCGGACCGATCCCCGACTTCCGCATCGCGAGCATCGTCGGCGCGAGCGTCGCGGCGCAGATCGACGTCGACGCGATCTCGATCGGCCTCGACATCATCGAAGCGACCTCGACCGGCGTGCTGATCCCGCCGCCGCCGCCGCGCATCGCGTTGATCTCGTTCTCCGTGACGCGCGGCACCCTCGGCGCCTTCGGTCCGGTGCGCAGCGAAGCGCTCGCCTTCGAGGGTGCGGCGGGCGACCTCTTCTCCTTCTGGACGCAGGCGGCGACGGTCTACAGCGACCACGTCGACCTCGCGCAGGACAGCCCCGAGATCCGCATCTGGTGCAGCGCCCTCGGCGACATGGACGCGCACGACCTCTACATCCCGCTCTACCAGGGCCCGGCCTGGCTGCTGCCGTTCCTGACGAGCGAGCAGCAGGCGTTCTATTTCTCCGTCTCGAATGCGACGCTCGCCGCGTGTCCGACGTCGTGGTGGGCCGGCACGGTTCCGAGCGGCGCGACCGTGCTGTGGACGACGTGGACCGGCGGCTTCTGGACGCCGATCCGCCCCTTCGTGACCTACGACCAGATCGGTCTCTCGGCGGGCGACGACCTCGACGCCCTCGCGATCGCGCCGATGTTCAACCCGCAGCCGTCGCGCTGGATGTTGTTCTCGACGCGCAGCGCGCTGCCCGACCCGGTGATGATCTACGGCACTTCGCCGCCGCTCGGGCCCTTCGTGTTCCGCGTGCGCACCCCCACCGGCGACGTCCCGCTCTCCAACCGCCTCGGTCTGCGCGGCGGCGGCGCCGACGACGTCGACGCGATCAGCGCGCTCGATCCGGAGATCCTCGCTCCGCCGTCGTACCCCAACTACGGACCCGGCACGCCGGTCGCCTCGTCGATGCCGTGGTTCTTCCCGACCACCGGCGCGATCACGACCGCGGTCTCACGCAGCGCGATCGGCTTCACGTTCGATCTCCACGGCTGCACGCCCTGCGGCTGCGGGCCGAGCGACGTCGGCATCCTGCTCTTGAACCTCGGCGGCACCACGACCGTGCTCGCGACCTTCGGCTTCCCGTTGCCGCTGATGCGCAACACCTTCCAGCTCACGCTGCCCTTCGTGCAGCCGTCGCCGCTGCCGGGCTTCGACGTCGACGCCTACTGGGTCCGCACGAACCCGACCTTGACCTGCATCGACGCCGCGGATCCGGTGCGCATCCACTTCTGACGCGCGCGACGGCCTGCGCCTATGCTGCGCGCCCTCCCGCGGCATGGCGCACGACGTCTTCCTGAGCTACGCGACGCCCGACAAGACCGTCGCGGACATGGCCTGCGCGGTGCTCGAGCGCGAGGGCGTGCGCGTGTGGATCGCGCCGCGCGACGTGCTCGCCGGCGCCGACTATCCCGCGCAGCTCACCGCGGCGATCGAGTCGGCGAACGTGCTCGTCGCGGTGTGGTCCGAACACTTCGACGCCTCCCAGCACACGAAGCGCGAAGTCGAGATCGCGGTCAGCCTCGGCAAGCACGTGCTGCCGCTCCGCATCGCCGACGTGCCGATGGACGCCTCGTCGCGCTACCTCTTCGCCGGCAAGCACTGGCTCGACGCGATCACGCCGCCGATCGAGGCGCATCTGGCGAGATTGGCGAGCACGGTGAAGGCGCTGTTGGGGCAGGATCCACAACCGGCGACGCCGTTGCCGGCGCGTGCGCGTCGCGGGTCCTTCCTGCCGGCGCTCGCGCTGCTCGCGATCGTCGGGCTCGCGGCTTGGCTCGTCCTGCGCGACGGCCGCAACGGCGGCGCAAGACCCGAGCGTGTGCCTGAGCACGGCGGAGCCGCGGCATCGGGGGATGGCGGGATCGCGGCGAGCGTGCGCGCGGCACCTCCGCAGCCCCCCGCCGCCGATCCGCTGCTGACCGCGTTCGTGCAACGCCACGCCACCGGCCGTCATCCCTTCGCGATCTCGCGCCGCCGCGCGGATGGACAGCGATGGGGTTGGCAGGGTGACGTCCGTTTCACTCCGGGCGCCGGCGGCACGATCGACTGCGAGATTCGCCGCCCGGCGACAGCGCCTCACGTCGTCTCGCTGCGAATCGACGGCGACCTGCTCGTCGGCGCGACGATTCGCGACTTCACCGGCGAAGAAGCGAGCCCGGCTGCCGCACTCAGCCTCGGCCTCGGCGCGCTCCCGCCGCACGTCAGCGTCGACCTGGCGCTCGCGGCGTCGCAGTCGCTCCTCGCCCTGACGCACGCCATGGCGCAGGACTGGTCGCTCGTGATCCTGCCCACGGAGCCCCCGGCTCTGTGGATCGCCATGTTCCCTGGCGCTTCGCGCAACGACGAAACCCTTGCCTCGTTCGACCTGCCGAGCGTGAACAGCGGCCTCGCCTGTCTCATCCAGACCCGCGTACCGAGAGGTTTCGCACCGCTCGCGGAACACACGCGAGATCGAGCCTTCCGCTTCCGCGGTCAGTTCACGGTGCGCGACGAACACGCCGGCAGCTGGAACGGCGCGGTCGTGACGATCGACGTGACGCCCGGCATCGAGCCCGCCCGCGCCGAGTTCGAGCACCGGATCCAAGGCGCTCGTTCGACCGTCGACTTCGACGTGTACGTGCCTCGCGGTTCGCAGCGCGTGGATTGGTCGATCGAGAACTCGGCCGGCGAAGTGCTGTGGAACGCGCTGCGCCTCGAAGCGACGGTCGACGTAAAGCTCGCGGAGGAGAAGCTCGCCCCCGAGCCGGTGCGTCGGCCGACGCCCCCAGTCGACGGGCTCCGCGGTCGCGTCGTGCAGTGGGCCGGCCGCCCAATCCCGACGGTGTGGATGCGCCGCCTCGGCGATGCACGCCGCGCGGAGCGACGCGACTGGCGTCTCGAGTCGGTCGAGGGCGACATCGTGCGGATCGCGACGAATCCCGATCGCCCGCAGGAACTGGCGAACGCAACCCTGCGCGACGACGCCCTCGAGGTACCGGTGCCGCGCTACGCGCTCGACCGTGACTTCACGTCGGCGCTGCGCTTCGTGCCCGCCGAACTCCAGGACGACGTGTCCGCGGGCACGCTCGCCGGTCACTTCGCACTCCTCGCCGCGGCAGCCCCGAAGGCGAGCACGTGGTTCATGCTCGATCTCGAACCTGGGCTCGTGCTCGCGTCGTCGCTCGCAAGCGACCTGCGGACACCCAACGGCGAAGCCGCCGCGATCGAAGGCGGCCGCGCCGGTCTCGATCCGTTCACCGGGAGCGACGTGCAGATCCCCGTCGGCACGATCACGACGAACCAGGCGTTCACCATGCACGGCTCGATGTGCGTGCCCGATCGGTACGGGCGTCGCGCGCGAGCCGGTTCGCCGGTGACCGTCTCGGTCGACGGAGTGACGAAGTTCAGCGAGGTCGTCGGCGATCGCATGCGCGTCGACTTCGCGGCCGAGGTGCCGGCCGGCGCGTTGCACGTCCGGTTGGTCGGCAAGCCGCGCTCGGGCGAGGCATTCACCGCGGTGTGGAACTGCGTGTGGTTGGAGCCGAAGCGGTGAGCCGCGCGCTCGCGATCGCCGTCGCGCTCGCGCTGCACGCGTCGCTCCACGCGCAGTTCGCCGCGCAGTTCGCCGCACCGCCCGAGTGGCGCGCGCTGGGCCCGGGCAACACCAGCGGGCGCATCGTCGATCTCGCCGTCGACCCGAGCGACCACGACGTGTGGTACGTCGCGACCGCATCGGGCGGACTGTGGCGGACGACCAACGGCGGCACGACCTTCACGCCGGTCTTCGAACGCGAGGCGACGATCTCGCTCGGCGCCGTCGCCGTCTCCCCGAGCGCGGCGGGAACGGTGTGGATCGGCACCGGCGAAGCGAACGCGCGCAACTCGGTGTCGTGGGGCGACGGCGTCTACGTGTCGCGCGACGCGGGCGCGACGTGGACCCACGCCGGCCTGCGCGAGTCGGCGCAGATCGGTCGCATCGCGGCGCATCCCACCGACGCCGGCGTGGTGCTCGTCGCCGCGTGCGGGCGGCTCTGGGGTCCCAACGCCGAACGCGGCGTGTTCCGCACGCGCGACGGCGGCAAGAGCTGGCAGCACGTGCTCGCGGTCGACGCCGACACCGGCGCCGTCGACGTGCTCTTCGATCCGAAGGAACCCGAGCGCGCGTATGCCGCGACCTGGACGCGCCGCCGCGACGCCTTCGACGGCAACGACCCCGCCGTGCGCTGGGGTCCGGGCAGCGGCATCTGGCGCAGCGACGACGGCGGCGCGACGTGGAAGCGGCTCACGGCGGGTCTGCCGACCTGCGCGATGGGCCGCATCGGCCTCTCGCTCTGCCTCGCGAAGGCCGCGAGTCTCTACGCGGTGATCGAGACCGAGCGCGTCGGACAGAACGACGGCGCGGCGACCGGCGGCGAGCACAAGCACGCCAGCTTCCTCGGCGGGCAGAAGGAGAACGTGCAGGGCGAGCAGGGCGAGAAGGGCTTCGAGACGGGCGGCGTGTTCCGCAGCGACGACGGCGGCGACAACTGGACCCGCGTCAACTCGCTGAATCCGCGGCCGTACTACTACGCGCAGATCCGCGTCGACCCGCAGGACGTCGACCGCGTGTACGTGCTCGGCCCGAACTTCCATCGCTCGACCGACGGCGGCAAGACCTTCGCCGAGGTCGGCGACCACCGTCTGCATCCCGACTTCCACGCGATGTGGATCGATCCCGCCGATCCGACGACGCTCCTGATCGGCAACGACGGCGGCGTCGCAAGGAGCGCCGACCGCGGCGCGACGTGGCGCTTCTTCGAGAACCTGCCCTGCGCGCAGTTCTACCGGGTGGCCGTCGACGACAGCCTCCCCTACCGCATCGTCGGCGGACTCCAGGACAACGGCACCTGGCTCGTGCCGAGTCGCACGCGGCACTCCGACGGCATCCGCATCGGCGACGTCTTCAACCTCGGCTGGGGCGACGGCTTCACCGCGCTGCCGCATCCCGTGGACTTGGACTTCGTCTGGTTCACGTCGCAGTACGGAGCGATCGGTTGGCGCAACCTGCGCAGCGGCGAGACCGGCGGCGTCGAGCGGCCGAAGCTCACCGACGGTGAAGCGTTGCGATTCCAGTGGGACACGCCGTACGCGGTTGCGCACAAGGAGCCCGACGTGCTGTGGATCGGCGCGCAGCGGGTGATCCGCGCGACGGAGCGCGGCAAGAGTGCTGAGTTCGCGAGCCCCGAACTGACCACGCATCCGCAGGCCGCGATCACGGCGCTCGCCGTCTCCACGAAGGTGAAGGGCGAACTGTGGGCGGGCACCGCGGACGGTCGCGTCTGGCTGACGAAGAACGCGGGCAAGGCGTGGAAGGAAGTCACCGGCGACATCCAGGACGCGCCGGCCGGATTGCACGTCGCGGATCTCGAGAGCTCGCACGCCGACGGCAACGTCGCATGGCTCGCCTTCGACGGTCATCGTTCCGACGACACGGGCGTGCACCTGTTCCGGACCACCAACGGCGGACGCACCTGGAAGCGCATCGGGTCCGGCATCGATCGCGGGCCCGTCCTCGCGTTGCAGCAGGGCACTCACAACGAGGACCTCCTGTTTGCCGGCACGGAGTTCGGCGCGTTCGTCTCGCTCGACGCCGGCGACTCGTTCACGCCGCTGCGCGGCAACCTCCCGACGGTCGCGGTGCGCGACTTCGCGATCCAGGAGCGCGAACGCGAACTCGTGGCGGCGACGCACGGCCGCGGTCTGTTCGTGCTCGACGTCGCCGGACTGGAGGGACTGACGAAGAAGGCGCGCGCGAAGGACCTCGCGATCCTCGACCCGGTGCGCGCCGTGACGTGGACCGTGCTCCCCCACCGTCTCGCGTACGGAGACGGCGCATGGGCCGCGCCGAATCCGCCGCTCGTCGCCGCGGTGCACGTGTGGATCGGTGCGTCGAATCCGCCGGCCCTCGAACTCGAAATCCTCGAGAAGACCGGGCCGAGCCTGCGCACGCTGCCGGTGCCGCGCGCCGCGGGGCTGCACCGCATCGCGTGGGATCTGCGCCGCGAGAACGACCAGGGCCCGCGCGTCGGGCCGGGCACCTACACGGTGCGCCTGAAGGGCGAGAACGTCGCGATCGAGGGCAAGCTCGACGTCGTCGCCGATCCCTGGGTGAAGCCCGTGCCGGCGTCGCGATGAGAGCGACGATCAGGGCGATGGTCTGCTGCGGCGCCGTGCTCGCGGCGTGTGCGAGCGGCCCCGACCTCGCGCGCTTCGACGCGGTCCTGGCACTCGAGTCCGCGCGGCGCGGACGCGTGACGCTCGAAGAGTCGTCGCGCGACGCCGATCCGCTCGTGCGTCGCGCCGCGTGCCGCGCGCTCGGTGCGCTCGGCGATCCGCTCGGCGAAGCGGCGCTGGCCGAGC
>JACRLW010000128.1 GCA_016235155.1 Planctomycetota bacterium
CTGACGGCAGATGCCGGCGATGAAGCACAACTCCATCTTCGCTTCACCGGCCAACGTCGCGCCGTCACCCGCGAGGAACGCCTCGACCTTGGTCGCGGCCGGACCCCACTCTTCCTTCTCGGCGAGTGCGTTGATCTCGGCCTTCAGCTTGCCGAGCGCGGCCTTGGCGACGATCGCCGCCTTCACGGCGGTGAACTTCTCCTTGAGGCCGGCCTTGCCGTCGGCGTCGAGGCCGATGATCTCGTCCATCCACGCGACGTAGTGCGCGCGCAGGTCCTCGGGGATCGCCTCGATCGCATCGGCGAGATGCTTGGCGCGGTCCACGCCTTCGCTCCCGTCGGCCTTCGCCTTCGACGCGTCGCGCTGGACGCGCACCTCGCGCAACTCGTCGAGGTGCGCGAGGTACTTCTCCGGACCGCCTGCCTGGTAGCCGGTCTGGCCGTACGGCCGCCCTTCGGAGTCGGTGAGGAAGATCGTCGGGAAGCCCTCGACGCCGAACTCGGCCTGCAGCCGCTGGTTCTGCTCCTTGAGTTCCGCGCTCAATTCCTTCTGCCGCGGGAAGTCGAGTTCGACGAACACGAAGTTCGCGGCAGCCGGTCCCGAGAACTCGGCGTGGGAGAAGACCTCCTTGTGGAGCCTGATGCACCAGCCGCACCAATCCGAACCGGTGAAGTCGACGAGGAGGTCCTTGCCGTCCTTCTTCGCCTGTGCCTTCGCCGCTTCCCAATCACTGACCCATGCGGGTTCGGCCGTCGCCTCGGCGGGAGCGGGATCCTGGAGCGCCGGTTCCTGCGGCGCGGCGAGGACTGGGGACGGCGCAAACACGCACGTGAGAACGAAGGTCAGCGGACGGATCATGACGGCTCCTGCTCGAAGCGCTCGGAATGGTGGGTTTGGGGTCGGACGCGGGAAAGGTCGCAGGCATACGACGACGCCTTGCGGCTGTCGCCGGCAATCTCGCAGAAGTCCCGGGTACGGTTCAGCCGCGGATCTTGGCGACCAGTTCGGTCAGCGCCGCGTCGTCGAGTTCCTTGTCCAGCGCGCCGGCGAGCGTGCCGTCCTTGGAATAGCCGAGCGCCATCGGCAACTTCGCGGACACCTTCTCGCCGTCTTGCAGCGGCAGGGCGCCGTCGAGTTCCGCGGCGTCGTTCCCGGTCCAGACCAGGATCTCGCCGGCCAACGCTCTCGACTCGGCGAGCTTCTTCACCGCCGCGGTGACCGACTCGAGCGGGCTGTTGGCCATGCGGTCGACGCACAGGAAGACAATGCGGCCGCCGCCTTCGCGCAGGGGTCCACCCGCCTTCCCGACGCGCGCCAGCGCTTCCACGCTGTCGCCGTCCCAGGTGGCGAAGGTCGCGAGCAGGATCGGTTTGCCGCGATGCTCTTCGAGCGCAGCGCGCAGCCCCGGCACGTCGACGGTCGCGACCGTCCACGGCGCCTCGCGCGTGCACGACGCGAACAGCAGGGCGACGACGGCAAGTACGACGAGTCGCGGCGTGGCGCTCATCAGCGGTTCCGCCGCGCACCGGCCGCGCGCGGGCGCTTGATCGTGCAGCCCACCGGTTCGGTCTGGCTCGGCTCGACCGTTTCATCGGCGACGAGCTTGTCGAGGACGTTGCGGAGGTACGGCGTGGACTCGTCGCCCTTTCGACCCTGCGGGTCGTCGTCGATCGCGCCGCGGTAGACCAGGACGCCGTCCTTGGCGAACACGTAGATGTCCGGCGTGGTCTTGGCACGGAACGCGTCGGCGACGACGCTGCCGTGGTCGATCAGCACCGTGTAGGGCAACTCGTGGTCGGCGAGGTAGCCGCGGATCTTGCCGTAGGGCTGTGGCGCGTCGGCTTCCTGCGGCAGCGGCTTGCCGTCCTCGCCGCGTGCCGGCCCGTCGGCGATCTCCCGGTTGCCTTCGTTGCTGTTGATCATCAGGAAACGCACGCCCTTCTCACGGTAGTCCTTCACGACCGCGGTCATGCGCTTCTCGTAGCCGCGCATGATCGGGCACTCCGTCGACCAGAAGCACACGACGACGATCTGCTCGGCGTAGTCCGCCGAACGGTGCACGGTGCCGTCGATGTCGGGCAGGACGATCATCCCGGCGGGTCGCTCACCCACCACGAGCGGCTTGCGCTCGGGCTGTTTCGTCGCGTCCGTCCCGCTTTTTTCCTGCGGCTTGGGCGCCGGCACGGGTTCTTGTGCGGCGAGCGCCGCGCAGAGGAGCACGGCGGAGATCACGAGGGTCGACTCGAGCTTCATGGCGGACTCGCTGGGAGCCGGGTCTGGCCGGTTCCGGTTCGGGTTGGGGCGGAGTCGTACGGCGTCCTGCGCGGCGTGTCGAGTCGACGACCGTGCCATCACCGCGACAAGTACGCAACGACCCCCGCAGCGAGTGCCGCCGCAAGGAGCACGGCGAACGCGATCTTCCAGGCGCTGTACGGCCGCTCGCCGCAGACCTCGCCGGTCGCACCGTTGACCGCGACCCGGTAGGGCCGCTCCTTCCAGCGGTATGCGAGGAGCCAGACCGGGAGCAGCAGGTGCTTGTAGGTCAGCGCCTGGTAGTCCGAACGCAGCGCGTGGATGCGCTGCTCGTCGCCGCCGATGCGCTGCAGCACCTCGGCGCGCAGCGCGGCGTCGATGCGCTGACGGCCCTCGACCCAGGCGTCGGCGAGTTCCACGTCGTAGGTTCGCGCGAGGAACCCGGCGAGCGCCCCGTCGGTGAACGGCAGGCAACTCTCGATCGGCCAGGGGTCGAGCGCGCGGACATGCGCGACCGGCATGCTGCGCTCGGAACTCGCCTGCGCGCCGTAGACCAGGACGTCGTCGAAGAAGCGGGTGAAGCGACCCGCCGCCGGATACCAGCGCGTCCGGCGCACGCGCCGTGCGTTCTTGCCGGAGCCGACCGTCACCCAGTAGTGCTCGCCGCGTTCGCCCTGGTAGCTCGTCGCGGTCGCGGCGTCGAAGGTCCAGTACGGCGAGTAGACCCCGGTGAAACGGCCGCGAGCGCCCTCGCGCGCGAACGCGTTCGGCGCGAACCAACGTGACTTCACCCAGGCGACCAGGCGCGCCTGCGCGTCGTCGCGTTCGATGCGGAACGGCAGGACCGCGTCGACCGGCAGGCGATCGCCGGCGACGTGGGCATCCTCGATCTGGAGCGCGGCGCAGCAGTACGGACACTCCGACGCGGTCAAGGTGCCGACGAAGCGCGTCGTGGCGCCGCAGTCGCGGCACCGGATCTCCCGCGCGTTCTCGTTCGCGGGCGCGCGTCGTGCGCGCCGCTCACCTTCGCGCGCCAGCGCGGCGGACAGGTCGCGCTCCTCGATCGACGCGTCGCCGTCGACCGCGAGATCGCGCGCATGGCCGCAGTACGGACACTCGAGCCGCTGCGAGGCGATGCAGAAGCTCAGGTTCGCGCCGCAGCCGTCGCACGGGAACACGCGCGGCCGGTCGGCGGGCTTGTCGACGCCGGCTCCGTCACTGCGCGCGGCGGACCGACCCGTCGCGCCCGATGGACTCGTGCCCCCGCTCACGCGATCGGCGGCGGCGAGGGGGGTCCGAACAACGCGGCGAGTTGCGGTACCTGGCCGGCCGGGGTCCACGCGGCCATGCCGGCGGACCACACCAGCGTGCCTGGCCCGAGTTGACCGGCGCGCACCAGCTGACCGAGTTGCGTCGTCTCGAACGGCCCGAGCGCGTTGGCGCCCTGCGCGACGTGCCATGCCGTCGCCGGCACCGGCGGCGGCGCGACGGGGGATCCCGAGCCCGAAAACGAACGCGCCATCTGCTGCGCCATCGCGAAGCCCATGCCCATCCCGAGTCCCTCCGAGCCGCCGCCGCTCGGGTTGCTCGCGGCCTGCGTCATCGCGGAACCCATCTGGTACTGCTGGAAGCGACCGAGATCGCCGAGCACTCCCATCGACGTGCGCGCGTCGAGCGCCTTCTCGACCTCCTCGGGCAACGAGATGTTGACGATGAAGAGCTGCGGGATGTCGAGGCCGTATTCGTCGTCGATGCGCTCGACGGCCGACGCACGCAGGTCGCCCGCGAGCTTCTGGTAGTTCTGCGCGAGGTCCAGGGCCGCGATCTGCGCCTTGCCCATCACGTCAGCGAGCGTCTGGTTGATCACGCCGCGCATCAGCGTCTCCAGCTCGTTGGTCTCGTAGACGCCGTCGGTGCCGACCAGTTCGGTGAGGAGGCGCACCGGATCCTGCGCGCGCAGCGTGTAGGTGCCGAACGCACGCAGCCGGATCGGACCGAACTCCGGGTCGCGGAGCATGATCGGGTTCGGAGTCCCCCACTTGAGGTCGGTCACCGTCTTGGTGCTGACGAAGTAGACCTCGGCCTTGAAGGGGCTGTCGAAACCGTATTTCCAGCCCTGGAGCGTGCTGAGCACCGGCAGGTTGCGCGTCGTGAGCTGGTGCGTGCCGGGTTCGAAGACGTCGGCGAGCTTGCCCTCGTGGACGAGGACCGCGACCTGCCCCGGTCGCACGATCAGCATCGCCCCGTTCTTGATCTGGTTGTGATAGCGCGGAAAGCGCCACACGAGCGTGTGGTTGGTGTCGTCGAGCCACTCGATGATGTCGACGAACTCGGCGCGGATCTTCGCGAACAGTCCCATGGGAACTCGATTTGGAGGAGTGCTGCCGGCGCGGCGGACGGCTTGTAGCGGATGACCGAGGCGGCCGCGAGCCCGCGACCTACGCGACGACGCGCGCAGCCATTCAACGGCACGTCAGTGGTCGAAGCCCTTCAGCGGGAAACGCGACGACGGCGCGCGCTCCGTCGCGAACCACGCGCGCGCCCGCGCGACGAAGTGCTCCTGCGACGCCGCGATGTCCCGCGACTCGCCGGGATCCGAGCCGAGGTCGTAGACCTCGATGCCCGTGTCGCCGCGTTGGATGCCGCGCATCACGGCCTTGTGGTTCCCGACGCGCAGCGCCTTCTGTCCGCCGTAGCCCCGGAACTCGAAGGCGAGCGTCTCGCGAGGAGCGCGCTCCACCTGCTGACCCGTCAGTACTTCCAGGAAGCTCACGCCGTCGCAGGCCGCCGGACACGCTGTGCCGGTCGCCTCGGCGATCGTCGCCATCAGGTCCTGCGCGGCGACGACCTCGTCGCTGACGCTTCCGGCCGCGACGTGCCCCGGCCAGCGCACGAGCCACGGCACGCGGAGTCCGCCTTCGTAGACGCTGCCCTTGCGCCCGCGCAGCGGGCCGGTCGAGGCGAAGAAGTCCGTGTCGACGCCGCCGACGTCGTGCGTCGCGCCGTTGTCGCTCGTGAAGACGACGAGCGTGTCGTCGCTCAGCGCGAGCTCGTCCAGCAGGGCGAGGAGTTCCCCGACCTGCCGATCGAGGTCGCTGATCATCGCCGCGTAGCCGGCGCGCGGGCGCGGGTGCGGCACGTAGCCCTTCCCGCCCCGGTACGGCGCGTCGTCCCATTCGACGGGATACGCGTCGACCAGATCCGGCGGCGGCTGCATGCCGAGGTGCGGCTGGATGAACGGCACGTACAGGAAGAACGGCCGGTCCGCGTGCGCGCGGACGAACCCCTTCGCCGCGGCGAGGATGCGATCCGGCGCGTACTCGCGGCCCCGGTAACGGGCGAAGTCGATCACGCCGACCGCAGCCTGCTCGTGCGCCGGCACCGCGGGGTTGTCGAGCCACACGCGTTCTTCGTCGAGCCACAACCAGCGCGGGTAGTAGCTGTGCGCCTCGCGTTGGCAGTGGTAGCCGAAGAAGCGCAGGAAGCCCTGCTTGATCGGATCGCCGCTCGACCCGCTGCCGCCGAGTCCCCACTTGCCGAACGCGCCGCACACGAACCCCGCGTCGCGCAGCATCTCGGCAAGCGTGATCGCGCCGTCGCTGAGCGGTTCCTGTCCTTCGGGACCGACCTCGCGGTTGTCGCGGATCTCCGCGAACGGACTGCTCACGCCGGTGAGGAACACGCAGCGCGACGGCGCACAGACCGGAGCCCCGGCATAGCCCTGCGTGAAGCGCATTCCCTGCGCAGCGAGCCGATCGAGCTGCGGTGTCCTGATCTTCTGCTGCCCGTAGCAACCGAGTTCGGCCCACCCGAGATCGTCGGCGAGGAGCAACACGACGTTGCGCGGCTTCGACGTGCGTTCCGACTGGGCGCGCACGAACGGCGCCAGGCCGAGCAGGGCGACGAACGTCCCGCAGGCGACGAGCCGAGGGGACGACGGCGACCTGGACTTCATGGCGAACCGGAATAGCCGGCGCGTCGCTCGCGTTGAAGGCTCCGCACCGCGGCGATCGAACGGTGGCACGGTGAGGTTCCGGCGAGCGGAATCCTCGCCGCCGCCTGCTTAGGATCCGCGGTCCGGCTCGGCGACGTCCGCGCCGTTCCTCATCCTCCCGCGTCTCCCCGCCTCTAGCGACATGTCGACCTTCGACCTCGGTTCCCACGGCATCCGCACGAAGAACGTCCTGCGCAATGCCGCGCCGGCGCTCCTCTACGAACAGGCCATCCTGCGCGGCGAGGGCCGCGTGGCGTCGTCCGGGGCGCTGATGGCCTTCTCCGGCGAGAAGACCGGCCGTTCTCCGAAGGACAAGCGCGTCGTCGACGAGAAGAGCACCACCGGCGACATCTGGTGGGGCAACGTCAACATCAAGCTCAGCGAGAAGAGCTTCGTCATCAACCGCCAACGCGCGGTCGACTTCCTCAACACGCGCGACCAGCTGTTCGTCGTCGACGGCTACGCCGGCTGGGACGAGCGCTACCGCCTGAAGATCCGGGTCGTCTGCCTGAACGCGTACCACGCGCTGTTCATGCACAACATGCTGATCCGGCCGACGGCGGAGCAACTCGCCCACTTCGGCAAGCCCGACTACGTGATCTACAACGCGGGGGTCTTCCCTGCGAACCCGCACACCAGCGAGATGAGCTCGAGCACGAGCGTCGATCTCTCCTTCGAGCGCGGCGAGGTCGTGATCCTGGGGACGCAGTACGCCGGCGAGATGAAGAAGGGCGTGTTCACGATCATGAACTACCTGATGCCCAAGCGCGGGGTGCTCAGCATGCACTGCTCCGCGAACGAGGGCAGCGGCGGCGACGTGTCGCTGTTCTTCGGGCTCTCGGGCACCGGCAAGACCACGCTCAGCGCCGATCCGCGCCGCAAGCTGATCGGCGACGACGAACACTGCTGGACCGACGAGGGCATCTTCAACATCGAAGGCGGCTGCTACGCGAAGGCGATCAACCTGTCCGCGGAGAGCGAACCGGAGATCTGGGCGGCGATCCGCTACGGCTCCGTGCTCGAGAACGTCCTCTACGACCAGGAGACGCGCGTCGTCGACTACACGAGCACTGCGATCACCGAGAACACGCGGTGCTCGTACCCGGTCGAGTACATCCCCAACGCGAAGATCCCCTGCGTCGCCGGGCAGCCGAAGAACGTCATCTTCCTGACCTGCGACGCGTTCGGCGTGCTGCCGCCGGTCAGCAGACTGTCGCCCGAGCAGGCGATGTACCACTTCATCTCCGGCTACACGGCGAAGGTCGCCGGCACGGAGATGGGCGTGAAGGACCCCGAAGCGACGTTCTCCGCCTGCTTCGGCGCCGCGTTCATGGTCTGGCACCCCGCGAAGTACGCCGAACTCCTCGCGACCCGCATCCGCAAGAGCGGCGCGACGGCGTGGCTCGTCAACACCGGCTGGACCGGCGGAGCGCACGGCGTCGGCAAGCGCATGTCGTTGCGCCACACGCGCGCGATCCTCGACGCGATCCACGACGGCTCGCTCGCAAAGGTCAAGTACGCCGAGGATGCGCTGTTCGGGCTGAACGTCCCCGCGAGCTGCCCGAACGTGCCTCCCGAGGTGCTCGTGCCGAAGAACACCTGGGCCGACAAGGCGAAGTACGACGCGACGGCGCGCAAGCTCGCCGCGCTCTTCCACGACAACTTCAAGAAGTACGCGGACCACGCGAGCGACGCGATCCGCGGCGCCGGCCCGCGCGTCTGAGTGGAGCCGTCCCGCGTCATGCCGCTGGCCCTCCCCGCGCCGGGCGAGATCCTGCGCCTCGGTCCCGCGCGACATCCTTCGCCGCTCCGGGCCCGTCGCTCGCGCTTCATCGACGATCGCGAGCGCGTCCTGCTCAACGCGGAGACCGAGGTCCTCACGCCGCTGCTCGAGGCCGGGCGCATCCCGCCGTCGTTCGAGGTCGCGGGGCCGCGTGAACAGGTGTTCTTCGAGCCGGGTCGCGTCACCGCCGGAATCGTCACCTGCGGCGGGCTCTGTCCCGGACTCAACGACGTCGTGCGCGCGATCACGCTGACGCTGTGGCACCAGTACGGCGTGCGGCGGATCCTCGGCTTCCGCTTCGGTTGGCTCGGTCTGTCGGCGAAGGCGCCGGAGGCGCCGTTGCGACTCGATCCGGACGCCGTGTCACGCATCCACGATTCGGGCGGCACCGTGCTCGGCACGTCGCGCGGACCGCAGTCGCTCGACGACATGATCGACACGTTGACGCGCGAGGGCGTCGACATGCTGTTCGCGATCGGCGGCGACGGCACGCTGCGCGGAGCGGCCGCTCTCGACGCGCGCCTGCGGGCGCGGCGCATCCCCACCGCCGTGGTCGGCATCCCCAAGACGATCGACAACGACATTCACTGGATCGATCGTTCGTTCGGGCTCGCCACCGCGGTCGAGGCGGCGGACCTCGCGATCGCCGGCGCGCACGCCGAGGCCCGCGGAGTCTGGAACGGCGTCGGCATCGTGAAGCTGATGGGCCGGCGTGCCGGTTTCATCGCCGCGTATGCGACGCTCGCCAACAACGACGTCAATTTCTGCCTCGTGCCCGAGTTCCCGGTGCCGATCGACGGCGAGCGCGGTCTCCTCCGCGCACTGGAGAAGCGCCTCGCCGCGCGGCGTCATGCGGTCATCGCCGTCGCGGAGGGCTTCGGACAGGACTTGATGGAGAGCGCGGCCGTGGAGCAGGACGCCTCGGGCAACGACAAGCTCGCCGACATCGGCCCGTACCTCGTCGAACGGATCAAGTCGCACTTCGCCGCCCTCGGCGAGCCGGTGGCGATGAAGTACATCGACCCCAGCTACATCGTCCGCAGCATGCCGGCGAACAGCCACGACGCGGAGCTGTGCACGGCGCTCGCGCAGCACGCGGTTCATGCGGCGATGACCGGCCGCACGGGGCTGGTGATCGGCCGCGGCAACGGCCGATACACGCACGTGCCGATCCCGCTCGCCGTCGCCACGCCGCGTTGCATTCCGGCCGACGCACCGGTCTGGCAACGCGTGCTGGACACGACCGGCCAGACCGAGCTTCTCGACTTCCTCCCCCTCCCTCCTCGAACGACGACCGATCCCAAGAACACGGATCCCCGATGAACAGGCTCCACGAACTGCTCGGCAAGGACGCCGACGCCTTGCTCGGCTATCAGGCCAAGGGCTTTCCCAAGCAGAACATCAACCTGCCGGGTCCCGACTTCGTCGACCGCATCCTCTCGCACACCGACCGCACTCCGCAGGTCCTGCGCAACTTCCAGGCGCTGCTCGGCCACGGCCGCCTCGCCAACACCGGCTACGTGTCGATCCTCCCGGTCGACCAGGGCATCGAGCACTCGGCCGGCGCGTCCTTCGCGCCGAACCCGATCTACTTCGATCCCGAGAACATCGTGAAGCTCGCGATCGAGGGCGGCTGCAACGCGGTCGCGTCGACGCTCGGCGTGCTCGGCGCCGTGAGCCGCAAGTACGCCCACAAGATCCCCTTCATGGTCAAGCTCAACCACAACGAGCTCCTGACCATGCCCAACAAGTACCGGCAGGTCATGTTCGCGCAGGTCGAGCAGGCCTTCGAACTCGGCGCGGCAGCCGTCGGCGCGACGATCTACTTCGGCTCCGACGAGTCGATGGACGAACTCCGCGAAGTCGCCGACGCGTTCTCGCGCGCGCACCAGCTCGGCATGGTCACCGTCCTGTGGTGCTACCTGCGCAACAACGGCTTCAAGAAGGACGACGTCGACTACCACGCGGCGGCCGATCTCACCGGCCAGGCCAACCACCTCGGCGCGACGATCGAGGCCGACGTCATCAAACAGAAGCTCCCCGAGAACAACGGCGGCTTCAACGCGCTGAAGTTCGGCAAGACCCACAAGAAGGTCTACAGCGAGCTCACTCCGGGCGATCACCCGATCGAGCTCTGCCGCTACCAGGTCGCGTGCAACTACCTCGGCCGCATCCCGCTGATCAACTCCGGCGGCGCCTCGGGCGAGAACGACTTCGCGGAAGCGGCGCGCACCGCGGTGATCAACAAGCGCGCGGGCGGCATGGGTCTCATCTCGGGACGCAAGGCGTTCCAACGGCCGATGAAGGACGGCGTGCAGATCCTCGCGACGATCCAGGACGTCTATCTCGACAAGTCCGTCACGATCGCCTGATCGCAGTTCGAGCGTCGCTTCGGGCCGGCGCTCATGCGGGGCCGCCTTGCAGTTCGATGCAGACGGACATGGCATCCGATCCGACGGGGACCACCACGTCCCCTTCCGTGCTCGATCCGTACGTCGCCGAACTCGAGCGCCTCTCGGCCACGCTCTGCGGAGTGCTCGACGTCGCCGCGCGCCGCTCCGACCTCACCTCGCCGACCGACGCGCTCGCGATCGCGAGGATCGCCGCGCTGGTCGAGGAGCTCTCGCGGCGGTGCGCGGAGCCCGCCGCGCCCGGGCGCCGCGCGGTCGCCGCGAACGCGCGCACCGACCTGCAATCGCTCAGCGCGGACGCGGTGCACGCGTCGCTCGCCGAGTCGGTCCAGTCCCGTTCCGCCGCGCGACGCGACGAGTTCGTGCAGTGGCTCGGTTCCGCACCGCCGATCCGCGGCATCAAAGGCGCGCCTGGCGCGCCGCGCGCCACCGCACCGAGCTCGGGCGTGTCGCGGACACCGCGCACGCTCGGCAAGGACGAACTCCTCCCGTGGCTGATGCGTCGCGCCGGGAACCCGCCGATGAACGGGACCACCGACGCGATGTCGGCCCAGACGCTCTTCGAACATCTGGTGCGCAACGGCCGCACCGGCTGCCTCCACCTGCGCACTCCGGACGAACACCTGCGTTTCGTCTTCGTCGAAGGGATGATCGTCGCGACGGCGACCGACGACCAGGGCACGGATCAACGACTCGGTGAGATCCTGCGCGGCCTCGGCCTCCTCCCCGAGCGCCACCTCGCGACCATGGTCGCTAGGGCCGAGCGGGAGGAACGCCCGCTCGGTGCGCTCCTGGTCGCCGAGCAACTGCTGTCGATCGCTCAGTTGAAGAAGGCGCTGACGATCCAGGTCCAGGCGCGCTTCGAACGCGCGTTCCAGACCGGGTTCGCCGCCTTCGCCTTCGTCGCCGACGCAGGGGTTCGCGTCGACGACAACCTCCGCGTCGACGCCCGCGCGCTGGTCTCCGTCCGCGTTTCCGATCCCCCGCACGGCGGCGCCTGACGCGCCACGCGCCTATCCTCGGGTGCGTGTCGCAGATCCTGGTCGCCTGGTTGCTCGCCGATCGCGCGCGTGCCGACGTGCTCGCCGCGGCGCACGACGGCCTCGACGACGAGGAGCGCGCCCGCGCCGCGCGCTTCGCCAACGCCTCCACCCTCCGCGACTTCGTGCTCGGACGCTGGTTGATGCGCTCCGAACTCGCGAAGTGGACCGGTGCCCTCGCGGCCGGCTGGCGCTTCCCGCTCGACGCGCACGGCCGGCCGATCCCGCGTCATCGAGATCGAACCGCGCCCGACACGCCGTCGATCAACCTCAGTCATGGCGGCGGCCTGGTCGCGGTCGTCGTCGCGAGCGACGGACCGGTCGGCATCGACGTCGAATCGGTCGATCGTGAGCTTCCGTCGCGACGGCTCGATCGCTTCCTCTCGCAAGAGGAGCACGCCGCGCTGGCCGGTCTCGAGCCGCTGGCCCGACGGGAGCGCTTCTGGCGGATCTGGACGCTCAAGGAGGCGCTGCTCAAGGCGCGCGGAACCGGCATCGCGGGCGGACTGGCGTCGATCGCGTTCGGTTTCGATCACGCCGACCGGCCGTGCATCCTGCGACGCGACGGGGCCGACGACGACGCGGTCGAGTGGCGGCTCGTCGAATGCCGACCGACGGAGACGACCCGCCTTTCGATCGCATGCGGCGGGATCGGCGCGATGCACGGCGAGGTCCGGGTCGAACGCCGCACCGCTGCGATGGACTGAGGAACGACACCGTCCGCCGAACCAGGATGCCTCCCGAAGTCCAGACCCCTCCCCTCGACCGGTCCGCCCCCGACTCCGCGTCGCGGACTTCGATCGTCGCGGCCTACTGCCAGGAAGTGCGCAAGCTCGCGACGACGCTCACCGACCTCCTCGACGTCGCCCGCACGCGCCCCGATCCGGTTGCCGAGGGCGATCGCAATGCGCTCGTGGCGCTGGTCCCGGTGCTGTCGCGCCTCGCCGATCACGTCGAGCGCGCCGTGACGACGCCGACTCCCGGAGTGCCGTCGCCGACCCCGCGCCAAGAGAATGCCGCGCCGACCGCGTCGCGCGCGGAACTCAAGCAGACCGTCACCGGCCTTCTCGACGCGGAGCGCGCGCGCGAGGGCGACGACTACCCGGAGTTCCTGCGTTGGGTGCGCAAGGAGTTCGAGGCCTGCCAGAACCTCGACGCACCGGCGCAGACGGTCGCGAACCAGGCGGCCGCGGCGCCGATCGATGAGCGTCCCCTGATCCCCGTCGATCGGCTCGCCGAGACGCTCCAGGAGGAACTCGGCCGGACCGCACGCCTCACCGGCACGACCGACTCGATGCCGATGAAGGCGCTGTTCCAGCTCATCGAGGGCGGGCGCAAGACCGGCAGCCTCCACCTGCGCACGCCGCGCGAACACCTGAAGTTCGTCTTCGACGCCGGACACGTCGTCGCCGTCGCGAGCGACGATCCGCCGCGCGGCATGCGCCTCGGCGACATCCTCGTGCGCCTCGGCCACGTCGACGACGCGACGCTGCGTTCGTTCCTCCTGCGCGTGCACCAGACCGGTGTCCCGCTCGGCGAAGCGCTCGCGCGCGAGTCGCTGGTCACGCTCGATCAGCTCGCCGAAGCGCTCGAACTCCAGCTCCTCGAGCAGTTCGCGCGCATGCAGCGCGAGCCGCACGTCGCGTACGGCTTCGTGCCGGCGACGCACACCGATCACGACGGCCGCCTGCGTGTCACGCCGCGCGAGCTGCTGCTCGAGTCGGCGCGTCGCGACGACGAAGCGCGCCGCACGCCCTGAAGCGGGATGGACCGGAGCGGCGCGCGCGGCGATCGTGCGCGCCATGCTCGGACTCACGCTGCTGGCCCTGCTCGCCGTCCCACGGTCCCAGGGCGAAGCCCTCGCGGCGCTGCCGCCCGCCCTGGAGCGGTTCGACGGCGACTGGCTCGTCGATCCGATCACGCGCCGCGCCGGGGTCTTCCGCGGCGAGCATCCCGGCGAAGTGGTCCTCGACAACGGTCTGATCCGACGCACCTTCGTTCTCGAGCCGGCCTTCGCGACCGTCGCGCTGGACTCGCTCGGCGACGGACGCAGTCTCCTGCGCGCGGTGCGGCAAGAGGCGACGCTGACCGTCGACGGCGTCGAGTACGCGATCGGGGGACTGCGCGGCCAGCCGAACCATGCCTGGCTGCAGCGCGACTGGCTCGCCGACATGACCGCGGGCGACTCCGCGTTCGTGCTCGCCGAGAGCGGCGCCGAGGCGACGACGGCGCCGTTCGCGTGGACCCGCACACGCGAGGCCCCGGCCGCGCGACCGTGGCCGGCGCCGGGCGTCGCGTTCGTCGCGCGCTTCGTGCCCGACCCGACGCGCACGGGCGACGCCGCGGTCCCGTCACTCGAGATCGAACTGCGCTACGAGCTCTACGACGGACTGCCGGCGCTCCAGAAGCAGATGGTGGTGCGCAACCAGACCGACCGCGTGGTGCGCATCGATGCCTTCCGTCTCGAGCAGCTCGCCGTCGTCGAGGTCGAGAATCTGGTCGAGGCCGATCGCGACTGGCGCCTGCCCGACCTCGACGTGTTCAGCGACTTCGCGTTCGGAGGCATGTCGCACCGCGACAGCAATCGGGTCGCGCACTGGGTCGAGGACCCGGAGTACCTCACGCAGGTCAACTACCAGCGCAAGATGCCGTGCGTGCTCGAGGTCCGCCCGCCGAGGGGACCGGGCGTGGACCTCCCGCCGGGCGGGGAGTGGCGCAGCTTCCGTTCGATCCTCCTCGTGCACGACTCGACCGAGCGTGAGCGCAAGGGACTCGCCGTGCGCCGGGTCTTCCGCACACTGGCGCCGTGGTGCGTGGAGAACCCCTTGATGATGCACGTGCTGCCGGCGAGCGACGAAGTCGTCCGTCGAGCGATCGACCAGTGCGTTGCGGTCGGCTTCGAGATGGTGATCCTCTCGTTCGGTTCGGGCTTCGACATCGAGAACGAGGATCCGGCTCACCTCGCGCGCATGACCGCACTCGCGGCGTACGCCCACGAACGCGGCATCCAGATCGGCGGCTACTCCCTGTTCTCGAGCCGGCGCATCTCCGACGCCGACGACGTGATCGATCCCGCGACCGGCCGCCCCGGCGGGGCGAAGTTCGGCAACGCACCCTGCGCGTGCAGTGCTTGGGGTCTGGCGTACTTCGCCAGGCTGCGCCGCTTCTTCATGGCGACCGGCTTCGACCTGCTCGAGCACGACGGGCCGTATCCCGGCGACGTCTGCGGCTCCACGTCGCACCCTGGCCACCGCGACGCCGCGGACTCGCAGTGGCGTCAATGGCAGGCGAGCGCCGACTTCTATGCCTGGTGCCGCGAGCGCGGCATCTACGTCAACGCGCCGGACTTCTACTTCCTCGCCGGGACGAACAAGATCGGCATGGGCTATCGCGAGACCAACTGGTCGCTGCCGCGCGCGCAGCAGCTCGTGCACGCGCGGCAGAACGTCTTCGACGGCACCTGGGACAAGACGCCCAGCATGGGCTGGATGTTCGTGCCGTTGACCGAGTACCACGGCGGCGGCGCCGCCGCGACGCTCGAGCCGCTCGACCAGCACCGCGACGAGTACCGCTCCCACCTGCGCGCGGTCCTCGGCGCCGGCGTGCAGGCCTGCTGGCGCGGACCGCGCCTCTTCGACACCGACGCGTCGCGCGTTCTCGTCGCGGACCACGTCGGGTGGTTCAAGGCGCACCGGGCAATCCTCGAGTCCGACGTGATCCACCTCCGACGCGCCGACGGCCGCGACTGGGACGGCCTGCTTCACGTCGATCCCTCCGGCGAGGAGCGCGCGATGCTGGTCGTCCACAACCCGCTCGAAACGGCGATCAAGCGCACGATCCGGCTGCCGTTGCGTTGGGCCGGACTCGCCGGTTCCGCGCGCATCGCGCTCGACGGCGAACCGGAGCGGGAACTCGCCCTCGACGGCCGGGGCGACGCCCGCGTGGAACTGACGATCGCCGCGCGGGACTGGCGCTGGGCGGTCGTTCGATAGCCCGGCGCGAGTTCCGAAGATCCGCGAGGCGGCCCGTATCCTGCGCCCGCCAGTCCGATGGGCAACGACAGCATCGTCTTCCTTCAGGTCGGCGTCGCCGCGGCGCTGCTGCTCTGGTTCCTGACCCGCATGGCGCTGCCCAAGGCGGCGCTCGCACGCGTTCTGGGGACTCCGGCGCTGTTGGTGCCCGCGGCGATGGTCGCGGTCGGCGCCGCGATCGCAGTCGCGTGCGACGTCGGTGTCGCGTTCGTCGAGTTGCCGCCGCTGCGCTTCTTCGGCGACCTGCCGCTCGCCGGCGCGAGCCTGCTCGGCTCTTGCGTGATCGCCGGGGGGATCGCGGGCCAGATCGGCCTGCTGGAGGCGCTCGACGACGGTCGGGCCGCCGGCAGCGAGGCGTTCCTCGCCGGGGTCCGCCGGCATTTCGCGACGGTGCTCCTCGCGAAGTTCGTCGCCGCGGCAGCGAGCCAGGCCCTCTACCTGTCCTTCGGAGTCGTGCCGCCGCCGATCCTGGTGATCTGGCTGATCCCGATGCTCTTCGTCGCGCCGATCGTCGGCGTCGCGACCCGCCATCCGCAGCGACCGCTGCGCGCGCTGCTCGCGGGCCTGCGCTTCGCCTCGGCGAACATCGGTCGCATCGGCGGGCCGGTGCTCGCGCACGCGCTGTTCCTGCTCGGGCTCGGCATCGCGCGCGTGGAGTTCGACGGCCTCGCGCTCACTCCTCACGAGGTCGCGTTGACCGCGAGTTCGATCGGCTACAACCTCTTCCCGCACGTCCTGGTCGCGGACTCGCCGCCGGCCGCGGTGCTCGCGAGTCTCGCCAGCGCGTTCGCGAGCACAGTGTTCCTGAGCGCGCACTGGCTCGGCGTCCGCCACGGCTACGACGCCGACGACGGTGCACCGCTCGGCGCCGGTCCCGCGGCGCCGCGGGCCTGAAACTCCGCTCGCATCCGTGGTTTCGGTCCAGCCCGTCGCGACGCGCCGCAACCTCGCGACGGGGGTGATGACCTCGGGTCGTCGATCTGCGATGCTCCCGCGCGGTTCTCCCTCCGCTCGATCCGCTCCGCCATGCGCCGATCCTCCCTCGGCACGGGCGGGCGTCGTGCGCGGCTCGCGTCCCTGCTGGCGACCTTCACGGTCGCAGCGAGCGCCGCGGCCGTCGCACAGGCGCCTCCCGGCTATTACTCGTCCTTGAACTACGCGTCGCCCGCGACCCTTCGCGCGAGCCTGAACGCGATCATCGACGACCACACCAAGATCCCCTACACGGCGTCGACGCTGGACACCTGGAACGTCCTCGAGAGCGCCGACCAGGACCCCGCGAACGCGTCGCGCATCTTGGACGTCTACCGCAATCGCAGCTACGCGAAGGCCGGCGGCGGCAACGCCAACTACGACCGCGAGCACACCTGGCCGAAGAGCTACGGCTTTCCCAACGACGGCGTGGACAACTATCCGTACTCGGATTGCCACGCTCTGCGCCTGTGCGACGCGAGCTACAACGGATCGCGGAGCAACAAGCCCTTCGAGGACTGCACGGCGTCGGCGACGGAGTATCCGATCGAGAGCGGCGGGACCGGCGTCTACCCCGGCAACTCGAACTGGTCGACGGGCTCGTTCACCGCCGGCAAGTGGCAGGTCTGGCGGGACCGCCGCGGCGACATCGCGCGTGCGCAGTTCTATCTCGACGTCCGCTACGAGGGCGGCGTCCACGGTGTGACGGGTTACACGGAGCCTGACCTGATCCTGACCGACGACCGCGCCTTGATGGACTCGTCGAACACCGGCAACAACGAGAGGGTCGGTTACATGGGTCTCCTCTCGACGCTGCTCGCGTGGCACTTCGCGGACCCGCCGGACGCCGGCGAGATGCGACGCAACGACATCGTGTTCGCGAATCAGGGCAACCGGAACCCCTTCGTCGACAGGCCCGAGCTCGCCGCGATCCTCTGGAACCGGCCGTGGCCGGGCGCCTTCACCGTCTACGGCTCGGGTTGCATCGGCTCGAACGGCGGCGTGCCGGCGTTCACGGCGTCCGGCGTGCCCTTGATCGGCCAGACCTTCACCATGCGGATCGCTCTGGCACCGGGTTCGCAGCCCGCCGCCCTGAACCTCGACGTGATCCGGCAGAACATCCCGCTGACGTCGATCGGGTTCACCGGCTGCACCGCGCTCGCCTTGCCGGTGTTCTTCCTGCCATCCGGCACCGACGCACTCGGCGCCGCGACCTTGCCGTTCGCGATCCCCGCCAGCCACGCCCTGGTCGGCGGCAGCGTGCACGCCCAATGGGTCGTCTTCGATCCCGCGGGCCGCGGCGCCGTGTTCAGCAACGGCGGCACCTTGAGCTTCGGCAAGACGTGAGCCGGCGCAGTCCCCTGCGCCGGTTCGCCCGCCGGCTCGCGCTCGCGGGGTTCGGTCTCGTGGTCGCGCTCGGCGCCGTCGAACTCGGCCTTCTTGTCCTCGACCCCTACGGCTATGCCGACGACAAGGAGGTCGAGCGCTTCGCGCGCGAACTCCGCGACGAACGGACCGGCGAACGCCGCGCCCTGACGTCGTTCTATCTGCGTCCCGGCGCGCACATCGAGTTCCTCGGTCAGACCTTCGACGTCAACGACCGCGGCTACCGGACGCCGCCGGTGCCGTTCGCGAAACCGAAGGACGTGTACCGGATCGTCGTCGTCGGCGATTCGGTCCCCTTCGGCTGGGGCGTGGCCGAGAAGGACTGCTTCCCGCGCCGGCTCGAGACCCTGCTCAATGCGAAGCCGCAGCCCTTCGGCAAGGAGCGCGTCGAGGTGGTGAATCTCTCCGGTCCCGGCCGCGGCCTCGGCGACTACCTGATCGTGATGCAGGACGAGGCGATGGCCTATGCGCCGGACCTGCTCGTCGTGCCGCTGATCTTCAATGACGTGCCGCTGCTCGAGGTCGACGACGCCCCGCACGCCGCGCCGCCGGCGCCGTTGGCCGCGTGGCTCCGCTGGAGTCATCTCGCCCGCTTCCTCCACGTCGCCCTCGCTCGGGTCTCGGGCGCGGAGCTCCGCGGCGACTACTGGCTCGGCATCCGCACCACGCCCAAGGCGCTCGCCGCGTTCCCGCTCGCGTTCCAGTTGTTCCGCAAGGCGGCGAGCGACGTCCCCATCGTGATCTTCGACACGATCGGCGAAGGCCCGGGCAAGGGCGTGCCCGAGATCCCCGCCGCCGCGCGCGACGCGGGCCTCGGCTACGTCGAGTGCTTCCTCGACCTCGGCGAGTACGCCGAAAAGTGGGCGATCCGCGCGCCGAAGCACAACCATCCCAATGCCGCCGCGCACGACGTCTTCGCGCGCAAGCTGCTCGAGTGGTTCGCGGCGCACGGGTGGTGACTTCCCGTCGGTGCGCCGGGCCTACTCCGCCCGCACCTTCACCGTCCGGCCGACCTCGTCGAGCATCCCGCGGAGCGCGTCGAAGTCGGGATGGCGAAGCACGAGCCACGCATTGGCGTGGTAGCCGTTCTCGACCGGCTGCGTCGGCGACCCGGGCGGCGGGAAGTGTTCGCGCACGATCGAGTCCGCGTAGCGCTCCTTGATCCGGTCGAGCCCGTCGTAGGCGCGAACGCGTCCGTCGCGATCGGGACGCAGGGCGATCATCCCGCAGGCGAAGCGGCGCGACGGCCGCGCGTCGCTGCGCCCGTGCACGATCGCCTTCGCCCATTCGCCGTACAAGTCGATCTCGTTCGCGGCGCAGTAGAGGTCCCACACGCCGACGCCCGGCGGCCGGCAGCCGATCTCGGAGAACCTCAGCCCCTTCGGTCCGAAGAACCACTCCATGTGCGTCGCGGAGGTGGTGATGCCGAGCACGCGCAGGACCTTGCGCCCGAGTTCGCGCACCTCGCGGTAGGAGTCGAGTTCGACGCGATTCGTGCAGACGATCTGCGGCGAGATCCACCGCGTGCGCATCGCCTCGAGCACGTTGGGGAAGTA
>JACRLW010000129.1 GCA_016235155.1 Planctomycetota bacterium
AACATCGCGGGCGGCGTCTTCAACTTCGCGCGGGTGGAGATCCCCGAGGGCGTCACCGTGCGCGGCACCGGCACCCGACCGATGACCTGGCTCGTGACCGGCGACTTCATCGTCAACGGCACGCTCACGGTGGACGGCGGCGACGGCGCGCGCGTCGACACCCTCAACTCGGCCAACTTCCCGGCGCCTGGCGGCGTCGGCCGCTGTGGCGGCGGCAACGGTGGTCGCGGCAGTCCCTCGGCGACCCAACGCGACCTCGTCGGCGAAGCGGGCTACGGCCCGAAGCAGAAGCCGGGTGAGGGCGGGTTCCCGGGTCAGCTCTCGTGCCTCGCGGGCTGCAACCGCGGCTCCGCAGGTGGTGGCGGTTCGTTCTCTACCCAGGGCGACCCGTACTACCCCCCGCCGACGGGCACGACGAACCGCCCGTTCATCGCGGGTGGTGAGGGCGGCGCAGGTTGCGTCTCGACCAACCCCACCCTCGCCGGCGGCGCGCCGGGTCCGCGCGCGTTCACCGACACACGCAACGACAACGACTTCTGGGGTTCGGGCGTCAACGTGTTCCGTTCGATCCGCGTCCGCGGCGAGCTGCTCACGACGCGCGGCGGTTCGGGCGGCGGCGGCGGCGGCGATCGCTCGACCTCCGGTTGCTCGGTCACCGATCCGAGCTTCATCAACGATCCGAAGGGCGGCGGTGGCGGGGCCGGCGGCGGCGTCATCATCGTGAAGTGCCTCGGCACGATCCGCATCGGACCCCGCGGTCTGATCTCGTCGAACGGCGGCAACGGCGGCGGCGGTGAACAGGCCGGCGGCAACACCGACGGCGGTTGCGGCGGCGCCGGCTCCGGCGGCATGGTCGTCCTGATGGCCGGCCAGGGTCTCGAGATCTTCGCCCACGGTTCGGGCGCCGGCTTCCCGCTCACGGGCAACACGACCTATCGCGAGACGAACTACTCCTTCGCGATCAGCGCGGACGGCGGCTCGGGCACGCAAGGCGAGTTCGCGGGCAACCGCATCGACAGCAAGTATCCGCCGCAGGTCTTCCCGGTCCGTCCGATCGGAGGCTTCGGCGGTATGGGTCTGATCCAGATCCACGTGCCGCCAGGCGACGATCAGGCGGACGCGACCGGCAACCGCCTCGACGACAACATCCACTTCGTCTACCTCGACGGCGCCGGCCTGAAGCAGGACGTCCCGCCCGCGCGCAAGGTGCAACTCCTCGCGTGGCGCGGTTGGGTCGAGCCGAATGGCACGCGCTTCAACGACGTCGGCGCGACGATCACGTTGTCCGAGGGTGAAGGCGACATCCGCCCGAGCCCGATCCTCCTGCCCTCGCCCTTCGCTCCGACCTCGCGCGGTCGCTCGCGCTGGTTGGACCTGGGCGCCGCGGTGCGTGATCGCCGCGACAACGCGCCTGGTCCCAACGTCGCACGCGTTGTCGTCGCGGCGGCCGGCACGGAGCCGCGTCCGGACTTCGGCGATCCGACCCTTGGCTATGCGGGCACGACGACGTCGGCGGCGAACGCCGGCTACGCGGCCTTCGACAACCAGGGCAAGCTCACCTTCCCCTCGATCGTGATCGGAGCCACCAACACGTTCGCGCTCGCAAACCTGAGCACCTCGGCGACCCTCGACGGCGCACCGGCATACCTCGCCGAACTCGCCGCGGGCGTGGATCTCGGCGCGATCGCCGACCGCTACGCCGGGTACCGGTTGAGCTTCGTGAACGCGGGTGGGACGGCGCTCGCCGACTTCCGCATCCTCAGCCACAACCAGCGCTTCGTGTTCCTCGCGCCCGATTCGGCGGCGCCGACCGGAGCGGTTTCGTGCCAGATCCTCGCGAAGTTCTTCGACGTCTCGACCGACGGCTCGCCGGGGCTCGGGCCGACGTACGCGATCGACGCGCAGGGCAATCAGGCGCCGGTCGCCAACGTGCGCATCGGCTTCGCCTTCACGACCGACCCGCGCACGGGCTTCGGACCGACGCGCTGGCCCAACGGCACGAACCCGGCCGACGAACGCTACGAGTTCGACCTGCGCAACCCGGCCTTCCTGACCTGGCTGCAGACGAACCGGCCGAAGTTCGTCCAGTGGGACGTGATCTTCAACACGACCTACCACCCGTCCAACCCGGGCAACTCCAGCGGCCAGAGCCTCTCGCCGACGACCCCGCGTCCCGCGGTCGAGTTCCTCGGCTTGCCTTACCGCTTCTGAGCGCGACCGGCGCATCAGGACCGCGTCCTGGTGCGCCACGTTGACGAGACTCACGCGACCAACTTCCTCGACCCATACATGAGCATCATGGTCCGAACCAGGAACCTCACGACCGGCGTGATCCTGCTCGCGCTCGGCCTCTCGGTCGCAGCGTGCGGCGGCGGCAAGGGCGGCGGCGGCACCGGTCCGCAGACGCAGGGCGCGAAGCTGCTGGCGGCCTATTACGGCCGTCTCGTCGACCTCTACGCGTTCCGCCGCATCGACCCGGCGGTCGCGGATCGCCGCGTGACGAGCAATCGCGAACCGGTGCTCATCACGCGCAACATCGTCATCTCGCCGCAGATCGAGACCGAGGCGCTCGTCGACTCCGTCGGCAACGTCCGACCCGGCGCGTCCTTCCGCTTCATGCCCTTCGACGTCACGGTCGGCCACGAGGAACTGTTGATCCTCTGGGACGACTTGAACGAGAAGCCCGCGTTCGACGAGGCCATGGGTCGCGCGCGGTCGGGACTGATCGAGGTGAGCCCGGCGTATCGCGACCAGAACATCCTGACGAACCCGATCCCGGTGATGCCGCGCAACGCGGCCCTCGAACTGCGCTTCGATCGGAACCTCGGACTGACGAACGACTTCTTCGTCGTCAATCCGTCGGCGATCCAGATCCTCCGCTTCCGCGACGATCCGAACGTGGTGCCCGCGCCGGTCGCCTTCGAGCCCGCGACGGTTCGACTGCTCACCGACGGCGGCAGCACGATCATCGTCGACACGACGCTCATCGGCGGCGAGACGTCGCTGAGTCGCACGACCAGCGGTCTCGCCCAGAGCCTCGACTCGGTGACGGCGAACTACCGCGTCGCGATCCCGACTTCCGGCATCGCATCGCGTTCGTTCTCGGTGCGCCCCGACTCGGTCGCGCAGCTCAACGGAGTCGACGCGAACGGCGATCCGGCGGCCATCCGCGACTTCCGCTCGGGGAACATCGGCGACGGCCGCGTGGGAGCGCTCGAGGACTTCGAGCGGCCGCAGATCATCACGCAGAAGCGCGTCGGCATCACCGCGATCGACGCGAGCCAGCGCGTCCTGACCCTCACGAAGCGCGGGGCGAACGTCGCGGTCCGTGGTCGCTTGCCCTTCGTCGACGGGATCGTCGATCGCAACACGTCGTTGCCCAAGGGACCCTCGGACGTCCCGACGGTCGACGAGAACGGCACACCGCTCCCGCTTCCCGCCGGCGACTTCGTCGTGCAGGACGTCATCAGCCCGGTCACCGGCGAGCGCGTGCGCATCCGCGCGGAGGTCTTGCAGGTGCTCGAGGTCGGGACCATCGAAGGCGACGGCAACTTCGCCGGCCCGGGTCTCACGGTGACCGGAACCGACGGCGGCGAACTCCCGACGATCAACGTGCGGGTGTCGACGGTCCAGGGCTCCGACTCGCGGGGCAACCGGGTGACGTTCGAAGCCGCCGTGAACGGCGGCGCCGGCGCCGACTGCGACGTCACGGTCCGCTACTACGAGTTCTTGCGCTACAGCCAGAACGCCGGCGCCGGCTCGGTGACCGATGCCGACCGCCGCGCGGAGTTCGCCCTGGTCGATCCGGAACCGGGCAACCCTGGGGCGGGAACCGGTGTGCAGCCCGACGCGACCTTCGGCTTCCGTTTCAGCGAACCGATGGACGTCCAGGCGGTCAGTCCGCTCGACAACTTCGTGCTCGCGAACCAGGAGTGCCACGTCGGCGTGTTCCCCGCCGTGCTCGCGTCGGCGAAGTCCGCTTCGCTCAACTTCGTCTTCTCGCGGCTGATCGACCGCCGCGGTGACGGGACCCTTCTCGAGCTCGCGCCGCCGGCCGGCCTCTTCCACCAGCAGGGGCAGACGGAGCAGTACTGGGTCCACGTCGACGTCGCCTCGAACGGCGTCCGCGACCTCGCGGGCAACCGACTCGACCTCTTCGATCGCCGCACGCCCGGGACGATCACCGTCGGCGGGAACTCGGTGGAGGTGCCGCTTCGCAACTTCTCGCAGCGCTTCGATCTCGAGCCGACCTCGGCGGACAACTGGGTCGGCAGCCGTGTGTTCCGCTTCGCGGCCGCGGACGAGGACGGCACGAGGCCGGGCTCGATCGACTTCTTCGGCCAGTTCCAGCTCGACAACGGTTCGTTGCGTGCGGCGTCGGTCACGCGACGTTCGCGCACCGCGGACGGTGCGAACCTCGGCTCGATCGAGCGCTGGAACCGCGGCGAGTGCGTGGCTCCGGAGGTGCCGGCACAGGTCGGTCCGCCGCCGGTTCCGCGCGTGCCGCCGCAGTCGTTCCGTCCGGGTTCGCCGAGCTACGGCAACGGCGTCCTCTACCGGACGCCGAGCATGAACACCGTCCAACCCGGGCCCCCGCTGATCTTCCAGCCGCCGCAGGGACCGCAGCCCTTCGGTGGGATCGTCGAGCCGCACACCGCCTTCGGCGCGCGCGTGCAGATGACCTACCGCGAGGACGACTTCGGGATGTCCCACTCCGACGTCGGCGATCTCAACATCGACGTCGAGCAGATGCACTGGGCGCCCTGGGCCGACTCGGTCGTGCTCTACGACAGCTTCGATCGCTACACGATGAAGATGTCGCACAGCAAGAAGCGCCCTGACCTCCTGTTCAAGAAGGTCATCTCCCCGATGGGAGACACCTGCGGTCTGGACTGCGGCTCGCTGTTCAGCGGCATCACGACGAACTTCGCGGACAACGTCCTCGAGAACTCGACGTCGACCGAGGTCATCAAGGACCAGTCGTACGTGATCAACCCGAACAGCGCGTTCCGCGCCGCCTCGACGATCAAGTACGTGCCGTATCCGACCTTCCGCCGCACCTACACCTGGCGCGACTCGCGGATCGTCACCTGGGATCGGGCCAACGACCGCGCGGTCGGTCTCGGCGGATCGCTCAACGCGGTCGACGCCCCGCCGCTCCGCAGCACGACGGCGAGCTGCTCGTCGCCGTGGGTGCGCGACAACCCGGACACGGCGTTGCTCTACATCGGGGGCAACCGCGCCGGCTGGCTCTACGACACGCTTGTCCGCGACGTCGGCGACTTCAACGGCAACCGCACGCGCGACCACGACCCGATCGCGTTGCCGCTCCTGATCGACGTCTCGGTCTGGCCCGACGACACGCGAGCCGTCGCCAATGCCGGCAACCTGTTCCACATCGCCTACGTCGGACCGATGTGGTCGCCGATCAATCCGGGCGGCTACTACAACGCGGGCGGCGGCATCACGACGATCCCGGCGCCAGCGGGGCCCGACCCGTACTCCTGCTCGGGCATCGACTGGCCGTTCTTCCGGGTCTACTCCTTCGGCGGTCCGGACCCGAACAACCCGAGCATCTTCACGCGCCTCGACCCCGATCGCGCGTTGACCGCGCAGGGCGGCGTGATCAAGGACCTCGGTCTTGGCGACCCGATCGCCGGGCTCTACCGGACGAAACCCGGCGACGACCATGTGCCCTGGGCGCAGATCGACCTCGTCCGCAAGGTGTCGATCGTCACGTTCGGTTTCTTCGACACGCTGCAGCCGAACCGCCACGACCTCGCGACGCAGAACCCCGCTCTGCCGGCGCTTCCCGCGACGACCGGGCGTCCGAACCTCAGCACGCTCGCCGGCGGCGACGTGCGGGTGCAGGACATCATGGCGATCCTCGACCCGCCGCCCGCCCAGCAGCCCGGCGGCACGCGGATCGACGTCGAGTATCGCGGCCTCCGGACGCTCACGCGGCCGGACCCGTACGACCCGATCACCAACGACGCGGTCGATGCGCGGCGCAACCTGCTCAACCCGAACTACGCGTGCGATGCCTACCGATATGCGATGACGAATCCATCGTCGGACACGGCTGAAGGCACCACCCCGCGCGTCGTGGCGCAGGGTCTCACGCCGTACGTGAAGGAAGGCGAGCTCGACACGATCCGCGACCCGGCGAACCTCCTCCTCCCGAGGTACATGAACTTCCGCCTGGTCATGGAGAACAACATCGCGTCGAACCCGACGCAGGCCCCGGCTCTCCGCGGCATGGGCCTCGTGTTCCGCATCGCGCGGACCAACTGAGGCGCGACGCACGCGAGGCGATTCCCCGGTCCACCTGGTCGTGGATTCGGGGAGTCACTGCGCAAGCCCGAGCCGCAGCACCGGCACGCTGCCGATCGTCACGCCGATCCCTCCGCCCACCGGCCCACGGTTCTGGCCTGGAGGTCGATCGGGTGATGCGCCACGGTCGTGCTCGACCCAGGCGATGCCTGGAGTCGCGCCCTCCCTGGATCGGGTCGACGCGCAGGTTCGCGCAGGGTCCAGGGATGGCGAGGTCGGGATCGCGAAGGCCGACGAGCAACGCACCCGGCGAATTCCGCGGACCACCGGAGGTGACGCAGCTCACGGCCAGATCGGTGCCGGTCGTGGTCTTCGCGTAGGTCACGTTCCCGCGGAGCTGGTACGGATCGGGTGACTACGCCGGCGCCGCGGTCGGGTCAGCACACGCGACGTTGCGGCGCGCGAACACTGTCACCGGCGGCGTGAGCTGGTTGCGGGTCAGCGTCGCGACGGCGAGCGCGCTTCCGTCGCGACGCCAGGCAACTTCATCCGCGCCGGCCACGGGATCGGCTGCGGGATGCGAGTTGCGGTACTCGCCCTCCCGCGCGTCGTAGCCGGCGGGGAGCACGAGCTGCTGCGCCGGCAAGTCGATCGCTGCGGCCAGCAGCAGGACGCAGGTCGGGGCAAGGGGGGCGGAACGGACGCGGAAGCCGTGGTTCATGCCTGGATCGGCGCAGTCCGAACCGGGCAGGGGACATCGGATCCCAGGATTCCGATGAGGCCGCCGCCTCGCGAGCTCGGCCGCGCCGCCCTCGACGCGGCGCCGCGGATCCTGGATCATCCGCGCCCGGCGTGTTCGACCAACGCAAGCATCGGGGTGGTGACGCGCGAGCGAGCCTGCGCGCTCTCCGCGCGGCAGGCGTCGCGGCGGTCGTGCTCGCGTTCGCCGGTTGCGAGCGCATCCCCGAGTGGCTCCGCGTCGAACGCGTCGATCCCCGCTCGCGAGGCGCGGACGCCCCGGTGCTCGCGCTCAACCAATCGATCACGGTGTACTTCGACGCCGCGATCGACCCGCTGTCGGTGACTTCGGAGTCGTTCCGCGTCGCCGACCACGCCGGGCGCGGCGTCGACGGCACCCTCGACATCGGCACGCGTTCGATCCGCTTCCGGCCGTTCGCACCGCGTACCCAAGATCTCGACGACGGCTCGTTCCGCCCCGGCGAGTCCTATCGGCTCGAACTCGGCGGCATGCCGTCGAGCAGCGCCCTGCGGTCGCGCGCCGGGCGCCCCCTCGATCGCCCGCTCGCGTTCTCGTTCACCGTCGCGCGCACGCCGGCCGAACTCGGCCTGCCGACGCTGTTCCTCCCCGTCGGCATCGGCGACGAGCCGTTCGCGGTCGAACTCGACGAACTCACCGCTCCTCGGATCGCCGTCGACGCCCGGCGCTTCACCGTCCGCCTGAGCCTGCCGCCGCTGCCGAGCTCCCTGCGTCCCGAGGCGTTCCAGCTCTGGCGGCTCCTCCCGGGCGCGGCGGTCCCCGAACGCGTCGCGATCGCCCGGGTGGCCGCCGTCGTCCCCGACGAAGTGCGCAGCGGCTCGACCTCGACCCAGCTCGAAGTGGAGCTTCCGGCCGAGGCGAAGCTGCGGCCCGGCGACCTCCTCTATCTCGCCTTCGAGACCGGCGACGCCGGCCTGCTCGACTACCGCGGGCGGCCGCTCGAGGCGCTGCCGGCGCCGATCCCGGTCAAGGTCGACGAAGGAGATCGCGCGCGCGTCCTCGACCTCGATCTCCGCGAACTCCGCTTCGCGTCGATCCACGACGACGCGCTCGGCTTCGAACTACGCGACGGCCGCATCGTCGCGCGCGCGCGCGTCGAAGCCGGGACCGGCCGCGCGGGGATGCTCCGCGTGCCGGCGTCCCTCCTCGTCGACGGCGATTCCACCTGGCATCACCCGGTGTTCGGCGAGCTGCCGGCGTCGGGGGCCGGCCTCGAGTTCACCGCCCTGGACGTCCCCGCGGGCAGCGAGTTGCGGCTGCGGCCGGGCAGCGGGAGTCTCGTGATCCGCGTCTGCGGCGACGTCCGCATCGCCGGGCGCATCGTGCTCGAGGGCAGTGCCCGGGACCTGCCGTGGCGCGCCGGGCCTTCGCCCGACGTCGATCAACTCGCGCGCTCGTCGGGGGTCTGCCTGATCCTCGGCGGCGACTTCGTCGTCGAAGCCTCGGCCGCCATCGTCGCCGAGCCCGACGCGAGCGGTTCGCCGCTGACCGTCGTCGCGGGCGGCGAGGCGCGCGTCGCCGGCCGGATGCCGCCGCGCGTCGCGTTCGCGCTCGACCCCGCCGCACGGATCCGCGGTTCGGTCGAGTCGCCGATCGTCCTGTTGGCCCGGCTCACGCCCGGTCTTCCCACCGGAACCCGTCTCGCCGCCGCGGCGGCGAGCGCGTGGCTTCCCTTGCCGGTCGCGAACGGCGATGAGATCGACGTGTCGCTCGAGGATCCGCGCGGCGCACTGCGGGGCGAACTCCAGGTTGCGCCGCCCGACGTCCTGCGACCCGATCAGCCGAGCGTCGACGCCGAGCGCTGGGTCGCGCCGCTGCGCCTGCCCTTGCGCCAACCCCTGCGCGTCCCGCGAGGCGCGTGGTTCCGCGTGCTGCTCGAGGCGGAGGTCGACGGCACCGAGGTTCCGTCGCTCGGCGGACTCGCCGTGCGCGGCGGCTGACCCGCGCGAACACCAAGGGGCGGCGCTGGAAGTCCGGCGGATGCGTAGCTACTCTCCGCGCCGCGGTTCGCTGGGCGGCGGGTCGCAGGGCGGCTCCTCGCCCATCCACAGCGTTTCCAGGGAGGCGGTTCACCGCAGGCACGCGGTCGGACCCGACGATGATCTCGAGCTCAACCGAGGTGGTCAGCCTCGTCGGAGCGACCGTGCTCGGCGCGGTCGTGGGCTCGTTCCTCAACGTCGTCATCCACCGTCTGCCGCAGCGCGACGACCAGAAGGCGCGCGGTCCGCGCTCCGCATGCCCGCACTGCGGCGCACCGATCCCCGCGAAGCTCAACCTGCCGCTCTTGTCGTGGTTGTGGTTGCGCGGCCGCGCTCGGTGCTGCGGCGCGAGGATCAGCGCTCGCTATCCCACGGTCGAGGCGCTCACGGCGGCGCTGTTCTGGTTGCTCGCGTCGCATCCACCGCGGCCCTGGCTGTCGCCGAGCTTCGCTGATCTCTGGTCCGCGGCGACTTTCGCGTTCGTCGTGCGCGCGGTGTTCGTCGCGGATCTCGTGGCCAACACCTTCATCGACCTCGAGTTCCGCATCCTGCCGGACAAGCTGACCAAGCCGTTGATGGTGATCGGTCCGCTCGCCGCGGCGCTGCAACCCGGACTCCTCGAGCCGTTCCCCGGCCTCGACGACGTCGCGCCGCAGGCCCGGGCGCTCCTCACCAGCCTGTTCGGGATGGCGACGGGTTTCGGACTCACCTGGGCGGTGCGCGCCGGTGCGCGCCTGTGGCTCAAGAAGGAAGCGATGGGCTTCGGCGACGTGAAGCTCATGGCCGGCATCGGCGCCTTCCTCGGTTGGCAGGGCGCGTTGATGACCTTCTTCCTCGGTTGCCTGCTCGGCGCGGTCGCCGGCAGCGCCCGACTCCTCTTCGTGCGCGATCCGTACGTCGCCTTCGGTCCCTACCTGGCCGCGGGCGCGGTGATCACGCTCTTCCTGCACGGCGACCTCATCGAGCTCCTGACCGTGACCTGGCCGCGATGGCAGGCGGAACACGTCTCGTCACCGTGGTTGATCGCCGGCTTCGCACTGCTCGCGGCCGGCGCCGTGTTGATCCTCCTCCGTCGACGAACCACCTGATCCAAGAGTCCCTTCGAGCCATGGTCCCCATCCGACGACTGCTCTCCCTCTCCTGCTGCATCTACCTGCTCGTCGCAGGCGGCTGCGCGACCCGCTACCAGGATCTCCTCCGCGACCGCGACGCCGAGATCCGCGACCTCGAGTCGAAGCTCGCCGGTGCGCGCCCCGAGAGCGAGGACCTGCGCCGGCAGAAGGAGGAAGCGGAGCGTCGCTCGAGCGAGTCCGCGCGCCCCGCCGACGCTTCGGCGACCGGCTCCGACGCGCAGCTCGCCCGCGTGCAGGACGCGCTGCCCGACCTCGACGTACGCCGCAAGTTCGGACGCATCTCGATCGGCATCGAGAACACGATCACGTTCGACTCGGGTCGGACGGACATCAAGTCCGGCGCGTCCTCGGTGCTGCGGCGCGTCGCCGACGTCCTGCGCGGCGACTTCGCCGATCGCCGCATCTACATCGAGGGTCACACCGACTCCGACCCGATCAAGAAGACGCGCGGCACCTTCCGCAGCAACCGCCATCTCTCGATGGAGCGGGCCGATGCCGTCGCGCGCTGGCTGGTCGAGCAGGGGAACCTGCCGGAGTCGCGCATCGCGGTCGTCGGCTACGGCGAACACGACCCGCGCGCCGTCGGCGCCTCCGACTCGTCGAAGGCGAAGAACCGGCGCGTCGAGATCGTCGTCGGCGAGCCGATCGGCGCGCAGTGACGGGCCCCTGACGGGGCGTTCCAGGACCGCGAGATCGCCGCGCCGCCCGCCTGGAGACTGGTTCCGCGGGACGTATGATCCCGCGACCCCGCGCATCCGTCCGCCGCGGGAACGGGCGCATCGCGCGCCCTTGTCCCACAGCCTCAGCGAGCTCCTCATGGCCCATCGTCCCGTCGCCATCCGCAACCTCGCCATCGTCGGGAGCAGCAGCTCCGGGAAGACCGCGTTGATCGACGCGCTCGCCTTCATCACGAAGGACTCGACGCGGCACGGCAACTCTCTCGAAGGCACGAGCGTCTCCGACACCTTGCCGGAGGAGAAGGAGCGGAAGCAGACGCTGAACAGCCACATGTTCGGGTTCCACTGGGAGGACGCGCTGCTCAACGTCATCGACACCCCGGGCCACGCGGACTGCCTCGCCGACGCGCTCACGAGCCTCCACATCGCCGAAGCGGCGCTGCTCTGCGTCAGTGCTTCAGGTCGGCTGACCTTCCACGGCCGGCGGCTCTTCGACGCCGCCAAGGCCGCCGGGATCGGGCGCGCGGTCGTCGTCACGCATCCCGACGGCGAGAACGCCCACTTCGAGGAAGTCCTGATGTCGCTGCAGGAAGTCTTCGGCGACACCGTCGTGCCGGTGACCTATCCCGACGCCGACGGCTTCGGCTTCAAGGCCGTTCACGACGTGCTGCACGGCGACGGTCCGCGCGCCAAGGAGTACCGCTCCTTGCTGGAGGAGCGCGTCGCCGAGGCCGACGACGAGATCCTCGCGCAGTACCTCGAGACCGGCGAGTTGTCCGACGCCGACTTCCAGAAGTACCTGCCGATCGCCATCGCGAAGGAGAAGGTCACGCCGCTGTTCACGGTGTGTCCGCCGAAGGAGGTCGGCCTGCGGAAGCTGTGCTCCTTCGTGAGGACCTACTTCCCCTCGCCGGCATCGTTCGGTCCGCGGGTCGGTTCGAACACCGCCGAAGGGCCGTTCGACCAGATCATCGAGCCCGACGAGGCGGGGCCGTTCGCCGCGCGCGTCTTCAAGACGATCGTCGACCCGTACGTCGGCCGCGTGAGCTGGCTGCGCTGCTACCGCGGTTCGATGACCGCGGAAGCCGGCTTCCTCAACGTGCGCACCGGCAAGCACGAGAAGCTCTCCGGTCTCCAGGTGCGCGAAGGCGTCGAGACCAAGCCGGTCGACCGCGTCGTCGCGGGGGACATCTTCCTGATCAGCAAGCTCGAGACGCTCGCGTTCGGTGACACGGTCACGGCCGACGCGGCGCCGCTCGTCCTGAAGCCCGTCGAGTTCCCCGCGCCGACCTTCTCGCTCGCGGTGAACCCGGCGTCGCGCGGCGACGAACAGAAGATCGTCCAGGGCCTCGACAAGCTCGCGTCCGAGGACCCGACCTTTCGGGTGCAGCGCGACCCCAACACCGGTGAACTCGTCGTTTCGGGGACGAGCCCGCTGCACATCGACGTGCAGCTCAAGCGCCTCGAGAAGCGCTACCACTGCGGGACCGTCACGCATCCGCCGCTCGTCGCCTACAAGGAGACGGTCACCGCGCCGGCGGAGGGTCATCACCGCCACAAGAAGCAGTCCGGCGGGCGCGGCCAGTTCGGCGAGGCCTACCTGCGCATCCGTCCCCGCGACCGCGGTCTCGGCTATCAGTTCGTCGACAAGGTCGTCGGCGGTTCGATCCCGCGGAACTTCATCCCGGAAGTCGAGAAGGGCGTCCGCCACTTCCTCGACAAGGGCGGGCTCGCGGGTTGCCGCGTCGAGGACGTCGAGGTCGAGGTCTACGACGGCAAGTACCACGACGTCGACTCCGACCAGATCTCGTTCCAGATCGCCGGCGAGCGCGCCTTCGCGGAGGCCTTCGCGAAGGCGAGGCCGATCCTGCTCGAGCCGATCATGGACGTCGTGATCCGCGTGCCCGAGCGATTCACGGGCGACGTCGCGAGCAACCTCGCCACGTTGCGCGGCCGCATGAGCGGCATGGAGATGGCCGGCGGCATCCAGACGATCCAGGCGCAGGTCCCGCTGAAGGAGATGCAGGACTACACGACGCAACTCCGCTCGATCACCGCCGGCGAAGGCTCGTTCGAGATGCGACCGTCGCACTACGAACCAGTGCCGCCGAACGTGCAGCACGACATCGTCGCGGCCTACAAGGCGCGGCTGGAACAGGCGCACGTGCATCACTGACGCGCGACGCCGCGCCGCGGTCGTTCAGCGCTCGGCGACCGCGACGACGTTGCCCTTGTCGTCGCGGCTCAACCTCGCGACTGCGCAGTCCGGATCGTGCGTGAAGAAGAGGCGGCCGTCGCGGGCGACGAGGTCGTCGAGGAGGCGGGTCTTCTCGTCGATCAACAGCTCGGGGAAGCGGTCGTAGCCCATCGTGATCGCGCGTCGCACCCAGGGCAGGCCGGGGATCAGGTCGGCGCAGAAGACCAGCGGGCCGCCGTCGGCCGGCACCTCGATCAGCAGCATCCCGGGCGTGTGGCCCGACGAGGCGTGCAGCCGATACGCCGGCCCGAGGGTCGCGCTGCGATCGCCGTCGACGAGTTCCAAGCGCTCGCTCGCGGCGAGCAGTTCGACCAGGCGCGGCACGAAGCTCGCGCGGTCGCGGGGGTGGGGGTGGCGTGCCCGTTCCCAGGCGGTGCGGCCGACGACCCAGCGCGCGTTCGGGAAGGCGAGCTCGCACGGCGCATCCGCCTGCCACGCGGTGAGCGCGCCGCCCGCGTGGTCGAAGTGCAGATGCGAGAGCAGCACGACGTCGACCTCCTCCGGCAAGACGCCGAGCGCTCGGAGGTTGTCGAGCAGGACGTGCCCCTCCTCCTCGACGCCGAAGCGCTCGCGCAGCTTCGGTTCGAAGAAGGCGCCGATCCCCGTCTCGCACAGGATCGTGCGCGAGTCCTCGCGGATCAGCAGGCAGCGGCAGGCGAGGCGGATGCGGTTCTGCTCGTCGGGAGGAGCCCAGGTCGCCCAGAGCGCGCGCGGCGCGTTGCCGAACATCGCGCCGCCGTCCAGGCGCTGGTGGTTGGAGAGGACGGGATCGATCCGCAGGGTCATGGTCGTTCGGGCGGGGCATCATGCTGCCATCGGCCGCCGGGAGGGAGGATCGGGCGGGAGGATCGACGCGAAGAGCCGCGATTCCCGCAGCGCTCCGCGAGTGGCACGATCTGCGCCCATGGTCAACCTCGTCGCCGTCGACCGTCTCGAAGCCGCGGTGCAGAAGGGCAGCGGCTTCGACGCCGTCGTCCTCGTCGCCCAGGACCTCGCATCCGTCACGATCGCGCCGCTGCAAGCCGTGATCGGCGCGCTGCGCGAAGTCGATTCGAAGGCGGACTCGCTGCTTGCGCTGGTCGCGGCGCCCAAGCTCGCGGGTGGGAGGCTGGTCGTGGCACCGACCGGCCCGCTGCAACGCGACCACGACGACGTGCGCCGTTTCGCCGACGCCGCGCGCACCGGCATGCGCCGCGCGCGCGACGCCGGGAGCCGGACACCGCTGTTGGTCGTGGCGACGCCGCCCTCCGACGCACGCTACCGGCGAGCGGTCGAGGTCACGGTTCTCGGCGCGCTCGGCGGACTCTGGGAACCGCTCGAGGCCTGCGAGGCGCTCGGCTCGCCCGCGTGCGAGCCCGTCGAGCGGATCGGGTGCGCGGTCCTGGGCGGTACGTGCGAACCGTCGACGCTGCAACGCCTGCACGACGTCGAAGCCGGCGTGAGCGCCGCGCGCGATCTTTGCGGCACCGACCCCGAGCGCATGGCGCCGCCGCGCTTCGCCGAGTACTGCCAGGACCTCTTCGCCAGCAGCGGGGTCAAGCTCGAGATCGTGCGCGAGCGCGGCGCGCTCGAGCGCGAGTACCCGCTGCTCGCCGCCGTCGCGCGGGCGTCGCAAGGCGTCGAACGACACCGGCCCTGCGTGATCCGTCTGCAGTGGACGGGCGAGGGCGCGATCGAGCGCACGCTGTTGTTCGCGGGCAAGGGACTCACCTACGACACCGGCGGCGCCGACCTCAAGGCCGGCGGAGTGATGGCGGGCATGAGCCGCGACAAGGGCGGTGCGGCGGCCGTCGCGGGCTTCCTGCTCGCGGTCGCACGCCTGCGCCCGCGCGGCGTGCGCGTGGTCGCGGAACTCGGCGTCGTGCGCAACAGCATCGGCGCCGACGCCTTCGTCTCCGACGAGATCATCAAGAGCCACGCCGGCGCACGCGTACGCATCGGCAACACCGACGCCGAGGGGCGCCTGGTGCTCGCCGATCTGCTGTCGCATCTGCGCGAGCGCGCGCTCGCGGAGCCCGGCCCGCGCATCCTCTCGGTCGCGACGCTCACCGGTCACTCCGGGCGCGCGGTCGGTCCGTACAACATCGCGCTCGACAACGGCCCGGCCCGCGCGCTCGGCGTCGCCGAATCGCTCGCGTCGGCCGGCGATCTGTGGGGCGATCCCTTCGAGGTCTCGCGCCTCCGTCGCGAGGACTTCGACTTCGTGGCGCCGCGCAGCAGGGCCGACGACACGCTCTCGTGCAACAACGCGCCGTCGACCATGACCAATCGCGGCCACCAGTTCCCGATGGCCTTCCTCGCGATCGCGTCCGGCCTGAACGCGCACGGCGGCGACGGCAACCAGCCCTTGCCCTTCACGCACGTCGATCTCGGCGGCAGTGCGACCGAGGGCGGCGACTGGCAGCACGGCCGTCCGACCGGGCGACCCGTCGTCGCGTTCCTCGCCGGCCTCGTGCCCGGAGCGCTCGGCGCGTGACGGCACCACTGATCCTGGCGAGCACGTCGCGCTGGCGGAAGGATCTCCTCGCGCGGCTGAAGCTCCCGTTCCGTTGCGTCGGATCGGGCATCGACGAGGAGAAGTGGAGTGAAGGCGTGCGCTACCCCGAGCAGGTGGCGATCGCGCTCGCGCGAGCCAAGGCGGTCACGGTCCTTGCGCACGAGCAGGACGCGGTGGTGATCGGGAGCGATCAGGTCGTCGCCCTGGGCGATCGCTGCCTCGGGAAACCCGCGACGCCCGAGCGCGCCGTCGAGCAGCTCCTCGAACTGGCGGGGCGAACGCATCGCCTGCTCACCGCGGTCGCGATCGTGCGCATCGGCGGGATGGTCGAGTGGCTCGACGACACGGTCATGACCATGCGTCCGCTGACCCGCGCCGAGGCCGAGCGCTACGTCGCGGCGGACTCCCCGCTCGACTGCGCGGGCTCCTACCGCATCGAGTCGCTGGGGATCGCCCTGTTCGAGCGGATCGCGAGCGACGACGCGACGGCGATCGTCGGCCTGCCGCTGCTGCGCACCAGCGCGGAGTTGCGGCGGCTCGGCTTCCCGATCCCGTGATCCGACCTGGTTCTGGTCCTCAGCGCCCGCCGCCCTGCCCGATCAACGCGAGGAACTCGCGTCGCGTCGACGGATCGTCGCGGAACGCGCCGAGCATCCGGCTCGTCACCGTCAACGCCCCCGGCTTGCGGATCCCGCGCGTGGTCATGCAGAAATGCTCCGCTTCGACGACCACCGCGACGCCGCGCGGCGCCAGCACGCGGTCGATCGCGTCGGCGATCTGCACGGTCAGGCGCTCCTGGACCTGGAAGCGTTTGGCGAAAGCCTCGACGACGCGCGCGATCTTGCTCAACCCGACCACCCGCTTGTCCGGCAGGTATGCAACGTGGGCGTGCCCGATGAAGGGCACCATGTGGTGCTCGCAGTTCGACTCGAGCCGGATGTCGCGCACCGTGACCATCTCGTCGTAGCCGTCGACCTCGTGGAAGGTCTTCGCAAGGATCGCCTCGGGGTCCATCGCGTACCCGGCGTAGAGCTCCTCGAAGGAGCGCACGACGCGTCGCGGCGTCTCGAGCAGACCCTCGCGGTCGGGATCCTCACCGGCCCAGGCGAGCAGGGTGCGGACGGCGGCTTCGGCCTCGTCGCGACCGGGCCGGTGGACGGCGCGCGCGCCGAACCCGACGCGGAACGGGGTCCGGGACTCGGGCGCGCTACGAGAGGGCGTCGTCGGCTTCATGTCGGGGGGCGGGATCATAGCCCGCAGTAGGTCGGGAGCCGCCGTCGGCCAAGCATCCGCGCCCGCGACGCGGGCCGGGCACGCGGCTAACCTCGCGCCGCAATGGTGATCCGCATCCAGGACTCGTTGTCCCGCGAGAAGCGCGACCTGGTCCCGCTCGAGCCCGGACTCGTGCGCATGTACGTCTGCGGGCCGACGGTCTACGACGACAGTCACATCGGCCATCTCATGGGGCCGGTGATCTTCGACACGATCGCGCGATGGATCCGCGCCCGCGGCTACCGCGTGCGCTTCGTGAACAACATCACGGACATCGACGACAAGATCATCCAGCGGGCCCAGCGGGACGGCGACGACTGGCGGGCGGTCGCCGCGCGCTACACGGAGCAGTACTTCGCGCTGCTGCGCGAGCTCGGCGTGACCACGATCACCGACCACCCGCGCTGCACGGACTTCGTGCCGCAGATGATCGGCTTCGTGCGGGAGTTGATCGAAGCGGGCCGCGCCTACCAGACCGCCGACGGCGTCTACTACGAGGTCGGCCGACAGCCCGGCTACGGCAAGCTCAGCGGCCGCCGCGTCGAGGACATGATCGCGGGCGCGCGGATCGAGGCGGTCGAGGGTCTGCGCCATCCCGCGGACTTCGCGCTCTGGAAGGCGGCGAAGCCCGGCGAGCCGAGCTGGGACAGTCCCTTCGGCCCCGGCCGCCCCGGCTGGCACATCGAGTGCTCGGTCATGGCGAGCGAACTGCTCGGCCGCTCCTTCGACATCCACGGCGGCGGCGACGACCTCAAGTTCCCGCACCACGAGAACGAGATCGCGCAGAGCGAGGCGCACGGCGATCCCTACGCGCGGAGCTGGATGCACAACGGCCTCGTGCAGTTCGGCGGCAGGAAGGTCGC
>JACRLW010000127.1 GCA_016235155.1 Planctomycetota bacterium
CGCATGCTGCAGCTCAACGAAGCTGCCGTCGCCAAGGGACTCCGCGTCGGCGTCGGCCTGATGTCGCGCCACAACCACGGGATGCGCCAGCTGGCGAAGCGGATCGAAGGCGGCGAGATCGGCGACATCACCTTCATGCGCGGTTACCGCATGCACGGGCCGGCGGCGTTCTTCCGCTCGCTGCCCAAGCCCGACGGCATCAGCGAGTTGCTGTACCAGATCCAACGCTTCCACAGCTTCCTGTGGGCGAGCGGCGGCAACTTCAGCGACTTCAACATCCACATCGTCGACCACCTGTGCTGGATGAAGGGCAGCTGGCCGGTGAAGGCGCAGGGTGTCGGCGGCCGTCACTACAAGGACGGCGCGGAGGGCGTCTACGTCGACCAGAACTTCGACACCTACGCGGTCGAGTACAGCTTTGCCGACGGCAGCAAGCTGTTCTTCGACGGCCGCTGCATGACGGGCTGCAAGGAGATCTACCAGAGCTTCGCGCACGGCACGAAGGGGATGGCCGTCGTGTCGAGCCACGGCGATTGCGGGCTGCCCTCGGGCACCTTCAAGAGCCACAAGGGCGGGCGCGCCGACCTGATCTGGCAGTCCAAGGTCCCCGACGACAAGCAGAACCCCTACCAGAACGAGTGGGACGAACTGATCGCCGCGATCCGCGAGGGCCGGCCGCACAACGAAGTCGAGACCGGGGTCAAGACCAGCCTCGTCACGTCGATGGGGCGCATGGCCGCGCACACCGGGCAGGAGATCAAGTACGAGGACATCCTGAACGGCGACCACGAGTTCGCGCCGGACGTCGACAAGCTGACGATGGACTCGCCCGCACCGCTTCTCCTCGGACCCGACGGCCGCTACCCGATGCCGATGCCGGGCCAGAAGCAGATGCGCGAGTACTGAGCCGGCCCGCTACGTCGACCGGTCTGCGCCATGTCGAAGAAGATCGCGGCACTCGCCATCGCGGGTTGCACCCTCTCGCTCGTAGCACTCGGCGTCGCCGGGATGGCCTGGTGGCAGTCTTGGCTCGATCAGCCGCTGGAGAAGGCGCCGCTCGCCGCACCGATCGAGATCGGCGACGTGGCCGGCGTGACGGCGACCGACGGCGACCTCGCGCTCGAACTCCGTTCGCTCGACGACGGCGGCAACACGCAGTTGATCTGGCACTGCGGCAAGCGCATGGCGGGCATGCGGTACGACTACGCCGCGGCATGGACGCAGGTGCAGGGCCGCGTGCTGCTGACCCCCGCGACGCACACGCTCCGCGCCGGCGAGATCCACGTGACGATCGGCGCGATGCGCGGCCACGGCGCGCATCCCACACCCAACGCGCTGATCAACACCGTGCGCGCCAACCGCTGGTTCCTCCTCGACGAGCATCCGACCGCGGTGATCCGCGGCAGCTCGATCGTCCCGCGAGGCCCCGGCGAGACCTCCGACTTCGCCGCGGCCGTCGACGGCTGGACCCACACGCTGTCGGGCACGATTGCGCTGAACGGCGTCGAGCGCCCGCTCGCGGCCGCCGCGAAGGTCGAGGTCGGCGACGACGGCGTGCGCATCGACGCGGCCTTCCCGATCTCGCGGGCCGCGTTCGGCGTCGCCGGGCGGCAGGGCTTCGAGCCGCCGTCCGAAGTCGACGACGAAGTCGTGATCGAGGTGCATGTGCACGCGACGCGCGATCCGCTCGGCATCGTCGCCGAGCTGAGTCGACAGCTCGTCGCGCAGCAGGCTTCGATCGCGTCGCTGACCGCGCAGGTCGCGGACTCGAGCGCACGCCTCGAGCGGGCCGAGTCCGCGCTCGACGAACTGCGCCGCAAGTTCGCGACGGCGGCCGCGGGACCACAGTCCCCCGCCGTCGACGTCGCCACGCTGCCCGCCCGCTTCACCGACCAGGTCGACTACCGCAATGCCGCCGGCGACGCGCGGCGGAAGGACCTCGGCTACGCGCCCGAGTTCGAGATGGTGCTCGTGCCCGGCGATCCCGCCGCGGGGATCGCGCCGTTCTACGTGCAGACCACCGAGGTCACCTGGCAGATGTTCCGCGCCTGGTCCTACTGCGAGGACGTCGCCGACGACACCAAGGTCGCCGAGCTCCGCGCCGCCGATCTACGTCCGAGCCCGTGCTACGACGACGCGTCGCGCGGCTTCGGCTTCGAAGGACGCGCCGCACTCGGACTCTCGCGCCGCAACGCGCTCGCGTTCTGCCGCTTCCTGAGCGAACGGACCGGACGCTCCTACCGCCTGATGTCCGGCGCGGAGTGGGCCTGGCTCGCCAAGGCGGCGGGCGGCGTGCCGCAGGATCCACAGGCGGTCGCCTGGCTGAGGAGCAACGCCGACACCGATCTGTTCGGCGAGCCGATGCCGATGCCCGTCGGCACCAAACCGGCGAACCAGCTCGGGCTCTTCGACTTCTGGGGCAACGTCGCGGAATGGGTGATGGACGACACGCAGTACCTCCGCGGCGGCAGCTACCTCTCCGAGAACCGCGAGCTCACGCTCGACTGGCGCGCGGACGAGAGCCAGGACGTCTGGAACGCGACCTATCCGAACACTCCCAAGAGCCGCTGGTGGTACCGCGACCGCTTCGACATGGGGTTCCGACTGGTGTGCGACCCGGTGAACATCCCCTCGGGCAGGTGACCGTGCCACGCATCGCGATGGGCCGCGCCTCACTCGTGCTGTTCTTGGTCTGCGGCGCCGCGGCCAGAGCGCAATCCGTGCCTTCGCCCCGCGAGCCCGACGCCGCGCTGCTCTGGGCCGACCGCGAGGCAGTGGCGTGCGGTCTCGCGCGGCATGCGTTCGTCGAACTCCACTTCGGCACCATCCCCGTCGAACTGACGCTCTACGCGCGTGACGACGCGACGGCTCGTGCCGCCGCGCGCGCCGCCTTCGCCCGAGTCGCCGAACTCGCCGCGATGATGGACGACTACGCGCTCGATCCGCCGAGCCCGCTCAATCGCATCGCGGCGAGAGCACCGTCAGCGGTGGCGGTGCCGCACGAGCTGATGGTGGTGCTCGAGCGCAGCAAGGCCTTGCATCGCGCGACCGGCGGTGCCTTCGACGTCACCGCCAAACCCTTCGTCCAGTTGTGGCGCGTGTCGCGGCGTCTCGGTGAACTGCCGCCGCCGGAACGATTGCGCCGCGCGGCGGACTTCGTCGACATCGGTGCCTTGGAGCTCGACTTGGACGCCGGCACCGCGCGTCTCGCGCGCGAAGGCATGTGGCTCGACCTCGGCGGGATCGCGAAGGGCTTCATCGGCGAC
>JACRLW010000136.1 GCA_016235155.1 Planctomycetota bacterium
ACCGGCTTCTCCATGAAGACGTTCAGCCCCTTCTCGATCGCGTAGCGGTAGTGCACCCAGCGGAACGCGGGCGGGGTCGTCAGGATCACGATGTCGCCCGGCGAGAGGCAATCCATCGCCTGTCGGTAGCCGTCGAAGCCGACGAACTGGCGCTCGGCGGGCAGGTCCACCTTGCCCGGGAACTGCGTGGTCAAGGACGCCGCGACCTGCCGCGGCTTGTCCGCGAACACGTCGGCGACCGCGACCATCTTCAGATCACCGCCCTCGACGGAGAGCGCATTGACCGCCGCACCGCCCCCGCGTCCGCCGCATCCGACGAGCGCGACCTGGATCGTCGCCCCGCCGCGGAGGTGGACCTGCGGCAGCGCAACTCCGGCCAGGGCCGAGGCTGCGGCGAACCGGCCGGTGTCGGCGAGGAAGTCGCGGCGCGTGGAACGATCGGACGGGTGAGACGTCATGCGGGAATCGTTCGAGCGGACCACCGGGCCGTCAACGGAGCGCGCGAGCGGCGGCTGTTTCTCGGGCGGAGTGCAGTGCGGATCGGAGGAGCCGAAGCCCGCGGATCTCGAGACCTCGGCGGCGCAATTCGACCTCGCGTGCCGCGTTGGCGGCGCTCGGTTCGCAGGCCGACGGACTTCGCACGGCCTGCTCGCACTGCGTGCCGCCCGCGATCCCGGAAAGAAGCGGAGGGTCGCGAAGTTGCGGGGAGACCTACGTCACGGAAACGTCATCGGACGCCGGGGCTCGCCGATCATGAACGACAAGAAGCGCGGCTCGAACGCGTCCGGCCACCTGCCTGCCGGACTCCTGCTCTCCCTCCTGGTCTTCGGGGCTGCCTCGTGCAACAACGGCAGCAACAGCGTGCCGCTGGTCCCGATTCCGTCGGTCCCCGATCCGGTGGTGCGCGAGGGTGATCCGCTGCCCGGGGTCGTCGTCGCGATCCAGAGGGTCTACGGCGGCAGCGGCGCGAACGGCGCGTTCCGCGTGGGGGACAGGCCGAAGATCGATTTCACGGTGAAGCGCCGGGACGGCGTGGCGCTCGAACTCTCGCGGATGACGCGCGGCGCGATCCTCGTCTCGGGGCCGACCGAAAACTACCAGCGGGTGATCCCGTCGCAGTCCGACCTCGTGACCGCCGCGGTGAAGACCGCCGTCGGCGAATACACCTACACCTTCGCGGCTCCCATTCCTGCCGCATACTTGGCACCGTTCAACGACAGCGCGGCGCTGAGCGACGGCGAGTGGACCGGCCAGTCGCTCGTCGGCGGCACGTACACGGTCGGGATCGAACTGCGCAAGGACTACCTCGTCGACGGAACGGTCTGCCGCGATCCCGGCAATGCGACCGCGGACTTCCTCTTCGGCAGCGCGACGACGCTCGCGGCTCGCGAGTTCGTGCGGAACGAGAACTGCGCGCAATGCCACTCGGAGGTCCGCGCGCACGGGAACGATCGGATCGACGTCCGGCAGTGCGTGCTCTGCCACACGGCGGGCGCCGAAGACGGCACCGGCGGCGGGGGCAGCGACGCGACACCCGGTGCGACGATCGACTTCCGCGTGATGATCCACAAGATCCACTCGGGGCGGCATCTGCCGTCCGTGCTCGGGGTGACGACCAATCCGGACGGATCCCGCAAGTACGACGCGACGCCGAAGCCCTATCAGCTCATCGGCGACGAGGACGAGGTCAGCGACTTCTCCGCGATCACGTTCCCTGCGTGGCCGAGCTTCACTTCAGGGATGCCTCGCGACTTCGGCCACACGACGCTGTCGTCGGCGCAGCAGTCGTTGGAGAACACGATGCGCGCGGCGCCGGTCGAATGCTGGAAGTGCCACGGTGATCCGGACGGCTCCGGGCCGCTCACGGAACCGGCCCAGGGGGACCTGATCTGGGCGCGGGCTTCGCGCCGGGCCTGCGCGTCGTGCCACGACGACTGGGACCCGAGTCTCCCGTACCGGTCGAACGGTTCGACCATGCCGCCCCAGGCGGACGACTCCGAGTGCAGCAGTTGCCACGCGGCGAGCGGCGATCCGTCGGCCGTCGAGGACGCGCACCGGCACCCGCTCGTCGATCCGGCGCTCGCGGCGGGCGTGCACTTCGACGTCACGGCCGTGGTGGACGTCGGCGGCAACAACAACGGCAACTTCGATCCGGGCGAGCGGGTCGCGATCACGTTCAGCGTCAAGAACGACGCCGGCACTGCGATCCCGGCGAGCAGCCTGAGCCGCATCGAAGCCGTGTTGAGCGGACCGACCACCAACCCGCAGATCATGAACTACCAGCGCGTGGCGCCGGCGTACTTCAGCGGTGCGGGTCCCTACACCGTGAACATGCCGACGCAGGTGTACTACGACGAGATCGGCACCTCGACGGGCACGTCGGGCGAGACGTTCACGGCGTCGCGCGCGCCGGTCTGGAACGTGTCGGGCGCCGCCACGACCCTGCTGCGGCGCACGGGCGTCGGCGCGAGCAGCACGCTCGCGGCCAGTGCGACGATCACCCAGAACTACATCGATGTCGCCTTCGGCACCGGCAGCATGTTCGTCAAGGACAACTACATCGTCCTCGACGACGCGGTGACGAGCATGCGGGAGTACATGCGCATCCAGTGGGTGCAGGGTGACCGACTGTGGTTCGGCTCGCAGTTCCGGACGACCTACAAACCCAACCTGCTGCTCGCCCATGTCGCGGGCGCCACGGTGCAAGTGATCACCACGTCCGCGATCCCGACCGCGAGTTGGACGGTGGTCCCCAGCACGGGCGTGTTCACGGAGGTCGTCGAGTTCGGCAATGGTGCGGTTCTCGCGAGCTACACCTCCGACTTCGTGATCCCGCCGGTCTATCCCGGTGCCCTCGACGACTCGCCGGTCAACGGCGAGGACTGGGGCGACTGGACCGGTCTGCCGTTGGTGAACGGCACCTACAAGTTCGACATGCACGGCGCGCGGAGCCTCCCCGTGACGGGACCCGGCGGCGAGGTCACCACCTACACCGAAGCTGCGGAGCCGACGGTCGTGCACCTGTTGTTCGGCGCGGCCACCACGATCGAGACCGTCGAGCGCGTGGTCGGAGCGACCGCCTGCAATGCCTGCCACGTGAACCTCCAGTTCCACGGCGGCAGCCGGCGCGGATTCGAGGCCTGCATCAACTGCCACGGCACGGCCGGCGCCGAGAACACGTTGGTCTACGAGAACCAGACGACGGGCAATCCGCTCGGCACACCGGTCGAGTTCCGCTACCTCCTGCACCGCCTGCACGAACACGTGTTTCCGGTGACTCCGGGCGGGGTCCAAGACTGCTCGAAGTGCCACGGCGAGAGCAACACGGCCTGGCAGGTCCCCGCCGATCGCAACCACCCCTATCAGTCGCGCCCGACGCGCGTCTGGAAGGCGGCTTGCAGTTCGTGCCACGACTCCGCGGTCAACCTCGCCCACATCGACGCGAACACGAGCGCCTCGGGCGCCGAGTCCTGCGCGATCTGCCACGGCGCGGGCAGGGAACTGGAGGTTCCCCTCGTCCACCTGATCCGCTGAGTCCGCCCGGCTGAGACCGCGGTTCAGGCCTCGATCCCGCGCCAGCACTTCCGCGCGGGACGGCAACTGTTGGGATGCACGAGCCCGTCGTCGGGCCCGACGCAGGTGCAACTGCGCTGGCACCAGTAGTACCCGTCGCCCGGGACCGAGCGGTCGTCGTGGAC
>JACRLW010000137.1 GCA_016235155.1 Planctomycetota bacterium
GCTTCGCCCTCGACGTCCTCCGCGATCACGAGCAGCGGCTTGTTCGCCGTCTTGAGCTGCTCGAGCAGCGGCAGCATCTTCTGGATCGACGACAGCTTGTCCTCGTGCACGAGGACGTAGCAGTCGCGGAACTCGACCGACATGTTCTCGGCGTCGGTCACGAAGTGCGGGGACAGGTAGCCGCGGTCGAACTGCATGCCCTCGACGACCTTCACCTCGGTCGTCGTGCTCTTCCCTTCTTCGACGGTGATCACGCCGTCCTCGCCGACCTGCTTCATCGCGTCCGCGATCGTCTTGCCGATCTCGGGGTCGTTGTTGCCGGCGATCGCGGCGACCTGCTGGATCGCCTTGGTGTCGTTGCCCGGCACCTTCTTCGCCATCGTCTTGAGCTTCTCGGCGACCGCCTCGCTCGCCTTCTTGATCCCCGCGATCAGCGCGGCGTGGTTGGCGCCCGAGGTCAGGTACTTCATGCCTTCCTCGAGGATCGCCGCCGCGAGCAGCGTGGCGGTCGTCGTGCCGTCGCCGGCGACGTCGCTGGTCTTGCTGGCCGCCTCCTTCACGAGCTTGCAGCCCATGTTCTCGTAGGCGTTCTCGAGCTCGATCTCCTCGGCGACGCTGACGCCGTCCTTCGTGATCGTCGGGCCGCCCCAGCCCTTGTCGAGCACGGCGTTGCGACCGCGCGGGCCGAGGGTCGAGATCACTGCCCTGCTGAGCTTCTGCACGCCGCGCAGCACCGCTTCGCGGGCTTCGGTGTCGAATGCGAGTTGCTTGGCCATCGGATGAGTTCCGTTGAGTGGAGTCGTGGGACCCGGAGCGGATCGGGGTCGGGAACCGGGGCGGCCGACGCGCCGGCCGGTCGGAAGACGAGAGGGATCACCGGCGCCTGGGCGGCAGCCGGGAGGGCCGGCGCGACAGCAAACCCGGTACCAGGACTGCGCCGCCGCGCGGTCGAGGGGCGAGGACGGCGGAGTTCGGCAGCGCGCCGGGCGCTGTCGCCGGATGCGCTGTCCGCGTACTGTCGCGCCGCTGCGAACGCTCCTCCGTCAACTTGGCAGCCCGTCCCCTCAGGCCCGCGCCGGCCGGTGTCAAAACGACATGCGAACCCTGGTCGTCCTTCTCTTCGTGGCGAGCAGCCTCGGCGCCCAGTCGACGGCGAGCGATCAGGACCGCGCCTTCGCGCTCGCGACCCTCGACGGCCGCCTGCTGCGCTGCACGCCGCGCGCGATCGACCCGGCGGCGCGCGCGCTGGTTGTCCAGACCGACGCCGGGGAGCAGCGTGTTCCGCTCGCCGAGCTGATGGCCATCCACGCTGCGGCGAGCACGGCGACGGCGCGCGCGCCGGTCGTCGTCCACCTGGTCGGCGGCGATCAGGTCCACGGCGAACTCCGCGGCGGTGATCGCGCGGGTGAGGGACTCACGATCCGCTCGGCCTCGCTCGGCGAACTGCGGGTCGCGCTCGATCGGCTGGACCTGGTCCGCTTCACCGCGCGCGCCGGCGAGCAGGATCTCCCGCGGCTACGCATCGCCGCCGATGCCCCGCACGCCGAAGCCTTGTTCGTCGAAGCGAAGCGCGGCTTCGACACCCGCCTCGGCGAGATCCACGCGTTCGAGTCCGGCGGCCTGCGCTTCGCCGCGGGCGGCACGGGCGAGCAGGCGCTGTGGCGCTACGACGAACTTGCGGCCGTCGCGCTGCGCGGCGGGGTCCCGCGCGAGCAGCGAGCCGAGGGCCTGCTCGTCTCGCGCGCGGGGGACCGGCTCGGCGCAGAGCTGCTCGGCCTACGCGACGGCGTGCTGCGCGTGGCCCTCGAAGGCGGAGTGGAAGTCTCGCTGCCGCTCGGCGAACTCGCCGCATGGACGCCGCTCGACGGTGCCGTGACCTTCCTCTCCGATCTTCCGCCGAGCGAAGTGGTCGAGCGCTCCTGGTTCGCCGAGGGCGATGCGCCGCTCTGGCCCTTCCGCCGCGATGCTGCTGTCACCGGGGGTGCCTTGCGCGCGGGTGGCCTGGTCTTCGGCAAGGGCCTCGGCGTGCACGCGCGCAGCTTGATGACCTGGAAGGTGCCGGAGGGGTGCACCGGCTTCGTCGGCTTCGTCGCGATGGACGAGTCGGTGCGCGAGCTCCCGGTGCGCGGTCAGGTCGCGGCGCGCGTCGTCCTCGACGGCAAGCCGGTGTTCACGCTCGATGCGCTGGATGCCGGGATGGGGCTGCAAGCGATCGGCCGGCTCGCGGTCGCGGCGGGGCAGGAGCTACGGCTCGAGGTCGACTTCGGGGACGGATTGGACCTCGGCGATCGCGTGGCCTGGGGGGATGTGGGGTTTGTGAAGTGACCGGGCTTGCCTGCGCCGATCAGCACCCGACGCAACCCCCCCAATTACCCGGCAGTAGTCGTCAGCCCTCTGAGTCCTCGCATGCCGAGCAACTGAACTCGAACTTGGCCGAGGACATCACGTAGCTGCCGCTGCTGTTGAGGTACGAGAACTCGACCTTGAACATGTCTCCGCACGCAATTTGGCCGGAGTCGTCGAGTCGATTGAATTCGACCTCCACTGCGCCCGAGAACTTGATCCATGGGCCGTTTGCGCCGCCCAGCACGATCCGGAACCGCCAAGTCCCGCTGCATGGACTCCCGAGGTGGAACTTCAGGACTCCGTCGAGAGTGCACGGCCGCTCGGTGATACAGGGTGGGTCGGGATAGACCAAGGGATCGCAATCCCCACTGGCCTCGTTGGGGAGCGAGTCCCACACGATGCAGCCGCCGGTGTCAGCGATAGGGTCGCTGCCGATACACCCCTCCTCGCACGTGAAGCAGATCGAGCGGTTCGATTCTGCGTTCGAACTCACGTTGGACGTTGCGATCATCGGAATGGCGGCTGCGGAAAGCCCCGCGAGGATCAGTGCGAATTGGGGAAGCGGGATCCAAGTCATGTGATCTCCTGTCTCTCTTGGTCATGAGGGGGCCTGCTTTGCTGGCGACGCGCAGGGGCCCACGATGCCTGCACGTCGTGACTCGAAGTGAATCGCTTATCGCCTTGGACTAGCTGAAGGGCGGCCGACGATTAACTGGATCACCTCGGCCAAGCCCTCCTGAGTTGCCTGTAGGTCGCGATCAGCTTGGTAGAGCAGGTCGTCCTCTGCGATTCGCACCCGGGTCACGACGTACTCTGGTTCCCCCGGTGTCCCCGCGGCTGGATGGTCGAAGAAGCCCTTGGTCAGCATCTCGCCACGACCTGCGGGTGGGATCGCCGCTGACGATTCGTAGACCTCCACCCGCCCTTCGGCCACGAGACGATCATGAAGCTCCGATCTCCGTCGCAGGCGGCGTTGACTTGATTCCTCGATGAGTGGGCGGTACTCGGCCAACGCAGCTCGAATCCCGGCGCACTGCTCATCGGTGACGCGCATGTCGCGGGGGTACCGGAGATCCGTCAGAGTCAGCACGTCTCGCCGCAGCGCGCCCCACGCTTCCAGAGAGACATCGCTAGTGCCTCGTTCGTTCCCAGATCCAGGGTCCGCTGTACGGGCTCCAGGGTCGCCATTGGTGTCCTCAACTCCGTTCGAGGTGGTTGTCCGGAGTTCGGACTCCGGCCCGTTCATCTCTAGCCTGGCCTCTGGCGCAGAAGCACCAGAAGTAGTCGGCAGGGGATCGTCGCCTGCGCTTGGAACCGCCAAGTACACCAGGGCCGCGCAAGCCATGAAGAGCGACCCCGCAACGATTGCAACGAGTCGCATTCGGGGCCGAGCCGTGGATATGGCGGGCACGGAAGTGGGATCTTCAGATGGCATGGCTTGTCGCACTGGACTCGAATGCGCCACGAAGTCCGTGGGTGATCGGAGTTCTCGCTCGTGAATCGGTCGACACGATCAATGCCCCGGCAGTGTCATCCTCTGCAGGAATTCCCGTGCGAGATCTCCGAGTCGGCGGAGGGCGCGATGGACGTTCTGGGGGGACATCCCCGTCGCCTCGGCGGCGAGCGCCACGTTGCCGGTGCTCCGGACAACCAGGCACGCGGAGCGCGCCCGCTTGCCGAGCTTGGCAAAGGGGCGCTCGAGGGCGGCGCAGTGCATGGGATCGCACGCGGTATCCGTGGCGGGCGGATCTGGTGCGGGGTGCTCGGGGTCGAGCGCGAGCATGCAGCGGTCCCGGCGCTTGCGGCCGAAAGTGACGCGTCGCGCGGTGGTTCGGATCCACTTGGTCGTGACGCGATCGAAGTCGTCACGATGGAGGCATGCCTCGACGACGGCGTCGAAGACCCCTTCTTCGACCTGATGGCGAAGGCGAGGGTCGTCGACCGTGCGGGCCACGGTCCAGCGGATGAGCTTCCGCGCGGGGACGTAACCCTCGGCGAGGACATCCAAGAGGGTGCGGCCCGGGCGGCGGAGTGGAATCCCTGCGCCGCGTGGCGCGACGCTTGCGCTCTCTCTCTCTCTCTCTCTCTCTCTCGGGGCTGTCCTGCTCTTGGTCTCCGGGCATCCACGTCGCCTCCGGTCCGGTTCGGACGGCGGGGAGGATAGCCCCGCGAGGTCCGTGCGTCACCGCGGAGATGGGAGCAGCCGCACGAAGTCCACGTCGGAACGGGCGGCGCCCGGTTCACCCGGGTCGGCCCCGCGGGCGACGAACCAGTACCAGAGACGGTCGGCGCGCAGCGCGGAGAATGCGAACTCGGCGAGGGTCGCGGTGGTGGGCGGGGGAATGAGGACGTTGTCGCCGGCGATGCAGGGGACGACGTGCGCGGCGGCGGAGCTGACGATCACGAGGTCGAGGCGCGTTGCGGGCGAAGCCGGCGCGCGCAATGAGCTCGCCCAGTCCTTCAGACTGAGTTCGGCACCGGCAATGCGTCGCGCCAGGTCGAGACTCGGCAGCGAGGGGAGCGGTGTCGCCGAGTCGATCGACGCCCCGTCGTCGAGTTCGATCTCGAGTTCGACGATGCGAACGTCCTCGAGCGCGGCGACGAGCAGCGGCGCGTGGTGGGTGAGATCGACGAGGAAGCTCCGGCGGGCGCCGGCGAGGGCCTCGCCGCCGGAAAAACGCAGGTCGGTCGCGTCGCCGAAACGACCGAGCGTGGTGACGAAGCGGATCACGCCGCCGCGCGCGTCGCCTTCGGCTTGCAGGGCGACGCACTCGACGGACGTCGCGCGCAAGGCGATGGCAAAGCGCAGCACCGCGCGGCGCGGCGCGCCCACGCTCCGCACGAGCTCGCAGGCGAGCTCGTCCTTGCCGAGCAACAGGAGCGATGACTTCGCGTTGTTCCAGGCAGCGACCTGACAGCCGTGCGCGAGCATCGCAAAGAGCGGGTGTGGGTCGCCATAGAGCGACGGCGCAAAGGGCTGCGCGTAGCGGGGTGCCGCGAGCGAGATCACGGGTCGCGGCGCCGTCGTGAAGGGCGCCTCGCCGAGCGCCGCATAGGTCAGCGGGTGGATCTCGCCGGGGATGACCAGCGGCATCGCGACGACGCATTGGGGCCGCTCCACACTTGCCTCGGCAGCGTGGGCATCGAGTTCGCCGCGGGCGACGGCGAGCGTGCGCCAGGCGTCGCGATATCCCTGGGTCGCATGCAGCGTCGCGGGGACGTGCAAGGCGACCGCGAGCATGGCGAGCCATACGACGGGACGTGCACGCGACGCCACGAGCGCGGCGGCGATCGCGAGAGCGGGCAGGGCACCATAGGCGAGCCGCGAGCCGACGAGATCGTCGCCGAGCGTGTGGGCGAAGCCCGGCAGCAGCACCGCGGTGATCCAGGCGAGCAGCAGCCCGATCGACAGGCATGCCGCGAGGACTTCGCGACGCGCGGTGACGACCAGCGCCGCCGCCAGGCATCCCCACGCTGCTCCGGCCCAGGCGTCGGGCGCCACGACCACGCACAGCTTCTCCCACGCCGAATGGAGGATCGCTCCCAAAGACGGCGGCGTGAGTTCACTGCCGGCGACACTGCCGAGCAACAGCATGCGTGCGCCGAGATACGCGAGAGCCACCAGGACCATCGGCGCGTGCAGGGCGATGCGACGCCAAAGCGGCCGGCGCGCGTTGTCGAGAAGGTCGACGGCACCCGCGGCGACCAGCCACGCGAGGGCGCTCTCCTTGCTGAGCAATGCCGCCGCGAAGGCCGTGGCGCCGAGCGCCGCCGTGCCGAGCCCGCCGCCACGAGCCCGCTTCACCACCGCCACCAGCGCGAGCGAGCCGCAAGCGACCTCGAGCGCCGACACGCGTGCCGAGATCCACAGCACCGGTTCGACGGCGATCGGATGCAACGCGACGAGGCTGCCGCCGATCACTGCGGCGACCCGCGCGCGCGGGCCCGAGACGAGCGCGCCGCACAGCCACGTCGAGCACGCGACGACGACGAGGTGGAGCAACAGGTTCACTGCCCCGAACCAGCGCGGATCCCCGCCGCTCACCTGAAAGTTCAGCGCCAGCGACAGCGTCGCGAGCGGCCGCCAATACGCATGGCTGAACAGCCAGCGCTCGTGGCCCTGGCGCAGCACCTCGTCCCAGGCGACGCGCACGCCGCCGCCGGGCTCGAGCAGGGTCGCGAACGCGTAGTCGTCGGCTGACCAGCGCAGGTGGGCGATCTGCGGCAAGAAGGCCACGAGCGCGAGCACGAGCGGCAGGCTCATCGCGTGGCGGGCCGTTCGCTGCAGGACGTCGGACATGCTCGGGACCACCGCTGCGTGCGCGGGGCCCGCGGTGTAGCCGCGGGCGGCGCCGGGCACAAACCCTCGATTCGCGCGGGGCAGCCCGCACAATCCCGCGCTCATGCCTCCCGCCGATCGCGCGCCGTACGAACCTTCGCGGCGCGCGACGTTCGGCTGGGCCGCCCTCCTCGTCGCCTTGCACATCGCGCTGGTCGTGCATGCCGCGCACGAGGTCGCATGGACCGCCGACGAACCGAACTACGTCGGCGCGGGTCATGCGCTGTGGACGGACTTCGCGTTCGCCTCGCCCGCCGAACGCTTGCACGGCCCGCTGCCGTACCTCGCCAATCAGCTCTTCGTGACGGCGGACGGGCCGATCGATCTCGACGCGGTCCGCTTCCCGTCTCGCCTCGGCATGCTGCCGTTCAGCCTGCTCCTCCTCGCATCGGTCGCCGGCTTCGCGCGCGAACTGTGGGGGCGTTGCGGGATGCTCCTGGCGCTCACCCTCGCGAGCGCGTGCCCGATCCTGATCGGCTATGGCGCTCTGGTCGCGGTCGACGTCGCGCTCGGAGCCACGTCGACCTTGTTGTTCTGGATGCTGCGGCGCCACACGCAGCAGCCGACGCTCGCGCGCGCGTGCTCGTGCGGCGCAGCGCTGGGCGTGGCACTCGCGACCAAGTACCTCGCGGTGCTCTTCGCCCCCTTCGTCGTGCTCGGCGTGGTCCTCGCCGCGCGATGGCGCCGCGCGCCGGCGCATCTCGCGGCCCTCGCGTTCTCGACGCTTGCGGCGTGGCACGCGTGCTACGGCTTCGCGGCGCCCGCGCTGTCCGAGCCTGCCGCTTTCGCGTCTTCCCTGATGCAGGGCATCGCGGCGTTCCCCCTCGGCACGACGGCGCTCGCGATCCTGCCCGGGCCTTTCGTGCTCGGTCTCGACTTCCAGCTCGCGGCGGCCGGCAACTACGCGGGGACCTTCCTCGACGTCGCCGGCGGACACCCCGCGTACTACGTCATCACGCTGCTCACGAAGCTGCCGTTGCCGTCGCTCACGATCGTCGTGCTGGCGCTCGCGGTACGCGCGCCGCGCGCGAGGGGCCTGGGGTCGGCGCTCGCCCTGCCCGTGCTCGGGATGCTCGTCTACCTCAGCCTGAGCCGCATGCAGCTCGGCGTGCGCTACGTGCTCCCGCTCGTGCCGCTCGCCTACGTGTTCGCCGGGCGCGTCGCGCACTCGCGCTTCGTGACGACCCGCGTCGGACGGGCGCTGCTCGTCGCCCTGCCGCTCTGGCTCTGCGTCGAGCGCATCGCCGACGCCCCACATCACCTGAGCTTCTTCAACCAGCTCGTGGGACGGCGCGGCGGGATGCACCTGTTCGGCGACTCCAACTGCGATTGGGGGCAGGATCGCCGCGCCGGCGAAGACGAGCTGCGGCGACGCCATCTTGGACTCGAAGCCCTCGGGCACGACGACGGCCCGCGCTTCGGCCTGCTCGCGCGCCACGCCGCCGAGCGCAAGCGCGTCGACCCCTTGCGACCCGGCAAGACCTACGACTGGCTCGCGCGCTTCGCGCCGATCGACCGTCATCTCGCGGCGTGGCTGGTCTACGACGTCGATGCCGGCGACTTCCGCGACGCCATCGCGCGCGGGGCCACGCGTGCGGCGGGCGAACTCGTGCGCGCCTTCGTGCACGCCGGCGACCTGCCCGCGGCACGCACGGCGCTGGTCGACGTGAACGACGCCGCGGAGCGCGATGCCCTCGCTGCGATGCTCGACGCCTTCGACGCCGCGCTCGCTTCGCCGCGCGACGAGGCACTCGTCGTCCTCGCCGTGCAGCGCCTCGCGATGTTCCGGTTGTTCACGCCGGCGGCGCGTCTCGCCGGTGGACTGCCGCGCGAGCGCGACGCCCTGCGCGGCCAGATCCTGTGGGAGGCGGGCCGCATGCACGAGGTCCGCGATCGCCTGCTCGAGGCGAAGCGTGAGCGCACGCTCACCGTCGAGGAGCGCTTCCTCTTCGCGCAGACCATGTTCTGGACCGGCGAGTTCGCGGCCGCGCTCGCCGAACTCGACGCCGACCCGCCGCCGCCCGAGCACGCGTTGCGGCGCGGCTGGGACGAGTTGCGCGCGCGCACCGCGCAGGAGGCGGCGCAGTCACGGCGGCTGTTCGGACGCTGAGCGCCGCGTATCGTCCGCACGCGCGTGGTCCCCGATCTCGACGTCGCCGTCGCCGCCTGCGCGGTCGCGAGCCTCGCGGCCGCGGGCCTGGCGCTCGCCGTGCGCCGCCGTGATCCGGCGCGGGTTCGCGTCGCCGCGGTGCTCGTCGTCGCGGTCGCGCTGCTCGCGGCGGCGGACTGGCCGTGGCGCGAACTCCGCGTCGAGCCGGGTGAACTGCACGTCGCGACGACCCGCGATGCGAACGCCCCGCAAGCCGCGTGGGCCGCGCGCCTCGCGCAGGACGCACAGCGCGAGGGCGGGCGCGTCGCCGTGCACAAGGGTCGCGCCGACGAAGCGCTGCTCGCCGCCGCGCTCGGTGCGCGTGACGGCGCGTCGATCGCCGTGTGCTGGGACGGCGCCTTCGATCCCGCTTCGATCGCCGCACCCGCTGCGCTCGCCGCGAGTGCCCACGCCACCGCGGAGCCCTGGCCCTTCGAAGCGGACGACCTGGTCGTGACGGCGCTCGCGCCGGGCCGTGCGGCACGACCGGCGGCCCTCGAACTCCGTTTCGCCGCGCGAATGCGCGACGCGTGGTCCGGTGTGCCTCCGAGCGGCGCCGCGGTGCGCTGCGTCGTGCGCGACGACGCGGGCAAGGAACTCGTCGCCGTCGAGCAGGCGATGCCGCGCGACGCGACGCCGCTCGTCGTTCCCTTCGTTCCCGCGCACGAGGGCACGCACGGGATCGAGGTCGTCGTGACCGCGGCGTCGGGCGGGCAACGCGTGCGGGCCCGCGGCGCGTTCCAGGTCGCGGCGGAGCAGCGCGAGGTGGTCGTGATCGGCTCGCGCGGCGTCGCGGCGGTCAGGGCCCTGGAAGCGCAGGGCCGTCGCGTGCGGCGCGTCGCGGAATTGCCCGACGATCTCGCTCCCGACGCGGTGCTCGTCGCGACCTCGCCGTTGCGCGACGCGGACGCACAGCGCGTGCTGCAGCACGTCGACGGCGGCGGCGGGCTGATGCTCGTCGCGGGCCGTGACGGCGGCGCCGTTCCGCTCGGACAGGATGCGCTCGCAGCACTCGCGCCGCTGCTGCGCCTCGCCGCGTTGCCGATCAGGAATGACCCGGGCGACGCGGGCGGCGCGGGCGGCGAGGTCGGTCCACCGACGCCCACGCCCGGTCCGGACCCGACTCCGCCGCGGGCTGCGGCGGCGAACGACGAGACGGTCGTCGCGAGCCAGCGCGACGTGACCATCGAACACCGGCAGGTCGCGCTCGTGCTCGTCGTCGACAAGTCCGGCAGCATGAGCGAAGCGCTCGGCGTGTTGGGCCGCAGCAAGCTGGACCTCGCGAAGCTCAGCGCGCTCGAGACGGCGGTCGCGCTCGAGCCGGGCGACGAACTCGGCGTCGTCGCGTTCGGCGAGCGGGACTACGCGATCCTGCCGCTCTCCGCCGCGCCGCCGCGCGAGGAGGTCGAGCGCGCCATCGGCGGGTTGGCCGCGAACGACTCGGACACGCTGATCGGCGGCGCCATGCAACGCGCGGAGCAGTGGCTCGCGGCGAGCACAGCACCGGTGAAGCACGTCGTCGTCGTCACCGACGGCGAATTGCAGGATCCCGGCGACGCGGCGCTCGGCCAGGCGACCGCGCGACGTCTCGCGCAGTCCGGCGCCACGGTGAGCGTGTTGTTGATCGCGCCGGGCGGCTTCGCGCGCTCCGAACGCCTCGCCCGCATCGCCGATCTCGGCCGCGGCCGCTTCGTGCGCGAGGACGACGGCACGTCGATCCCGCGCTTCGTCGCCGCCGAGGTGACGCGCACGATCGCCGTGGCGGGTCGCGGCGCTCGAACGAAGGACCCCGTCGAACCGGAGCGCGAACCGCAACCAGAGACGGAACCGCAGCCCGAGCCGACCGAGCCGCACGACGTGCCGGTTCCCGAGCCGCCGCTGCCCGAGCCGCCGCCCGGACTCGCGCCGCCGAGCTTGCGCGTCGTCGCGGTCGAGGACTCGCCGCTGCTCGCGCCGCTGCCGTCGGGCGAGTGGCCGGCGCTGACCGGCATCGCGCGCGTCGAGGCGAACGACCGGGCCTTGGTGCTGCTCGCCACCGCCGATGGCACGCCGCTGCTCGCGTTCCGCCATCACGGCCTCGGCCGCGTCGCCGCGTGGGCCGCGGACTTCGCGGGACCGGACGCGCGCGCGTGGCTCGAGGATCCCTCGTTCCCGGCACGCCTCTCGACCTGGGTCGACGCGCTGGCGCCGCCGTTCACCGTCGCCGCACCCGGCGAGATCTGCGACGAACGCAGCCGCGAACCGGCGGGGCCGAGCGTCGCCGAACTCGCGTGGCTCACGCGTGCGGCGGGCGGTGCGACGGTCACGCCGATCGCCGAGCTGCGCATGCCGTCGCCGCGGCGGGTCGCTTCGCTGACGGGACTCGCTCCGGAGACGGCGATCGTGCTCGCGGCGGGGTTGCTCCTGCTCGCGGCGTTCGAAGCCGCGGTGCGACGCCGCGAGGCCTCGTGATCAAGACGGTGGCGCGCGCGACGCGCGTTCCGACAATGCCCCGCGTGCCTCGCACCGCCGTCCTGATGATCCTCGCCGCCCTCGCGTCCGTCCCGGCCTGCTGCAACTCCCCTGACGACGCGCCGCCCGCGCCGAACCGTGCGGAAGGCGGTCCGTCCGGTGGAGCTTCGGGCGGGGGAACGCCGGTCTACGACTACGAGGGCCCGCCGATCGAGGCGGCGATCACGATGGACGGCGGATCCCGCGTGCTGAAGGTCGACGTGACGGTGCCGAGCGGCGGCTGGGAGTTCGCGCTCGACGGCGTCGAACCGATCAAAGGTGCGACGGGCGCGTGCGTCGTGAAGCTCACGCTGACGCAGCCCGGCGCCGACGACATCGTCACGCAGGCGCTCGAGACGCACACGCAGCGCGTCGCGATGCCAGAGGGTGCCAGGTCGTGCAAGGTGACGGTGTCGCGCGTGCAGCGCGGCGTGCACTACCTCGTCGCGCCCGAGCACAAGCTCGCGCGGATCGTGCTGTCGCAGTAGCGGGCGATGCCGCGATCGCTCGCCCGCACGCCGCCGGCCTGGGCCGAGGCGATGGTTCCCTTCGCCGACGAACTGCTCGTCGAGCAGGCTCAGCTCGAGAAGAAGGCGGCGTCGGCGGCGCTGACCTTCCTGTTCAAGTACCCCGACGAACTCGCGTTCGCGCGGCCGCTCGCCGAGCTCGCGCGCGAGGAGCTCGAGCACTTCGCGCTCGCCGTCGCCGAGCTCGAGGCGCGCGGCATCGCGCGGCGCCGTCTGCCGCCGAGCCCGTATGCCGAACGGTTGGCCGCCTGGCTGCGCGCCGCGGAGCCCGAGCGCCTGCTCGACGCGTTGCTCGTCGCGGCGATGATCGAAGCGCGCAGCGCCGAGCGGATGCACCTGCTCGCCGTGGCGATGCGCGAGCGCGAACCGCGTCTCGCGGAGTTCTGGCAGGGGCTGGTCGCGAGCGAGGCGCGGCACCAGGCCGTCTACCTCGGTCTGGCTCGGCAGCGCTTCGGCGCCGCGACGGTCGAAGCCCGCCTCGACGAGCTGTTCGCGCACGAAGCCGAGGTGTTGCAGCGCGCCGCGGGGATGCCGCGCCTGCACGACGGAGCCGTGCCGTGCGCGTGAACGCGTCGACGCCCTTCGACTGGTTGCTCAACCTCGGACCGACGCCGCGCTGGCCCGAACTGCGCGCGACGGCGCCGACGCTCTGCGTGTTGCAACACGGGCTGATCCGCTCGGCGGCCTCGCTCGCGCGCCTCGCGCGTACGTTGCGCGCGCACGGCTACGAGGTGTTGAACGAGACCTACTGGAGCACGACGGCGCCGATCGAGGACCACGCACGGCGGCTCGCGGTGCACGTCGAGGAGCGCCTCGCCCGCCGTCGTGAGGCGCCGCCGCGCCTCGCTTTCGTCGGGCACTCGATGGGCGGGCTCGTGATCCGTGCGTACCTCGCGCGAGCCGACGCCCGCGCGGCGTGGGCCTGCGTGTTCCTCGGTACCCCACAACGCGGCGCGCAGCTCGCGGCGTTGCGGCGCCGGATCTGGCCGCTGAACCTCGTGCTCGACCGTCACGCGCCGTCGCAGCTCCAACCCGGCGATCCGATCTATGCGCGCCTGCCGCGCGTCGTCGCGGAGCGCATCGGCGTGATCGCGGGCGGACGCGGCGACGGCCGCGGATGGAACGAGAGCCTCGACGGCGACGACGACGGCACGGTCGCGGTGGAGGAAGCGCGGCTCGCCGAGGCCCACGACACCGTCATCCTGCGCTGCGGGCACACGCGGATGACCGTCGCCGTGCCGGTGATGCGGCAGGTCCTGCACTTCCTCGCCCGCGGGTGCTTCGAGCGAGAGTTGCAGCCCACGCCGGGATGAAAGCTCTTGCGAAGCCCTGCGTTGCGGCTTCGATGTTCGCCGCTCGACCGCCCGCGACGCAGCCCTCCGCATGAACCGCATCAGCCGCTTTTTGGCGTCGACGATCGGCGCGAAGCTGGGGATGGCCGCGACAGGCATCCTCCTCGCTCTCTTCGTCGTCGCCCACCTCATCGGCAACCTGCTGGTCTGGAAGGGCCGCGCGGCGATGAACGACTACGCGGAGATGCTCGCGCACCTCGGCGTGTGGCTGTGGGTCGCGCGGCTCGGCCTGCTCGCGATCTTCGCGTCGCACATCGCGCTCGGCCTGCGACTCGCGGCGCGCAACCGCGCCGCGCGGCCGGTCGCCTACGCGAAGAACCACACGATCCAGGCGAGCGTCGCGTCGCGGACGATGGTGCTCACCGGACTGCTCGTGCTCGCCTTCGTCGCCCTGCACCTTCTGCACTTCACCCTCGGCTGGCTCGATCCGGCGCGCTACGCGCTGACCGAGACGCTCACGCGCGACGGTGCCGCGGTCGTGCGGCATGACGTCTTCGGCATGCTGGTCGCCGGCTTCCACGTCGACGTCTTCGTCGTGATCTACGTCGCGGCGATGGTCGTGCTCGGGCTGCACCTGAGCCACGGCATCCAGAGCCTGTTCCAGACGCTCGGCCTGCGGCATCCGGCCTACGTGCGCCTCGTGCAACTTCTGGGACGCACGGTCGCGTTCGTCCTCGCGCTCGGTTTCGCCCTCATTCCCCTCAGCGTGCGCCTCGGTTTCGTCGGCGCGGGAGCTGTCCAGTGAATCCCGACGTGAAACTCGACGCCAAGCTGCCGTCCGGTCCGATCGAGAAGTCGTGGGACGCGCGACGCTTCGAGCTCAAGCTCGTCAACCCCGCCAACAAGCGGAAGTACCGCGTGCTCGTCGTCGGCACCGGCCTCGCCGGCGGGGCTGCCGCGGCGTCGCTCGCCGAACTCGGCTATCAGGTCGACGCGTTCTGCTTCCAGGACAGTCCGCGTCGCGCGCACAGCATCGCGGCGCAGGGCGGTATCAACGCCGCGAAGAACTATCAGGGCGACGGCGACAGCATCTGGCGGCTGTTCTACGACACGGTCAAGGGCGGCGACTTCCGCGCGCGGGAGCAGAACGTCTACCGGCTCGCGCAGGTCAGCGTGGACATCATCGACCAGTGCGTCGCGCAGGGCGTGCCGTTCGCGCGCGAGTACGGCGGCGTGCTGGCGAACCGTTCCTTCGGCGGTGCGCAGGTCAGTCGCACCTTCTACGCGCGCGGTCAGACCGGCCAGCAGCTCCTGCTCGGCTGCTATCAAGCACTCGAGCGGCAGGTGTGCCAGGGTCGCGTGCGCATGCATTCGCGGTGCGAGATGCTCGACGTGGTCGTCGCCGACGGCCAGTGCCGCGGCATCATCACGCGCGATCTCGTCACCGGAAAGCTCGAGCGTTGGGCGGGCGACGCCGTCGTGCTTGCCACCGGCGGCTACGGCAACGTCTTCTACCTCTCGACCAACGCGAAGGGCTGCAACGTCACCGCGACCTGGCGCGCGCACCGTCGCGGCGCCGGCTTCGCCAACCCGTGCTACACGCAGATCC
>JACRLW010000027.1 GCA_016235155.1 Planctomycetota bacterium
CGGTCGGCGACACGAACGCCGACGGCTATCCCGATTTCGCCGTCGGGGCTCCGGAGAACGGCAACGCGGCGATGAGTTACGGCGCCGGCTACGCGAAGGTCTTCAGCGGGCGCGACTACTCCGTTCTCCTGCGCGTCGCCGGCGCACGCGTCGCCGACGAGTTCGGCTCCGCGATCGCACCCGTCGGCGACGTCGATCACGATGGCCGTTCCGACTTCATGGTCGGCGCGTTGCTGGAAGCCTCGCCGACCGGCGGACAGGGATCCGCGCGCGTCTACTCGGGCGCGACAGGCAGCGTGATCCACGAGTTCCTCGCGGAGCGCGCGTCGGATCACTTCGGCGTCGCGGTGGGTTCGCCGGGCGACGTCGACGCGGACGGCATCGACGACTTCATGGTCGGCGCGATCTCGATGGTGAACCCGACGCCGGCCAAGGTCTGGCTGTTCTCGGGACTCGACGGCTCCACGATCGCAGGCGTCGTCGGCGAACCCGGCAGCATGGTCTTCGGTCTGCGCCTGGCCGCCGCGGGCGACGTCGATCAAGACGGCCACGACGACTTCTGGGTCGCCGATCCGATGAACTCCGCGATCGCGCCGATGCTCGGCGCCATCCACCTGATCTCGGGCCGCACGCTCGGAACCTTGACGACCCTGCGCGGTCCGAACCCGATGGCGGGATTCGCGATGACGATGACGACGATCCGCGACCTCGACCGCGACGGCCTGCCGGAACTCGGCATCGGCGTGGCGATGGCGGGACTGCCGCAGGGCGGCACGACGACGCGCTTCGAGGTCATCTCGCCCGCGAAGCGCGTCGCCCAGTTCGGGCTCGGCTGCTCGACGACGCAGATCCCGACGCTCGACGCGACCGCGCCGACGATCGGCCGGTCGATGTTGATGTTCGTCTCGAGCCGCGCGGTGCCGAGCCCCGGCGTGTTGCTGCTCGGCGCGGTTCCCGATCGTCCGTTCCCGCTCCAGTACGGCTGCTCGGTCTACCTCGACGTCGCGAACGTGTCGTCGATCGCCACCTTCGTCACCGACGGCGCCGGCCGTTGGACCGGATCGTTCCCCATCCCCGCGAGTCCTGGACTGATCGGCGTGCCGTTCGCACTGCAGTCCTTCGTCGTCGCGACGGCGGGACCGCAGCTCTTCGACGCGACGAACGGCGTGTACGCGACCATCGGGCAGTGACGGCCGTGCGTCAGCCGCTCAGCGACCCTGCTCCTGCATGCGCTTCCGCTCCGCTTCGGCCTCGTCGGGAGCCATCGGCAGGGCTTCCGCGGGATTCGCGAGCACCGTGACCGAGTCCATGCGGTTCAGGTCCGCGCGCCACTGAGGCTGAGTCCAGGACCACGAACCGTCGGCGTGCTTGTAGCGCTCGGTGCCGTCTTTCTGCAGGACGCGCGCGACGATCGGCGCATAGGGCCGATCCTTGGGCCATTCGAGCCGACCGGCGTTCTTGACGCCGTTGAGCGCCGGGACCCAACTCCCGTCCGGCAGTTCGAAGCGGTCCTCGCGCGGAACCGCCTTCACGTCGACCGTGAACGGGCCGCGCACGACCCGCGGCTCGAACTTCGCCTGGTCGGGGACCGGCTGAGTCTGGTTCTGGTCGGGCACGACCGGCTGCTCCGGTTCGCCACGCAGCGCGAAGTAGGCATATGCGCCGCCGCCGAGGACGACGAGCGCGAGAACGGGACCGAGGACACGGGAGGACATTGCGAGTTCTGGATTCGGATGCGCCGGGACGGAATGAGTCGCTGCGATGGTTGCTTCGAGTTCTGCGTGGCGCCGATCGTTCATCGGCTGGTGGGACCACGCGGCGCAACCTAGGAGATGCAAGATAACCTACGAGGCCCGCTGCGCCTCGATCGGCGCCGAGCAGCCCGTCACACGACGGCCGCGAGGGTCGTTTCGCTCCCGATCTCGGTCCGGCCTGCCCAACCCGAAACCCAAGATGTCGTACCGCTCGTACCTCCTCCCCTTGCTCGGCGGCGGCGCCTTCGCGCTCGCCGCCACCGCCCAGACGCAACTCGCGTTCTCCGACTGGACTGCGCAGAGCGGCGTCAACTTCACGCATACCGACCGGCTCGACACGATGGCCGGCGGAGTCTGCCTGTTCGACTTCGACCGGGACGGTGATCCGGACCTCTTCGTGAGTTCGCGCGGCGGCACGCCCAACCGGCTGTACCGCAACCGCGGCAACGGCGTCTTCGACGACGTCTCGGCGACGTCCGGGCTCGGCTTCACGAACGAGTCGATGGGCGCGTACGCCGCGGACCTCGACAACGACGGCTGGCAGGACCTGCTCGTCATCGCGCGTCTCGACTCGCGCATCTACCGCAATCGCGGCGACGGCACCTTCGAGAACGTCACGTCGCGCTCGCAGTTCGACCGCGTGCGATGGGCGACCAGCGCGAGCTTCGCCGACTACGACAAGGACGGCGACCTCGACGTCTACATCGGCAACTACGTCTGGGAGGGCTTCTTCCCCTACTTCGACGGCTATCCCAACCAGTTGCTGCGCAACAACGGCAACCTGTCGTTCACCGATGTCGCCGCCGCGGCGGGAGTCGACGGCGTCGAGCGTGCCTGGGATCCGAACCTCGGGCAGTTCGAGAACATCGCGAGCTGCACGCTGTCGGTCCTGTTCTTCGACTACGACCTCGACGGTTGGCAGGACCTCTTCGTCGGCAACGACTTCGGCCCCTTCGTCATCCCGAACCAGCTGTACCACAACGACGGCAACGGCCGCTTCACCGAGGTCAGCGCGCAGGCCGGCTTCCGCATCGCCGAGTTCAACATGGGGCTCGTGACCGCGGACGTGAACGGCGACGGCTACCCGGATCTGTACACGTCGAACTTCGGCGACAACCACCTGCTGCTCAACGACGGCCGCGGCCGCTTCACCGAGGCGGCTGCCGCGCGCAACGTGCTCGAGGGCAACGGACCGGGCGGACCGCTGGTCTCCTGGGCCGCGTTCTTCCTCGACGCCGACAACGACTCCTATCCCGACCTCTACGTCAGCAACGGCTTCGTCAACGCGCCGATGCCCGCCGACCCGCTCGCGCCGAGCCATCTCCTGATGCACCGCGGCGCGCGCTACGAGGTTCAGCCGGAGACGGTGATCCCGTGGGATCGCGGCGTCGGTCGCGGCGCGGCGTGCGCCGACATCGACATGGACGGCGACGAGGACATCGTCCAACTCAACAACCGCCAGCCGTTGCGGATCTACCGCAACGACACCGTGACGACCAACCGCTCGGCGCTGTTCGAACTGGTCGGCTCGCTCGGCAATCGCGACGCGATCGGCGCGAAGGCGACGATCCGTTCGGCGTCGACCGTCAGCTCCTTCGAGTACCAGCGCGGCGGTTCCTACGGCTCGTGCAACGGCGCAGCCCTCATGCGCGGCATCGCCGGCGACGCGCAGATCCGCGCGCTCGACGTGACCTGGCCGAGCGGCTCCCAGAGCACTCGCCATGGCCTCGCCGCGGACCAGTTCGCGACCATCGTCGAGCCGAGGGTCACGACGGACGGCTTCAGCAACCTCCTCCCGCTCGGCGCCGACTACTGCGAGGTGCAGGTCGACGTCACCGGCCGCGCGAGCACGCCGCAGTACGTCACATTCGCTGCGCGTCTGGTGCTCGGCGAGCAGTACTGGGACCTCCCCGCCTACGCGTTCCCGGTCCAGATCCTGCCGGGTGCCAGGACCAACGTGCCGGTCTACCTGCCGATCCCGGGCGCGGCGATCGCGCTCGGACGAAGCCTCGGCTTCTGGCTCGAACTGACCGTCCGCGATTCCGCCGGCGGGCTCGATCAGCACCAGCAGCGCCTGCGCTGATCCGTTTACGATCGCGGAGGTGCAGGACTCGCCCTTCTCTCTCGGCGGTCGCGTCGCCGTCGTCACCGGCGGCGGCGGCATCCTCGGCTCCGCCATGGCGCGCGCCCTTGCCCTCGCCGGGGCGCGCGTCGCCCTGCTCGGGCGCACGGCCGCGAAGCTCCACGCGGCAGCGGCGCGCATCCGCGCCGAGGGCGGCGAGGCCATGGAGATCGCGGCCGACGTCCTCTCGCGCGAAGCGCTGCTCCGCGCGCGCGACGAACTCCTCACAGCGCTCGGCCCTCCCGAGGTGCTCGTCCTCGCCGCGGGCGGCAACCGGCTTGGAGCGACGATCGCGCCCGACCAACGCGTCTTCGACCTCGACGAGCAGGAATTCGACGCCGTCGTCGACCTCAACCTGAAAGGCACTCTGCTCCCGGCGCTGGCGTTCGCGCCCGACATGGCCGCGCGCGGTCGCGGCTCGATCATCACCATCTCCTCGATGGCGGCATCGCGCCCGCTCACCCGGGTCGTCGGCTACTCCGCCGCGAAGGCCGCGGTCGAGAACCTCACGCGCTGGCTCGCGGTCGAACTCGCGCGCAAGCACGGTCCTGGGCTTCGCGTCAACTCGATCGCACCGGGCTTCTTCGTCACCGAACAGAACAAGGCGCTGCTCGTGCGGGACGACGGTTCCCCCACCGAACGCGGGGCGACGGTGCTCGCGCACACGCCGCTCGCCCGCTTCGGCGCCCCGAGCGACCTCGACGGCGCGGTGCTCTGGCTCGCATCCGACGCGTCGCGCTTCGTCACCGGTGCGGTGATCCCCGTCGACGGCGGCTTCTCCGCCTTCGCAGGCGTGTGAGCACGCCCAGCAGGACTCGAACCTGCGACCGCCGGTTTAGAAAACCGGTGCTCTGTCCGACTGAGCTATGGGCGCGAGGCGGCGGAGGATAGCCGATCATCCGAGCCGCGCGCCCGGCGCTCGACCGAGCGCGCCGCGACAATCCCCTCGTGATCCTCGCCGCCGTCGGCCACGCCCTTCCCGGTCCACCCGTCCGCAGCGATGCGGTCGTCGCCGCGCTCGAACTCGTCTGGCGCGAACACCCCGACGTCCTCGCGCGACTCCGCCGCTTCGCCGCGGCGATCGGCGTCGACACGCGTCACCTCGCGCTGCCGCTCCCGGCGTACGCCGAGCTCCAGGACTTCGGCGCGGTCAACGACGCCTGGATCCGCCACGCCGTCGCGCTCGGCGAACGCGCGATCGACGACGCGCTGTCCCGCGCCCGCCTCGCGCCTCGCGACGTCGACGCGCTGTTCACGGTGACGGTGACCGGCGTCGCGAGTCCGTCGCTGGACGCCCTGCTGATGAACCGCATGCCGCTGCGCGCGGACCTCAAGCGCGTGCCGCTCTTCGGGCTCGGCTGCGCCGGCGGCGTCGCGGGCATCGCGCGCGCCGCCGAGCACGTCCTGGCCTTCCCGGACGCCATCGCGGTCGTCCTCGCGGTCGAACTCTGCTCGCTCACCTTCCAGCGCGAAGACCGCTCGAGCGCGCACGTGTTGTCGAGCTTGCTGTTCGGCGACGGAGCCGCGGCCGTCGTCCTCCTCGGCGCGGAGCGCGCGACCCGACTCGGCATCGCCGCCCCACGCGTCGTCGCCTCGCAATCGACGTTCTATCCCGGCACGACCGACGTGATGGGTTGGCGCATCGGAGCCGGCGGCTTCTCGCTGGTGCTCTCGCCGCGCGTTCCCTTGCTCGTGCGCGAGCGACTCGGCGCCGACGTCGATCGCTTCCTCGCGGGACGTCGCCTCACCCGCACGGACATCGGGAAGTGGATCTGTCACCCGGGCGGGCCCAAGGTGTTGCGAGCCGTACGCGACGCGCTCGACGTTCCCGGCGAGGACGTCGCGCTCGCGGCCGAAGTCCTCGCGCGGCGAGGCAACCTCTCGAGCGTGTCGGTGCTGCTGGTGCTGCGCGAGGTCCTCGATCGGAAACCTCCGCCGCCCGGCACGCACGGCCTCTTGATCGCGATGGGACCCGCATTCGCGTCGGAGCTGGTGCACGTCACCTGGTGACCGGGACGAGCTTCACGCGCAGCAGTTCGTCCCCAAGCACCGGCGTGCTCGTCGCGCTGGCGTTCGCCTGGAAGCGCTGGCCGTCGCGGATGACGTTCACGATCAGGGAGACGTTCTCCTCGTGCAGGCTCGCGAAGGCGAAGCGGCCGGCGTCGTCCGCGAACACGACCTGCGCGCGATACCCGGCCGCGACGCCGTCGATGCCGAGCAGTTCGTCGCCGCCGGACTCGAGCGAGGAGACCCACGCGCCGGGGACGGCTCGCCCCGCCTCGTCCTCGACGACGCCTTCCAGGTAACGCCCGCGGGCGAGCATCACGCGGAGTTCGCCGTTCGCGTCCGCTGCCGGTTCCACGGTTCCGACGCCCTTGCCGTCGAGCACGGCCGCGATGCGCAGGGGACCGGGAGGCATGCTCTCGCAGTCGAAGCGCCCGGCGCGGTCGGTCCAGGTCGCGTCGCGCGGCCAGCCGTCCACCTGCAGGACGACGCGCGCGTGCGCCGCGGGCACGCCCTCGGGATCGAGCACCTGTCCGCGCACGATGCGTCGCGCCGGCGAGACTGTCGCGATCCCGCCGCCGTCCTCGATGGCGCCGGCCGCGAGCGGCAGGAACGCGCCGTCCCGCTCGATCCACGCGGTGAACAGGGCGCCGCGCGGCAGCTCCGCGACGATCACCCGCCCGTCCGCCGCGACGGTGGTCACCGATTCGAGCGGCAGGCCGTCGGCTCCTTCCGCGCCCTCGATGCTGATCAGCACGCGTGCGCCGGCATCTTGCGGCGTGACCTTCGCGATCTCGCGCGGCGTCGCGACCTCGAGCACGACGGCGACCTCGTTGCCGTCGATCTGCGCCGGCGCGCCGACCCGCTTCGGTTCGTGGCCCGCCGCGGCGATCCACGGCACGCCGCCGAGGAACGGCGTCGCGATGCGACCGTGGGCGTCGGCGACGATCCGGACGTGAGGGAGAGCCGGGTCGAAGAGGGTCGCGCCGGCGAGCGGCTTGCCGCCGTCGCCCGTGACCGTGAACACGACGCGTGCCGGTGCTTCGAGCCGCAGTTCGCGCTCGCGATCGAACGCGACCGGTCGCACAGTGATCGGCCGGCCGCTGCTCCTGCCGTCGCCGGTCTGCGCGAGGATCCCCGGCAGGCAGGCCCACATCGCCTGCCGCAGGTAGCCGGGTTCGTACGGAAGCGCGAAGCGTCCGTCCTCCCCCGACTCGACGGTGCGGAGCTGCGGCGCGTACGCGTAGTCGTCCGCGCGCGCGAAGATCGATCCGTAGGCGAGTTCGAGGCGGACGTCGGCGCCTCGCACCGCGATCCCGCGCGCGTCGACCACGCGCCCTTCGAACGCGAAGGCGCGTTCGAGCTTCAGCCGGACGACCTCGCCCGGCAGCACCGGGAAGACCTGCGCCGCCATCCGTTCACCGGCGTGCGCGGTGACGACGCACGGCACGCGGGTCGTCACGCCGATGCGGAAGCGGCCTCGCTCGTCGCTCCGCGCGCGGCTCTCGACGACGAGTCCGTCGATCGACCAGCCGATGCTGCGCGGCAGTTCGGGTCGTGGGCGCCAGCGCGCGACGACGTCGATCCCGGCCGCCGGGGTTCCGTCCTCGTCGACGATCGTGCCGACGATCGGCGGCGGCTTCTCCTGGGCTTGCACCGCCGCCGCGAGGGCAGCGCACGCGAGCACGGCGAGCGGGCGGCTTGGCACGCCGCAATCATGCCGCGCCGGCGCGTTCCTGCGCCGCTTCCCTGCGTCTCAGCTCGCCGTCTTCGCCGCGGGCTTCTGCGCCTTGCTGAAGGCGGAGTTGCGGCCGCGCAGCGCGCGGACGAGCGGGATCTTCACGACCTTGTCGCCCTTCTTCAGCGCGAGCACACCGCGCTTGATGACCTTCGCGCAGACCTTCACGCGCAACACGGTCCCGTCCGGCGTGAGCACGCGGACCTTCTGGATGTTGGGCTTGAAGGTCCGCTTCGAGCGGCCCGTGACGCGGCGGCCGACGCCGCCGTCGCGCTTGGCGAGACCACGACGGGCGACGGAGTTGCCGACGCGCGTGCGACGACCGGTGACGGCACAGACTCTCGACATGGCAGTTCGGGGATCCGGATGTACGGATCAGGTTGCGGGGATCGGCGGGTTCGGTTCGCGGGTCGAAAGGGCGGGGCAGGATAGCGTCGCGCCGGCGCGGGGCAAGCGAGGCGCGAACCCGGACGCCGCATCACCGCGGCGCGGGCGGCGCGAAGGAGAGCGGTACCCCGCCCGGCTCCCCCACCGGTCGGTCGTCCTGCCAGGCGAGGCGTCCGCGGAGCACCGTCGCCACCGGCCAACCGGCGAGTTCGACGCCGCAATAGGGGCTCCAGCCGACCTTCGACCGCAGCAGCGATCCGTCGAGCGGACCGGTTCGCGATGGGTCGACGAGGACCAGGTCGCCGTCGCTTCCCGGCGCGACCGCCCCCTTGTCCTCGATGCCGTAGACCGCGATCGGTCCCGTGCAGAGGAACCTCACGACGTCGCCGAGGCGCAACCAGCCGTCGCGGACCGCGGTGAGGAGCAGCGGCAGCGTCGTCTGCACCCCCGGGATGCCGCTCGGCGAATCGGGATACGGCTTGCTCTTCTCCTCGCGCGTGTGCGGCGCGTGGTCGCTGCCGATGCACGCGAACACGCCGTCCGCGAGTGCCTGCCTCAACACGTCGCGCGCGCGCGCATTCCGCACCGGAGGGTTCATCTGGGCGAGCGTGCCGAAGCGTTCGTAGCAATCGGGTGCGGCGAGGAAGAGGTGGTTCGGCGTGACCTCCGCGGTGACCAGCGAGCCGAGGCGACGCTCGCGCAGCAGTGCCACCTCCTCCGCAGTCGACACGTGCAGCAGGTGCACGGGGCGTCCGGTCCGCTCCGCGAGGTCGAGCAGGCGACGGGTCGCGCGCAGCGCGGTCTCGACGTCGCGCACGTCCGCGTGCTGCGCGACGCTCGATCCGGTCGCGAAGCGCGCTTTGCGTTCGCGCAGCCGCGGCTCGTCCTCGGCGTGCACCGCGACGCGACGGCGACCGGCGCGCAGCACGCGCTCGAATGTGGCGTCGTCCTCGATCAGGAGATCGCCGGTCGACGAACCCATGAAGACCTTCACCCCCGCGCAGCCGGGCAGGGTCTCCCATTCACCCAACCGATCGGCGTTGTCCTTGGTCGCGCCGAGGAAGAACGCGTGATCCGCGCGACAGCGGCCGGAAGCGCGGCGCAGCTTGTCGACGAGCTTCTCCGGATCGGTGGTCGCCGGCTTCGTGTTCGGCATCTCGCAGAACCCGGTGATGCCGCCGGCGATCGCCGCGAGCGAACCGGACGCGAGGTCCTCCTTGTGCTCGAGCCCCGGTTCGCGGAAGTGGACCTGCGTGTCGATCAGACCGGGAAGGACGAGCTTGCCGTGCGCGTCGAGGCTGGGGCAACCCGGCGGGGCGGCGACCTTGCGCGCGACCTGCTGCACGCGGCCGCCGAGGATCAGCACGTCCCTCGGATCGGCGCCGTCGACGCCGACCACGAGCCCACCGCGCACCCAGAGGTCCCCGCCGCGCACGGGTGCCGTCATGACCGCGTCGCCTCGCTTGCGTCGCGGCCCCTGGTGAACGCCCAACCGATCGCGAGAACACCGGCGCCGAGCATCGCCGTGCAGAGCGTCTGGCCCATCGTGAGTCCGAGCAGCACGGTGCCGAGTTCGTCGCCGGGGTTGCGGAACTGACGGTCGGGCTGACGGAAGTTCTCGAGCGCGAAGCGGACGAGCGCGTAGCAGCACAAGAAGATGCCCGCGTAGGTGAAGCGCGGCAGCGGTCGACGTCGCGTCGCGAGCCAGACGACGAGCAGCACGAGCCCGGTGAACAGCCCCTCCCCCGCCGCCTCGTAGAGCTGCGACGGATGGCGGAACGGCACCTCGGGCGCGACCTTGCCCCAGTCGAGCGCCGCGCGCAGCGTCGCCCAGTCGCCGCCCTGCGGATCGGTGGGCAGGTATGCCTTCAGGTCCTCGAACGGACGCTTGCCGTACGCGACGAGCACGCCGAGTTCCTCCGCGCGCTTGCCGCCGAGTTCGCGCAGCACGTCGAGTTGCAACAGCGACGACGCCCGCTCGTCGGTCGGGAAGCGCATCGCGAACGGCATGTCCGCGCTGGTCGTGCGGCCGTACAACTCGCCATTGACGAAGTTGGCGATGCGCACCGCGAGGATGCCCGGCGTGACCGCCAGCGCGGTGGCGTCGAACACGCGTCCGATCCGGACCTTGTGCTTGCGCGCGAACAACGCCATCGCCGTCGCGACGCCGATCAGACCGCCGTGGAAGGCGAGGCCACCTTCCCAGACGCGGACGAGCTTGAACGGGTCGGCGAGCGCGTGGTCGTAGAAGACCGCGAAGCCGAGCCGTCCACCGACGATCGTGCCGACGACGGCCCACACGATCAGGTCGCCGACGACCGCGGGTTCGACCGGCAGCAGGCGCGCGCGCGCGAGTCGCACCAGCAGCAGGTGTGCGCACGCGAAGCCGACGATGTACATCAACCCGTACCAGCGGATGTCGATCGGCCCGGGCAGGTCGAACAGCACCGGGTCCCAGGCGGGGAACTCGAAAGGGCCCATCTCCGGTCGGACATTACTGCGTGCGCGGCGCGGCGCTACGCTCCGATCATCGATGCTCGATCTCCACGATCTCCGTGCGCGCGCGGCACCGGCCGCGGGACTCGCATGGCTCGAGCAGGCTCGCGCGGCGATCGAAGCGGATCCGGCGCAGCTGCCGGTCCTGCTGCCGCAACTCCCCCGGCGAATCGGGCGCGAGTACTTGTCGGCGGGCGAGCGACGCACCGCCGCGGACGTCGTGGTCGACACCTCGGCGTGGCGCGCCTGCGACGCGGGCGCGCTCGAGTTCTTGCGCGCGTTCCTCGGCTCGCATCGCGGCGATCCCACCGCGGCGCTGTTCGACCTTCACGAGCGCGGCGATCTCGAGGAGCGCACGATGCTCCTGCGCTCGATGGCCTGCTTGCCGATCGGCCCGTGGACCAAGCACCTGCTCGCGGCGGTGCAGCGCACCAATCAGGTCGTCCACGTCGCGGCGGGCGCGCTCGATTCCAACCTGATCGCGCGCACGCTCGACGCCCCCGCCGCCGCGAACGCCGGGTTCGGAGTCGAGGACTTCGAGCGCCTGATGCTGAAGCTCGCGTTCATCGACCTGCCGCTCGAGCGCGTGTTCGACGCCGGACGCCACGCGACGCCCCAGTTGTCGCGGATGCTGCAGGGCCTCGCGACCGAGCGCGAAGCCGCCGGCCGCAAGGTCTGGCACGACACCGACCGCCTGATCGCCTTCGCGCCGGCCGCGGGCACGCGCGCGCGGCTGATCGGCGGCCTCGAGCACGGCGACGACGCGGTGCGCCTCGCGGCGGCGGAAGGCATCGCGACCCTTCGCGATGCGAGCCTGCTGGGCTTCGTCGAGGAGCGCTTGCCGCGCGAAGACTCGGCCCGCGTCCGGGTGGCGCTCGAGCGGGTGCGCGACCTGCTGACGGGCCGACCGCGATAGGATCCCGCGGCCCCCTGTCCCCGGAAGGAACCCTCTCATGACCTCGCGTTCCGTGGTCGCCGTGCTGGCGATCACAACCTTGGGCTTCGCGCAATCGCCGATCACCGGTGATTGGCGACTCGACTCGACGAGCGGCTTCGTCGCTCTCGACAGCAGCCCGAACGGCCACCTCGGCACGCTCGCCGGCTTCACCAACGACCCCGCGCAGTGGATCGCCGGTCGCTTCGGCAACGCGCTCGCGTTCGACGGCGTCGACGACCGCGTCGAGTTCGCCGCGCGCGGCGGCATCCCGTTCTTCACCGGCCGAGGTGAAGCGTTCACCCTCGCGCTCTGGGTCCGCGGCGCGCCCGCGGACGGTGATCGCATCCTCGCGTTGGCGAACACGGCGCAGCAAGCCCCGCTCTTCGCGCTCGGCACCGGCCGCGCCGCCGCGGGAACGACGAGCCGGCTCGAACTGCTCGTGCGCAACGACCAGGGCATCGAGTCGGTGCGCACGTCGTCGCGCACGGTGTTCGACGGCGCCTGGCATCACGTCGCCTACGTCGAGACCGCCGGCAGCGCGCGGCTCTACGTCGACGGCGTGATCGACCCGGCGAACTTCGACGACCGCTTCGGCGCACGCGGCTCGCGCAGCGTGGGCTACGGCACCTACACCTTCGACAAGCTCGCGCTCGGCGCGGTCGTGCAGGCCCAATCGAGCGCCCACTTCGCGGGCGCCCTCGACGACGTGCAGGTCTACCGCTGCGCGCTGTCCGCGATCGACGTCACCACGATCGC
>JACRLW010000028.1 GCA_016235155.1 Planctomycetota bacterium
GGCGCCGGCCGCGAACTGCGACGGCGATCGGCCGGTGATCACGACCCCGCGCAGGTCCTTGTCCTGCTCGAGCGTCGCGAGGAGTGCTTCGAGATCGCGGAGCAGCGGACCGTCGAGCACCGCGAGGCTGCGATGCGGCGGGTCGAGCACGAGGACGGCGAGCCCGGGCTCCGGCCGCTCGAGCCGCACGCAGCGGCCCGGCTCCGGGGCGTCGTCGGGGAACGGCATGCGGGTGGGGTCGATCATGCAGCGCACCTCTCGAGCACGACGGCAGCACCCTGGCCGCCGCCGATGCAGAGCGTGGCGAGCGTGAGTTCGTGGTCGCCGGCCGACAGTTCGTGCGCGGCGGTGAGCAGGAGGCGGGCGCCGGTCGCGCCGATCGGGTGACCGAGCGCGATCGCGCCGCCGTTGGGATTGAGGCGCTTGTCGTCGATCGAGCCCAAGGCCTTCGCGATGCCGAGCTTCTCGCGCGCGAAGCGATCGCTCGCGAACGCGCGCTGGCAGGCGAGCACTTGCGCCGCGAAGGCTTCGTTGAGCTCGAACGCGCCGAAGTCGGACAGAGTGCAGCCGGTCCTCTCGAGGACCTTCGCCGTCGCGAAGACGGGACCGAGACCCATGCGCGACGGATCGAGACCGGCGAAGGCGTGGCCCTTGATGCGTGCGAGCGGCGTGAGGCCGAGGGCGCGTGCGCGCGACTCGGTGGTGACGAGCAACGCACAGGCGCCGTCGGTCACGCCGCACGAGTTGCCGACGGTCACGACGCCGTCGGGCTTCTCGAAGTACGGCCGCAGCTTGCCGAGCTTGTCGACGCTCTGGTCGTCGCGGATCGAGTCGTCGGCGCCGAGCGCCTTGCCGCCCTCGCGCGCACCGAGCGGCAGGTGCGCGACGATCTCCGCCGCGAAGCGCCCGCGCGCGCGCGCCGCCGCGGCGCGTCGATGGCTTTCGCAGGCAAACGCGTCGAGCTCGGCGCGGGTCAGTCCGAAGTCGCGCGCGAGCAGTTCCGCGGTCCGCCCCATCATCAAACCGGTGGTCGGATCGGTGAGCCCTTCGACGATCGCCACGCGCGGCGAGAGGAACGACGGCCGGAAGGTCGACAGCGCCGCAATGCGCGCCCCGAGCGACTTCGCCTTCGCGAGCTTGGCGAACAGCCCGGTCATCCGCGTCCCGACGATCAATGGGTAAGCACTCATCACCTCCACGCCGACGCAGAGACCGCCGTCGTCACCGCCTCGAGCCCGCTCGCGCAGTTCCGCTGCACGCTCTGCGCGGGCACCAGCCACGGGATGCCGGCGCGCAATGCGAGGATGCGCGCCACATTGGCCTGATCGTGCGGCGGCCCCACCGAGCCGGCGATCACTTCGTCGATCTCTCCCGGGTCGATCCCCGTGCGCGCGATCAACTCCCGCGCGACGCGCGCACCGAGATGCGCCGCGTCCTCCTTCGCGAATGCCGCCCCCGCGCGCGCCCACGGCGTGCGCAGCCCTGCGGCGAGAACCACTGCGTCGGATCGGTTCGATGCCATCGGTCGATGGACCCCTGGCTGGGGATCTCGGGAGGGTATCGGCAGATCGGCGGGGCGGGCGGGAGTGGCACCCGTACCGGCACCGGCATGCGCGCGCCCTGCGCCAGCGCCTGGTCGGTTGCCGCCGCCCCCGGCCTGACTACCATGCGCGCCGTGGGAACCAGCCCGGAGCAAGCTCGCGATGCCGCCTTCTGGCGAGGTGCCGCCGCGCACGTCCGTCGGGTCGTGCTCTCCCTCGTGCCCGCGCGAGAGGTCGACGACCTCGTCCAGGAGGTCCTCCTGGCGCTCGCGGACGCCGCGCTCCCACGCGGGGACTCCGCGCGCCTGGGGTACGCGGCGTCCACCGCCAGGAACAAGTGCAACGACTGGCACCGGGCTCGGGCTCGACGGTCCGGCCTCTCGCGAGCTCGTGCCGACCACGATGTCCTGGAGCAGACGTCTGCGGAACCGGCCTGCGAAGCTGCCCCCCCCCCGCCGGGCCCCCATTCGACCCCGCCCGGTCCTGCACCAGGCTGTCCTCACTTCGAGTTCCCGCTCCCGTGCATCGCGCCGCACGTGGACCGATGCAACCTCGACCACTGCCGGCGCGATTTCGTCCTCCGGGTCGTCGAAAAGCTCCGACCCCGGCAACAGCGGGTAGCCCGTGCGGTGTTCTCCGGCATCTCAGGCATCAAGGCGATTGCGCGGGAGGCGGGCATCACGCCCTCGGACTGCCGGGAGGTGCTCCAGGTTCTTCCCGCGCGAATTCGCAAGCTGCTTTCCCTCCCCCCGGACGACTAGCCGTCAGGATCCGTGCATCGGGCACGGACTCGAGTGACGAGACCTTTCATGATCAAACAGCTCTCTTCGATCCTGTTTCTTCCGTTCCTGCTCGGGGCGGGAAGCCCAGTCGATCGCCGCGCTCCGGACCCCTGCCCAGACTGCATTCCCGCAATGGTTGGGACTGCATTCCCACTCGTCGACGCGACCGGCATCTGGGTGCCCGGAGTCAAGACACCCGGGAAGTGCGAAGGGGAACCATGTGCCGGGGCCTTGCAGTGCCGCTTCAGCTTCACCGCTGGTGTCGTGATCAACACGCCCGGCGTGCTCGTCACCGTCAGGACGACCTTCTCGCTGGAGTTGCCCGGTGGGGCGACGGCGCACTACGATTACCCGCCATTCGACACAGGGGCGTTTACTTCAAACGTGGAGAACTGGCCAGTTCCCTGCGGCGGCATGTACGCTTCGGCGATATTTGCTCCGGGCGCTCTGCTAGTCTTGGGCTATGGACTCTCCTGCGGCGGATGTCTGTGAGTGCCGCGTGATGCACCATTCCGAGCGCAGAAAGGCCGACCGCCGAGGCGCCGCCTCGCCCGATGGCGTTTCGCCGGTCGACGGAGTTACCACCGCGAATCGGACGACGCCATTCGCGAGGCCGGCGTCGTGGCGGGACGTCGACTATCGGCGGGTTGCGGCTTTGTCAGGAGTGCTCCTCGCCCTCGGAGGGTTGGCAATCGCTATCCTCTCTTCGAATCCGGCTCCACATCTCGGTCCGGAACGCGCAGCGCGAACGGGACATGGCAGCTCGATGAAGGCCGAATCGGTCGAAGGCCGTAGGAGTGAAGGCGTCACCGGCCAAGAGAGCGCCATGGATTCAAGTCCGGCCATCGCCTCCGGCGATGGCCCGTCTGCTCCCGACGGGGAGCGATCAAGGGCTGGCGGGGACGGGCTCCCGGACCACCTCCGTGAAGCCGCAATGCACTGGCTTCCCGAGTCGATGCACGGTGACATCGGTCTGGTTGGCGTCGCGAGAGTTCTAGAAGACCTCGCCGACGACGGAACGGCTGCCAAGTGGCTCGGCGCGAGCGACGCGACGTTTGAAGGAATGCTGGCGGACATAGGCGTCGGCTCACTCGAGCCAGCGCGGCTCGATGCGCTTCGCGCCCTCGACAAACCACTCGAGGCTGGTCTGCGTGCGACTCAGCGCCGGATCCTGCAGACTGCCATGGCCTTATCCATCGAGGTAGTCTCGGCCGGGAAGGACATCCGGATTCGCCGCGAGGATTTCGAACTGCAACCCGCGACAGTGCAGCGGTTCAACGAAGTCGCTCGCAAGCAGCAACGCCTGCTCGACGAGGCTTACCCCGAGTTCGCCGGGGACAGCGATCGGCTGACGTATGTCTCGGTCGGGGGTGCGACGCCGGGGATCGGCCGGATCATCCCACTCAACCGACGCGATCATCACAGCTACTTCGCAGCTCTCGACGAACTGGTGCTCGGACGTGCCCGTCGCCGAGCTGAGTGGCGGGCTGCCCTGGCGCGTTGATCGCAACAGACTGGTGGTTGCCAAGGCAGCTGCCGGACGAAAGCTCACGCGACCTCGACGGCATGATCGGAGCAGTGAAGGTCGAGATGGATGTGACCCACCGGGCTGAGGCAGAGCAGCGTGCCGAACGGAGTCGTCGAGTTGGTCGGCGCGAGCGCGAGGAGCAGGAAGTCGGCGGTCGCCGCGGGCATGAACAGGGTGTGGTCGACGACGGGGTCCCAGGTACGGCCGATCACCGGGCCGCTGGTGACGCCCGGTCGCAGCGCATTGGGATTCGGCGGCGTGCCGAGCCGAGGCACTTGCGCCGAAGGCACGCCCGTGCGGTCGTGGCGCCAGAGGTGGACGAACTGCCACGAGTCGTAGCAGATGCTCACGAGGTCGAGATCGCCGTCCTGGTCGAGATCGGCGCTGCGCGCGCCGAGGTGGCTCTCCTTGCCGGAGTCGACGAGGCGCTTCGTGAAGTTGCCTTGGCCGTCGTTGAGCCAGATCGCGAGCTCCTTCGCGCCGCGGTGCTCGCCGGTGACGACGTCGACGTCGCCGTCCTGGTCCATGTCGGCGAGGTCGAGGCTGTTGGTCGTGTACTGCCGCACCAGCAGGTGGCGCGTCCAGTTCGTGCTCGTGGGGTTCGCCGGCTGCTCGTACCAGTAGACGTTCGCGTCGGGGACCGAGCCGATGTTCTCCTCGGTGACGACGACGTCGTTGCGCCCGTCGCCGTTCAGGTCCGCTCCCGCGATGCGATCGACCCAGCCGCCGGTGCGGCCGATGCGGAAGATCGGCCAGCTCCCCGCGCCGGTGCCGGGATTGCGGAACCACGCGACGTTGTCGATCGGCCCGTACATGTCCGCGGCGAGCAGGTCGGGCAGGCCGTCGCGGTCGACGTCGCAGAACGCGATGCCGTCCTCCGACGCCTGCGCGGTGATCTCCACGCGGGGCCAGTTCCCCGCCTGCGGGTTCGTCGCGGGGATCTCGAAGTAGTAGACGCGGCTGTCGTTGCCCGAGAACGCGATCTCGGGCCGGCCGCCGGGGCGAATCTGGGCCGTCGCATAGCCCTGCCCCGTCGCGTGGAAACCCGAGTTCGCCGGCACCTGCCCGACGATCGCACGGCGCGCCCACTGCGTGCCCGCGGCGTCGACGGCCTCGAGGCGCGCGATGTCCGGCGTACGGTTGGCGATGACGTCGGCAAACGCGTCGCCGTCGACGTCCGTGACGATCATCGCGTCGCCGACCGGCAGGGCGATCCTGGTCCAGGTCCCCGTCATGTCGCCGCCCGGGTTCTTGAAGATCGAGGCCCCCGACACGATGTCGAGATCGCCGTCGCCGTCGACGTCCGCCATCGCGAGGCCGAAGACCTGCCGGTGATTGGCGCTGACCTGGTGGTAGGTGAACTGGAAGGTCTGACCCGACGCCGTCGACACGAGCGCCGCGCAGGACAACACGACGGCCGAACCGAGCGCGGCCCTGCTGTGAGCGCAGGGGGGTGACGATGCGCGCTTGTCCATGAGGCCACCACACTCGACGCGGCAGGACCCGTCAAGCCGGCTTGCTTTGATCGGGACACGTTCGCGCGCCGTTGCCTCACCGCGGCCCAGGTCGCAAGCCGCGGTCGAGCGTCAGCACCGTCTCAAACTGCGCCTCTCGACTTCCGAGGCGCCGTCGCCCCCCGGAGGAGACCGGCGACGCTCAGGTCTTCGTCGATGTCGGGCCAGTGGATCCCTTGTCCGTCTCCGAAGATCTCGCAGTTCCCACGTGCGCCAGGGCTGGCCGCGAGGAGCTTCGGGAACCACGACATCGGAACACTGATGCGACGGCCATCGGCGAGATCGACGGTCAGGTATCCGCCATCGACCCGCACTCCTACGGCGCGGGGGTCAGGCTCAGGTGCCGAAGTGCTCATGCCAGGCCTTCAGGAAGAGCAGCTGATTGGTTCGCACGCCTCGCTCGATCTTTCGGAGCTTGTGGTTCGGGAACTTGTGGGAGGACATGAAGGCTACGGGCTGGAGCCAGAATTCGGCCAGTGCCTCGCCATCTTCGACGTGGACATGGGGCGGCTCGTCTCCCTCGTTGCTGAAGAAGAAGTACCTCGTCGACCCGAACTTCCGAATGGTGCGCATCGTCTCCCATCCTCGCGATCGCTGAGGCCTCCTCCACGTGGATGGAGAGGCCCCTCACAACTGCGGCTCCAACGCCTCCGCCAAGACCCGGAACGCCGCTTTGCGCGGTGAGCTCGGGCGCCATGCCAATCCGATGCGTCGCACCGGCGCGGGCGCGGCGAAGGGACGGACTTCGAGTTCTGCGCCGCGGGCTTCGATCGTGGCGGCCATCTCGGGCAGCAGCGTGACACCCACTCCGCTCGCGACCATCTGCACGAGGGTGTTGAGGCTGGTCGCGCGGAAGTCGACGAGTTCGAAGGCGCCGCCGGCGCGGCAGACCTCGAGCGTGCTGGCGCGGAGGCAGTGGCCGTCTTCGAGCAGCAGGACCGGCACGCCGGCGAGGTCCTGCTGCGTGACCTTCGTGCGCTTGCCGAGAGCGTGGCCCTTGGGCAGGGCGAGCACGAAGGCCTCCTCGAAGAGGAGCAGGGTCTCGGCGTCGCGGAGGTCGGCCTCGAGCGCGAGCAGCAGGAGATCGAGACGGCCGGCGTCGAGTTCGTCGACCAGCGACGCCGTGCGCTCCTCGCGGATCAGCAGCTCGAGCTTGGGGAAGCGCTGGCGGACGATCGGCAGCACCTTCGGCAGCACGTAGGGCGCGACCGTCGGGATCACGCCGAGCCGGAGCCGTCCCGCCAACGGATCGCCGGCGTGCGTGATCGCGCGCGTGAAGTCGTCGCAGGCCGCGAGGACGGCCTTCGCACGCTCGGTCGCCTCCGCGCCGGCGGGCGTGATCAGCACGCGACGCGGATCGCGCTCGAAAAGCTTCGTGCCGACGATGTCCTCGAGCTTCTGGATCTGCGCGCTCATCGCCGGCTGCGAGACGAAGCAACGCTCGGCCGCGCGGCGGAAGTTGAGCGTGTCGGCGAGGGCGACGAGGTACTCGAGTTGACGGATCGAGGGACGCTCGGGCATGGCGATGTGGCGCGCATGCTACGCGCGCGGCCTCGCCCGACCGCCGCTCAGTTGCGGATCGAGAGGTAGACGCCGCGCGGCAGACTGAAGGCCGGCACGTGGGTCTGGCCGAGGATCGGCCCCGTGATCGCCGTGCAGTAGAGCTCGAGCCCGACGAGGTTCGGATCGTTCGGCACCGGCAGACGGAGCGTGCTGCGCAGCGCGTAGACGCCGTGCAGCAGCACGCCGAAGCTGCGGTGCGCATAGAAGCGCCACGGCTCCTCCGTCAGCACGACCCGCGGATCGGTGAAGCCGACCTGCCAGACGCCGAGCATGCCGAGCGGCAGGTCCATCGTGAGGTCGACCGCGGTCCCGATCGACGGCGACTCCGTCGACGCCCAGGTCGTGCCCAGCCAGCGCGACGGCGCGGGATTGCGGATCGCCACGTTGCCGGTCGTCGTCGAACTGGTCGCGTAGCAGTTCTCGAGCTCGACGGCGCCGAGCGTCGCCTGGCCGTCGATCGTGCAACCGTCGAACTCGGACGACACGTGCAGCATGCGCGACGTGTTCGCGGGCCGCGCCCGCACCGTGCAGTTCTCGAAGCGGTTCCAGCGGAAGTTGGTCGTCGTGCCGGCGTTGGTCACCGCGAACACGCCGTCGCGGAAGAGGTTGTTCCAGCACCAGAGGCGGCGGTTGAGGCGGCCCTCGGTGACGTCGACGTCGCCCCACACGACGTTCTCGCTGAGGTGGAAGTCGATGCGGGCGTCCTGCGGACCGACCAGGAAGGCGCGCCGCCCCGGAGCGGGATGGATCAGGGAGTGGTGCACGTGGATCGCGGTCTCGATCACCGCCGTGCCCTGCGCGTCGACCGTGTCGCCGGTCGTCGTGAAGTCGCCGCCGACGAGCATCGCCATGATCCGCTGGTCGTTGGTCGCGCCGCGGCGCACCTTGAGGAGCTGCGCGCCGTTCATGAACACGCAGCGGAACAGCCGGCACATCGTCATCGAACCGCTGGCGTCGCTGAACAGGTCGACGCCGAGCTGGACGTCGTCGAAGTGACAGTGCTCGGCCTCGAACATCACCGCGCCGCCGGCGCTGTGGTCGTCGATCTCCACGCCGATCACCTGCTGGTGCAGCTCGCTGTGCATCAGCATCACCGGGGTGTCCGCCATCGGCCCGGTCGCCGACAGCCGCAGTCCGGCCTGCGTCTGTCCCGTCAGTTCGAGGCCGTGCAGCATCACCATCTCGTCGAGCGTCATGTTCACGACGTCGTCGACGAGCACACCGGCGTCGCCGTCGACCAGCATGAGATCCATCACGATCGCGGTGTTGGTGCGGATGCGCAGCGCGTAGGCGAGGCCGGTCGCGTGGATCATCGGCCGTCCCTGCATGCCGCGGAGCTCGACGGCCACTCCGGCCGACGGTCCATCGAGCGGCGTGAGCGCCTGCTGCAGCACGATCATCGGCGTCGTCGTCGCGTCGATCTCGATCGCGGTGAGCGGGCCGGTGCCCATCAGGCGCATCGCCTCCGCCGCGGAGAGCTGGGCCACGGTGAGCTGGCCGTTGACGAGTCGGATCGCCTCGTCGAGCGAGAGCCGGGCGTCGCCGAGGACGCCGGGCGAGACCGGATCGTCGACGCTGGCGACGGTCGTCTGCGCGACGAGCGACGACGTGAGCAGGAGAGCGAGAGGGAGGGTCTTCATCCGGGTGTCGGTCAGAGAATCACGCCGCCCGCGCCCGACGTGCCGGCGACGCCGCCGGGCGCACCCGCGTCGAGCACGATCGCCTGGTGATGGAGCGGAGCACCGCGCAGCGCGGGGTCGGCGGGGATCGGGAGCGCGAGCGTCGCGTGGCCGTTGCCCGCGCCGCTGCCGCTCAGCGCCATCGGCACGAGGATCGGCGGGGGGACGAGCGCGACGTGGATCGGCAGCAGGCCGAGGAACTGGCCCGGCGGACCGGGCGCGAACGCGAAGACCAGCGCCGCGGGAGCGCCGCCGAGCGCGTCGGCGATGCCGATGCGGAACTCCTGGTTGCCGACCAGCAGCGGGGCCTCGTGCAGCGTGCGGGGCGCGATCCCGCCGCTGCCGGCGAGCGGAGCCCCATAGGCGGGCGGTGCGCGCTCGGCCCACATCTGCGGTCGATCGAAGGGCGCCTGCTCCGCGGCCGCGCGGCGTCGGCATCTTGAACTTGCCGCGGTCGGTCGGATCGAGCGTCGCGAGCTGCCAGCCGAGGTCCTCGCCGACCGGTCGCAACCCGAGGTTGCGGAACGTGCCGTCGGAGAACAGCGGCGGGGTGTGGCAGCGCGCGCAACCGGCGGCGCCGGTGAACAGGGCCAAGCCGTTCTGCTGCGACGGCGTGAGCGCGGTCGGATCGCCGAGCACGAAGCGATCCCAGGGCGTCCGGTCCGGCACGAGCGTGCGCTGGTACGAGGCGAGCGCGTAGATGATGCGTGTCGAGTCGACGCGACGGTCGCCGAAGGCGCGGCGCATCAGCTCGCCGTAGTCGGGTCCGCTCGCGAGTGCTTGAGCGAGATCGGGCGGCAGCGACGTCGCCAGCGCGAGCGGCTGCACGCGCGCGACCTTCTGCGCGATGTCGCTCCAGGTGCGCGCGGCGAAGGCCATCTCGCCGTCGTTGACCGGCGGTCCCGCGGCGTGCGACTCGAGCGCGCCGCCGAACATGATCCGCAGCAAGCCGGTCTGCGGATCGACGAAGGTCTCGGTCGCGCGGCCGTCCCAGCGCAGCGTGGAGAAGTACGCGGCGCCGACGTTGGTCGGCGAGATGCGGCCGGTGACCTGCGGGTTCAGCGCGAACAACGGGCTCGGCGTGTACGCGCCGCCCGGCCTGCTGAGGACGATGCCCGGCGAACCGAGTCGATCGTCGGCGGTGTGGAACAGCGCGTCGGGGCCGGGATGACGGCCAATGCGCGGATCGGCGCCGCCCGCGCCGGGGCGGTGACACGACCCGCAGGCCATCGTGTTGTCGCTCGAGAGCTGCTCGTCCCAATAGAGCGCCTTGCCGAGCACGGCCTTCGCCGCGGTCAGCGGGTTCTCGTACGGAGCGGGCGGCGGAGTGAGCGCTTGGGACGTCGCGACGGATGCCGCGAGCACGAGTGCGGCGGCGACACGGAACGAGTGGCTCGGCATCGGACTGCGGAGAGCGGAGAGGCGGGGTGAGGGTAACCCGGTCGCGGCGACCCGCCAGGGGCGTGCCGCTGCGTGTCGCGGTGTGGGATCGGGTCGCATCGGCACCGCATCACCGCGGGCCCGGCGCCCACGACGGCCATCGAGGGTCGGCGTCGATCCGCGCCCGGAAGACGCGAGCGAGGTTGTGTTGGAGATAGAGCACCACACCGGTGCTGAGGCAGTCGTCGAGTGCGCTGCGGCCGGCTTCACGGTCGCCGCGTCCCAAGGCGCGGCAGGCGACCGCGAACGTGGTCGCACAGCGCGAACCGGGGGTCCTGGCAGCGGCGAGCGCTTCTTGCTCGGTGCAGCTTCCCGCCAGGTAGCCGATCAGCGCACGCGTCGCGGCGGCTTTGTCATCGTCCGGACGAGCTTCGCTCGGCGTGGCTTTCAGGCCACTTGCCGGCGCGGACGTGTCCGGTTCGCCGCCGAGCAACTCGAGGATCGCGACGTCGATCGAAACGGTCTCCTGATCGCGAGGACCGACCGCACAGGCGTCGCGAGCCGCTGCGCGCGCCTCCTCCAATCGTCCCGTCTCCGCGAGGAGGACCGCGCGTTGCAGGCCGAGCGGGAAGGGTCCGGGCGGAGTCGGGCACGCCCGATCGATCTCGGTCAGCGCATCGCCGAGTTCGCCGAGCGCCTGCAGCGAGAGTGCGCGCTGATGCCGGAAGGCAGGTTGCTCCGTCACGGACTTTGCGTCCTCCGCGAGGATGGCGCGGGCGAGGGCGTCGGCGGAGCCGCGGAAGTCGCCGGTGTCGCGGAGGAAGGCGCCGTATCGGGCGAGCACACCGCTGTCCCCGGCGACGCGCAGCGTGAGTGCTCTCGCGAAGTTCGCGCGGCAGACGTCGAGGTGACGTCGTTCGGCGTCGTGGTCGCCCTGCGTCGCCGCGAACGCAGCGCCGACCCAATGACCGCAGGCCTGTACGGCGAACGCCCGCGCGGACGTCGGACGGAACACAGTGAGCGCGTCGCAGTCCGCAAGCAGTGGGGCGAGAGCAGTGGCGTCGCCGTCCACCAATAGATGCACCGTGCGGTACTGCGCGCGCGCCTCGATGGCCGGAGCAAAGTCCCGGCGCATGGCGATCGCGCGGTCGTAGCTCGCGATCACTTCTTCGCCGGCCTCGATCTGGGCGAGGGCGTAACCGCGGAGCAGCCAACCGAGAGCGGACCCGATCTCGCGATCCTGGGCCCGCGCGAGGCGCAGCTGTCCCGCCTCACGGTCCGCGGTGGCGAGCAGGGCGTAGGCCAACGCATAGCCAGCTTCGACGTGGTCCTGGTCCCGATCGAGCGCCTGCTCCAGCGACGGGATCGCTTCCGCGGGCCGTCCGCTCAGCAACGGGATCAGTGCGCGGTAGAGGTGGCTCTCCGCCGAGTCGACGCCGAGGGAGCGGGCGTCGTCGAGCAAGCGCTGCGCACGCCCGCCGTCGAACTCGACGAGGATCTGATCCAGCGCGTCGGCCACGAGACCTTCACCCTGGATGCTGCGCAGGCGGAGCACGAGCGCGAAGGAGGTCGCCGCGAGCACGAGCGTGATCAAGGTCACGGCCACGTGGAGACGGTGGCGTCCGAGAAAGCGCCCCGCCTCGACCAGGACGGACGGACGGCGCGCCACGATGGGGTGACCGTCCAGGAATCGGCGCAGGTCATCGGCCAGGTCCCGTGCACGCGCATAGCGCCGCTCCCGCTCGCGCTGCATGCACGTCTCGACCACCGTCGCCAGGTCCCTCGGAACCGCGGGATTCACGCGGCGGAGCGGGACCGGGCCGCCGGTGGCGATGCGAGCCAGCACCTGGTCGCGGGACTCGCCGTCGAACGCAGGAACCTGGGCCAGCAGTTCGTAGAGCGTCGCGCCGAGCGACCAGAGGTCGGTGCGACCGTCGACCATGTCGTGCCCGCCGCGGGCCTGCTCGGGCGACATGTAGCGAGCGGTGCCCACCACGTCGCCGCTGATGGTGAGCGAGACGAGCGCCGTGCTGCGCGCGAGCCCGAAGTCCGTGAGCCAGACGTCGTCGTTGGCGTCCAACAGCAGGTTGGAGGGCTTCACGTCGCGGTGGATCGTCCCCATGCCGTGCGCGTACTCGAGGGCGGAAGCGACTTGGAAGCCCCAACGGGCAACCCTCGAGAACCACTCGCGGTCCGCGGTGGGCGCGCCGTCGCGACCGAGCGCTTTCAGGTGCCCGGCGAACGAGCGGCCCTCGATGAATTGCATGACGTAGTAGCGGATCCCCTGCTCTTCGCCGACGGCATGGACGGGCACGATGTGCGGGTGGTTCAGTCGTGCGGCGATGGCCGCCTCCCGCCCGAAGCGCTCGACCGCGTTTCCGGCGAGTGCCGCGCCCGCCGGCAGCACCTTCAATGCCACGCGGCGGTCGAGCGAGCACTGGATCGCTTCGTACACGACGCCCATGCCGCCGCGACCGATCTCGCGCAGGATGCGGAAGTCGCCGAGTCGCTGGTCACAGCGCAACTCCGAAGCGTTCAGCGAACGGCTCGTCGCTTCGATGAAGTCGATGGTGCGGAACACGCCGTGCAGCGCGTCGGCCAGCTCGGGGTGCGCGTCGAGGTAGACCTGGGGATCCGGCTTCAGCCCGCGCGCCAACTCGTCCAGGTATCGATCGACGACGGTCTCGAGCGTCACGGGCGAAGTCGACGTCCCTTCGACCTTCGACGCGGCGGGATCAGACGTCATCGCCGAGGATCTCGCGCAATCGGATGAGCGCGCGCACGCACAGATTGCGCACCGCTCGCTCGGTGCGGTCCATGCGCGCCGCGGTCTCCGCGACGTCGAGGTGGCGGAGATAGCGCAGTTGGATGGCCTCTCGCTGGTCGGTACCGATCTGCTCCAACGCTTCGCGCAAGCGCCGGGCCCGATCGTGCTGCTCCGCGCGTCCGCTCGGCGTCGTCATCGACCCGGCAAGGCGATCGAAGAAGTCGCTCATCGAGGCGTCGTCGAGGTCGGCGCCGCGGACCTCGGGCCCGCGCTTCTGCGTCTTGAACTCGCGCCGATCGGCGTCGCGGATCCGGTTGAGGGCGATCGCGCGCAACCAACGGAAGAAGGCGTCGTCGCCGCGGTCCTCGAAGGCGCGGATGCTCCCGAGCACGTCGACGTAGACCTCCTGCACGACGTCTTCCGACGAGAGCCGGCGGCGGAGGCGCTCGCCGAGTTCGGCCTGGATGGAGCGCAGCAGCCGATCCGCGTGCCTCCGGATCAACGTCGACAGTGCCGCGGCATCACCGAGGCGGGCCCGTTCGAGGAGCTCGCCGTCCTGCTGCCGTTCCACCTCGCTCATGGACTGCCCTTGGCCGAGTACGGTCTCGGTTCACTCGATCCGCAGCAGGCACGGATTCGTCAGCGTGAGCCCGACGAAGGCCTGCATCGGAAACTCGATGGGCACCGGGAAGGACAGATCGATCGGCAGCACGAGGTCGAAGATGCCGTTCGACGGGATCGCGGGCAGCCACAACGGATCCGCGATCGGGAACGCGAGGTACCAGTCGCCGAACGGCGTGACGAGCGGCGGATCGATGAACCCGGCCAGCGACACGACCAGGACCACGATCTGCGTGTCGGGTGCACCGGCGAGCTTCACGTGGACGGTGTTGCCCGGCGATGGAGTCCCGGTGACGTACAGGTGCGCGTGGAACTCGTCGCAGCCGATGTCCGCGGTGCCGCCGGCGATGCGCGGGTCACCCTCGAAGTCCTGCGCGGGCAGACTCGGCGCGAGGTTCGAGCCGGCATCGCGGCACGGCGACGCATAGGTCAGGTGGTGGTCACCGCCGGCCGGGTCCACGAAGAGCGGGTCGGCATCCAGGTTGCCCGCGCCCCAGACGAGCGTGCTCTGGTTGTTGTAGATCACGACGCCGGAGGCGCCGCCCTGGATCAGCGAATGCGCGACGAAGACCGTGCTGCCCGAGCCGAGTTCGCCCAGGTACATCTGCGCGCCGACCTGGCCGCTGTTGCCCCACAAGACGCAGTTGTCCATCCGCCCGGGCGCTGCGGCCCAATACAAGGCACCGCCGCGGCCCTGGCCCGAGATCGCCGTACCCGTCGCCCGATTGTCGGCGATCGTGCAGTTGGTCAGGACGACGGAGTTCGCGGGGTCGATCACGTTCATCGCGATGCCGCCGCCGTTGCTGTTCGCGGTGTTGCCGGCGATCAGGTTGTTCACCAGGATCTGGGACAGTCCCGCCGCGGCCTGGATGGTCAGGGAGATCCCCCCGCCGTGCAGGACCGCCGTGTTGCCGGTCACGACGTTGTCCGAGAGCGTGCTCGCGGCGTTCATGACCCGCATCCCACCGCCATGCTCGGCCGTGTTCTCGCTGATGAGATTGTCGGTGACCGTGACCGACACGTTGTTGTAGGGGTTGCCGTCGGCGAGGATGCCGCCGCCACCCACGGCCCAGTGCAACGCGGCGTTCCCGACGATGCGATTGCCGGAGATCGTCGTCGAGCCGGGCCCGCCGTCGCTGCGCACGCAGATGCCGCCGCCGCCTTGCGCGCTGTTCCTCGTGATCAGGTTGTCCACGATCTGCGGCGAGGAACTTCTGCTGATCACGCCGCCGCCCCGGTCGCCGCGATTGCCGGTGATGACGTTCTTGCGGATGACGGGCGATGAGCCGTTCGAGACGGTCACGCCGCCGCCCAGCCCGTACCACCAGCCGTCGCCGCCGGTGATCGTGAAGCCCTCGAGGATGGCGCCCGGACCTTCGCCGCTGACGAATTTCACGGCCGTGGTCACGCCGTTCCCGTCGAGCGTGGTGACCGCGGAGCCGAGTTCGCTGCGGAGATGGATGTCCTTGCCGAGGAAGTCGATCGCTCCGACCCAGGTCCCCGGTCGGACGATCACCGTGGCGCCGCTGGCGGCGCCGTTCAGCGCGGCCTGGACGCTGGGGAAGTCGTCGGGGACGTACCAGGTCGGGCCCTGCGCCAGCAGCGGCGCAGAGAGGATGAGGAGACAAAGTGCGTGGCGCATGATCGGTGTCCTGGGTCGTCGGGGAGCTTCGCTGGGTCAGGAACTCCCTTCCCCGAGCGCTTTTCCGACGACTCTGCCCCGGTGCTGCACCGCGTTTCTCGCGGGCGTTCCCCCTCCCACCTTGGAACGCCGCGCGGGCCGATGCGCTCAGGTCGCGCGACCCTGGTCGAGCACGACCGGCTTGTAGCCGCCGCGCATCCGGAACCAGGCGATGAGACCGAGGTAGACCGCCAGCATCGCAACGGGGAACAGCGCGTTGGTCCGCAGAGCGGATTTCTTCGCCGCGTTCTTGGTCGTCTCGATCAGCTTCCGGTCCGCCTCGGGCAGTGCCTTCACCTTGGCGTCGTCGATGGCACGGTAGGTGCCGAACACGCTGCGCTTCTCGTCGCCGACGACTTGCGCATGCACGGCGGGCACCTGCGCGAGGAGCTGCCGGTCGGTCTCCTTGTCCTGGATGTTGCCGAGCAGCGGATTGCCGATCACGCCGGCCGCGAGCATCCCGATTCCCGAGATCATGTTGAGCGTGAGCGCTCCGCCCTTGGGGCACTGCTCGCTGACGACGCCGAGCATCGTGGGCCAGAAGAAGGTCTTGCCGATCCCATAGACCGTCGCCGCGACGAGGATCATCGCGCCGTTGGCGCCCGACAGGGTGTAGAGGCCGATGATCGCCAGCGCCGACGAGACCGCGAGCAGTCCGAGCGGGCTGAGCTTGTGCACGATCGGCCCGGCGACGAAGCGCAGCACGGTCATGATCATCGTCGTGTAGATCAGCACCCACGCCGGCGACAACCCGAGCTCCGCCATCTCCGGCTCCATCAAGGGCGTGATCCACGAGTCGGTGCCGAGCTCGGTGATCGCGAGCGGGACCATCGTGAGGATCAGGACCACGAACAGCGGACGGCCGAGGGAGTGGGTCCACGCCCCGAAGATCGCGACGATCGCTCCGACCACGGTCCACGAGCTCCAGGTCGGCGCGTCGAACACGCGACCGACTTCGAGGCAGATCATCGATGCCGCGACGAGCATCCCGAGCATCCCCGCCTCGCGCATCATGTCGCGCTGCGACACGCCCGCGGCCACGCGCTCGCTGACCGGAAAGCGACAGGTCGTCATCAGCACGCCGTAGACGACGACCGGCAGGAAGATCAGGCCGACCTTCACCTGCCAGCCCGCGCCGTCGCCCAG
>JACRLW010000131.1 GCA_016235155.1 Planctomycetota bacterium
ATCACCGGCAGCATCGGCGTGATCGTCAGCAACCTCCAGTTCGCCGAGGCGGCGAAGCAACTCGGCATCGCGCAGGACGTGATCGTGTCCGCGCGCACGCCGCACAAGGACATGCTGTCGATGTTCCGGCCGATGACCGAGGGCGAGCAGGGCATCCTGCGCTCGATCGTCGACGAGCTCTACGACCGCTTCGTCGACGTCGTCGTCCAGGGGCGCTCCGAACTGACGCGCGAGCGCGTCGTCGAACTCGCCGACGGGCGCGTGTACTCGGCGCAGCAGGCGCTCGCGAATGGGCTGATCGACGCGATCGGCACCGAGGCCGATGCCTGGAGCGAACTCGGCAAGCGCGCGCGGGTCGGCAACGCTCAGCGCGTCGAACGCCGGCGCCGGCCGTCGCTCGGCGATCTGCTCTTCGGAGCCAAGGCGGAGGCGGAAGGACTCGACGCGTCGCTCGCGTCGCTGCTGCGCACTTCGACCGGCCCACGACTCCTCTACTGGTGGCCCGGCGCGCGTTGATCGCGTCGACCGGACCCGCTGCACCGAACGACCATGCACAACCTCGAGCTGTCCGACACTCAGACGATGATCCAGGAGACGGTGCGCAAGCTCGTCGCCGACGTCATCGGACCGCAGGCACTGGAACACGACGAACACGGCCGCTTCGTGACGGGCGCCTTCAGAGGCCTCGCCGAGCTCGGCCTGTTCGGCATCGCGATCGACGAAGCGAGCGGCGGCGCGGGACTCGGCATGCTCGCGATGGTCGTGGCACTGGAGGAGATCGCGCGCGGCTGCGGCTCGACGGCGCGCTTGCTGCTGTCGCAGTGCGGGCTCTGCGGGCTGGCGCTGCAGGGGCTGCATGGCGCGGGTGACGCGCTGGGCGAACTCGCGAGCGGGGCCTCGGTCGGCGCCTTCGTCGGCCGCGAGTTCGGCGTCGTCGCGAAGCAAGACGGCGACGGCTACGTCCTCGACGGCAAGGCCGGCTGTGTGACCGCGGCGGCGGAAGCGAAGCTGCTGGTCGTGGCGGCGAAGCTCGACGGCGCGCCGGCGCTGTTCGTCGTCCCCGCGTCGCTCGCGGCGATCAAGGCGGTGTCGGCGTTGGGCTATCGGGCCTCGGCACCGGGCAGCGTGACGTTTGCGAAGCTGCGGGTCGACGGCGCAATGCTCGTCGCCCGCGGTGACGACGCCGCGACGGCGCTCGCGCGCGTGGAGCTCGCGGCGCTGATCGGCGGTGCTTCGATCGCCACCGGCTCGGCCTTCGCGTCGGTCGAACACAGCCGCCGTCACACCGAGGAGCGCATCGCGTTCGGCAAACCGCTCGCGCGCCAGCAGGCCGTCGGCCACAAGCTCATCGAAGCGCTGCGCCGCGCCTCGGCGGCGCGTCACCTCACCTGGCACGCGGCGCGCCTCTTCGACCTCGGGCAGGACGCGCTCGACGTCGCGCGCAACGCGAAGCTCACGGCGATCGACGCCGCGGTGCTCGCCGCCGACGAGGGCATCCAGGTGCATGGCGGCTATGGCTTCGTCGTCGAGTACCACGTCGAGCGCCATTACCGCGACGGCAAGACGCTCGAAGTCCTCGACGGCGGCGCCCAGGCCCTGCGCGACGCACTGACCGCGAGCCTCGCCGCGAAGTGAACCCGAAGCGGGCGATCTGCGCCGGCTTCCGCGACGAGGTGTTCGCGACGCTGCGCGAATCGGGCGAGCGCGAACCGCTCGCCGACGTGCTCGCCTTCGTCGCCCCATGCGGTCCCGAGTTCGAGGGCTTGCTGGTCGCGGCCTTGGACGCCGCGGCATTGCGCTTCGGCCAGCCGGTCCCGCTCGCGGTGCTGGGCGACGGCGTCGCCGTCACGCCGTCGATCCGCGCCCGTCGCTTGCTGCCGCTCGCCGTCGCCCTGCTCGCTCGGCACGACGACCTGGCGCTGGGCGCCCTCTATCGCGCCGTGGTCGCACGCAAAGGTCTCGCCAAGGTCGATGCACCACTGGCCGACGTCTTGCGATCGCTGGTCGTGCAATGCCGCGCCGCGATCGCCGACAACTGGGAGGTCTTCCTCCTCGATGAAACGCAAGCGTGACGTCGAGTGCCCGCATTGCGGCGCGATCTTCCGCGCCGGCCGCCTCGCCTGCCCGGACTGCGGGAGTGACGCGCAGACCGGCTGGCAGGAGCAGGAGGAGATCGACTATCAGGCGCTGGATCTGGACGTGCCGGGATACGGGGAGGAGGCTGCTGCGCCGCGGCGCTCGCGACGGAACCGCCTTGTCGCGCTGGTGATCGTCCTCGCGATGGTGCTGGCGCTGCTGCTTGCGGTGGCGCTGCGCTGAGTGACGTTCGACGGCGCATCAGCGCGGCTCGTCGGCCGGCAGTCTCGGGTGCGGCTGCCAGGCCGACTTCGGCGCGGTCATGATCCCGTCGAGGGTCTGGTCCTGAAAGCCGACGACCGCGGGCCAGCGCAGGCCGGGAAGCGTTCGGATGTCGAAGATCTCGGTCACGCTCCCCTCGAACCAGAGGAACGCGACCAGTCGGCCGGAGCGCAGGTCGATGGCGGCAATGCCGCAGCGACGCTCGTCGACGCGGTACTGCTCGGTGACGGGCAGACCGTTGGCGAGGTCCTTCTCGCGGACCTTCGACAAGCCGACGAACGCCGTTTCGCCGTGGACCGCCAGGCCGCGCGCATAGCCGGGCAGTGCCGCGACCGTGGTGATGCGGCCGTCGCGCGGATCGACGGTGCACAGGCGGCCACGGCCCGAATCGAGCACGAACAGCGTGCGGTCGTGCACGCGCGGCGAATGCGGCATGCACAAGCCGCGCGCGACCACTGCGCCGGTTGCGACGTTCATCACGATGCCGCCGCTGGTCTTGTTCTCGCGCCAGCCCTCGGCGTGGTTCGTCTCGCCCAGCGCGGTGACCCAGGCGATCCGGCCGTCCTCGACCGCGAGACCATTGAGGTGGCAGCGGTCCTCGCCGGCGAGCCGGTCGACGAACGGCGGCTTCCACTGCGGCATGAAGCCGTAGCGCTCGTCGTCGAGGGTGCACAGACACGAGAACGCCGTGTTGACGATCCAGATCCGATCGCCGACCAGCGCGATCTCGTGCCCGTGGATGTTCCCGGTGACGTGCGCGCGGCGCGGGACGAAACAGGCGTCGTGGCGTCCCCTCGGCTCGAGCTGCGGCGCGATCTCGGGCTCGGACCGCAGCGTCCAGATCGCGCGCCGCGTGCCCACGACGATGCGCTCGAGATCCGCGCCGACCGCGAGCCCCATCGGGCTCTCGAAGGAGCGCAAGAGGGTCGACAGGGTTCCGCTCGATGCACGCACGACCATCAGCTTGCCGGCCTGGTAGGTCGTCACCGCCAGCGACAACCGCAACCGCTCGAGCAGTGCCGGGAACTCCGGCGAATGCACGTAGCAGAACGGTGACTCTGCCGGATGCGGCGCGTCGGACGGATCAGGCGTGCTCACGGTCCTCAGCGCATGAAGACGTCGGCCGTGACGTTGCTCAGCCGCAGGTCGAGGGGCCAGCGCACGAAGAGCGCCTGGGCGAAGACCTCGACGCCAGCGAGAGACG
>JACRLW010000029.1:0-20584 GCA_016235155.1 Planctomycetota bacterium
CTTGCCCAGGACCCCCGTTGCGAACTACGGTACGCGATGTGCCGTTGAATCGGTCCGCGCGAAGGGTGCAAGGGATCGTCCGCGGGACGGCTCGACCGTGCGTCGCCGCCCTCCTGGCCGCCGTCCTCGCGCTCACCGCTCCCCAACCCGCCCTCGCCGCGCGCTTCCGCATCGACACACGCACCGGGGCGCTCGCCTATCCCGTGATCGGTCGCGACGGCTTCGTCGTCCTCGACGAACGCGTCATCCAGTCGCGCGTCCTCCTCATGGTCGACGACATTCTCGCCGACGACCCGGACGTGCCGGATCCGGCGCTCCAGCCGGACGTCGCCGTCGGCCTCAGCCTGCGCTGGTTCGCCAACCCCGGCGTGACCTCCGCGGCCACCGAGCCGTCCAACACCGGCTTCGTGCCCAACGCCCAGGACATGGGCCTCGAGGTGCTCTGGGCCTGGGTCGAAGCCACCGACCTCCTCGGCGGACGGCTCGACGCCACGACCGCGCTGCCCGTCGACGCGAGCGTGTTGACGGGGGTCGAGCTCGAGCACTGCCACGTGCTCGGCGACACGATCGAGGCGATCGCCGCCGAGAAGGCCTTCGTCTTCCGCGAGGGCGGAGTCGGCGTGTCGGGCTGCGCCAGTCCCGCCGCGGAGGTGGTCGCCGCGCACGCGGCGCGCGCCGGTTGCCGCCTGCTCGTCTGCGACGTCGACTTCGGCGTCGAGATCGGTCCGCCAAGCGGGGGCGGGGAGCGTGAACTCGTGCTCTGGTCCAAGGACGGAGTCAGCCAGCCGACCCGGCTCGACGACGCACCCCTCCACGAGGCCCGCCTGCTCGCCCTCGCCTGGGCGGCGATGCGCGAGCTCCTGCCCGGCTTCGTCGTGCCGCAACGACTCGCCCGGCCGGCCCTCCCCGGCCGTTTCGAGCGCCGGATCGATCGTGACGGCCAGCTCGTCGTCCTCGACGGCGCCCACACCGAGGAGTCGACCGCGCGCCTCGCCGAGGAGCTCGCCCGGCGCTGGCCCGGCCGGCGATTCGCGATCCTGTTCGCCTCCGCCCGGGGCAAACGTTGGCGTGAGGCCTTGAGCCGGATCGTGCCGCTTGCCGATCACGTCGTCGTCACGGAGCTCTCCGACACGACATCGGAGGACGCCGGGACGATCTGTGACTGGCTGCGATCGCGCGGTGTCCGGGTCCGGGCGGTGCCCGGCGCCGCCGATGGCCTCGCGCAGTTGCGCGAACATGCCGGTCCGCGGGTCGTCACGGGGTCCTTCCACCTGGTCGGCGAAGTGAGAGCACAGGTCCCGTGACGGATCGCGACGCAGCATGAGCACGGAGTCCAAAGGCGGTTCGGAAAGCGCGGGCACCACGCCGGCGATGGTGGAGGACCTCCTCCTCACCGACGCGTTCCTCATCAAGGGCCGCGTCGCCGGGAAGTACCACCGCCTGAAGAAGGTGCTCGAGGACTTCGACCGCTCCTTCGTCACGGTCGAGGACGCCGTGATGGTCTCGTTGCGCGGCAACGACGTCGTTCGCACGCCGCGCGTGCAGGTCAACGTGAAGGAGATCATCCTCGCGCACGAGCTCGTCGACATGGCGGGCGACGACGTGCAGCGCCAGCTCGCGCAGGACGACAAGTCCGTCCGGATCCGCGCCTTCTACAACGGCGCGATCCAGATCGAGATCGCCGGTCGCGTGTCGCCGCAGGCGTACGAGCCCGCGCGCGGCGCGGGGACCAAGTACTTCACGATGCGCGACCCGGTGATCCGCGGCCTCAACCTCGACGGTCCGAACGATCTGAGGCTGCTCAAGGGCCTCGGCTACGCGATCGTTCAGAAGAACAAGCTCAGCTACATCTACGACTTCAGTTGAGTCGACCGGGCGATCGCGCGCTCACCAGCGCAGCCAGGTCCAGCCCCAGCCGAGCAGGAAGATCGCGATCGAGACGATCGTGAGCGTGCCGAGCGGCCACAGCGCGATGCGAGCGACCAGCGACTCCTTCATCACGAGCGCGCGCAATGCGAACGCGGCGAGGACGAGTCCGGCGAGCGCCGTCGCCGCGCCGAACGGTTGCGTCCAGAGCGCCCGGAACGGGCTGAGGTGGACGACCAGCGACGCGGCGGTCGTCACGCCGCAGGTCGGGCACGGCTTGCCGTAGCGCGCGGGCCAACCGCACGGCGGCAGTCCGAGTTGTTCGTGCGTCCCGTGACCGCGCGGATCCGGTTCGATGCCGGCGAGCATCGCGATGCAGGCGATCGCGCTCGCGACGACGCACAGCGCGACGAGCCGATCGAGCAGCGGCCCGGCGGGGGAATCGGCGAGTGGGACGCCGCGCTTCAGTGGATCCAGAGCATCACGCTGTTCGACAGGTGAAGCGCGCCGCCGCGGATCTGCACGCCCTGGAAGAACAGCTCGGCGCCGAGAAGGCTCGGGTCGGCGGGGACCGCGAACGCGTACTGAGCCGAGCCGCTGCCGTCGAGCACTGCGCTACCGGCGACGATCAGGTTGGCGACGTCGAGCAGCAGCGGACGGTTCGCGCCGAAGCCCGTGCTGCCGGTCGAGAACGCGAGCAGGAGTCCATGAGGCGCGCCGACGGGTCCGCCGGCGGCGAGGGTCGCCGTGCCGCCGAGCACCGCGTCCTGCGTGACCGCGAGGCCGTCGGGCAGTCCGAACGCCGCGAACAGTTGCACGAGGTCGGGACGCGTGCCGATGCGGCCGCCGTTGCCGGGGATCGGAGTGCCGGTCGAGAGAAGAGCGCCGCGGAGCTCGGCGAGCGTCGGCGTCCGGCCGAGCTGCTCCTGGATCGCGCCGCAGAGCGACCCGATCACGCCGGCGAGCGCAGGCGTCGCCGATGACGTGCCGCTGAAGCCGTACGTGTACTGCTGGCGCACGTCGCCCGGATCGAAGGCACTGCCGTAACCGGTGGTCGCGACGCCGGAACCCCAGCAGTTCGCGACGACCACCGCGCCGAAGTTGCTGAAGCCCGCGCGCGATGAATCACCCGGACCCGACGCGCCGGTGATGAAGGCGCCCGACGGCGTCGACGCCGGCAGGTAGCGATTGCCGTAGATCGTCGTGTCGGCGAGGTCGTGGTTCGTGTTGCCCGCGGCGATCGTGTAGACGATGCCCGAAGCGGCGGCGATGCGGATTGCGTCATAGGTCGCCTGATCCCAGTCGGCCGGCGCGTGCAGGCCCGACACGACCCACGCGTAGCTCGAACTCATCACGTCGCCGGCACGCAGCGCGGCGGTTGCGAGACTGACCATGTTCGGGGCGCCGTTCTCGAGGCTCGACGTGTAGAAGGCCGCGTGATCGCTCGCCATGCCGCGCATGCCGTAGGCGTTGCGCTGGGCACCCATGATCCCGAGGCATGCGGTGCCGTGCTGCTGCCAGCTGTTCCAGTTGGCGCTGGCAGGGACGCCGAGGATCGTCGCGGCGGTGACCGACGTGACGTCCTCGTGGTCCAGCGTGTGCTTGCCCTCGAGCTGCGCGAGATACAGACCCTGCCCGCGCGCGCCGACGATCGTCTGCACGGCGTCGTAGGCGTAGCCCGCCGGGGGCGCTCCGAGATAGCCCTGGCTGCTCTCGAGGAGCGGCGTCGGCGGCGGGATGTCGCTGGTCTTCGCGACGGCGAACTCGGCGTAGGCCGTCTCGACGTGCGGCTCGGCGAGGAGCGCTTCGACGAGGCGCTCGGTCGCCGCGGCGCCGGTCGTGCGGACCGCGAACCAGTTGTTGAGGTCGGCGAGCGGGGCTTCGCCCGCGGCGAGGTTGCGCGCGACGCGCTCGCGCTCGGCGTCGAGTTCGTCGGTGCTGCGCGTGAAGAGCCGTGCGACGGTCGCACCGCGCAGGGCCCCGTTCACCGCGCGCAGGTCGGCCCCGTCGCGATCGGAGAGTTCCCCGCCGGCGAGGCGGACGCGGAGCGAGTCGCGGAACTTCAGCGTGACCCGGTCGGCGATCGGACTGGTCGGGTCGACCCGGATCGGCGTCGCGGGCCGGTAGACCCAGCGCTCGGTGCGCGCAACCTGGTCGGGAGCGGACTGCGCGCCGAGAGCGGCGGCGAACGACGACAACGCGAGCGCGAGATTGAGCTTCGTCATGAGCGAGTGGTTTGGACGGCGAGGCGAGAGGCGGCGAATCCTATCGCGCGTGCATTCCCCGTCTCAGCGCGCGCGCGAACACGGCGGGTCTTCGGGTTACGCTCGCCGCGAATCCCCCGTGACGTCACCGCCCGCCGGCCGCGCGCCGTCCCCGTCCTGGACCGTTCCGATCGCTGTCGGCGCCCTACAGGCATTGATCGTCCTGTGGTTGGTCTTCGGCCTGCTCGCGCCGCTCGCGGGCGCGGAGTTCGGCGGCGCCTCGTTGTGCGTGTGCGCCGTGTTCATGCTGCCGCTCGGGATCGTCCCGGCGACCAGCGCGCGCCGGCGCGATCCGTCGCTCGTTCCCGCCCAGGGCTTCGCCATCGCGTTCATCGCGATCGGCATCGGCTCGGTGCTGTGGGCCGGGCCCGCGATCGCCGCGGGTTCACCGCCCGACGCGCGCACCGTGCGCAGCGCGATCTTCGAAGCGCAGGAACGGTTGCCCGAGGACCAGCGGCTCTCGACCGAGGTCATCGACGGTCTCGTCGCGACCATCGTCGACCTCGCGCCCTACATGCCCGCGATCGTGGCGACGATCGTGACGCTCGTCGCCGGCTTCGTCGGCATGCTGGCCGTCGCGTTCAGGACTCGCCGCGACGCTCGCGGTCCTCCGTCGCCTTCAACTCCGTGAAGAGGTGCCGGTAGCTCTCGAAGCGGCTCGGATCTCTCGAAGCGGCTCGGATCGATCACGCCCGACGCCAGCGCGACGCGCACCGCGCAGTCCTTCTCGGCGAGGTGCGAGCAGTCGCGATAGGCGCAGCCGCGCGCGACCTCGGCGAACTCGCGGAACCAGAAGGTGAGCTCGCCCGGCGCCACGCTGAACAGGACGAAGTTGCGGATGCCCGGCGTGTCGAGCACGTAGCCGCCGCCCGGCAACGGGAAGAGTTCGGATGCGCTCGTCGTGTGGCGGCCGTGCTGCACGCGGCTGACGTCGCCGACGCGCAACCCGAGGCCGGGCACCAACGCGTTGAGCAAGGTCGACTTCCCGGCGCCGGAGAGACCGGTGAGCACCGTGGTGTTCGCGCGCAGTTCCGCGCGCAGCACGGCGAGCGTGTCGTGCGTCTCGTGGCCGGGTGCGACGGACGTCCCGTGCACCGCGTAGCCGAGGCCCCGGTAGAGATCGAGCCACCGCGCGACCTCGCCCCTCTTGTCCTGATCGAGCTTGGTGAGCACGAGTTCGGCGCGCAGGTCCTGGCGTGCGCACGCCGCGAAGATGCGATCGACGAGCAGCGCCTGGAACGGCGGTTCGCGCAGTGCGGAGACGACGAGCACGAGCGAGACGTTCGCGGCGATCACCTGCTCGCGGTCCTCTTCGCCCTTGGCACGGCGCGCGAGGCGCGTGGTGCGCGGCAGCACCGCCTCGATCGCGTCGCTCTCGCCGTCCTTGCCGAGCACCACCCGATCGCCGACCGCGACGGGGCTGCGATCGCGACCGCGATCTTCGAAGAGCCGTCCGCGCAACCCGACCTGGATGCGACGGCCCTCGATCTCGACGTGGCAGACCTTCGCGTCGATCTTCAGAATGGTGGCGATGCGCGGTGCGGACATGGTGACGGACGACGCCGCGGCGGTGCCGCCGGTCGGCCGACTCGCGCCGAGTCCGACGGGTGTGCTCCACCTCGGCAACGCGCGGACGTTCCTGCTGACGTGGTTGTGCGTCCGCGCGCGCGGAGGGACCTTACTCCTTCGCATCGAGGACATCGACGGCCCCCGCGTGAAGGACGGTGCCGAACGCTCGACGCTCGACGACCTGCGCTGGCTCGGACTCGATTGGGACGGAGTCCTGCTGCGCCAGAGCGATCACCTCGCGCGCTACGGTGCCCTGGTCGACGACCTGCTGGCGCGCGGCCTCGCGTATCCGTGCGTGTGCACGCGCAAGGAGGTCGAGGACGCCGCGTCGGCGCCGCACGAGGACTGGCTCGACACCGCGCCCTATCCCGGCACCTGCCGCGGTCGATTCGCTTCCCCGGCGGACGCGCGGGTCGCGACCGGTCGTGAACCCGCGGTGCGCTTCGCCGTCGACGTCGACCGCGTGCCGTTCACCGACGACTTCCGCGGCGCGGAGAAGGGGCGCATCGCCGGCGACTTCGTGATCCAGAAGCGCGACGGCGAGCCGGCGTACCAGATGGCGGTCGTCGCCGACGACCATCGGCAGGGCGTGACCCAGGTCGTGCGCGGCGACGACCTCGTGCCGTCGACGCCGCGCCAGTTGCTGCTCTATCGCGCATTCGGATGGACGCCGCCGCGCTTCGCGCACCTGCCCCTCCTCGTCGGCACGGATGGCCGCCGGCTCGCGAAGCGGCACGGCGACACGTCGCTCGGCGCCTTCCGCGCGCGCGGCGTGCATCGCGAGCGGATCGTCGGCTGGCTCGCGGCCTGCAGCGGCCTCGCGGCGCTCGGCGAGGAGCTCGATGCGAGGGCGTTGCTCGAGCGCTCGCGCGGTGAGCCCGCGATCCTGCGCAAGGTGCCGCACGCGCCGGTCGTCGTGCGCGGCGACGAGTTCTGACGTCTGGCTCGGGTTCCGAGCGAGACGAGCCGGGTCGAGAGTGGGGAAGTGCTTGTCCGCCGGGACGGTGGGTTCGCAGGCCCGCGAGTTGTCGCGGCACGCGACGATTCGCGGGCCGGAGAACCCCGGCTGGTAAAGCGGCCGAGGCCTTCTGGTCGTCGCGTCAGCGACGACGCCGGCAGCCAAGATGGGCTACGGCCTCGGCCGCGGTGGGATCCGGAAGCGGGCCGCAATCGGAAACGTGCGCCAAGGGAACTGTCGCAAGAGGGGGTTGGGCTCAGGATGATCACGTGGTACTCACGACGGACATGACCCACGAGGAACTGCTCAGGCGGATCTCGATCGATCCCGCGGTCTGCGGCGGCAAGCCGTGCATCCGGGGTCATCGAATCTGGGTGTCCTTGGTCCTCGACTTCCTCGCTTCCGGGATGGAGGTCGAGGAGATCCTGCGGGACTACCCTCAGCTCACGGTCGAGGACATCCGGGCTTGCGTGGCCTATGGATCCGAGATGACGCGCGAACGCACCGTTCACACCGCATGAGCTCGATGTGAAGGTCAAGCTCGACGAGAACCTGGGTGCGCGAGGCGCACGGATCCTCGCAGAGGGCGGTTGCGAGGTGGCGACCGTCTTCGCCCAGGGTCTCTGTGCGTCCTCGGACGAGACGCTCATCGAGGTCTGCAAGGCCGAGCGCCGCGTGCTCCTCACCCTCGACCGGGACTTCTCCAGCATCCTCCGGTTTCCCCCGGCGCGTTTCGCGGGCATCGTCGTGCTTCGCCTCCAAGAGCCTCTCACGACCGCGGTCATCGAGCATGCACTGCGTCGTTTCCTCGAAGCATCGGCTGGACGGGAACTCGCGGGTCGGTTGTGCCCGAAGTCCGGAGAATCCTCGCGGGACGCGAGGATTCGGAGGACGAAGGGCCCCAGCAAAGAGAGCGGTCGAGGCCTTCTCGGTCGGCGCGCCAGCGCCGACGCCGGCAACCCGGATGGGTTGCGGCCTCGACCGCGATGGGGATCGTCGACGCGCACCGCATCCGTGAGTTCGAGGGTCCCGAGCGAGCGACGTGACGCGTTTGATGTCCTTGCGCGAAGTCGTCCACCGAAGTTCCTCGACGGTGCAATAGGCTTCGCCGATGGCCCGCGTCGTCGAACTCAGCTCACCCAAGAACCCGCTCGTCCAACGCGTGAAGGACGCCGGGTCCGGTGACCGTCCCGACGAGATGGTGGTCGAAGGTGCGCGCGTCGTCGCCGAGGCCCTCGACGCCCGCTGCGAGATCCTGGTCGCGGTGATCGCCGAGCGCTTCGCGTCGAGCGAAGCCGGCGGGGGATTGCGGAGTCGCCTCGAAGCGTCGGCCCACCAATTGGCGATCGCGCAGGACGCCGTGTTCGAGCGCATGTCCTCGCTCACCACCCCGCAGGGCGTGCTGGCGCTCGTGAGCACGCCGCATTGGGACGAAGCGGCATTGTGCGGCGCCGATCCGAAGCACGCGTTGATCGTCCTCGCCGCCGGCGTGCGCGACCCCGGCAACCTCGGCGCGATGCTCCGTGCGACGGAAGCCGCGGGCGGCACGGGTTTCATCGCGCTCGCCGGGAGCGCCGACCCGTTCCGCGAGAAGGCGGTGCGCGGGTCGTCGGGCAGCGTGCTGCGATTGCCGGTGTTGCGCGGAATGGACGTCGCCGCAATGACGAGCTTCGCGTCGCGCCACGGCCTGCGCCTCGTGGTTGCCGACGCGCGCGCGGAGACGGATTACCTCGACGCCGACCTGCGCGGCCCCGTGATGCTGGCGCTCGGCAGCGAAGGGCACGGCGTGCCGGAGGAGTTGTGCGCCGCCGCCACCCTGCGCGTGCGCATCCCGATCAGCCCGAGCGTCGAGAGCCTCAACGTCGCGGTGGCGACCGGCGTCTTGTTGTTCGAGGCGCGGCGACAGCGGCGCTGAGGGGGCTGGTCAGGCTTCCATTGCCTCAACGACGCGGGTGATGCCGAGTTCGTCGAGGTGAGCCGTAAGGCGGTCGCGGATCGATTGGTCGTGCCAGATCCCGTGCTGCAGGAAGCTCTCGCCCTGCTCGGGGAACCAGCCGGCCATCACCGACCACATCGCTTCCTTGCTGGGTTCGGGCTTGTCTTCACGCGACTCGAGCCAGGCTTCGACGTTCCTCCATCGCGCAGGGTAGGCCTCCGCGAAGCTGCGGGCGACGAGGCCGTCGAGACTCGACCGCCATCGCGCTTCGCCGGCGGTGAATCGGACGACGTGGACGGCGATGCCTTCGTGCCTCCAGTCGTCACGTGGCGGTGGAGCGTGACCTGTCGCCTTCCGCCAGCGGTCGCGGATGCTCTGGCCGTGATCGGCCCCGGCGATGTCGGCGTCGAAGCAAGCCGCGATGAAGTCGACGGCGTTGGGCGAGCCTGATTCCACGAACGCTTCCTGCGCTTCGAGGGCGAACAGACGCAGGATCTCGGTCCAACCGCCGCACGGGACGAGAGTGACGAAGGCATGGCCGCGCCGGAACGCGAAAGCCCCCTTGGGCAGCTCCCGTCCGCGCGGGTCGAGGGCCTTCCCCGACAGGGGACGCATGCTCTTCCATCCGCGAGCCGTCAACCAACCGCTCCAGACGGCCCGATCGTGATAGCCCTCGCAGAGCACCACGCCGTGGCGGGTCATCTCAGGTCCTTCTCGATCGTGGCGCGCGCAAAGCGGATCTCCTCTCCGTCGAGCCGCCGCGCGCGCAGATCGCCGTTCGTCAGTTGGAGCTGGAACAGCGCCAGCTGCTTCAGTCCTTCTTCGCCGGCGTGGTCCAGCAGCAGGTCGAGGAGTTCGAGGCTGTGAGTCGACAGCACGATCTGGGCACCCGCTTTCACAGCAGCGCAGATGACGCGCGCGGAGCGGGCCATGGCCGCGATGTGCTGGTGCGAATCGGGATCCTCCAGGAGAAAACAGCCAGCCGAGCGACCGGAGAGTTCGAGCGCCATTCTCACCATCGAGGCGAATCCGTCCCCTTCGGCAGCGACGGGCACCGCGCCGTCCGGGTACCGCACTTTCAGCACCGGCGTTCCGTCGTCCGTCGCGATGCGAATGTCGAGCATCGACGGGTTCACCTCGCGGAACAGGGCCAGTGCAGCATCGAGTTCGCCGCGATCCAGGCTTTCCGAATAGACGTCATGGAGATCGCCCAATGAGTGGTTTCCGATCAATCGAACCATGCCGAGGGGCGGGATCCCCGGGGACTCGCTGACGACGCTGACCGTGTTGTCAGGGCGGGTCGAGAAACTCATGTTCTCGAACCAGTTCGAACCCACACGCATCCTCACCTTCAATTCGGCCCCGGTTGGTCGGGAGGAGCGACCTTCCTTGCTGGTCACATCGATCAACTGGAGGAGTCTCGCGGCGTCCCGGTCCGACTCGATCGAGATCTGTGCGACCGAATCGGACTGATCACCGCGAGCCCAGAACAGGTATCGAGCTCCGCCCCTCAGGCCCATGCGTCGGCTGATCAGGCGACCCAATGCCTCCGGAGGCCGATTGCTCGCCGCCAGCAAGAGCGCTTCCAACACAGTGCTCTTGCCGCAGCCGCTCGGGCCCATCAACACAGTCAACCGCGCCAGCCCCTCGAGCTTGCCCTCGCGGATGCCGCGCAGACCTTGGATGTGGATCGAGGTGAACACGGCGTGGGATCCTACCCCCGTGACCGCTCGCGCCGTTCCCCGAGCTCGTCGAGCGTCATCGTCGGCGCCTCTGCGACCCACAGCACACCGCTCGGCGAGTGGAATCCGCCGGGCACGGCATCGATCAGCGGCTCGACGCGGCCCGGCACGAACGCGCTGAGCAGACCGCCGCGCTCAGGCGTGACCGGCGGTGGACCCGAGGTGCACCGCGCCGCGCGCGCGGACGACGGCCGTGACCTCGTCGTCGGTCAGACGGATGTCGACGAGGAGGAGGTCGCGCGGCTCGGCACCGAGGTTGTGCGAGGAGTGGATCATCGAATGGTCGAAGAGCACCGTGCTTCCGCGGCGCGACTCGCGCGGGACACCGTCGAAGACCAGCCGCGTGCCGCCGGCCGAGCGGAGGCCGAGATGGAAACGCAGCACGCGAGCACCGGGATGGTCGCTGTGCGGATGCACGCGGGTGCCGGGCATCAAGCGCGAGAACCCGGCGAGCAGGATGCGCGGATGGGCGGCGAGCACCGCGTGCGAGCGCGGGCAGAGGAGGCGGTTGCGCGCGAGGTCGAAGCCCGGCGGCTGCGGGTCGAGTTGCGCGACCAAGGGGAAGACCAACCAACCGCCCGAGTACACCGCGACGTCGAACCACGGCACGAAGTCCGACGATTGCAGCGCGGCGAGCTCCGACTCGAAGATCGGCGCATGGGCCGCGATCTCCGCGCAGAGCGGCACGAGCCGGGGATCGACGTAGCCGGCGTGGTCGGGCTCGGCGTCGCGCGGGTCGGTCATCGCGGTCCGCGCGCTCCTCGCCGCTCGCCGGCAGCTTCGGCCCATTGCGCGGCAGCCACCTCGCCGAGGACGCGCAGCGCGTCGGGCAACGGAGGGAGCGGACGGCGTGCGACGGCGCCATCGTCGCAGTCCGCGAGTTCGACGCGCGGCCAGGCACCCGATGGAGCGGGGACGAGGCAGTCGCTCAGCGCGATCTCCGAGCGCGTGCCGTCGACGACCGGGGCCGAGCCGGCTTTCGGATGGAGGATCGAGCGATGGGCCTCGATCCGACCGCCGTCGCCGTAGCGGAGGTCCTTCTCCGCGGCACGCAGCGGAACGGCGCAAGCCCGGAGCTCGGCGTTCCGCAGCGCGGCGCGCGAACCGTCGCGGACTTCCACGCCGACCGCGCAGCGTTCGACGAAGACGTCGATCGCCATGACCAGGCTCGCTTCGCCGATCGACATGCCCTTGTCGCCGCAGTCCTCGCAGCGCACGCCGCGCAGCACGGCCCGCGACTGCATCAGGTCGATGCCGTCGTTGCCGCAGCGGACGAACGTCGCGTCGTCGATCCGGACCTCGCTCGCATCGGCATCGACCCCGTCGCCCGCCGCGTCCTCGACGCGCAGTCTCTCGACGTGGGCCGCGGCGTGGACGAAGTGCAGCGCGTCGTCCGAACCGCTGGCGCCGAGCGAAGCGCAATCGCTCAGCACCACGCCGCGAACGTCATGCACCCAGATACTGCCGCCCTCGAAGCTGCAACCCTGCAGGCGCGATCCGTCGCAGGCGCGGCCCGCGAGCAGGACCGCGCGGAACGGTGCATCCGCAGCCGCTCGCACGAAGCGGATCGGCGCGTCGCGCGTGCCGAGGGCCTCGACGCGCCCGCGGAACTCGAGCGTCGCGTTTGGCGCGATGGTGAACGTCGTGCCCGGCGCGATCGCGACCGACTCCGCGAACTTCGTCGGTCCGTCGATCGCGATCGAGCCGGAGAGCGAGCGCGGTGCGAGCGCCGGAGCGGGACTGACGAGGAACAGGTCGCGCACGGGTACTCGCGGCAGCTTCGGGTACTCCTCGAAGTCGCGGCCGTCGCTGCCGGTGATCGTCCGAACGGCGCGCGCATCCATCCCGCGGAGGCGGAGTTCGTAGTTGGTCGGGAGGATGAGTCGCCGATGGTTGCGCAACAGTTCCGGCGGGCGGAACTCGAGCGCGGTCGTGTGCTCCGAAGCGAGCGCGACGTCGATCACGAGCGTGTCGTCCTCGTGACGCCAGCGACCCGTGAGGTCGACCACCTCGTCGCCGCCTTCCCGCGGCACGACCAGGACGATCGCGTCGGGACGCACTCCGGCGCGCAGGTCGAGGCGCAGCGTACGAACCGGTCGCACGCTGACGACGCGCAGCAACAGGGGATCGTCCGCGGCCTGCGCCGGTTGCCAGAGGAGGGCGTCGCTCCGTTCGCTCCAGGACAAGGCGAGAGTGCCCGCGGTGCGATGCACGCGCGCGACGAACTCCGCGGTGGCGCGCGACCAGTCGTCGTCGCGGCAGGGCGTGCGCAAGGGATCGGCGGCGAACGCGGCGTCGGTCGCGGCGCGGAGCGCGTCGAGATCGGCCAACAACGCGTCCTCGCCGCCGGCGAGGAAGAACGCGGCGATCGCGGCGTCGCGCTCGGCGAGGAACGGCGCGAGCGAGTGCAGGCGCGCGTGCAAGGGACTGAACGTCGGGTGCAGGTCGAGCGGCTCGCCCTCCGGCGGACACATCGACCGTTCCCAGCCGTTGACGTCCCACACGATCGGTTCGAAGCGTCGCCGCCAGGGGTCCCAGTGCAGCTTCCAGTTGTGGAAGTGGTCGACGTGGTTGCTCTGCGTGAGCTGCTCGACGAGCGAAAAGCGCGCGAACGCGGGCAGGTCGAGCATTCCCGCAAGCCGTTCCGCGCGTGCGGCGTCGAGCGGACGGCTCACCAGATCGACGAGTTCGCGCAGAGGCGCGATTGCGTCCGCGCGCGCCGCGCCGTCGTCGGCGCCGACGTCCCAGGTGCCGGCGTTCGCGAACAGCTCGGTCAGCTCGAAGACGCCGTGGTCCTCGCCGTCGACCTCCAGCCGCACGAACTCGCTGTGCGGCGCGAGCAGTCCGAGTCGCCGCGCGAGCCGATACCCGAGCGCGTTCTCGAGTTGAGCGTCCAACTCGGGCGCGATGAGGTGGAACGTGCGCATGCCGCCGACGCGTTGGTCTTGCGCGGTGCGGACGCGGAACGAGCGCTTGGCGCGTCCCCAGTGCCCGTAGGTGTCGCCGCGGCGGCGCAGCTCGATCGTGCGCGGCGTGTCGTCGTCGATGGTCAGCATCGCCGGCACCGCGATGCGTCCGGAGTACGGCGGATCGGCGTCGAGGCGCGCGAGGATCTCGCTCCCGACCGTCAGACGCAGCCTGCGCAACGGGGTCGGCGCCGGCGGGGTGACCGCGAGGCGCAAGCGACGCGCGGCGCGTTCGGCGGTCTCGCGCAGCGCGCCCGAGAGCGAGACGACGTAGGGCGTCGTGATGCGTTCGATGCCGAAGCGGCGGAAGTGGTCGAGCGCGGTGGTGAATGCCCAGATCGACACGACCGCGAACGGCAATGCGACGATCCAGCCGAATCGCCACAGGGCGCGTGCGACGCGGTGGACGGCGCGCCTCATCGCGGCACCGCCTGGGCCCGCGCGCGCAGAGCTCGGAGTCCGGGTGAGTGCGTCGCGGCGACCCGACCGTCGGGCGATCCGACAAGGGCCGCGAGCCAGTCCGCCACGCGTTCCTCGCAGCGGGCGGAGAGCGAGACGTGGCACGCGCCGGGTTCCTTGCCGAGTTCGCGCAGTTCGAACCAGGCGGACGGCGCGCCGGATACGACGAGCGCACCGCCCTCGCGGCGCAGGCCGTCGAGCACGGTGGTCGCCGCGTCGAGCGGGAGTTCGTCGATGCGGTCGTTCCGTTCGATCACGACGCGCAGGTCGAGCAGCGCGCAGGCGCGGAACGGCGGAAGGGTGACCCGAAGGCGATTCGCGCGCGCCGGCAGCCGGAAGCGCGCGCTGATCCCGTCCGTGCCGACTCGTCGCAACACGATCCACGAGACGTCGCGCGGATCGTCCGACCACGCGACGCCCCACACGTCGCGTTGCGCGGCGTCGTGCGCGGTGCACGCGACCTGCGCCGCAAGGTGGAACTCGCCCGAAGCGACGAGCGCGTGCCACAGCGGTTCGGTGACCGCGGGGGCGAAGGGCGCGCGCTCGTGCGCTGAAGCGAGGAGCGCGATCGCGTCGACGCGGGTCGAGTCGTCCTGGGCGAGCAGACTGCCGAGCAGACCGAGCGCATCGACGTCGCGGTCGTCGAGTGCGACGAGACGCCGCGCGTGCCGCAATGCGCTCGCGCGATCACCGAGAGCGAGAGCGCGGCCGACGGCGTCACGCGCGACCCAGCGCAGCACCGGCGCGAGGGCGTCGAGCTTGCGCACGCCTGCGAGCTCCGCGCTCCACGACTCGAGCGCGGCGAGGCGCGCGGGCTCATCCATGCCGGAGTCGTCCGTGATCGCGGTGAAGCGCGCCAGATGCGGTGCGAGTGCGCGCCCGCGCAGCCATTCGCCGCTCGCGTCGAGCCAGGTGGGCTGCACCCAGGCGGTCGTCCACACGCACGCGCTGAGCAGCGCAGCGAGGTAGACGACGGCCCGGCCGATCTCAACGAGGAAGCGCATGGTGCCGCACCCGGTACTCGCGGCGCGCGCGACGGTAGAGGCGTGTTCGCGAGGCGGCAAGCCGCGGTCATCGCACGCAGGGCGAGCTGGACGTTGAACGTCGGCAGCCCCGACCGCGTTGCCAGCGTTGGTCACGGTGCTAGCATCCGCCAGTCCTCGGCAAGCGATGAGGCGGAGCGTGACATTCCCTTCCCTTCCCTTCTTCGTGGTTCTGCGAAGGCGTTTCGATGCAGGCGTTACGGCCAGAGGATCACTGCGCCTCGCATCGATCGTCGTGCATGAGTTCAGTCATGTGAAGAGCGACAACTTCACAGACTGCCGCGGAGAGGATCCTTGTCCACATCTGTGCGCCGAAGTCGATGCAAACTGTGAGGAAGTTGCTTTCTACTGCGAGGTGACGGATGACCCCAACTTGCTGGCTTGGTTCGAGCTGCTCGGGGAGACGGATCAAGACCTTCTCGAGGCGTGGAAAGACGAAGCTCTTCAGGAGAAAGCCGCTTCGGAATCCGAAAAGGAGGGCAAGGGCTGTGGATAGTCGGATCACCTTCTGGTCACGAGTGATCCTCGGCGTGGTCATGTCGACCGCACTCGCGGTCGGTCAACATCGCAGCCTGCCGCTGTGCTCGCTCAGATTCCCGCTCGGGTCGACCGAGTACCATGGCTCGGTCCGAGCTGCGCCAGGGCTGGGGTTGCGAGTTCTGCTCTTCGACTCGGCGCGCGTCGTCGAGCGACAGATCCTGACCGTCGAGATGGATGGCACGGTGATCGACCTGACGGCCGCGCGCGGACGGCCGCAGATCCTCGTCGCTCGGCTCGTCGGGGCGTCGACTCGCCTGAGTCGCGTCAGCTTCCGTCTGGCAAACGGACGAATCGAGACACAGATGAGCGAGGACAGTGCGTTGTTCGGCTCGCGCCTGGCGCAAGTGCGGTGGTGGGCGGATCAGAATCTCCTGTTCCTTCGCTTGCGGAGCCCCGGCGCTCTCCTCGTGACTGGCTGGGATGGAACCGTGCCGCTTCCCGGTGAGTCGGTGTTCCAGTTCGTCACCGACGAACAGCGCGTTCCGCCGCTCGCGCTCGACGGCCGCATTTCGCTCGTGCTGGATCCGATCGGCCTGGACATCCGGATCCGGCTGGACGACGCGCGGAGTTGGCTGGTGTCGCGGGACGCACTCGGTGGGTGGGCCGTGAGCGATCGCATGGAGGAGGAGCAGCCGCGAGTCCTGTTCACCGATCGACTCCCCAGCACAGGTGGAGTCGCGTGGTACCTTGCCGGCGAACCGAGCGACGTGAGGTCCGAACCCACTGTCGTCTGATTGGCATCGCGCTGTCGATGTCTTCGGGTCTCCCATCGGTCGGCTGGGGTACGAATCGCTCGGCCTGGCATTTCCGGCCAGCGGTGTCGCGGCGGGCCAGAGAGGCGTGGCTTTGCGTGGCCAATTCACCACCGGCCAAGGCGCAACGAGCCCATTGATGCTGGTCTGCCTCATGCAGGTGTCGAGCCGAGCGGATCCCAACTTGATCGCTCCGAACGGACGCATCTCGCTGCTCGTTCCGGACGCGGTCGCCGCGCTGCCGACGTCTCATGTCCGCGCGGGCCAGACTCTGGGGCTCGCAGTCCCTTGTCCCATCCCCGAGCAGTCCGTGCTGACCGGCACCCGACTCTGGTTCCAGATGGTGCTGTGCGACCATGCCGAGGGCACGGTCGCGGTGAGCGAGATCCTGGGAACAGAGATCCAAGCGAGCCTCGACCCGAGCAGTTCGAACCTGGAGCGGCTGATGACCAGGGATCTCCTCGACAGGGTCGATGCGATGTGGACCACGCGCTCGACACGCGGCTACGGGGCCATGGTTCGGGCGCTTGGATCCGAGATACTCCGCGCGTTTCGCTGAGTCATCGGCTCTTGGTGAGAGTCCACAGCGTCACGCGGGTCCTCGTGACCGCCCGGGTAGCGCGGCACAGGATCCGGGCCGTCCGATCCGCGCAGTCGGGCTGATCCTTGCGGGCCCTCGTTCCCACATCGACGATCCCGCGCGTGACCCTCTTCGACGACGCCGCGCTTCCCCCGCGCGCCTCCGCGGACGTTCGCCGTCCGCTTGCCGACCGCATGCGTCCGCGGACGCTCGACGAGATCGTCGGGCAGGACGCATTGCTCGGCACAGGCCGTCCGTTGCGCCTGGCGATCGAAGCGGGTGAGGCGGGCTCGCTCCTGCTCTGGGGACCGCCGGGCGTTGGCAAGACGACGCTCGCGCGGATCCTCGCGGAGCGCTCGCGACTCGTCTTCGTGCCCTTCTCGGCGGTGCTCTCCGGCATCAAGGAGGTGCGCGAGGCGCTGCACGAGGCGAGCGCGCGGCGTGCGCGCGGCGGTGCGGCGACGCTGCTCTTCGTCGACGAGATCCATCGCTTCAACAAGGCGCAGCAGGACGCCTTCCTCGCGCACGTCGAGAACGGCGACATCGTGCTCGTCGGCGCGACGACCGAGAACCCGGCGTTCGCGGTGAACGCCGCGCTGCTCTCGCGCTGCCGCGTCGTTCAGCTCGTCCCGCTCGACGACGAAGCGCTCACCACGTTGGTCGACCGCGCGCTCGCCGACGAGGAGCGCGGACTCGGCCGCATGCGACTGACGATCACGCCGGCGGCGCGCGCGCGCCTCGCGCTGTTCGGCGGCGGCGACGCGCGCAAGGTCCTCGCCGTGCTCGAGGCGGCGGCGACGCTCGCGGCGGCGGCCGGAGCGACGATCGACGTCGTCGAGATCGCGGCGGCAGCGCAGCAGCGCGTGCTCGCGCACGACAAGGACGGCGACCGTCACTTCGACCTGCTCAGCGCGTTCCACAAGAGCCTGCGCAACTCCGACGCCGATGCCTCGCTCTACTGGCTCGCGCGCTTCTGCGAAGCGGGAGCCGATCCGCTGCAGGCGGCGCGGCGGATGATCGCGATGGCGGCGGAGGACATCGGTCTCGCCGATCCGATGGCTTTGCAGGTCGCAACCGGCGCGATGCTCGCGTTCGAGCGCCTCGGTCTTCCCGAAGGGCGACTGCCGCTCGCGGAGGCGGCGATCTACCTCGCGACCGCGCCGAAGAGCCGCGGGGTGGCGAGCGCGATCGACGCCGCCGTCGCCGCGGTGCGCGACGGCAAGCAACACGACGTGCCGCTCCATCTGCGCAACGCGCCGACTCGCCTCGCGAAGGAACTGGGGCACGGCGCCGAGTACCGCTTCGCGCCCGACGAGCCCGGGCACGTCGCCGACATGGACTGCCTGCCCGATGCGTTGGCGGGCACGCGCTTCTATCGCCCCGGCGATTGGGGCTTCGAGCAGAAGGTGCGCGAGCGCCTCGACGACATCGCGCGGCGGCGCGGACAGCGATGAGCGCGAGCGCCGGGGTCCCGATCGCGGTCGGCGTCAGCGGTTGGTCGTACGACGACTGGAAGGGGATCGTCTACCCGCCGGGTTGCCGCGACACGCTGCGTGCGGTCGCGTCGCGGGTCGACTTCGTCGAGATCAACGTCAGCTTCTACCGCACGCCTTCGCCCGACACCGTGCGCGGCTGGGTCGAGCGCACCGCCGACCTCGGCACGCGATTCACCGCGAAGCTGCCGCAGCGCGCGACGCACGACGGCGTGCTCGACGCCGCGGAGATCGACGCATTCCGCGCCGCGCTGCAGCCGCTCGCCGACTCCGGACGGCTCGTCGCGCTGCTCGCGCAGTTCTCCTGGCGGCTTGCCGCCGATGCCGGCGCGTTCGCGCAACTCGACGCGATCGCACGCGCCTACGGCGGACTCGCGCCGCTCCTGCTCGAAGTGCGCCATGCGTCGTGGCGCGCGCTCGACGCGCAGCGGACGGCCGTCGAACTCGGCTATCGCCCGATCCATCTCGACTATCCCGGCGCCGATCGCGGCTTCACCGGTCCGGACGCCGGCGTCGAGCGCGTCGTGGGCATCGAGTACTTCCGTTTGCACGGCCGCAACCAGAAGGCCTGGTTCGACAAGGACGCGGGCCGCGACGCGACCTACGACTGGCTCTACGGCGCGGACGAGCTCGACGAGATCGAGCGCCGCATCCGCGCGATCGCCGCTCTTGCTTCCGCCGCGACGGTGATGGTCGCCGCGAACAACCACTTCCGCGGCCAGGCGATGGTGGCAGCACTCCAGCTCGGCGCGTGGGCGCAGGGCAAGGCCGTCGACGTCCCCGCGACGATGCTCGGGCTCTACCCGCAACTCTCCGGCGTCGCGCGCGCGCGCCAACGCGGACTCTTCGATGCCTGATTCCCCGTCGATGCCTGCTTCCACGGTGGCGCTCCTCCACAAGACCATGACGCTCGCGCTTCTTTGCGCGGCAGCTACCGCCCAGGCGACGGTCGACTTCGCGTCGCTCGTGCGCGAGGCGCGCGACCTGCGCGCGCTCGCTCGAGCGCCGAAGTCGCTGTACCGCGTCGTGCAGTGGTCGAGCGGCGGCGCGAATCGGGGGATCGAAGCCGTGCTCCAGCAACCCGACGCGCGCGGCAACGGCGAGTACCTCCTCGGCGAAGTGTCGGGCTCCGGCGCGATCGTCGCGACCTGGACCAACGGGATGGACGGCCGCATCCGGATGATCGTCGACGGCGACATCCTCTGGGACGGCGAGGCCGAGACCTTCCTGCGCCGGCGTTCGGCCGCGTTCCTCGCGATGAGCGGCGCGGAGGACGATGCGTCGCACCCGGTCCACGCGTTCACGCAGGGCGACTGGGACTTCCTGCCGGTTCCGTTCGCGCGCTCGCTGCGCATCGAGTGGAGCGGCGATGCGCGGCGCGAGCCGGCCTTCCGCATCGCGCTGCGTCACTGGCTCGACGGCACCTGGGTGAACCCGTTCCGCTTCGAGGACCTGCGCGGCGCGGGCGAGGAGCTGGCGCGCACCGCGCGCGAGTTGCGGGATCCCGAGCTCGGTGAGATCCCCGACTCGCGGCGCGAGCTGAGCGACGTGGTCGCGCTCGCGCCCACGGGCGAGGTCTCGCTCGACCACGCAGTCGCGACCGGTTCGCGCGGCGACGCGATCAGCGTGCTCCGCGTGCGCATCGAGGAGCCGAGCGGCGAGGCGCGCGCGCGCGTGTTGCACGGCGTCGTGCTCCGCATCGGGTTCGACGGCGCCGAACGCCCGCAGGTCGAAGCGCCGCTCGCCGGGTTCTTCGGCACCGCGGCGGGGAGCGGGGCATTCGCGGCACAGCCGATCGCGGTCCAGGCCGACGGCTGGATGGTCTGCCGCTTCCCGATGCCGTACCACACGTCGGCGAGGATCACGTTCGCGGATCACAGCGGCGTGCCGTCGCGCATCGCGTGCGAGCGCGCCGTCGACGCGATGGACGTCGACCTCGACACGTTGCAGTTCCGCGCGCGCTGGCGCGTCGAGCGCGGTCTCGAGTTCGAAGCGGACGGCGACGGGCTGGAGCTTCCGCTGCTCGTCATGCGCGGCAGCGGTCGACTGGTCGGCCACGCGGTCTCGATCGTGAATCCCTCGGGTTCGATCACGCCGTCCGACAACGCGTGGCTTTGCGGCGACGAGACGCTGCTCCTCGATCGCGATCCCGACCCTGCACTACGCGGACCGGGTTCCGCCGCGGCGCGCGCGTTCCTGGGCGAGACCCTCGATCGTCCGTGGGTCGGCTGCCCGCTCGCGAGCGGGCCGTGCGGCACGGGGCTCGTCCTGCACCATCGCTTCAGGATCCTCGACGCCGTGCCCTTCCAGTCCTTCGTCGGATCCTGGGTCGCACTGCGTTCCGCGCGCGCGCTCGCCGGCGTCGAGCACGCGTCGATCAGCTACGTCTATGCGCGGCCCGGCGCGGTCGCCGACC
>JACRLW010000029.1:20692-92961 GCA_016235155.1 Planctomycetota bacterium
TGTTGCCCGCGGTCGCGCCGATCGCGCCCGACGGTGAACGCGTGTTCGACGGCGAGGCGCTGTCGCCGCGCGCCGGCGACGCGACGCCGCCGCTCGAAGCCGACCCGTTCGCCGCGCGCGGCACCGCGCTGGTCTGGCGCGCGCGCGCCGGCGAGGTCCTCGCGCTGCGCGTACCGGACTGCGCGTCCGGCGCGCACGACGTCACGCTGGTCCTCGCCGAGCGCCCCGACGCCGCGCGGATCGCGGCGCGCATCGGTGGGAGCGAAGCGAGGATCGACGGCGAGCGCGAGCGCGAGCTGCGTCGTGAGAGTGCGCCGTGCTACCGCGCGCACGTCCTCGCCGGGCCGCGCCTCGGATCGGGCGAGTTGCTCGTCGAACTGGTTGCGGCGAGCGACGGCGTCGTCCGGCTCGACTCCGTCTTCCTCCGGCTGCGCGAGCTGGTCGTGGCGGGCTGCGTGGAGGGCGAAGCGATGGAACTCGTCGACGCCGCGCCGGGCGTCGCTCTCGAACTCGCCGAGCTCGATCGCGCCCGTTTCAGCGCCGGGCGTGCGCTCGCCGTGCGCATCGCGCGATCGGGGGACCACGTCACGCTGCGCGCCGGCGGGCTTGCCCCCGGACGTCACGCCGTGACGCTGCGCCTCGCCGCGTCGGACACGCCGCTCGCGCTCGCGATCGACGTGCAGGGCGAGCATCGCACGGCGGAGCTGGGCGTCGCCGGGTCGTCGAAGCCCGGGCTCCGGCTCGTCGATCTCGGCACCGTGACGATCGGCGCGGACGGCGTGCTCGATCTGCGCATCGCCGCGAGCGGTTCGCCCGGGTCGCGATTCTGGATCGACGGCGTCGTGTTCGCACCGGCGCGGTGACGCGGCTCCTGTCGCGAACGCGGGGGAACCGGTGTCCTGCGCGCACGACAACCGCCGCGCCGCGCGCGCGGTGAGCGCGCCCGCATCGGGCGGCACGGCGTTTGTTCTCCGGCGCGCCGCCATGTCGCTCCGCTCCCTCGGTCCGGTCTTCGTCCTCGCCGCCGCTCTTCTCGCCACCGCCTGCACGACCCGCACGCGCATCGTGCACGTTTCGCCGCCCGCGACGGTCTCGATCGAGATCGAGGTGTACGACCCGGTCACCAACGGCGTGTGGGAAGGAGTCGGGGTGCGCGTGCACGAAGCCTGGCAGGAGTGGAGCGGCGCGCGTCATGTGTCGCCCTTCACGGATGCCTTCGAGCTCACCGATCGCGCCGGCCGCGTGTTCTTCTCCGCCTACGACCTCCACGTCTACTCGGTCGGCTTCCCGGTCGACGAGTACGGGCGCGCGGTGCTGAGCGATCACCCCGCCGGCGACGAATCGATCGTGACCCTCGAGATCTGGGCGCCGGGCTTCCGCTCGGTGTTCGTGGACGTGGACCTGAGCTGGCGTGACCCCGACGCGCTCATCGCGGTGCCCTTCCAGTGAGGAAGGCTTCGATCTGCGCGCCGTACGGGCCGAGTCTCGTGAGCGGTACGTCGTTGTGATCGCAGTCGGTTGCCAGCACGAACCAAGCGTGATCGCCCAGAGCCTCCGCGAGCCGGTGACCGTGGTCGAAGGGGACGGTGCGATCGAGATTGCCGTGGAGGATGAGCACCGGCACGTGGACGTCGCGCGCGAGAGCGATGTTGTCGAAGTCGTGACGGAGCAGGAGCCGCACGGGCAGCCAGGGGAAGTGATGCGCGCCGGCGTCGCCGATCGACGACGGCGGTGACCGGAGGATCACGAAGTCGACGAGACCGCTCGCAGCCGCGCGCATCGCGCACCACGAACCGAGCGAGTTGCCGAACGCGACGAGCGGCTTGCCCCCGGCCAGTTCGCGTCCGCGTCGCGCCGCCGTCTCTGCCGCCGCCGCGAAGGACTCGAGCGAGGGTTCGCCGCCGCTGTCGCCGTAGCCGGGGTGCTCGGCGTAGAGCGCGCGGAAGTCCCAGTCGTCCGCCCAGAACTTCGCCCAGCGCTGTCCCGCGTGCAGGTCCTCGCCGTTGCCGCCGAAGCAGACGATCGCGCCGCGGGGATCACGGGCCGGTTCGGCGATCGCGACGCGGATCCGCATGCCGCCGCCGGTGGTGATCGTCTCGTCGCGCACGCGATCCAGATGCGCGAGCGGATCGCCGTGCCCCGCGTGCCGGCCGGTGAAGAGCAGTCGCTCCTGCGTCGCCCACAGCAACGCGGACGCCCCGATCCAGACGGCGGCGACCAGGGCGACGCCGCGAACGCACAGTCGCCGCACGCGCGCTGCGTTCATCGCTTCTCGCTCCCGCGCTCGATGCGTCGCAAGGCGGACTTGCTGCGCGCGCCGAGCGCACCGTCCTGCTGCGCGAGCGCGCGCAGACGATCGAGCACCTCGCTCCGTGCGTCGCCGGTGCGCCCGAGCGCGGTGACCGCTTCGCCCGCGACGAGCGGGTCGTCGTCCTTGGTCGCCGCGATCAGCGCGGGGACGACGTCGAACGCGTCCGCTTCGGCGCCCGGTCCGATCGCCATCGCCGCGGCGACGCGCTCGCGCGGGTCGTCGGCTTCGAGCAGGCGCGCGAGTCCGCGCCGCGCGAGCGGATCGTCGGGACTCAACCGCGCGAGTGCGATCGCGGCGGCGTCCTGGATCATCGCGCTGAAGTCGGTGCCGACCGACGACGAGAAGCCGGGCCCCGAGAACTTCGCTTGCCGCGGGTGATCGACGGCGGAGATGGTCCCGCGCAATGCGTCGAGCACCGACGCACCGCGATCGCCGAGCAGGCCGAGCCGCTCCGCCGCGAACTCCCGCGCGAAGGGATCCTGGTCGAACAGCTTCTCGAGGAGCTGCTTGACGAGAGCATCGTGGTTCTTGGGCTCGTCGTCGTGGCGACAGCGGGCGTGGATGCGGATCCCGCCGAGCAGGCAGCGGAGGTGATCGCGCTTCGGCTCGCCGCCGGCGCGCCCGCGCATGCCGAGCATCGTCAGGTTCTGCACGCGCGCCGCGGTGTCGCGTTCGCCATCGAGTCCCGGCGCGATCGCCGCGATCGTGCCGAGCAGGTCGAAGAACTCGTCGTCGGGGACGCCAGCCCGCTCCGCGCGCTGCGCGAGCGGAGCGAAGGCGACGCCGGCGCAGGACGGGCCGATCAGTCGAAGCGCGCGCCGCGCGCGTTGGCGGCGCCGCGCGGCGCCGTCGTCCGTCGTCGGCGTGTCCTCGGTCGCGATCGCGACGAGTTCGAGCGCCGTGCGACTGCCCGCTTCGACGAGCTGCGCGAAGGCCGGCGCGTCGAAGGTCTCCGCGCTCAGCGCGGCAAGCTGCGCTTTGTCGTCCTGGGCGACGAGCGATGCGTCCCCGAACGCGAGGAGGACCGCAATGCATCGCGCCGGGACGGATCGCATGGAGCGGGACGATAGCGCCCGATGGGTGCGCGTGGACGTCACCGTTCGAGGCGCCGCAGCGCCGACTTCGCCCGCACGGCCAAGGCACCGTCCTGCGCAGCGAACTCGCGCAGGCGCGTGAGCACGTCGTCGCGCGCGACGCCGACGCGACCGAGCGCCGTGATCGCTTCCGCGGCGACGAGGGGATCGTCGTCGGCGCTCGCCTCCATCAGGGCGGGGACGACGTCGAAGGCGCCGGGTCCGTCGGATGCCCGGATCGCCATCGCCGCGACTGCGCGCTCGCGCGGGTCGTCGGACCGCAGGAGCAGCGTGAGGCCGCGCCGGGCGTCCTGGTCGTTTGGAGCGAGGCGCGCAAGGGCCGTCGCAGCCGCGCAGCGCGCGAGTTCGTCGGTCTCCCTGCCGAAGCGTGCTGCGGCGGGGGCACTCGAGCGCATCGCAACTCGCAGCGCGTCGAGAACCTCAGCCGATCGGTCGTCGCGCATGCCGAGCCATGCCGCCGCGAGCTCGCGCACGAACGGATCGTCGTCGACGAGCGCAGCGACCAGCTTCGACGAGTCCGCACCCTCGCCGATCGCGGTCACGCGGATCGCGATGCGATGCCAGGCCCACGACGGCGCCGCGACGCGGCGATCGGCACGACGCAGCCGAGTCGGAAACGTGAAAGTGAGGCGCCCCGACGCGTCGGGCTTCAGGTCGGTGACGTTCACGATGAATGGGTCGCGCATCGCGAAGCGACCTCGTCGATCGTGGACGGCCTCCGCGGCATTCGCGAGGGAGCGGGCGAGATCCCGATCGTCGTGGACGCGCGCGAGGAGCGCGATCGCGGCGAGCGTGCGCGCGGTGTCGGCGTCGAGGAACGATTCGCCGATCACGATGGACATGACCAGTTCCCGCGTGGCGGTGCGCATCGCCTCAGGCGACAGCGAGCGGATCACGCCGTGCGCGCGCTCGACCCGTCGTTGATCTTCCGGACTCGCAATGGCGCCGTGACGCACGGCGTCGAGCAGGACGGGCACGGCGCGCTCTCCGAGTGCGACCATCGCCGCAAGGGTTCGCGCGTCGAAGTCCTCGCCGTCGAGGGGCGTCTGCGAGGCGATCGGCGCGAGGAACGAAGCGAGCGCGACCATCCACGAGGTCCTGCAGGCCATGGCGTCTGAACCTACCGCTCGAGCGCCAACGTCGCGACCACCGTCGCTCCGTCGATCGTGACGTCGAACTCGGTCCTGCCCTTCACGCGCTGGTCATCGGCGCCGAACTGCGCGACATAGCGCCCGGGCGCGAGCCAGGCGTCGATGCGCCACGCGCGGTCCTCGCTGCGCGCGAGCGACGTGCCGCCGAGGTGCGTGCCGTCCGCGCCGAACAGGCTGATCCAGACCCAGTTCGGCGTCGCGATGCCCGGCGGCAGCGTGGCGACGAAGCTCGTCGCGAGGCCGCGGCTCACGCGGAGTTCGACGCGCGTCGGTTCACCGGCCGCGACGGTGACCGGATGACGCGAACGCGCGATGCCCTGGCCCGCGACGATCATCGTCAGGGCGCCGAGCGGCAGCGGTCCGGAGACCCACGCGCCGGCTTCGGCTTGCAGCACGGCGATTTGTCGTCCGGCGTCGTCGAGCACGCCGATCGCGAGCGCGTCGGTCGACACGCCGTCGGCAGACGTCGCGCGCACGACGAGTCGGCCCGACGGCGGCAGGCGGAGTTCGCCGAAGTCGACCTGCTCCTGCGCCGCGATCATGCGCTCGCCATGGAACAGCGGCGCATGCGCGGGGTGGCGGACCATCACCTGGTACTCGCCCGGCGTCACGCCGTCGACCGCGAAGCCGCCGTCGGGTTCGCTGGTGATGCGCACGGCGCCGGAGCCGCGCGCGCTGAGCTGGATCGTCGCCGCGCCGAGCGGCGTGCCGTCGGGGGCGAGCACCTTCCCGCGCACGCCCGCCGACGCGAGTTGCTCGTCGCCGACGACGAGCACGATCTGGCGATCGGGCGCGATCACCTCGAGCGACGCGGCGTTCGCCGCGAGCGAGCGCGCATCCGCGCCGCGCGGCGCGCGTCCCGTGCGCAACGCGAGCGGCCCGGGATCGAGGCCGTCGACGGCGAAGCGGCCCTCGGCGTCGGTCTTCGCCGAACGCAGCCATTGCCCGTCGCGGAGGACGATCACCGTGTACTCCGCGAGCGGCGCGCCGCGCATGTCGACGACGCGACCCGCGACTCCGCTCGCTTCGGGGAGCACGAGATCCCAGCGACGGCGATCGCCCGGCGCGAGCACGAGGTCGCCGGCCCAGATCGCGCGATCGCCCTGCCACACCTGCACGGGCATCGAGCCGGGGCAGACGTCGCGCAGCACGAAGGTGCCGTCGCGCGCGACCTTCTCCCACTGCGTGCCGAGATCGCGCGACGCCGTGCGCAGCGCGATCGCGAGTTCGTCGGGCACCGTGCCGTCAGCGGCATGCACGGTGCCGTCGAGCTGAGCGAACGGTTCGAGGGTGAGCGTGAGTTCGGCGCTGCGTCGCGCCGACTCGGGGACCTCGAGCTCCGCGTAGCCCACGCCGTCGGCGCGCGCGCGCACGAACAGTGCGCCGGGGGCGAGGCCGTCGATCGCGAAGGCGCCGCTTGCGTCGCTGCGAGCCGCGATCGCGACGTCGCGGCGGCGCGGGCGGCCGTCGAGGTCGGTCTCCCAGCGCGGCGCGTCGTTCGTGCTCGCGAGCACGATCGCGTCGCGGACGCCGGCACCGTGGCGATCGACGACGCGCCCGGCGATGCGCGCCGGGTCGGCCGCGACGACGAGACGCAGCTCGGCGATCGCCCCGGCGCGCGCCTCGACGAGGATCGACGGCGACATGCGACGACCGGCCGCGCTCGCACGGAGCCAGCGGCTGCCGCCGACGCCGTGCAGCGCGAAGCGGCCCTCGGGATCGGTGCGCGCGGTCGGCGGCGCATCGAGCGGATCGCCGGAGCGGCTCGCTGCGACGAGCGCATCGGCGACGCCGCGTCCGTCCCCGTCGACGACGACGCCGCGCACGGTGACCTCGCGGCGCACGCGCAGCACGAGTTCGGCCGCCTTCGGGTCGTCGAGTTCCACCACGCGATGCGTGCCGTGGCACGCGACGTCGAACCAACCGCGCGCAGCGAGCTCCTCGAAGCGGAAGTGCCCCTGCGCGTCGGTCGTCGTCGTGAACGCGACTGCGAAGTCGTTCGCGACGCCGTCGCGGACGCACGACACCACCGCATCGACGACCGGCGTGACGTCGTCGTCGAAGATCACGCGGCCGGCGAGCGTGATGGAACCGAGCCGCGGGGAGCGAACGGCGACCGGAGCGGCGCCGGACCCCGGCGCGACGGCGTCGCGTTCGTTCGTGGCACCGCGATCCCCGAGCTCCGCCTGCCGCGAGCCGGCGACACCGCGCTCCTCGACCGTCGCGTCGCCCAGTCCCGCCTCTTGCGGAGCATCGTCGCCGCCGCCGAATGCGAAGTACAGGCCGGCGACGACGGCGAGCAGCGCGACGAGGATCACGAGCGGACGCATGGGCGGGAGAAGCTACCGCGGCCGCTCGTGCTACGGACGCCTCACGACGGCCGGCGCATGGCGTCGATCTCGACCCGCGGCTGCAGCGTTCAGTCCTTCCCGCGCACGAGCGCCCGCACGCGCGCTCCCCACAGCTCGCGCAGCCGCACGTGCAGGGCGAGCGGCAGCGGCGCGAGCGACGCACAGCGCGCGTTCTCGCGGACCTGCGTCGCGCGCGTCGCGCCGGTGATCACGGTGGTGACGGCGTCGTGGTCGAGGATCCAGCGCTGCGCCATCGCGGCGAGCGACAGGCCCGGCGGCGTGAGCGCGCGCAACTCCTCGACCAGTTCGAGACCGCGCGCGAAGGGCAGGCCCGCAAAGGTCTCGCCGGCGTGGAAGGCCTCGCCGTCTTGGTTGTAGCTGCGGTGGTCGTCGGGTCCGAAGCGCGTGCGCGCGTCGAACTTGCCGCTCAGCAGTCCGCTCGCGAGCGGCAGGCGCACGATGATCGCGACCTGCCTGCGGCGTGCTTCGTCGAAGATCGTCTCGATCGGAGTCTGCCGGAAGACGTTGAAGATGATCTGGAGCGACGCGAGGCCGTCCTGTGCGAGGCAGAGCTTTGCCTCGGCGCTGCTCTCGACGCTCGCGCCGAACGCGCGGATCACGCCATCCTGCTGTAGCGCGCGCAGGTGATCGAAGATGCGGCCCGCGCGCAGCACTTCCTCCGGCACGCAGTGGAGCTGCAGCAGGTCGAGCGCGTCGACCCCCAGCCGCTCGCGCGACCCCTCCGCGTGCCGCCGCATCGCGTCGAGCTCGAAGTTGCGCGGCCAGCCCGGGTCCCGGCTGCGCCCGAGCTTCGTCGCGACGAACACCGGCGCGTGCGCGTTGCGCAGGAATCGCCCGATGCGCGCCTCGCTGCGGCCGCCGCCGTAGATGTCAGCCGTGTCGAAGAAGTCGATGCCGCTCCCGATCGCGGTCGTGAGGATCGCCTCGGCCTCGGCATCGCCGACCTCGCCCCACTCCGCACCGAGCTGCCAGGTGCCGAGTCCGATCGCCGAGACGCTGCGGCCGCTGCGCGCGAAGGGGCGGTGCTGCATCGACCCGACCATATCCGGGCCTGCGCACCTACCCTCCACGAAGGAGGTCCTCGGTATCGCGCCAGAACTTGTCGAAGGAAGGTGAGTGGATCCGGGCGAGATCGAGATCGAACACGGCGGCGAGTTTCGCCTGGTCGATGGTCTCGCGATACCTGTGCGGTGAGAGCATCCGCTGCGACAGCCATCCCTTCGCGTCGCGGATGGCCTCGGCGTCGGTCGCCGGTGCGAGAGGGCTTGCGAGCCCGCGTTTCCCTGCGATCGAAGGCGCCGCGGCGATGAACCAAGCCTCGAACTCGGTCCGCGCGAGCACGATCCGGATCCGGCGATCGGAGCGAGCAGCTCGAGCTCGCTCGAGCAACCGCGGCGCCAGCCGACAGGGGAGGTCCTCATCCGCGTCGAGGAGGACGAGGATCGAACCGTCGACTCCGCCGATCCGCGCGGCCAACTCGATCGTGCGCTCGAGTTCGGATTCCTTGGCGAGCTTCGAGCGCTTCACCCGGATGGGTGGCGCGACGCGAGCGACCACGCCCATCCGCTCTGCGATGCGACGGATCAGCACCGGAACTGCCTCGACCTCGCCGTGACCCTCGACGACCGGCACGATCGTCATGCCTTCGAAGCCCCGAAGTCGAAGAGCCCGGTCTCGAGACGCCCGGACGACGGTGCGGGGCGCAACTGCTCCATGCGAACGAGTTCACCGGCCGTGAACATGCGATCCATGAGGAGCGAACGCCCGATGTCGTCGATCGGGCCGATACGGGTCTCGTTCTTCTCCGAGACGACGGCGAGCAGCGAGTCGGCATCGAGATCCTCGTCGTCGAGGAGTTCGGTGCTGTGGCTGGTCACCAGGATCTGCGTCGTCGAGCTCGCGTCCCTGAGGCTGTCCGTCAAGACGCCCGCGGCGGCCGGGTGTAGCGCAATCTCCGGCTCCTCGAAGCCGATCAGCGGCACGCGACGCGGATCGCCGCCGTTCTGGAACATCGCGACGAGCGCGCCAAGTGCGCGGATCGTGCCATCCGACATGTTCGCCGCGTAGAAGCGCCAAGGATCATGCGAGCCGGCGACTTCCTGCCTGAACTCGATCGTCTCGCGGGGGCCGAGCGACACGTAGTCAACGCCGAGTACGCCGGGCACGACGCGCGCGAGGTACTCCTCGATGCGCACCTTCCAGGGCGGGGTCTCGGACGCCAGGCGCTTGAGGACTCCGGCGATGTTCCGCCCGTCTCCGTCCAACAAATCACCGGGACTCGCAGGCTGCAGCTCCCGCATCGCGTCGGGGTTCAGGTTGTAGAACCCCATGCGCGTCAACGCTTCGTACAGCGGTCGGAACTCCGGGGCGCCTGAGGCATGAGCGAGGAAGAGTCGATCAGGAGCCGCAGCGGGAGCCGGTCCGGGCGAGAAGCGCTGCACGACACCATCCGCGACGTCGAAGCCGGCGTCGCGGAGGTCGTGTCGCCGCATCTCGCAGCGCTCGCGCTTCACACTGAAACCAGCATCACGTCGCGCAGCGATCTCGAATGCATAGTGTCCAACGGCGTCCGGCAGCTCGAAGTCGATCGCGATGCCGAAGTGAGTCGGGTGGCCCGTGGAGCGGCGACGCACTTCGCCGACTCCGCCGCGGTCCCGCATGGCTGCGTCGAGCGTTGCGTTCAACGAGTCGGCGATGAAGCGCAGCGAATCGAGGAAGTTGCTCTTCCCGGATCCGTTCGGCCCGACGAGGAAGTTGAGCGATCCCAGTCCGACATCGCATTTCGCGATGCTCATGTAGTTGCGCAGGCGAACGCGATGGATGAAGACGGACATCGGCAGGGTGGCCTCGAGGCAGTTGAGTGCGCGACCTTACGGTGGCGTGGTCCGATTCGCCAAGCGCGCCGGCCCGCCGTCGCTTCGCCGGAGTTCGGCACCGCGCGCGCCGCGTTCGCGGAACGACGGATCGTCTCCGCTCGCATGGCGATGTCCGCGTCGTTCGCTGTCGACGAGTCTGCCGCGCGGAGTTCGCAATCTCTGCACTGCGCCGGGCGTTCTTCGCCCTGGACGGGTGGTCGCCGGATGCTCCGGCGCAAACCTCTCCGCGGAGCGATGAACATGAAGACGCTGTTCGGGCCCCTCGCCCTCCTGATCTCCCTGTCGGCGCTGAACGCGCAGGGCTTCTCGGTCACGCCCTACGGGCCGAGTTGCGGACCGACGGCAAGCGGAGTCGTCGAGCCGGTCGGCAGCACGTGGCGGTTCGCGTTCACCGTCACCGGAGGCGTGCCGAAGGCGTACGTCCTCAACTTCGTCGGCGTCGCCCCGCAGGCGATTCCGATCGAGTTCGGCTTCCCGTGCCTGCTGCTGACGGACATCGCCTTCGCGCAGGTCCACGAGCTCGACCACGCGGGCAGCTACACGTGGTCGCACGCCGTGCCCGGCGGTTTCGCCGGACACGCCTTCGTGCAATTCGCCGAGTTCCGCTTCACGAGCGAGGGTCAATTCCTCGTCCGCACGACCAACGGCCTGCACATGGCGCCGCGGTGAACGACGCGGGGCTCAACGCCCGACGACGACTTGCAGCAGCCGCGTCTGGCTCATCGACCCGAGGAACGGACCGCCGGGATCGGCGACGCTCCAGTCGGCGAAGAGCGTGACGCCGAGCAGCGCCGGATCGCCGGGGATCGAGAAGCCGACGCGGGCGCGGCCGAGCGCGTCGCTGAGAACGGCGTAGGTCTCGAACGGGACGGTATGTCGCACGGCGCAGAGCGAGTGCGCCGCATCCGGCCTCGTGGCGAGTCCGATCGCGAGCCAGGCTGCTGCGTGAGACGGCGCGTCGGCGAGCGTGATCGCGAAGTCGCCGTGGCCGAGCGAAGGCGTGCCCTCAGCATGGACGTGCGGCGTCTTGAGTCGACGTGCGCAGGCGCGGCCGAGAGTGACCAGCGAACCGGCCTCGAGCTCGCGGAGGTCGAGAACGAAGGGCTCGCGACCGTGGATGCCGTCGTCGAGGGACAAGAACACGCGCGTGCCGACGACGCGGAGATCCCGCGGTGCGGCGGTCACCGGATACGTGGTCACGGGCGGCGTCCCCGCCGCCGTTCCATCGCTGATGAAGACCTGCTTGCCGAGCACGGGATCCTGGGCAAAGACGACGACGCGCGAACTGGCGCCGAGCGGCTGCAGGTCGCCGATGAACGCCTCGGTCGGTCCTGGTTGGATCTCGCGCACCGACTCCCCGGCGCCATGATCCGCCCTCCTCCCAAGCCGTCGCGAAGCGCGACGCTGCGCCGAACGACGTGCCCACCATGCAACCGCAGCTCCTCCCTCTCATCGGTGCGGCGGCCTTCGCGGCATCGCTGCTCGCACAAGCCCCGATCCCAGCCCTGAGCGACGCGTCCTTCCGCGCCTTGCACGCTCAGGTCGTCCCGCAAGCGTGCGAGACCTGGGAGACGATTCCGTGGCGCGTCGACCTGCTCGCTGCGGTGCGCGAGGCGGAGGCGACGGGGCGGCCCTTGTTCCTGTGGACGATGAACGGGCATCCGCTCGGCTGCACCTGAAACAACGGCGTGCTCGACCGTGCGTCGAGCTTTGCGCGCGAGGACGTCGTGACGATGCTGCGCGAGGACTACGTGCCGGTCGCACTCGACGTGTGGTACGAGGAGCGGCGGCAGGACGAAGCCGGCGCTTTCTATCGGGCGCTCGTCGCGCAGCGCGAGGGACTGCGCGCGGGGCACACGACGCAGGGCTTCTACGTCGCGCGCCCGGACGGACATCTGCTGCGCGGCTGGAACAACCGCGACCCGGACAAGCTCGCGCGATGGCTGCGCGAACACCGCAAGGCGTCGGAACCGGCGGATGAGAGGACGACTGCGCCCGCCGCGGCGACCGAAGTCGATCGGCGCTTCGCACGTCGCCTCCCCGAGGGCGCGGTCGTCGCCGACGTGTTCACGCGCATCACCGACGCGGAGTGGCCCGCACGTGATCGCGGCTGGATGGACGAGGCGATGCGCAAGGCGACGGGTCGCGATCACCTGTGGATCACCGCGGAGGAGATCGCGGCGCTCGCGCGTCGCGAAGTGCCCGCGACGCTCGCGCGCCGCATCGCGCGCTTCCACCTCGTCGACGACACGCGCGGCGAGCCGCCGATGTGGAGGCAGGGCGAACTGGCCGAGGTCGCGCTCGCCTTCGAACCGATCGCGGACGGGACGGCGCCGCCGGCCCTCGCCGGCCACGCCCGCCTCGCGACCGGCGACGGCAAGCGGCGCTGCGAAGCGGCGCTGCGCGGCGAGGTCGCGATCGACGAGAACGGTCGCCTCGTGCGCTTCGACCTCGTCGCGCGCTGCGCGTTCGCGGGCGAAGGCGAGTTCACGCCGCATGCCCCGCCGGGCACCTTCACGCTCGTCGTCGCGATGCGCCTCGCTCCGCCGGACGGCCAGGACCGTGTGCCGCCGCAGGCCGCGCGCGATCTCGACGAGTACCTGCGCGCACGCTGACCCCCGCGCGGCGCCGTGCCTATGCAAGCCCGGCCCCCGCGCCTACCCTCCCCGTCCGCCGCGCCGGTGCCCCTGCAGTTCCGCGCGGCGACCTGTCGATCCAAGCCCGTCGTGTCCGCCGCATCCGATCGCAAGTCCGTCGTCGCGCTGACCCTGGCACTCGCCTGGGTCGCGACCTTGGTCTTCTGCCTCGGCGTGCAGCGTTTCGTCGTCGTCTGCGACGGTCCTCATTGCGACTCGCGCGTCGAGCTCGCGCACGACGAGTCCGCGTGCTGCGAGCGGACTCACGCCGACGAATCCGCAGACGAGCCTGCGGACGAGCCCGCGGGCGAACACGCGGACGCGGATCACGACCACGGGTGTTCGGACGCCGCGTTCGTGATCGGCAACGGACCGCTGCCGCGCGCGGTCGGGATCGAACTCGACTCGACGGGCGTGATCGTCCCTCCGCCGATCGCCGGAAAGGACGACGCATGCGCGCCGCGCATCGCGTTGCGGCCGCGGGCGGCAGGTCCACCGCAGGACGAGCAGCGCCTGCGACGGCTCGCGACCGTCGTGTTGTTGATCTGAGTCGACGTTGCGCGCGCCGGGCCGTGACCCCGGTGCGACGCGCAGGCGCAGGCCTGCCGGAACAACGTCCTCGATCCACGACACCGCATGCACGAACTCCGTTTCGCCACACCCATCGCCTGCCTTCTCGCCGCCGGCTGCCAGACCTACGCGCCCGCGCCGGTCGATCTCGCCGCGCACGCCCAGGCCTTCGCCGATCGGATCCCCGACCCGACGGCCCTCCGCGCGTCCGCGCTCGATGACGGCCTCGACCTGAACGAGGCTCGCCACGTCGCCCTGGTGTTCAACGCGGAACTCCGGGTCGCGCGGCTGCGCGCGGGCGTCGTGCAAGCGTCCGTCGACACCGCGGGTCGCTGGGACGATCCCGAGTTCCGCGGCGACTTCGCCAGGATCCTCGAAGGCGTCCCTCACCCCTGGCTCGCCGGGGGGGCGATCGGCCTGACGCTGCCGATCACCGGCCGGCCGTCGCTCGAGAAGGAACTGGCCGCGAGCCGGCACGGCGAAGCGCTGCTGCAAGCGCGGCAGGCCGAGGCCGCGGTGTTGAACGCGCTCGACGAAGCCTGGGTGACCTGGAGCACCGCACGGCTCTCGCTGCAGTTGCTCGAGGACCTCGTCGCGCGCCTCGACGGTCTCGAAGCGATGGCTACGCGATTGAGCGCCGCGCACGAGATCTCGCAGATCGAAGCGCGGACCTTCACGCTCGCGAAGGTGGCGCGGCAGGCGGAGCTGCTCGACGTCCGCAGCAAGCTCCGCGACGCGGAGCTGGAGATCCGTCGCCTGCTCGGGCTCGCTCCTGATCGCGACCTGGCCCTCGTGCCGTCGGTCCGGATCGACGTTCGCGTCGCGGCAGGCGAGCGCCGCCGCGCGCTGCTGGACGAGAGTCCGCGCGTCGCCCTCGCGAGACGCCGCCACGAGGTCGCCGAGCGGAACCTCGCGCTCGCGGTGCGGAAGCAATGGCCGGAGCTCACGCTCTTCCCCGGCTTCCAGGAGGAAGACGCGCAACCGCGCGCCGCGCTCGGCTTCGCGTTGCCGATCCCGTTGTGGAACAGGAACGCGCGCGAGATCGCCGACGCGCGCGCCGATCGCGAGCAAGCAGCCGAGGCGCTGCGCGCGAGCCTCGAAGGCGCGACCCAGGACCTCGCCCGCGCGGAACTGCGCAGCGACGCCGCGCGGGAACGCCGCGCGCTGGTCGACGCGCAGCTCGTGCCGCTCGCCGAGCAGCAGCTCCTCGATGCGCAGCGGCTCGTCGAACTCGGCCGCCTCGACACGCTGCTCATCCTCGACGCACTCACCCGGTCCCACGAAGCCAAGGTGCTCGCGCTCCGCGCGGCCCTCGCCGAGGCGGAAGCCGCGGTCGCGATCAACTCACTGTTCTGGCCGGCGTCGATCGCCGGCGAAGGTGCGGAGGCACGATGAAGCTCAGGACCTGCGCGTTTGCTCTCCTCGGACTCGGCTTCGTCGCCGCCGCATGCCGTGACGAATCGTCCCCACTCCCGCACGTCGAGCAGGAGACCCAGCCGACCAACCGGATCGACGTGCCGGAGATCGTCCGGCGCAATCTCGGCATCGCCTTCGTCACCGTCGAACGGCGTCGCGTCGGGCAGACCCTGCGCGTGCCGGGCCACTTCGAACTCCTGCCGTCGGCGCGTCACGAACACCGCGTGCCGGTCGCGGGCCGCGTCGAGGTGCTCGTGCAACCGCTGCAGGCGGTGGCGACGGGCGACCTGCTGTTCCGCATCGACTCGCCGACGTGGCGGCAAGTGCAGCGCGAGCTCGGCGAGCTGTCCGCGTCGATGCGGGCGACCGAGGCGCGCTTCGCGTCGATGCAGCCGCTGGTCGCGGCGCATCGCGTCCACGAGGAGAGCCTGAAGGAAGCGGTCGCCGTCATCGAAGCGCGGGTCGCAAGCCTGAGAGCGACGCAGGCAAGCGTCGGCGGCCAGGCGGAGGAACTCGCCACCGCGCAGATCCAGCTCGCGCAGACGCGCGCGGATCTGGCGGAGGCGGCCGAGAAGGAGGCCGGGACGACGGCGCTCGTCGCGGAACTGCAGGCCAACCTCCAGGCGAGCCGCGATCGCTTCGACCTCGCGCTCGCCGCCGCCGCGACGCTGGTCTCGACGACGCCCGCGCAGCTGACGGCCGCGCCGGCCAACGCGCTGCCGCCCTGGCGCACGATCACCGCGATCGAAGTGCGCGCGACGGCTGCGGGCATCGCCGACAAGTTGCCCGTCGCCACCGGCGTCTGGGTCGAGACCGGCGAACTCGTGCTGACGGTCAGCGACCTCGGCCAGGTGCGCTTCCGTGCGCGCGGACTCCAGAGCGACCTGCCGCGACTGCGCGAGGGACTGCGCGCGCGGATCGTGTTGCCGCAGGGTCAGACGGAGGTCACGCAAGGACTCGACGGCCGGCTCGCGCTCGGCGTCGAGGCGGATCCCGCGCAGCGCACGATCGACCTGTTCGTGCAGCCCTCGGCCAACGCTCCGTGGGCGAGGCCCGGCGTCGCCGGTTTCCTGGAGATCGAACTCCGCGACGACTCGCCGGCGGAACTCGCGATCCCGTCGTCCGCGGTCCTTCAGGACGGACTCGAGAAGGTCTTCTTCCGCCGCGACCCGGCCGACCCCGACACCGTGATCCGCGTCGCCGCCGACCTCGGCGTCGACGATGGCCGCTGGGTCGAAGTGAAGAGCGGCATCAAGGACGGCGATCAGGTCGTGCTCGGCGGCGCCTACGAGTTGATGCTCGCGAGTTCGGGCAGCGCCGCGAAGGGCGGCCACTTCCATTCCGACGGCACGTTCCACGCCGGCGAGGAGAAGGGGAAGTAGCCCGCGCATGTTCCGCAACCTGATCGCCTTCTCGCTGCGGCAGCCGTCGATGGTGCTGTTGCTCGCCGCGCTCGTCCTCTTGTTCGCGGTCTACCAGATCCCGCGGATGCCGATCGACGTGTTCCCCGAGCTCAACGCGCCGACCGTCGTCGTGCTGACCGAAGCGCCCGGACTCGCCGCGGACGAGGTCGAGCAGAACGTGACGTTCCCGATCGAGAGCGCGGTGAACGGTCTGCCGGGCGTGCGCCGCGTGCGGAGTTCGAGCGCGATCGGTCTTTCGATCGTGTGGGTCGAGTTCGAGTGGGGCGAGGACATCTACCGCGCGCGGACGCTCGTCGGCGAGAAGCTGAGCGGAGTGCGCGACGCCCTGCCCGAGAACGTGCACGCGGAGATCACGCCGATCACGTCGATCACCGGCGAGATCATGCTCCTGTCGTTGTCGTCGCCCGACGGCAGCAAGACGCCGATGGAGATCCGCGCCTACGGCGAGTTCGACCTGCGCAACCTGCTGCTCGCCGTGCCGGGCGTCGCGCAGGTCGTGGCGATCGGCGGCGACCTGCCCGAGTACCAGGTCAACGTGCGGATGGAGCAATTGCAGCTCCATGGACTCACGGTGGAGGACGTCGTCGAGGCGGCGCGCACCTCGCACAGCACGGCGGGCGCCGGCTACCTGCCCGACGTGCACGGGCTCGAACTCCCGGTCCGGCAGACGGGCCGCGTGCGGTCCGTCGCCGACATCGAGGGCACGGTGGTCCGCTTCCGCGACGGCAGCCCGATCACGATCGGCCAGGTCGCGGAGGTGAAGCTCGGTGCGGCGCCCAAGCGCGGCACCGCTTCGGAGGGCGGCAGGTCCGCGGTCGTCCTCTCCGTGCAGAAGGGACCGGGCACGAACACGCTGCGCCTGACCGAGGCGATCGACGCCAAGCTCGATGCCGCGCAGCAAACCATGCCGCCGGGGATCGTCCTGAACCGCCACGTCATGCGGCAGTCGGACTTCATCCAGCTCTCGATCGACAACCTGATCAGGGTGCTCCGCGACGCCGCGATCTTCGTCGTGATCGTGCTCGTGATGTTCCTGCTCGACGTCCGCACGACCTTCATCACGCTCGCCGCGTTGCCGCTGAGCCTCGCGGTCGCCTTGCTGGTGCTGTGGGCCTGGGGGCTGTCGATCAACGTCATGACCCTCGGCGGACTCGCCGTCGCGATCGGCGGCCTGGTCGACGACGCGATCATCGACGTCGAGAACGTGTTCAGGCGCCTGCGCCAGCGCGGCGCGCGCGCCGGCGGCGCGACGGAGAGCGTGGCCCACGTCGTGCTCACGGCGAGCAACGAGATCCGCCAGCCGATGGTCTTCGCGACCATCATCATCGTGATGGTGTTCGTGCCGCTGCTGTTCCTGCAGGGGCTCGAAGGGCGCTTCTTCCGGCCGCTCGGGATCGCCTACATCGTCTCGACGCTCGCTTCGCTGCTCGTCGCGCTGACGGTGACTCCGGCCCTGTGCCGCTTCCTCCTGCAAAAGGTCGGCGGCGGCCGCGATCACGGCGACGGCTTCCTCGTGCGCTGGTTGAAGCACCGCTACGAACCGTCGCTGCGCAAGGCGCTCGCGCATGCGAAGACCGTGCTCGCCGCGGCGGCACTCGCGACGGTCGCGAGCCTGGGCCTCGCCTCGACCTACGGCACGAGCTTTCTGCCCGAGTTCAACGAGGGCACCTTCACCGTCTTCCTGATGGCGCCGCCGGGCACGTCGCTCGTGGAGAGCGATCGGCTCGCGGTCGGCGTGGAGGGTCAGCTCGCGAAGGTCTCGGGCGTGCGCACGGTCGTGCGACGCACGGGTCGCGCCGAACGCGACGAGCACGCCGAACCCGTGAGCAGCTCGGAGATCGACGTCACCATCGTCCCCGGGCACGACAAGTTCGAGGTGCGGCGCGCGATCGACGCGGTCCTCTCCGGCGTGCCGGGCATCACCACCAGCATCGGGCAGCCGATCGAACATCGGCTCTCGCACGTGCTGTCGGGCACGCCGGCGGCGATTGCGGTCGTCGTCCAGGGCGACGACCTGAGCGTGCTGCGCTCGCTGGCCAAGTCCATCGAGACCGAGTTGAAGGCGATCCCCGGTACGCGCGACGTCGCCGCCAATCGCGAAGTGCTGATCACGTCGCTGCCGGTCCGCTACCGCCCGCGGGACCTCGCGGCCGTCGGCTTGAGTCCGGCTTCGGCCGCCGAGCAGGTGCAGGACGCGTTGATGGGAGAAACGGTCGCCGAGGTCAACGAGGGTGTCCGCCGCTACCCGATCACCGTGCGACTCCATCCCGACGAGCGCGCGCGGGTGGAGGACGTCGGCGCGTTGCTGCTGCGCGGCGCCGGCGGCGCGACGGTGCGGCTCGCGGACGTCGCGGACATCGGTCCCGAGCGCACGTCGAACCTGATCGCGCGCGAGCACGGCCGGCGCAAGGCGCTGGTCTCCTGCAACGTCGCCGACGGCTACAACCTCGGCCAACTCGTCGCGGCGGTCAAAGAACATGTCGAACCGATCGTCGCGCGCGCGGGATGCACGCTGGCGCTCGGCGGCCAGTTCGAGGCGCAGCAATCCGCGAGCAAGACGATCCTCGTGATGGGGGCGTTCGTGATCCTCCTGATGCTGCTGCTCGTGAACTCGGCGCTCGGGTCGATGCGCGCGGCGATGCTCGTGATGGTCAACCTCCCGCTCGCGCTCATCGGCGGGATCGCCGCGATCTACCTCACCGAGTCGCCGAGCCTGTGGTGGAACTCGCTCGCGTTGTTCGGTCTCGGCGGCGGGCGCTACCAGGCGCCGGTGATCTCGATCGCGAGCCTGGTCGGCTTCGTCACGCTGTTCGGCATCGCGGTGCGCAACGGCATCCTCCTCGTCCGGCACTACTTCGACCTGATGCGCGACGGCGTGCCTCTCGCCGAAGCCGTGGTCCGCGGTTCGCTCGAGCGCCTCGTGCCGATCCTGATGACGGCGCTCACCGCGGCGCTCGGTCTCGTGCCCCTGGTCCTTGCGGCCGGCGAATCCGGCAGCGAGATCCTCGCACCCCTCTCGGTGGTCGTCCTCGGCGGTCTCTTGACCTCGACCTTCCTCAACGTCCTCGTCGTCCCCGCGGGCTTCTTTTTGATGTTCAGGTCGCGGCCCCACCTCCTTCCGCTCAACGCCGAGCAGCCATGATCCGCATGTCGCGCGTCGCTCTCTCGCCAGCCGAAGGCTCGATGAAGACCCGCTTCGAGAAGACGACCTCGACCCGGATGCACGGCCATCCCGAAGTGCCCATCGCGGCCGAGGCCGCAACCCATCCGGGTTGCTGGCGTCGGCTCTGGCGCGCCGACCGAGGAGTCCTCGACCGCTCTCTTTGCTGGGGCCCTTCGTCCTCCGAATCCTCGCGCCGCGCGAGGATTCTCCGGGCTACGGGCCCATGACGATGCCCGGCGGCAGCAAGCTCTGGCTCGAGGTCGAGTCCGCCGCGGGGACGCAGCGGGCCTCGATCGCGTTTCGGCCGTGACCGGTCCAGATCGCCGCAGCCGAAGCCCGATGACTTGCGCGTTCCGCTTCCTGCACCTAGGTTCGCGACCGTGAGTTCCAGCCCGACGTTCCGCGCGGCGACAGCATGGCTTTGCGTGCTGTTGTGCCTGCTGAGTTCGTCGGCGCCTGGTCGCAACTACGCGGTCTGCCTCGAACCGGACGGAGGGACGGGGATCACGCGTCTCGTCGACGGGCGCTGCTCGGGTTGCCCGGATGCGTGCGGCGAGCCGGCGGCGCAAGAGCAGGAGCGCGGACACGAGTCGTGTTGCCGCGCGCACGCGAAGCCGGCTCCGCGCATCGATGCGCCCGCCTTGTCCGCGCACGAACCCTGTTCGTGCGTCGACCTGCAGCTGCCTTCGCTCGGCGACGGCGCGGCGAAGCCGGACGACGTCGTGCACCAGTTTCCTGCCGTGCTGCCGGCGCCCGAGACGAACTGGTGCCTCGCCGTCGTGCATGACGCGCGCTGCGTCGCGATCGCGCCCGTCGCCGAGGAGCGACCGCCGCCACGATGGGCGCATCTGCGCTGCGTCGTCCTCCTGATCTGATCGACGGTCCCGCGTCGCGGACCCTCGTGCCTTCGCGTCGCAGCGGAGGCACCGTCGATCGAGATCGAAGACCGTGCCCAGACACCGCATCGCCAGCTTGTCGTGCGCCGCACTCGCGGCGTGCACCGCGTACGAGCCGCAGCCGCTCGAGCCCGCCGTCGAACTCGCCGCACTCGCGAGCGCGACGCTCGACGGCAAGGCGCCCGTCGCCGGCGACTTCGACCCGAGCGACGGCCTCGACGACCGCGAGCTCGTCGCGTTCGCGCTCGCCAGCAACCCGGGGCTGCGCGCGAAGCGGCTGCAGGCCGGCGAGACGCAAGCGCTGCTCGTCACCGCGGGACTGCTGCCGAACCCCGAGCTCGGCCTGCAACTGCGTCCGGGCCTCGGGACCGACGGCGGTCTCGCCGCCGCCGCCGACCTGCTCTTCCCGTTCCTCCGCGCCGGCGAACGCGTCGCGCGCCGCGACGTCGCGCGCGCACACATCGACAAGACGCGCGCGGAGCTGATCGGCGACGAACTGCGCGTCGCCGTCGCCGCACGCACCGCGAGCCTGCGCATCCGCGCGCAGGACGATCTCGTGCGTCACCTCGAACAGGAGCTCGCTCTCCGCGACGAAGCCGTCGCACTCGTCGAGCGCCGGCGCGAACTCGGCGAGAGCACGAGGATCGCGGGAGCGCTCGCCGAGCTCGAGCGCATCGACGTCGGCCGCGAACTGCGTGCGGCGCGCACCGGACTCGATCGCGAGCAGCGCTCGCTCGGCGAACTGCTCGGACTGACACCCGAGACGATCGTGCCGCTCGCCGCGCGCGGCGAACCGCTGCGCCTCGACCCGGTCGCCGACGTCGAGGACGCCGAGATCGACCGTCGCCTTCTCGCGCACGTGCCCGAGTTGCGTGCGCTCGCGGCGGAGCATCGCATCGCCGAGGCCGAGCTGCGGCTCGCGATCCGCCGGCAGTACCCCGCCTTCGCGCTCGGCCCCGCCTTCGAGCGCGACGTCGACGGCGACCGCTCGCTCGGCCTCGGAATCGCGATCGAGCTGCCGATCTTCGACCGCGCGCAGGGCGAGATCGCGCAGAGGCTCGCGCAGCGCGAACGCGTGCGTGCGGACTACGTCGCTCGCCTGCATGCGCTGCGCGCATCGGCGTTCGCGGCGCGCGCGGAGTTGCGCCTGGCCCGCGACGAGGCGGACTTGCAACGCCGCGAGGTGCTGCCGGTGATCGAGCGCACCGAGGCGCTGTTCGAACAAGCTCTGCGCGCGGGCGAAGTGACCGTGACCGACTGGCTCGCGGCGCGCACGCGTGCACGCACGGTGCGCCGCGACTGGCTCGACGCCGTCGTCCGCCACGCCGGCGCCGTGATCCGATTCGAGGCCGCGACGGGTTTCCTGCTCGGCGCGCCTGTCCCCAGCACGACTGCCCCGTCCGACGTCGAGAACTGACAGAGGAGAACTGACATGAGAGTACTGACGAAGCTTCCCGCGCTGGGCTCGCTGCTCGCGCTCGCCGGCGTGAGCGTCTTCGGGTTCTCGACCGGCTGGTCCGCGCCGAAGTTCCGCGAGCTGTTCGGCGCACGCGCAACCGCGCCGGTCGAAGACTGGTGCCCGACGCACAACGTGACGCAGTCGCGCTGCGTCGCGTGCAATCCGTCGCTCGCCGGCGAGAACGCCGCCGATTGGTGCAAGGAGCACGGCGTGCCCGAGTCGCGCTGCACGATCTGCCACCCGGAGATCCTCACGACCGGCGTCGCGGGCGACTGGTGCAAGGAGCACGGGCTGCCCGAGAGCGGTTGCACGCTCTGCCACCCCGAGATCGCGCGGATCGACGAACGAGCGCCCGTGCCGGGCGACGTCACCGTCGCGCGGGGCACGGCACAGGACCGCGACCCGTCGACCTGCCAGAAGCACCTGATGAAGGTGCAGTTCGCATCGCCGGCCGCGGTCGCGAAGACCGGGCTCGCGTTCGCGCCCGTGGTCTCGAGACCGATGACCGACGTCGTCGTCGCGACCGCGACGATCGACTACGACCGCACGCGCTACGCGCGCGTGGCGTCGCGCGTCGCCGGCACCGCGGTGCACGTCGGGAAGAACGCCGGTGATCCGGTTCGCGCCGGCGACGTGCTGGCGAAGATCGAGTCGCCCGAAGTCGCGCGCGCGCAGAGCGAGTACCTCGCGGCGCGCGCGGCGCTCGAGGTCGCCGAACGCGCGCTCGAGCGTCTCAGCGCGTCGGCCGAGGCCGGCTTCCGCACCGCGAACGAGCGGCTCGAGGCGGACGCTCGTCGGATCGAAGCGGCGGGGCGCGTCGCGACCGCGAGCACGGCGCTCACGAGCCTGCGCGTCGCGATGCCAAACGACGCGGCGGCAACTGCGCTGGTGTCGCTCGAAGCACCGCTCGACGGAACCATCGTCGCGCGCGATCTCGTGCTCGGCGATCCGGTCGAACCGGCGACCCTGCTGTTCGCGATCGCCGATCTCACGCGACTCTGGATCGTCCTCGACGTCGCCGAGCGCGACGCGTCGCGCGTGGCGCTCGGGCAGACCGTCGTGTTCCGCGCCGACGGCGCGCCCGACGAAGCACAGAAGGGCGTCGTCACGTGGATGGCGTCCGAGGTCGGCGCGCGCACGCGCACGGTGCGCGTCCGTGCCGACCTGGAAGTCCCGGCCGGCTCGCTGCGCGCGAACACCTTCGGCGTGGCGAGGGTCGTCGTGCGCCGCACGGCCGAAGCGATAGCGGTGCCCAACGCGGCGCTCCAGTGGGAGGGCTGCTGCCACGTCGTGTTCGTGCGGATGACCGACGAGCTGTTCGAGACGCGCAAGGTGCGCCTCGGCGCGCGCGACGACGAGTTCACCGAGATCGTCGCGGGCGTGCTGCCGGGCGAGACGGTCGTCACCACCGGCAGTCACGTGCTGAAGTCCGAGATCAACAAGAGCCTGCTCGGCGCCGGTTGCTGCGACGACCGCTGAGCGACGCACACCATGTTCGAACGCGTCATCACCTGGTCCGTGCGCCGCCGCGGCGCCGTCCTGCTGCTCGCGCTCGCGGCGGCGCTCGGCGGCGCGTGGTCGCTGCAACAACTCGACATCGACGCGTTCCCCGACACGACGCCGGTGCAGGTGCAGATCAACGCCGTCGCGCCGGCGATGGCTCCCGAGCAGATCGAGCAGCAGATCACCGCGCGGATCGAGTACGCGATCGCAGGGCTTCCCGGCCTGCTGACCCTGCGCTCGGTCTCGAAGTTCGGCTGGGCGCAGGTCGTCGCGACCTTCCACGACGACGTCGACGTGTGGTTCGCGCGACGCCAGTGCAGCGAGCGGCTCGCGAGCGTCGTGCTGCCGCCCGGCATCGACCCGCCCGAACTCGGGCCGGTGGCGACGGGACTGGGCGAAGTCCTGCAGTACGTGCTGAGCTCGGAGCACGCCGGCCTCGAGGAGCTGCGGACCGCGCACGACTGGATCGTCCGACCCGCGTTGCGCGCCGTCCCCGGCGTGGCGGAGGTCAACACCTGGGGCGGACTCGAGCGGCAATACGTCGTGCGCGTCGATCCGCGGCGGCTGGTCGCGCGCGGCATCACGTTGGCGCAACTCACGCAGGCGCTGCGCGAGAACAACGTCCTCGCCGGCGGCGGCAACCTCGCCGGCGGCGGGGCGATGGTGCTCGTGCAGGGCATCGGCAGCGTCGCGAACCTCGAACAGATCGGGCGCATCGTCGTCGCCGAAGACGAGCACGTGCCGATCCTGGTGGACGACGTCGCGACCGTGGAGATCGGCGCGGAGATCCGGCGCGGCGCGGTGACCCATCAGGGCGCGGGCGAAGCGGTGCTAGGACTGGGCTTCATGCTCGCCGGCGAGAACACGCACGAGGTCACGTCGCGGTTGAAGGCGAAACTCGCCGAGCTCGCGCTCGGGTTGCCGGACGGCATGCGCGTGCAGGTCGTCTACGACCGCACGCAACTCGTCGACCTCGTCATCGACACGGTCAGTACCAACCTCTTCGAGGGCGGGCTGCTCGTCATCGCGGTGCTGTTCGTCTTCCTCGGCCACCTGCGCGCGGGGTTGATCGTCGCGGCCGCGATCCCGCTCTCGATGCTGTTCGCGTTCGCGGGCATGTTCCGCTGGGGCATCGCCGGCAGCCTGATGAGTCTCGGCGCGATCGACTTCGGGCTGATCGTCGACAGCTCGGTCATCCAGATCGAGAACGTCGTGAGGCGCCTCTCGAAGGAAGGTGATCGACCGCGCGTCGACGTCGTGCGCGACGCCGTGCTCGAAGTGCGCAAGCCGACGATGTTCGGCGAGCTGATCATCGCGCTCGTCTACGTGCCGATCCTGTTGCTCGAAGGCGTCGAGGGGAAGCTGTTCCGCCCGATGGCGCTGACGGTGATCTTCGCGCTCGCGGGCTCGCTGATCCTCTCGCTCACGGTGATGCCGGCGCTCGCGGCGTCACTGCTGCGCCACCCATCGCGGCCGAGGCCGCAACCCATCCGGGTTGCAGGCGTCGTCGCTGACGCGACGACCAAGATGGCCTCGACCGCTCTTCTTGCTGGGGCCCTCCGGCCTCACGAATCGTCGCGTCCCGCGGCGATTCTCCGGCCTTCGGGCCGAGCGAAGTCCAGGGAACCGTGGGCGGTGCGCGCCTCGCTTGCCGTCTATCGCCCGGTGCTGCGCGCCGTGACCCGCCATCGCCTCGCGGTGATCGGCCTTGCGATCGCGGCACTGGGCGCCGGCGCGATCGTCGCGCGTGGACTCGGCGCGGAGTTCGTTCCGCGGCTCTCGGAGGGCACGATCGGCGTCAACGTGGTGCGCCTCGCCGGCACCGATCTCGCCGAGTCGGTCCGCTACAACACGCAGATGGAGCGCGCGCTGCTCGCGGCGTTCCCCGACGAGATCGAGCACGTCTGGAGCCGCGCGGGTTCGGCCGAGGTGACGACCGATCCGATGGGCGTCGAGCTCACCGATCTGTTCATCACGCTGCGGCCGCGCGCGCAGTGGCGCCGCGCCGCGCGGCAGGACGAACTCGCGGCACTCGTGCAGCGCGAGCTGCGCGACATGCCGGGCCAACGCCTCGCGTTCCAGCAGCCGATCGAGATGCGCATGGCGGAGATGACCGCGGGCGTTCGCGGCGACGTGGCGGTGAAGGTGTTCGGCGACGACCTCGCCACGCTCGCCGAGACGGCGAACCAGGTCGGCGCGCTGCTCGGTCGCATCGACGGCGCCGCCGACCTGAGCACCGAGCAGGTGACGGGTCAGCCGGTGCTCGCGATCCGCGCCGATCAGGAGGCGCTCGCGCGTCATGGCGTGCCCGCGTCGGCGGTGATGGCCGTCGTCGAAGCGCTCGGTTCGTCGCCCGTGGGCGAGGTCGTCGAAGGTCAGCTCCGCTTCCCACTGGTCGTGCGTCTCGTCGAGCGCGATCGCCGCGACGCCGCCGCGGTCGGCGCGATCCTCGTCGCGGGTCCCGATGGGATGCAGGTTCCGCTGGCGCAGCTCACGCGGATCGAAGACGTCGTCGGTCCGTCGACGATCTCGCGCGAGGCGGGCCAGCGTCAGGTCACGGTGCAGGTCAACGTGCGCGGCCGCGACATCGCCGGCTTCGTCGCGGAGGCTCGCGAGACGATCGCGGCCGGCGTCGCGATGCCGTCGCCGCGCTACCGCATCGAGTGGGGCGGGCAGTTCGAGCACTTCGAGCGCGCCCGCACGCGCCTCTTGTTCGTCGTGCCCGCCGTGCTGCTCCTGATTGCCGTCCTGCTCTGGCTGACCTACCGCAGCGTGCGCGACGCGTTGCGCGTGTTCACCGGCGTGCCGTTCGCCGTCGTCGGCGGAGTGATCGCGCTGTGGGTGCGCGAGATGCCGTTCTCGATCTCGGCGGCGGTCGGCTTCGTCGCGCTGTCGGGCGTGGCGGTGCTCGGGGACATGGTGCTCGTGTCCACGATCCGCCAGCTCCGCGCCGCCGGCGTGCCGCTCGCGGCTGCCGTCGAGACGGCCTGCCTCACGCGCCTGCGCCCCGTCCTGATGACCGCTCTGGTCGCCGCGCTTGGCTTCGTGCCGATGGCGTTCAGCCAGGGTGTGGGGGCCGAGGTCCAGCGTCCTCTCGCGACGGTGGTTCTCGGCGGCGTCCTCAGCAGTACGCTCCTCACCCTCCTCGCCCTCCCGGCGATCTACCTGACCTTCACGACCCGAACCGAAGAACCCGCATGACCCTCCGCTTCCTGTGTCTCCTCCTCGCGTTCGCCGTCAGCTCGTGCACGAGCGACGAGAAGCCCACGACCCCGCCGGCCGATTCGCAGACCGCGCCGCCCCAACCCGCGCCGCTCGTCGAGAAGAAGACGATCGCCGACTGGTGCCCTGAGCACGGCGTCCCCGAGTCGATCTGCACGCGCTGCAACGACTCGCTGATCGCCGGCTTCAAGACGAAGGGCGACTGGTGCGCGACGCACGAGCTGCCCGACTCGCAGTGCCTCGAGTGCCACCCCGAGCACAAGGCGAAGTTCGAGGCGATGGCGCCGAAGAAGTGACGGCCATGGAAGTGCAAGAAGTCATGGCCGCGCTCGAGAAGCTCGGCACCGCGCAGACCAAGAAGACCTGGCTCGCGCACGGCGCGACCGGGGACCTGTTCGGCGTCAAGATCGGCGACATGAAGCCGATCGTGAAGAAGCTGAAGGGGCGACAGGACGTCGCGCTCGGCCTCTACGCCACCGGCAACCTCGACGCGATGTACCTCGCCGGCCTCGTCGCTGACGGTGCGGCGATGTCGAAGAAGGAACTCGACGCGTGGGTGAAGGCCGCGCGCTGGGGGATGATCGCGGAATACACCGTCCCCTGGGTCGCGGCCGAGAGCCCGCACGCGCGCGAGCTCGCGCTGAAGTGGATCGACAGCAAGCAGGAGCAGGTCGCCAGCGCCGGCTGGAACACCTGGTCGGGGATCGTCTCCTTGCGCCCCGACGCCGAGCTCGACCTCGCCGAGATCGAGTCGCTCCTGCGGCGCGTGCAGAAGGACATCGGCACGGCGAAGAACCGCGTGCGCTACTGCATGAACGGCTTCGTGATGGCCGTCGGTGCCGCGGTGAAACCGCTGCTCGCCAAGGCCAAAGCCGTCGCGAAGGCGCTCGGCAAGGTCGAGGTCGACGTGGGCGACACCGCCTGCAAGGTGCCCGTCGCCCTCGACATGATCGCGAAGATCGAGTCGATGGGCCGGGTCGGCCTCAAGCGGAAGACGATGAAATGCTGAGCCGCTCCGCGAGACCCGAGTTGCGCGCGACTTCGCCGCTCGTGCGCACGGCGAGTTCGAGCGCCTTGCGCACGCCGACGACGACGACGAGCTGCCGGCCGCGCGTGATCGCCGTGTAGAACAGGTTGCGCCGCAGCATCACGTAGTGCTCGGTCAGCAACGGGACGATCACCGCCGGATACTCGCTGCCCTGTGCCCGATGCACGGTGATCGCATACGCCGGCACGAGCTGGTCGAGGTCGGCGAAGGGGTACTCCACCTCGCGCTCGTCGAAGCGGACGCGCAGCAGGGAGTCGGCGCGGTCGACGGCGATCACGCGGCCGACGTCGCCGTTGAAGACGTCGAGGTCGTAGTCGTTCTTGACCTGCAGGACCTTGTCCCCGACGCGGAACAGCTTGCTGCCGCGTTGGAGTTCGTCGCCGCGCGGGTTGAGTCGCGCCTGGAGTTCGACGTTCAGCGCGTCCGCGCCGGCGTCGCCGCGGTACATCGGGCAGAGCACCTGCACGTCGGCGAGCGGGTCGAGGCCGAAGCGGCGGGGGATGCGCGTCGTGACCAGTTCGAGCACGAGCTCTTTCGCGTGCGCGGCCGACTTCGCTTCGACGAAGAAGAAGTCGTCGCCTTCGCCGCCGCTCTGCGGCAGTTCGCCGGCCAGGACCGCGTGCGCCGCCCTGACGATCCGTGAGCCGGCGCCCTGCCGGAAGATCGTCGACAGGCGCGTCACGGGGATGCGGTCGCAGTCGATCAGGTCGGCGAGCACACGCCCGGGTCCGATCGAGGGGAGTTGGTCGACGTCGCCGACCAGCACCACGCGCATCCCCGGCGGCACGGCGCGGAACAGGTGATAGGCGAGCTGCACGTCGAGCATCGAGCATTCGTCGACGACCAGCACGTCGCCCTCGAGCCGATGCTCGGCGTCGCGCTGGAAGCGGTTGATGCCCGCCTGCCACTCCAGGAGGCGGTGGATCGTCGACGCGATGCAACCGGTCGACTCCGACAGCCGCTTGGCCGCGCGGCCGGTCGGTGCCGCGAGCAGCAAGAGCAGTCCGCTGCGTTCGCAGGTCGCGGCGATCGCGCGGACGATCGTGGTCTTCCCGACGCCCGGCCCACCGGTGATCACGCTGAACGGGCTCGCGAACGCGCGCGCGACGGCCTCGCGTTGCGCATCGGGCATCGCGAAGCCCGACTCCGCCGTGAAGTCCTCGACGGCGCGGTCGACGGCGACGCGCGTCGTCATACCGGGGACGCGCAGCAGTGACTGGATCGCGTCCGCGACGCCCCGCTCCGCCGCACGCAGCGCGATCGGGTAGATCGCGTCGGCGTCGCCGATGCGCTCCTTCACGACGCGCCCTTGCCGCTCGAGCTCGGGCAGGCGCGCGCGGATCGGCGTCTCGTCGATCGCGAGCAGCGCCGCCGTGCGCGCCGCGATGTCGTCGTCGCGCAGGAACGCGTGTCCTTCGCGCGCGGCGAGGCCGAGCACGTGGAGCAGTCCGGCGTCGATGCGGGCCGGCGCCTCCTTCTCGATGCCCAGACGCGAGGCGAGCTGGTCGGCCGTCTTGAAGCCGATGCCGACGACTTCGTCCGCCAGGCGGTACGGGTCGGCCTGGATCAGCGCCGACGCGTTGCGCCCGAAGCGCTTCACGATCCGCACCGCGAGCGCCTGGCCGAGGCCGTGCGTGCGCAGGAAGACCATCACCTCCTGCACGTCGCGCTGCGAACGCACCGCGGTGACCAGTTCGGCGATGCGCTTTCGGCCGAGCCCCTTCACCTCGCGTAGCCGCTCGGGGTCCTCCTCGATCACTCGAAGGGTGTCGGCGCCGAACGCGGCGACGATCCGCTCGGCCGTCGCGGGTCCCACGCCCTTGACGAGGCTCGACGACAGGTAGCTGACGATCCCCGCCGGGCTCTGCGGCAGCGCCGCCTCGCAGACTTCGACCTCGAGCTGGGGGCCGAACTTCGCGTGGGCCCGCCGCGTCCCGCTGACCCGCACGTGCTGGCCCTCCGCGATCTGGGCGAGCTGGCCGACGATCGAGATCGGCGGGCCGCCGTCGTCGGGTGCGAAACGGGCGACGGCGAAGCCGGTCTCCGCGCTGCGGAAGCTGAAACGCTCGACCGTGCCCTCGAGGCCCTCGACCCGATCGCTCGGGCGGCTGTCGGCCTTCTGGGACACAGGTCGGTGGGGGGGCGGCCCCGGGGTCTTCGGACTCGAGCCCAAGGGGCGCTTGTCCGCGATCCGATGACCGCTATCCTGTCGCGCCCTTCGCGCCGCGGGCGAAGCGGTCCGACCCGAACGGGTCGGCTTCGAGACGCTAGGAAAGACTCTTCGATGATCAAAGTCCAGGTCCGCTCGAACGAGCCCCTCGAGGCTGCGCTGCGCCGCTTCAAGCGCCAGTGCAACTACGCCGGCATCTTCCGGCTCGCCAAGAAGTACGCGTACTACGAGAAGCGCAGCGATCGCCTGCGCCGGGAGGAGCGCGAGAAGATCCGCAACCTCCAACGCGCGCTGCGCAAGGCGGAGGACAAGGGCACCGGCGGGCGGCCGCGCCGCAAGTCGAAGTTCGGCCGGGGCCAGGGCGGTCGCGACGACGACCTTCCGGAGGAGACGACCGGTTCGCTGCTCGAGCGGCCGCTCCCGATCACGCTCCCCGTGGCCGCGCCGACCACGGCCTGAGGGCGTCGCGATGATCCCGCGCGCGCCCGGTGACGGCCCGCGCGACCTCAGCCGTCCGCTGGAGCACTTGCGGTTGCTCGCGGACGACCGGCACGCCGGCAAGCGCCTCGATCAGGTGCTCTGCCTGTTCCTGTCCTGGCGATCGCGCACGAGCATCCATCGCCTGCTCGACGAGGGGATGGTCACGCTGGCGGATCGCCCCGCGCGTGCGTCGTGCCGCATCAAGAAGGGCGACGTCATCCTCGTGCGGATCCCGCAGCCGCCGGTGCCGGTCGACGTCGCGCCCGGTGACTTCGACATCCCGATCCTCCACGAGGATCCGCTGCTGATCGCGGTCGACAAGCCCGCCGGTCTGCCGGTGCATCCGTCGGGTCGTCGCGTGCACGGCACGTTGATCCACTATCTGCACAAGCGCTACCGCCGGCCGGACGATCCCGCGCACGACGTCGTGCCGCGCCTGCTCCACCGGATCGACCGCGAGACCTCGGGCGTCGTCGCGGTGGGGCTCGACGAGCAGTTCCACAGCGCGGTGCGCAAGCAGTTCGAAGATCGGCGCGTCGCAAAGACCTACCTCGCCGTCGTGCACGGCTGCCCGTCGCCGCGCGAGGGCGTGATCGATCTGCCGATCGGCCCCGACAAGCGCTCACCGATCCGCCTCAAGCTCTGCGTCGTGCGCGAGGAAGACGGCCTGCCGGCGGTGACGGGTTACCGCGTGCTTCGCGCAGGCAAGCGCTTCTCGCTCGTCGAGCTGCGCCCGGAGACCGGCCGCACGCACCAGATCCGCGTGCACATGGACGCGATCGGCTGCCCCTTGGTCGGCGACAAGATCTACGGCGTCGCTCCGGACATCTTCCTCGCGTGCTTGGACCACGAAGCGGTGCTGAGCGACGAGCAGCGCGCGAGCCTGGTGCTCGACCGGCACGCGCTGCATTCGCACCGGCTCGTGTTCGATCACCCGGTGCGGGGGAAGGGCTTCACGCTGGAGGCGCCGCTGCCGGGGGATCTGGCGGGGTTGGTGGAGGGGTGACGCCGGTCGGAGACGTTGCGCGGCACGAGGATCCGCCGGACTCGATGGTCAGGGAGTTTGCTCCGGCAACTCGTCCGATCGGGGAAGCCGATGCCCATGTCGGAATCCGATCACCGTGACCTGTCGGCAGGAGTCGTCCACGGTGAACAGGAGCAGGTGTTGCCCCACGACGGCCCGCCGGATCTCGTAGTCGACCAAAGCCGCTTCGTCAGCTCTCGCGAAGCGTCGGGGCCATCGCTCGAGGGACTCCACGGCGTCCCAAACCTTCTCGAGCCATCGCTGCGCCGTGGACGGCTGACGCTTCTCCACCGCGATGTATCGCGCTTCGACCCGGATCGCGCGCCACGCCGCATCGGTCACTTGGACCGTGTACGTCGTCATCGACGCAACTTCACGCCGAGATCCTTCGCCAATCGCTTCAGGGCCGGCTTCATCGGGCGAGTCCGACCCGCTCGAACATCGTCCATGCCTCTCTCGATCATCGCGATCCGCTCGGCGAGTTCCGCCTTCTCCGCGAGCGCGTCGTACGCCTCCGGACTGAGGACGACCGCGTCGGTGTGGCCGTTCGTCGTGACGTAGAGCGGTCGTCCCGTCTCTCGGACCTGGAGGAAGTGCTGGCGGAGCTTCTGACGGTGTTCGGTGAAGCTGGTGATGTCCGTGCTACGGTTCATGGCTGTCCGGTCGGCTGCATGTACGGGATTCCGTACTGGACCGCAAGGCAGGGTACTCGGTCGCCGAATCGAGTTCAGACCCTGCTCTTGCCTGAACGGTCGATTCACGGGCCGTCGCGCTCCGCTCCCGGATCGCGCCCGTGCTCGCGCTTCCGCCTCATCCGCTCGAGGCACTTCTTGCAGGTCACCGCGGCCAGGTCCTCCGTCGCGATCCCCTCCATCTCCGCGCGGTGAGCGGCTTCGCGGTCGCGCGGGTTGCAGACGACCATGCCGTCGGCGTCGAGCGCGTGAAGGTCGCGATTCGTGCGGCGGTCGTGCATGGGTCCGAAGGCCGGAGAATCGTCGCCGGACGCGACGATTCGGGAGGCCGGAGGGCCCTGGCAAGAAGAGCGGGCGAGGCCTTCTTGGTCGTCGCGTCAGCGACGACGCCTGCAACCCGGATGGGTTGCGGCCTCGGCGCGACCGGCGGCAGCGGTGGCGCAATGCGCCATCCGCGGCGCGCCTTGGCGACGCCGGACTCGCCAACCGCCGCGATCACACGAGTCCGGGCTGCCATCCCGCGCATGAGGTCGCGCGCGACGTCGGCCTGCGCTGCCTCGCGTTCCTCGACGAGAGCCGCTGCAAGGAGCGCGATCCCGGCCTGCAGCAGTTTCTTCTCTTGGAGGTCACGGACCACGGGCGCGGCGTCTACCCCGACCTCTTCACGCCGTCCGGCACCGGGCACTTCGCGCAGGCAAGCGCTTCTCGCTCGTCGAGCTGCGCCCGGAGACCGGCCGCACGCACCAGATCCGCGTGCACATGGACGCGATCGGCTGCCCCTTGGTCGGCGACAAGATCTACGGCGTCGCTCCGGACATCTTCCTCAGGGGGAGTCGGGTCGCGCAATCGGTCGGCAGCGACTCCCGACGCGACGAGTGCCGCCGCGAGCACGAGGACGAGAGATGCCGCGCCGTCCGATTGACCCCAGTCTGCGTCGAGGCACACCACCACGATCTCGAGGCCGACGAGGGCGGCAGCAAGGACGACCCCCGCGCGCGACCAGATGCCGCCCTTGCTGAACACGACGTAGGCCATGGACAGCGCGACCACCGCGAAGACGAGAAGGACCGGAAGGGGGCAGCACATCTCGAGGGGGACGTCGCAGGGGACTGTGCTCGTCGTCGGTTCTCGCGAAGCGCTGCGCCGTGGACGGCTGGCGCTCCTCCACCGCGATGTATCGCGCTTCGACCCGGATCGCGCGCCACGCCGCATCGGTCACTTGGACCGTGTACGTCGTCATCGACGCAACTTCACGCCGAGCTCCTTCGCCAATCGCTTCGAGGCCGGCTTCATCGGGCGAGTCCGACCCGCTCGCACGTCGTCCATGCCTCGCTCGATCATCGCGATCCGCTCGGCGAGCGCGTCGTACGCCTCCGGACCGAGGACGACCGCGTCGGTGTGGCCGTTCGTCGTGACGTAGAGCGGTCGTCCCGTCTCTCGGACCTGGCGGGAGTGCTGGCGGAGATTCTGCCGGTGTCCGGTGAAGCTGGTGATGCCCGTGATTCGGTGCATGGCAGTCGCGCATCGAGCGGATCGCCGCGGTCCTCACCCTGCAACTGCGGTCGGGTTGGCGACGCCGCGGGCCCCTTCCTCGACGGCGAGCTTGCGGATCTGGCGTCGTCCTTGCCGAGGTCGAACGCGTGCCGGGCGTGCTCGCGGGACTGGCCGAGATTGCGCATCGCAGGGACCGGGACCTGACCCAGGAGCCGCGCGAGTTCCACGCGGACGCGGGGGTCGTCCCGGATCTCGAGCGCCTTCTCCAGCTCGCGCTGCGCCTCGCGGTAGCGATTCAACCCGATCAGGTTCCTCGCCCAGTGCAGCTTGCCGTCGAGGCTGTTCGGGGTCAGGTCGAGTCGCCGCGGCGTGTCTCGCGAGTCGTTGCGCCAGTCGAGCACTCGATGCAGCCACTCGTCGTCGAGCAGCGCGTCACGCACGACCTCGAGTCGGTAGGGCGGTCCGTCGGGCGAGAGCAGCTTCTTGAACGCGTCGAGTTCGTTGCGCTTCGCTGCGGCGTCCCAGCAGACGAGCAGGTCCGACGCGGTTCGGACCCCGAAGGTGCGCAGGCTCGCGCGACCCTCGTCGGACGAGTCCAGGACGACGTGCAGATACAGGATCGACTGGTCGATCCAGTCGACGAGGCGCGGCACCGGGATCCTCGTCTCGAGCACGAGGCCGATCAGGTCGGTGTGAGCGAAGCTCTCGACGTTGACGATCCCTTCCTGTTCCAACCGTGCCCGGTCGTAGAGGTCGATGCCCTCGAGCTTCGTGAGCGGGTGCTTCTCCGCCTCCGGGACCATGGATCCGCGCCCGCTGACCTTCTCGCGCAGGAGCGTGAACAACGCCTCCGGGACGATTCCGATCAGGAACGCCGTGACGAGAGTGAGCCAATGCTCGTCGGCGGACGAGGTCATCGCGTCGAGGACCCAGCACAGCACCGCGACCGTCAAGATGCGGATCGTGATGTAGCCGTAGACCTTCGGCTTGAGATCGCCGCGCGCGTAGCGGCGAGCGATGAGTTGCAGCGCGAAGAAGTACGCGCCCAGGAACCCGAAGACCGGCGCGACGGGGTTCGGCGTCAACGGCGAGCGCAGGGCTGCCGCGCCCACCGGTCCGACCGGCATGAAGGCGACGATCCACCCGAGCGTGATCACGAACGTGCACAGCAGCACCGGCCAGCGGGTGCCCGGAGCGAGTCTCCCGCGGCCCTCGCTCTCGGGGCCGAACGTCTCGTTGATCTGCGCGCCGTAGCGCGCGTTGACGTCGGCCCGGGAGCGGAGGCGACGGTCGAGGCGGAACAGGTCACGGTAGAGCTGGGTCCGGATCGTCTCGAGCCGGTAGCGATCGAAGAGGAAGAACAGGAGGTTCGGCAGGAGCGAAGCCGTGGCGATGAACGCCAGCTGGACGATCCGGACGAAGGCCTCGGGCGAGGCACCGCGCAAGAGTTCCGAGCCGCTCCCGAACCAGTAGATCGTCGCGGCAGGGAGTCCGACGCCGATCGCCAGGATGCCCCCCAGGCTGACGGCTTGAGACGCGATCCGTCCCAGTGCGCGGGGCGTTCCCGATTGGACGATCGCGGTCACCGTGACGATCACGACGTAGAGGCCGGCCGCGATCAGCCAGGTGAGGCCGGGATTCCTCACCGGCCAGGACTTGTCGTCGATGTCGTCCGGCGAAGTGATCGTCGCAGCGACGATCACGAGGGCGAACGCCAGGACGAACGCGAGACTGATGGTCTTCTCGACGACGTCGCTCGGCGTCTCGGTCCACGTGCTGACGATGCCGGCCTCTTTCGCGGTCGCGAAGTCGAAGCCGTCGTCGTCCTTCTCCGAGCTCCGCGTCTCGAACGGCGCGAGGGCCAGGACCCTTCCGTCGGCGCCGAACAACTCGAGGGCGTCAGGCGTGTCGTTCCGGATCACCTTCATCTCGACGACTCCGCGCTGGTCCACTCGTGCGCGCGGCGGACTCCGCGCGCGGTCAAGTCACACCTCATCCGCAAACGGCATCGTCAACCGGTACCGATCGGTCGCGACGAGCGGGTCGGGGCTGGTCCGACGGCCGCTGCGGCCGTCGAGGTCGTCGCTCTCCTTCGCTTCAGGTCGTTCGCGGGTCGCCGTGGCCGACCCGGGGGTCGCGTGGTCCGCGTTGTGCTTGGCGCCGCGAGGCGGCTGCGCCGCGCGGGACGTCCCCGTCGAATCGAGGTTCGTCATGGGTCCTCCGGACTGAGGGAAGGGGCGCACGATAGGCAGCACCGAAGAGGCCGGCAACCCTCAGGAACTGCACCAGCCCAGCAGCATGGGGAGGACGGCGATCGCCGCGTAGAGGACCAGCAGAGCGCGGAACTCGCCGGCGAGGCGGCGCGCGGGGCGGTCAGTCATGCGGGCAGCTCCGCGGCGCGCGACCGGCAGGAGAGCAGTCGTCGCCAGGCCGCCAGCAGCACCAGGACGGCGATCGCGCTCGACCAGGCGCTGCCCGCGATGGTCGCGAAGCCGGCGCCGAGGCCAGCGAGAAGGAGCGTCGGCAGGAAGAGTCGGCCGGGGTCGAGGCCGCGGGGATCGTCGTCGGTCGCGGTGAAGGCGATCGCGTCGAGGTCGCGCACGGCGTGGGCAGTCGCGAACACCGAGAGCCCGATCGCGAAGGCGACGAGATCGAGCGCGGCGAGGACCGACGCGCCGGACCACGCGACGAAGGGCAGCGCGACGAGGAGCACGGGCGTCGTGACGTACATCACGAGCGCGAGCAACGCCCCCTCGCGCGCGAGCACGCGGGCGCGCGCGTCGTAGGGACAGGTCGCGAACACGAGCGAAGCGCCGTCCTGCTCGGCGCGCGGCAGGAACGCCGCGAGGAACGGCATGCCCATCGCCGGCATCAGCAGAGCGATGCCGAGCAGGAGTTCGCGGCCGGAGCGATCCTCGCCGGCGAAGGTCAACCCCAACATCGCCGCCGGCATCCCGACGAGCGGCAGCACGCGCGCACGGAACGCCGCGCTGCGGAACAACATCGCCGACGTCCACGCGGTCACGCCGCGCAGCGGTCCCTCGCCGGCGAGGTGCCGGTGCAGGCGGGCGATCGGCGGGAAGGGGCGACGTATCGTTCCGTGTCCGGTGCGGATCGCGTCGCCGACCAGGCCGTCGAGGACGAACAGCCCGAGCGCGATCGCGAGCAGGACCAGCGCGGCGTCGATCGCGGCGGGATCGGCGAGCCAACGCGCCGCCCAGAACGGCGGCCAGGCCCAGGCGAGCTCCGCGAACGGCAACGCGTCGCGTCCGCCGCGCAGCGCGGGGAGGCCGACGATGAAGCCCGCGAAGCCGAGGCCGAGCAGCAGCGCGCGCAAGGTCCCCGCCGCGAGCGCCGCGCGCAGAGCCCCGAAGCCGCGCGCCGTCGCGCGGATCGCGATCTGCAAGGCGCCGGCGAGCAACGCGGCGAGCACGACGGCGAGCGCGAGGTAGGCGGGCACGACGATCGCCGAGCCCTGCACGAGGAACGCGCAGAGCACCGCCGGCGGGATCGCCATGCCCAGCGCGAGCAGGGCCGTGCGCAGCAGTCCGTGCAGCGCGTGCGCGAGCGGCAGCGTGACGCGACCCAAGGGCGCGGTTCCGAAGAGCTGGCGGTCGGCGAGACGTCGCGCTTCGCGGTCGGGATCGGCGAGCGCGGCGACGCCGACGAGCAGCGTCGACAGCGACAGGTTCAACGCCGCGAAGCGTTCGAGCGACAGGCTCGGTTCGAACACCACGGCGGCGAGCGCGAACGCGAGGAACGACTGGCCGAAGATCGACGACGTGAGCGCCGAGCTCTCGCGTCCCGGTTCGCGCGCGTCCCCGAAGAAGTCGAGGAGCAGCCAGGTGCGGAGCAGCAGTCCGACCTTGCGCATTCAGCCCTGGCTCGGGCGGCGGATCAGCGCGAACGCCGACGTGTAGCCGTGGAGATGGGTGTTCGCTCCGATCGGCCCGATCTCGCCGTTGCAGAAGAACCCCGCAATCGGGACGTCGCCGAAGTGGCTCAGGAACGCCCGCGTGTCGTGGTCGGCGTCGCCGTAGAGCCCGACGCCGCGGCCGAGGCAGGCGAACAACAGCGCCGCCGCCGGCTTCGGCGACGCGGGCACGCGCGCGAACGAGCGACGGAGGTCGGTCTCGCTCGCGTCCCGGTCGCGGAGGTGGAAGCGGATCTTGCGACCGACCGACGGCCGGCCGGCGATCGCGAGGCTGCCGCGCTTGCGATCGAGTCCGACGATGTTCCGCATCAGGTACTCGCCCTCGTCCGGCGCATCGGCGGCGAACGGGTCCATCGCGAGACCGATGAACATCGGCGAGCTGCGGATGATCTCGAGCTCCCTCTCGTCGAGCGAGTCGATCTGCGCCTTGAGGAAGGCGAGCGCCGGCTGGCCGTCGACCGTGACGAGGTCCTGACCCGAACCTGCGGTCACGGTCCCGGCGCGACCGATCGGCCGACAACCCTGGGCGACCACCGCCTCGACGATCACTTCGCCGGAGAACGCGACGACCACCGCACCCTGGTCGAGCGACGTTTCCCCCGCGAACACGCGCTGTGTTCCCGCCTGCTCGCCGCCGCTGACCAGTCCGCCGATCTTCGGCGCGTTCGGGAAGGCGTAGTCGAGTCCGGTGAGCAGCGCAGCGACCGGAAAGCGCCACGGATCGGGGAGGACCAGCAGGCCGCGGATCCGGTCGTGCGGCGTCGCGAACAGCGCATGCCACGCGCCGGGCGGCGCGTCGGGATCGGGCAGGTCCTGCTGCTGGAGGACGCGGACTTCGACCTTGCAGCGCGGCAGTCGGCCGGCGAGCACGGTGAGGCCGGCCGTCTCTTCGATCTCGTGACCTGCGCCGATCACGCCGCCGCCCGAGCACCCGGCGATCGCGCTCGACGGGAACGCCGCGGCGAGTCGCGCCGGGATCCGGTCGAGGTCGCCGAGCTTCGGCGTCGCGAAGGCGAGCACGAGATCGGGCGACGCCTCGCCGAACGCCGCGCGCAGCGAAGCGATCGCTTCGTCGCACGCGGCATCCGGATCGCGCGCGGTCGAGAGGGCCGTCCTGAACTGCATCGTCGGTCGCGATGCTACCTCCAAGATTGCGGACGGCGAGGCGCCGGTGATCGCGTCGGGGAGCTTGCGCTGCGGCGGCGCGCGACCGATCGTCGCCGCCCCATGGCGAGCTCCCTGATCGTCCCCGTCACCACGATCGACACGATCGCTCCGCATCCCGGCGCCGATCGCCTCGAGATCGCGCGCGTGCTCGGCTGGCAGGTCGTCGTGCCGAAGGGCCGCCATCGCGCGGGCGACAAAGTCGTCTACTTCCCGCCCGACGCGATCGTGCCGCAGGAGCACAGCGACCGCTTCGGCGTGACGCAGTACCTCCAGAAGGGCCGGGTGAAGTGCGCGCGGCTGCGCGGCGAGCCGAGCTTCGGATTCCTCGTCGCGCCCGACGATCCCCAGGTGCCGGTCGGAACCGATCTCGCTTCGCACTACGGCGTGACGAAGTTCGAGCCGCCGGTGCGGCCGATGGCGGGCGACGCCGAAGCCGACGATCCCTTGTTCCCCCGCTACACGGACATCGAGAACCTCCGCAACTTCCCCGACGCGCTCGTGGCGGGAGAAACGGTGGTGCTGACCGAGAAGGTGCACGGCACGAACTGCCGGGTCGGCATCGTCGACGGCGATCGGATGGCCGGTTCGATGGGCGTGCGGCGCAAGGCCCCGCCGCCCGAGGAACTGCGGCGCAGCACCTACTGGATGCCGTTCTCGTCGAACGCCGTCACGAGCCTGCTCGAACACTTCGCGGCGAGTCACCGTCAGGTCGTGTTGTTCGGCGAGGTCTTCGGCCGCGGCATCCAGTCGTTCCACTACGGGTTCCGCAGCGAACTCGGGTTCGCCGCGTTCGACCTGCTCGTCGACGGCAGGTACCTCGACTGGCCGGACCTGAAGGACGTGCTCGCGAAGTTCGCCGTGCCCGCCGTCCCCGTGTTGTTCGAAGGTCCGCTCGACATCGAGGTCGTGAAGCGCCACAGCGCCGGCAAGACGACCTACGGCGACGAACACATCCGCGAAGGCGTCGTGATCCGTCCCGTGCGCGAGCGGATCGATCCGCGCTTCGGGCGCGTCGTGCTGAAGTACCTCGGCGACGCCTGGCTGCTCGATGACAAGAAGACGGACTTCACCGAGCAGTGATACGTCGGCACGGATTGCGCTGACCGGGCCATGAACGACGGGGACCTCTCGAACGATTCGACGCTCGGCGACGACACGAAGGTGTGACTGTCGAGGGCCGGCGGCGCCGCGACCGGGGTGGCGCATTGCGCCACTTCGCGCCTCTGCGCCGACCTCGACCGCTCTCGTGGCCGGGGCCCACCGTCCACCGGATCCTCGCAGGACGCGAGGATCCGGTGGACTATGGGCTCATGCACGTCCTGTTGATCGGTCCCCGCGGCGATGACGGCGACGCACGGTCGGCGCGCACCGTGCTCGCGGGACTCGCGCGGGCGGCCGTCGCGGCCGGCGAGCGCGTGAGCTGGCTCGGAACGGCGGACGACGGCGGGCTGCCGGCCGACGATCGCATCGAACGGATCACGACAGGATCCCGTGCGCCGCGGTTTCGTCGCGTCGAAGCCTGGCTCACCGATGCGCCGCGCGAGCGTGCGCTGTGCAAGACGCTCCGCGAAGCACCGTGCGATCTCGTCCACGTGCATGGCTTCGGCGGCGCCTACTCGTATCTCCTGCCCTGGCTCGCCGATCGGCTCGGCGTGCCGGTGGTCGTGCTCGCGGCGCCGATCGAGCCGGTGCTCTGTCATCGCAAGACGATGATCGACGCGCGCGGCGAGCGCTGCATGGTGTGGGACGACGCGCTGCGCTGCGCGCGCTGTTGCCGAACGCGCAGCGCGGACGGACTCGGCGGCGCGGCGTCGATGGCGGCGGCACTCTGTCGTCCGCTGCGCGGCCTCTCGCCGTTCCCGCACCGGACCGCCTTCCTGAACCGGCTCGACATGCTCGCGCAGGGACTCGGCGTCGCGCGGACGGTCGTGGTCGCCGATGCCGCGGCGCGCGACGCGATCCTCGCGCTCGGCGTGCAGGAGCGCTCGATCCGCTGCGGGGTTCCGTCCGATGCAGGTGACTGGCTGGAACTGTGGCGCCAAGCACTACCATCCCGCCCGCCTGCGCCGGCCTGATCCCGCGACCCGCGACGACGACCGCCTCCCGTGATCCACATCGAGAGACTCGCCGTCTTCGCGTTCGCGGCGTCACTCGCGGGGCAGTGTCCGCGGCCCGCGCCGCCGCGCGCCGGGTTCCCGACCGAGACGCTGCCCGTCGAGTTCGTCACCTATCGCGACGGCGTGCTCGCCGAAGGTCGCTTGATCCAACCGCTGGCGACGGCACCGGGTTGCGGCTGGCCCCTCGTCGTGCGCGTGCACAGCCTCGGCGCCAACCGCGAGCAGGACCTCGCCTTCCAACAGCGACTCGCGCGGCTCGGCCTCGCGGTGTGGGCCTACGACGTCCGCGGGCAGGCGAGCACGCGGTTCCACAACCAGAGCACCGGCACGACGATCTATGGCGGCGCGGAGTGCTTCGACCTCGCCGAGCAGATCGAGCACGTGCGGCGCGCGCATTCGGATGTCGTGTCGCAGGAGCGTGTCGCGGTGATCGGAACGAGCCAGGGCGGCGTGCACGCCTGGATGGCCGCGGCGCATTCGGGCAGCGAACTCGAGGTCGCCGGGCGCGGCGCGATCGACTTCCCCGCGATCGCTTGCGTCGTCGGCTCCGCCTTCGCCGCCGAACCGATCCGCCACGCGCTGCGCGGCGGCACCCTGTTCAGCGCGATCGCGCTCGACACGGCGACGCTCGATCCGATGACGCAGCTCTACGCGGTCGATGCGGCGCACGCGTCGCTGTGGCGGCAGCACCTCCTCGCGCAGGATCCGCTCGGTCTCGACGCCGCGCTCCGCGCCGATCCCGGCCGTGAGATCGAGGGCCGGTTGGCGACGAGTGCGGTGCCCGTGCTGTACCAGAGTGCGTGGCACGACGCGATCAGCGATGCCGGCTTCGCGCTCGACGGACTCCGCCGACTGCCGCCCGGCACGCCGTGGCGATTCGTCGCGTCGACCAACGGTCACGGCGTCCCCTACAACGCGGCGGAGGATCGGCAATGGACCGACCTCGAAGTCCGCTGGCTCGAGCGCTTCCTCTGGGACGAGCCGAACGGCGTCGAGAACGAGGCGCGCGTGGTGTCCGCGGCGATGCCGCTCGATCCCGCGGTGTTGACCGACGCCACCTCGCTCTGGCACCACGACTTCGACGCTTCGCTCGACGCCGCGCCGCGGCGCCTCTGGACCACGAGCGACGGCGCCTTGAGCGACGTCGAGCCGAGCACGGTCGGGATCGCCACGCGGATCACGCATGCGGTGCAGGCCGGCCTGGACGCGGCGCGCTGGCTGAGCGACCCGTCGTCGCGCGAACTCGCGACCGTGCTAGCCGAGATCCCGCTCAGCGAGCGCGCGTTCGACGTCGACCTCGTCGCTCCGGCTCACGTCTTTGGTGCGCCGCGCGCGCACCTCGCCGTCGTGTCCGACGCGCCGCGCTTCTCGATCGCGGCGGTGCTGCTCGCGCGACTGCCCGGCGCTTCCGAGTTCGTCATGCTCGCGCACGGCGGGAAGGGCGTGCTCGACGCGACGCCGCAGCAGGCCCTCGAACTCGACGTCGTGTTGTCGCCGATCTCCGCGCGCCTACCCGCCGGCACGACCCTGCGCCTCGTCCTGCGCAACCTCTGGCTCACCGAAGCGCCGCACCTGCGCGGCCTGATCACCGTGCCGATGTTCACCGCGTCGAACGTCGACGTGCTGCACGGCGCGGGCCTCGCCGCGTCCTGGCTCGACGTGCCGCTCCGCGCCGCGCCGACCCTCTCGCTGGGCGCCGCCGTCTCCTCGCTCGATCTCGACGCCCCGTCGCCGATCGACTTCGAGCTCGACGGCGATCCCGCGCACGCCGGCTGGCACTACTTCCTCGCGGCGAGCGTCACCGGCCAGAGCCCCGGCACAGTGCTCCCCGGCGGCGTGCTGCCGCTCGTCGTCGATCCACTGACCGAGGTCTTCGGCATGCTCGTCTGGTCGCCGGAACTCAGCGGCTTCCTCGGCACCCTCGACCCCAACGGCCGCGCCCGCGCCCGCCTCGACCTCAGCGGCGCCGCCATGCTGCCGCTGGTCCTCGCGGGAAGGCGTCTGACCTTCGCCGCGTGGGTGAGACCGGACTTCGGCGATCTGAGCGGCCGTCCGTCGACGGCGGTGGACGTGTTGTTGCGGTGAGAGGGGACTTCCGACCTCGTCGTCAGATCGGCGCGTGTCGTGGCAATCGGTGGATGAACCCCCCGAACTCACGAGGTCTCCCGATGAACGCCAAGAGGATCGTCCTCACCGCCAGCTTGATCGCGGCCGCGGCCGCCGCGCAAGCCCCGACCTTCACGTCGCCGTCGAACTTCTTCACCACCGAGGGCAACAGCAGCGACGACGGCTGGATCGGCCTGTCGCAGGATCCTCAGCAATCGACGCAGCACATGGCGATCGACGCGACGCAGATCGGCACCGCGCGGGCGGCGATCCGCGCGGCGCACTGGCGGCGCGACCAGCGAGCGTTCGAACCGGGAGCGGTCGCGCGGACGACGCGCATCGGCATGCGCATGGCGCACGGCGACTACGGCCTCGTACAGCGCGGCGACTTCGCCGACGTCAACGACGTGCTGACGACGCCATGGGTGATCGTCTACACGCCGAAGCCGACGAACATCCCGGACTGGACCGCGGTGCCCTCGACCACACCGGCGGCGTTCACGTTCCGCCTGCCCTTCGACGTGCCGTTCGACTACGACGGCGTCGACGCGATGGTCTTCAACATCCTCGGCTACCAGAGCTCGTCGCCGAACGACTCGCGGCACCCGGTCGACAAGCACGAGGATCAGGCCTTCTACGTGTGGGTCGGCCCCGACACCGGCACCGGCTGTCGCCCCGACGGCGTGAACGAGATGCACCTCGGCGCCCAGTGGTGGGTCTTCGCCGAGCAGGACACCAGCCTGCGCACGTCGGTCGAACATGCGCCCCCGGCCCAACCGGTGATCCTCAACCTCGGGCTGGCCAATCCGCAGTTCACGCTGCCGGGCCTCTGCGCGGACATCATGTCGACCGGCGAGATCTCGGTGCCGATGGGCATGTCCGACGCCGGCGGCTACCTGGAGAGGCGCTTCGACCTGCCGCACCAGGCGAGCTACGTCGGCGGCCTCGATCTCCATCTGCAGGCCTGGGCCTTCGACCCGAACGAGCCGATCTTCGGTCTCGCCGGCAGCCAGGGTCACCAACTCGCGCAGTACCCGCAGCCGCCCGTCCCGGGCATGGCGATGGCGACGAGCACCGTCGGCGTGTGGACCAGCGGCACGACCGACTTCGGCGACTTCGTGTTCTGGCAGGGCTACGGCTCGATCGTCACGGGCTGGGAGAACTGACGTCGCGGACGTCGCCCGCGCGCCGCATGCGGTCGAGACGGCGCTCGTCCGCCGTCTGCTCCGCCTGCATGCGGCCGAGGAAAGCCTCGCCCTTCTGCGCACGCACGTAGTGCGCGAAGACCGGCGCGACGCGTTCGACGTGCTCCTGCATGTCGAGCGCGACCTTGCGGTAGGCGAAGTGGCCCTCGGGTCCTGAACGCAGTTCGACGAAGTAGCCGACCTGCCGCGGGTCGAAGGCGATCCGCACGCGTTGCAGGAACGCGAAGGGGACGACGTAGCCCGCTTGCAGCGGGAAGCGCGCGGCGATCGACGGCCACAGCGCCGCGACGCGGTCGAGCGTGGCCCGGTAGCGCTCCTCGAGCCCGGCCTGCTCGATCAACGGCGGCACGACGTAGCCGTGCGCGGTGGTGAGCCGTTGCTGCTGCTGCATGCCCTTGCGATGCCGGCCGATGTCGCGGTACGCGCCGAAGTCGACGAAGCACTCGAACTCGAAGGGAGCGGCGCCCTCGAAGGCGAACGGCAGCGCGTCGCGTGGGCCGCGCTGGTCGAGCAGGCGGTCGAGGAGTGCGATGCGTTCGGCGGGCACGAGGCCCTCCACGGCGCGCTCGATCGATGCGAGCGGCCGGTCGTCGTGTTCGTAGACCAACGACGCGAGCAGGCGCACGTCGATGCGACGGTCGTACGCGATCAACTCGGTGCGCGGCCGCTGCGGACCATGTTCGCTCCCGCCGCCGAGTTCGGCCGCGAGCCCGGGCAGCACGTCGTACTGCGCGCGCAGGAACGCGTTGGGCCCGGCGTGCGCAAGCAGCGTCGGCAGCTCCTTGCGCCCTTCGTCGCGCAGCCGTTCGCCGACGAGCCGGAACTCGGCGAGCGGGTGGCTCATCAGCTCGGTGACGACGTCGCTCAGGGTGCGGGCGTCGACGACCATGCCCCACTTGGTCTGGATCGCGGGCGTGAGGAGATAGCGCGCGGCGTCGAAGGCCTCGGCCTTGAGCGCGCGCAGCCACGGCGCCTCCTTCTCAGTGGCGGAGAGCGGCCGCGTGCGTCTGAGGAACGCGAGCAGCGCATCGCTCAGCTCGGCGTAGAGCCCGAACGTGATCTTCAGGATCTCGTCGTAGGCCGTCAGGCACTCGCCGCCCTGCGCGACGACGTCCGGATCGCGCCAGTGATCTTCCGCGCCGAACGAGATGTAGCGCGTGGACGACTCCTCGAAGCTGCAGCGCCGTTCGCGCTGCACGAAGCGCGTGACGAGCTGTGAGACGCGCTCGACGGCGAGGTGCACGACCGAACCCTCGCGCAGCGAGTTGTGACCGTGGTCGATCGCGTAGGTCTTGAGGAACTGGCCGCTGCGGTCGGCCATCAGTTCGCTGAGCACGTCCTTGCCCGCATCCGCGTCGGCGTCGACCGTCGCGTCGAAGTCCTTCCCCGCGAGCTCGAGCCCCTTCTTCAACCGCTCGAGGAAGTTGTCGCGCATCGACAGCGGGCTGCGCGAGTAGACCCCGTTCAGCGTCGCCGCGACCTCGCCCGGCAGGTTGCGCACGACGAACACGTCCGCGTGCGGCCGCGGATCGACCTGCGAGAAGTGTCGAGCGAGGAGTCGGCGTTCCTGCGGCGAGTAGGGGCGTCCGGCGTCGGCCATCGCGGCGGATGGTAGCGAACCCTTCCCGGCGCTCCTCTCAGTGATGCTGCGCCTCGAGCCAGCGCTCGGCTTCGATCGCGGCCATGCAGCCGGTGCCCGCCGCCGAGATCGCCTGGCGGTAGTAGCTGTCCTGCGCGTCGCCGCAGGCGAAGACGCCGGGGATCTTCGTCGCGGTCTTCCCCGGCACCGTCTTGATGTAGCCGACCGGGTCCAACTCGAGCTGACCCTTGAACAGCTCGGTGTTCGGGCGGTGGCCGATCGCGAGGAAGAGACCGTCGGCGTCGGCGCGGTGGCGGGTCTTCTTCACCGTGTCCTCGAGCGTCAGACCGGTGACCTTGCCCTGGGCGACGTCGAGCACGTCGACGACGTGCGTGTTCCAGTGCACGGTGACCTTCGGATGCTCGAGCACGCGCTGTTGCATGATCTTGCTCGCGCGCAGAGCGTCGCGACGGACGACCAGATGCACCTCGCGCGCGAACTTGGTGAGGAAGCTCGCTTCCTCGCAGGCCGAGTCGCCGCCGCCGACGACGAAGACCTTCTTGCCCTTGAAGAAGAAGCCGTCGCAGGTCGCGCAGGCCGACACGCCGCGCCCTTGCAGCTTCTTCTCGTTCTCCAGGCCGAGGTACAGCGCCGACGCGCCGGTCGCGACGATCACGGTCTGCGCGCGGTAGACCTTGTCGGCGCTGCTGTGGACGGTGAACGGCCGCGAGCCGAAGTCGACCTTCTCGGCTAGTTCATGCTCGACCCTCGTCCCGAAGCGCTCGGCCTGGCGCTTGAACATCTCCATCAGTTCGGGGCCCATCACGCCGTCGGGGAAGCCGGGGTAGTTCTCGACGTCGGACGTGATCGTGAGCTGGCCGCCCGGTTGGTTGCCGGCGAGGACGACCGGTGCGAGGTTGGCGCGGGCGGCGTAGATCGCGGCGGTGTAGCCGGCGGGGCCTGAGCCGATGATGAGGGTCTTCAGTACGTCGGTCATGGTGAGGGCGCGGGATACGAGCCCGCAGGTTAGCGGGTCCCGGCGGCGGACCCGAGCACGGCGTCCCGCGCGCGTGCACGGATGGACGACGCCGATGTCCGGTCACCGCCAGGCGAATCGGGCGGCGTCGGGCGCGAAGCAACTGCTGTATGCAACCGGACTTGCGCCGCGTGGGGTCTGCGGGTCACACCTGATCCAGGAGCAGGGCGCTCGCGTCGAAAGGCGGGGGAACGACCCAGTTCGCGGTCGCCGGCCGACCGATGTCACACCGCAGGCAAGCACCGAGGATCCTCGCCTTCTCCCTCTGTCTTTGCGCAACCGCCCTTGGGCAGGAGATCGACCCGCCGGCCCGCGCGCGTGATCGCGCCGAACTCGATGCGCTGCGCCAGCGCGTCGAGGAACTGGAGCGACAGAAGCAGGCACCGGCATCGGGAAACGTCGATCTCGGCGACCGGCAGTTGTCGTCGATCTCGGGCGAGGCCGCACAGGATCCGCTGTCGCGGGCCTGGTACGAGACCTTCGACCTGTGGGGCTTCGGCGCCGTCGGCTTCCTCGACACGGGTGACGACGGCACGCGTCCCGACGGCGGCTTCCTGATCCAGGAGGCATCGTTGTTCGTCGAGGCTCACGCCTGGGAGAACTTGTCCTTCTTCTACGAGGTGCAGACCAACCGGCTCGGGCAGGACGGCGCCAAGTACATCCGCACCGGTGAGGTCTACGCGCACTTCAGCAACCTCTGGTCCGACGACGACGGCAACGCGGTCGGCCTCAAGGCGGGTCGCATCGACATCCCGTTCGGGGAGGAGTACCTCTGGCAGGACGCGACGGACAACCCGCTGATCTCCAACTCGGCGGGCTATCCGTACGGCTTCGACGAGGGCTTGCTGCTCTACGGGTCGTACGCCGGCGTCGGCTGGGTGGCATCGATCACCGACGGCACCGACGGACGCAGCATCGAGGACGACCCGGCCAAGGCATTGACGGCCAAGCTCTACGGGAGTCCCTGCGAGGACCTGTACTTGAGCGCGAGCCTCATGAAGAACGGCGACGCGGGTGAGAGCGCGTTCGAGTTCGGCGGCAGTCACTTCGTGCCGGTCGGTTCCGGGGCGGGCCAGCCATCGGTTCTCGGCGACAGCCCGAGCACGAAGGTCGACGCCACGCTGTTCGAACTCGACACCCGCTGGCGTTTCCTCCGGCAGGGCACGCTTGCGGGTTCCTTCGGCCAGGCTCACGTCGACGATCCGATCGACGCCTTCGACCGCGACCTGACCTGGTTCGCGGTGCAGCCGCGTTGGGACTTCTCGGGCGGCTTCTACGCCGTGGCGCGCTGGAGCGAGATCGGCACCTACGACGCCGGCGAGGGCTACCACTTCGACGGCAAGACGCTGGCCGACGGCAACGTGGCCTATGGGTTCGACGCCAAACGCCTGCGGCGCATCTCGGTCGGACTGGGCTGGAAGCCCAATCCGCGCACGCTGGTCAAACTCGAAGTCGGGCGCGACGCCTTCGAGGTGATCGATGCTTCCCCGCTGAGGCCGTCGGCCGACGAACGCCTCTTCGTCGGCCTGCAGTTGGTGGTCTGGTTCTGAGGATGCACCGATGACGAGCGACCCGTCCGTGATCGCAGGTCTGCTGCTCGTGGTTTCCCTGGCCCCCGTCCCGCTGCCCGCGGGATCCCGCGCCCAGGCGGGTGAGACCGACCAGCAGTCGGAGTCGGTGATGCCGGGCATGGCGAAGGAGTTCCGTGCACTGGAAACGGCGCTCGCCGAAGGCGATGCCCTCGCGGCCCGGTCGCGCGCGGCGGCGCTGTCCGATCGTGGCGCCGGCATCGCGTCGGTCCGACCGCACCGCAACGTCGAAGCGCGCGACCTCTTCGACGCCGGTGCGGGTCGGGTGCGCTCGCTGGCTGCGGAGATCGCCGAGTTGGCGGGTGCGGGGCAGGTCCCCGCGGCGAGGCAGGCGCTGGAGGAACTGCGCGGTGCCTGCGTCGCCTGTCACGTGCGCTTCCGGGCCGAGGACTTCGACCGCGGGACACTGCCGGCGCGGGACAACACCGTCTCGGGGGAGGTCGCGATCGTCGCCGCCGACGGTTCGCGGCGCGTGGACCGCTCCAACGTGCTGGTGTTCCTCGAAGGCACGAATCTGGTCCGCTCCTGGGATCTGCCCCGGCGCAATCCAAGGATCACGCAGATCGACGTGCGCTTCGAACCACGCGTGTTGCCGGTCCTCGCGGGAAGCACGGTCGAGTTCCCCAACGACGACGTGATCTACCACAACGTGTTCTCGCTCTCGGAGACGCAGCCGTTCGATCTGGGCTCCTACGGTCCCGGCAAGAACAGCTCGTTGGTCTTCGCGAGGACCGGGCTCGTGCAGGTGTATTGCAACATGCACCCGCAGATGGCGGCGACCATCATCGTGCTCGGGAACCCGTGCTTCGGACTGACCGACCGGCTCGGCTGCTTTGTGATCAGCGGCGTCCCGGACGGCAGCCATGTGCTGCGCACCTGGCACGAGCACGGCGGCGAGACGCGCGAGGAGATCGTGCTCTCGGGCGGCGTTCCGGCGCGGCGTTCGATCGTGGTCCAGGAGACCGGCGTCACCATCAAGCACAAGAACAAGTTCGGCCGGCCCTACCGCGACAAGTACTGATGAAGAATCGGACGCTGCGCGCGGAGTTCCTGCTGTGGATGCTCGGCGTCCTGTTGGGGACCTTGGGCGTCACCATGCTGGCGCTCGACGATGCCGTCGGTCGTTCGGCGGTGCTCGAGATCGACGCGGACCTGACCAAGTCGAAGACCGCGTATGAGCGCTTCCTGCACTTGCACGACGAGTTGCTGAGCACCACCGTCGGCTCGCTGAGCGAGGCGCCATACCTCAAAGCCGCGCTCGCGGCTCCCGCGTTCGACGCACGCACCTTGCGGAACACGATCCGCGAGATGTGGCAGTTCGGCGCGCACGAGCGGCTGTTGCTGCTGGATGCCCGCGGCCGGCTCGTGGCCGAGAACGGCGAGCTCGATCCGCCGGCCCGCGATCTGTCGCGGATGCCGGGGATCGCCGAGGCCCGAGAGGGCGAGACGACGGCTTCGATCTGGAGCGAGTCGGGCGGGTTCTGCGCCATGGCCATCTCGCCCGTCGTCGTCGGCAATCAGTTGGTCGGCTTCCTCGCCGCGGGTCACGTGCTCGACTCGCGCTACGCCCGCGATCTGCTGGGCGTGACGGGTCGCGAGGTCCTCGTCTGTGGGGCGAACCGTGTCGCCGGCGAAGCCTGGCGCGACGAGAGCCGCAGCCTGGTGGGGGAGTCCGCCGCGGCGCAGGATCTGGTTCACGGTCTGCTCGCGCAGGCGCGGCCGGGCGAGCCCTTCTGGATCGAGATCCTCGGCGAAGCGCGGCGCGCGATCGCGATCCCGGCCGGTGGCGACGGGCCGATCGTGCTGTTGTCCGAGTCGCGCGAGGCGGCCTTCGGGAGCTTCCGCGAGGCGCGCACGACGCTGGGTTGGATCACGGTCGTGGCGGCGCTGCTCACGCTCGGCGTCAGCCTCTTGGTCTCGGGTCGGCTGGCACGACCGATCGAGCAGTTGACCCGTGCCTCCAATCTGCTGGCAGCGGGGGACTTCGGCGTGCGCGTGGAAGCTCGGGGCAGCAACGAGATCCGCACTCTGGCGTCTTCCTTCAACGCCATGGCCCAGAAGATCGGCGAGCTGATCGACGACGTCCGCCGAACGACGCGGACCGCGGCCGAGGCCGAGGCCAGCGCGCGCGTCAAGCGCGAGTTCCTGGCCAACATGAGCCACGAGATCCGCACGCCGATGAACGGCGTGATGGGCATGACCGAGTTGATGCTCGGAACCGCCGTCACGGAGGAGCAGCGCGACTACCTGGGGACGATCCAACGCTCGGGCGAGTCCCTGCTGGCGATCATCAACGACATCCTCGACTTCTCGAAGATCGAGGCCGGCCGCATGCAGCTCGAGTCGTTGCCCTTCGATCTGCGCACCGGGCTCGAGGACGTGTTCGCGCTGCTGGCGACTCGCGCGCAGGGCAAGGGACTGGACTTCACGTGCAGCGTCGAGCCGGAGGTCCCTCAGCAGGTCGTCGGCGACCCGACGCGCCTGCGGCAGGTGTTGCTGAACCTGCTCGGCAACGCGCTCAAGTTCACCGAGCACGGCGAGGCCGGCCTGCGACTGACGACACGCGCGACCGGTCCAGGAGAGGTGCTGCTGCGCTTCGAAGTCTTCGACACCGGGATCGGCATCCCGGACGACGTCATCCCGCGCCTGTTCCAATCCTTCTCGCAGGCCGACGCCTCGACCACGCGCAGGTTCGGCGGCACCGGCCTCGGCCTGGCCATCAGCCAACACCTCGTGCGGGCGATGGGGGGCGACATCGCGGTCGAGAGCGTTCCCGGCAAGGGGACGGTCTTCAGCTTCGAACTGCACATGCCGGTGGCGACGGCCGACGCGACCACCGGGTCCGTCGTCTCGGCGGAGTGGGGGCATTTGCGCGCGCTGTGCGTCGATGACAACGCCGCGGCCCGAACGATCCTGGCCCGGCAGCTCGCGCCGTACCTGCAGCAGGTCGACACGGCGGAAGGCGCACGGTCGGCGTTGGAACGCCTCCGAGCGGCGGCGATGCGCGGCGAGCCCTATGACCTGGCGATCCTGGACCTGCAGATGCCGGAGACGAACGGGCTGGAACTGGCTCGGATGATCCGCGCCGAACCCGCATTGGCCGGCCTCCGCTTGGGGATGGTGACGTCGAGCTTCGTTCCGGACATCGACGCGATGTGCGCGCAAGCGGACATCGCCATGCTGTTGCTCAAGCCGGTGCGGCAGGCGCAGATGTTGGCCGCGGTGGCGCGCCTCATGGGCGTGTCGGCGCCTGGCGGAAGGCGGCCCGCGGTCGGAGTTCCGATGACCCGCGCCGCGCCCGGCAGCGGCCCGCGTGTGCTGCTGGCGGAGGACAATCTCGTCAACCAGAAGGTGGGGCGGCTGATGCTCGAGCGGCTCGGATGCACGGTCGAGGTCGTCGGCGACGGGCGCGCCGCGGTCGAGGCCTGGGAACGCGATCAGCCGGCGCTGATCTTCATGGACTGCCAGATGCCGGAGATGGATGGCTACCAGGCCTGTCGCGCGATCCGCCAGCGCCAGAAGCCGGGAGTGCGCGGCCCCGCGATCCTCGCGCTCACCGCGAGTGCGATGGAGGGCGACCGCGCGCGCTGCTTCGAGGCGGGCATGGACGACTTCCTGACGAAACCGATCTCGCTCGCGTCGCTCGGAGCGGCGGTGAAACGCTGGGTCTTTGCCGCGGAGCCGGACTCGACCTCGACTGCGATGAGCAGTTCGAGGTCCTGAGTCGCACCCTCATCGCGGCGGTGAGGTGGCCGCTTCGATTCCCTCGCCCGAGCGGAGCACGGCGTCTCGCACCGCACGAGGGTCGGCGCCCGGGCTGACCGAGAAGCCCGCGCCGGCGGTCACGCCGTGGGTCGCGACGGCGCTCTCGATCAGGTCGATGCGCCAACGCCCGTTCTCGCGCACGACGACGCAGGTGCTCGTCCCGTCCGCGGCGGCGACGCGCAGGTCGACGCGGCTCGCGCTGCGCGTGCGGGCGGCGACGACCGCGACGCCGCGATCTTGGTGCGCCGCGAGCAGATCGTCGATCGCGGGGACCGAGTCGGCCGTGAGCATGTCGCGCAGGTTCGTGCGATCGCCCGCGCGGATCGCCGCAGTGAACGCGTCGAACGCTTCGCGCGCCGCCCGATCCTCGTTCTGCTCGCCGCACGCCGTCACCAGGATGAGCGCGAGGGCGAGGGCGAGGGGTGAGCGCGGCATGCCGCCTTGATCGACCGTTCCCGTCGAACGCTTCAGCAGTTCCCGGCGCCGGACGCGTCGAGGATCTCCCGCGCGCGATGCGCGGGATCGGCGGAACGGGTCAGTGTGCGGAAGATCTGGTCGAGACGCGCGCCGCCGGAGCCGGCCTGCGCGCGGAGTTCGTCGAGCGTGCCGCAGGCGACGAGCTGGCCTTTGTCGATCACGGCGACGGCGTCGGCGAGGGTCTCGACGACGTCGAGGACAGCGGTTCGTCGAGGACGAGCACGCGCGGCGCGACGATCAACGCCGCGGCGAGCGCGGCCTTCTGCACCATGCCCTTGCTGAACCCCGCCATCGGTTCGTGTCGGCGGTCGAGCAGGCCGAAGCCGTCGAGCAGCGGCTCCGCGCGCGCGGCGATCGTCGCTTCGCTCAGGTCGAAGAGCCGGCCCTTGAGTTCGAGGTACTCCTGCGGACAGAGCGCGTCGTGTACGCGCGTGACTTCGGCGAGATAGGACACGGCGCGACGCGCCGCCTTGGGGTCGCGGCGCACGTCATGGTCGGCGACCGTGACGGAGCCGGCGTCGGGCGCCTGCAGGCCGACGATGCAGCGGATCGTCGAGCTCTTGCCGGCGCCGTTCGGTCCGAGCAGCGCGAGGATGCGGCCGGCTTCGGCTCGCAGGTCGAGGTTGTCGACGGCGACGAACTCGCCGTAGCGGACGCGGAGCCCTTGGACGTGGATCACGGGTGCAGGGAGGTTACGCGCCGACCCGCCCGCCGCCGACCGTGGGCTTTGGGGATGTCGTGGCTTAGAACCCCAGCCCCTTCCACGACCCTCATGCACCGAATCCCACTCGGCGTCCCGGCCGCGATCGCGCTCTCGATCGCACTCTCGGTCGCGACGTGCGGCGCAACCGCACAAGACCTCGTCCGCTTCGTCGACGCGCTCCCGGCCCAGGAGAAGTTCGATCGACCGATCTTCCTGACCCACCATCCGAAGGACGACGGCTGGTACTGGGTCCTCGAACAGACCGGGAAGCTGCTGCGCGTGCCGCGCGACGGCAAGCAGGCGGAGCGGCGCGTCGTCCTCGACCTCTCCGACGTCGCGTTTCACCCCGGCAACGGCGGGCACAACGAGGAAGGCCTGCTCGGCTTCTGCTTCGACCCGGAGTTCGGCGATGCGAACTCGTTCGTCTACGTCTACTGGTCGCGCCGGATCTCGGGCGCGGGCCCGTCGCTGAAGCGCGAGAGCGTGATCTCCCGCTTCGCGACCAAGCGCGACGGCGACTCGATCGAAGCCGACCGCGACAGCGAATTGGTCGTGATGCGCGTCGCGCAACCGTGGGGCAACCACAACGGCGGCACGATCCTGTTCGGGCCCGACGGGATGCTCTACGTGGCGCTCGGCGACGGCGGCGCCGCGAACGACCTCGGCGGCAACGGCCAGAACCTCGGTTCCCTGCTGGCGAAGATCCTGCGCATCTACGTGCGCGGCGCGACCGCGGAGAAGCCCTACGCGGTCCCGCCCGACAACCCCTTCGCCGGCAAGGACGGCGTGCGCGGCGAGACCTGGTGCTGGGGTCTGCGCAATCCCTGGCGCATCTCCTTCGACAGGGAGACCGGCGAGCTGTGGTGCGGCGACGTCGGCCAGAACCTCTGGGAGGAGGTCGATCGCCTCGTGAAGGGCGGCAACTACGGCTGGCCCCTCATGGAAGGCACGCATCCCTTCCCGCCGAACGCGGAACGCGACCAGGAGGAGAACGCGAAGCTGATCCCGCCTGTCGCCGAGTATCCGCGCGCGGACGGCATCTCGATCACCGGCGGCTACGTCTACCGCGGCACGGCCCTGCCGCAGCTCGTCGGCCGCTTCGTCTACGGCGACTTCGCGCTCTGCAACGTGTGGGCGGTGAAGGAGGATCGCGAAGGCGGCAAGCACGACGTGCTGCGCATCGGCAAGGCGCCGTCGACGCTGGCATCGTTCGGCGAACTGCCTGACGGCGAACTCGTCGCCTGCTGCTTCGACGGACGCATCTACGAGCTGTTGCCGCCGGCTGCGCCGGGCGGCGAGACGCCGCGCTGAACCGCGCCAACCGCTCCGGCCCGCAGGTTCAGTCGACGCGCCGGAACAGCATGATCGGCCGTGTCTTCAGGCCGATCGGCGGCATGAACGTGTCCGACTCCGACTCCGGGACGAGGCGGCCCTCGAAGCGGTAACCGGGCACGATCAGCTCGCCCATGCTCTCGAGGTTCTCGTCGAGGACGACGAGGTCCGCGCGCCGCGCCCGCGCCGAGTTCCAGAACTCGCGCATCACGCGCTCGGTGAGTTCCTGGTCGTCGCTGCCGCGGATGTCGATCAGTGCCATCGCGTGCACGCCGCCGCGCTTGCCCGCCATGCGCGGCAGATAGCCGTGGAAGGGCACGAGCACGTCGCCGTCGGCGTCGCGGAGGAGCTGCACGAGTCGCTCGCCGGCTGCGCGGTCGGCGTCGCTCGGGAGGTACTCCGCCACGTCGAGCAGGCCGGGATCGCGCGGCTGGTCCGAGTTGCCGAACTTGAGGGCGAAGAACGCGAGTTGCGCGACGAGCACGGCGGCGATCGCCGTGCGCCCGCCCTCGCGCCCACGCTGCCACGCCAGACCCGCGACGATCGCGAAGCCGAGCCAGGTCGGCATCAGCACGTTGACGGCGCCGCCGACGTGCATGCGCGACGCGAGGCCTGCAAGCAGCAGTCCGCCCCACCACGCGCCGTCGGCCAGAGCGCCGCGCGCGTCGCCGCGTCGCAGGCGCGACGCGAACAGCCAGATCGTCGCGATCAGCAGCGGCCACAACGACCGCGAGTCCGTGACCCAGAAGGCGACGAAGGGCGGGAAGACGTACTCGTGTCGCGCCGGCAGGGTCCAGGTGTAGTAGCTGAACCAGCCGTCGTGCAGGCGGTCCATCCCGCGCGTGGCCGCGAACCAGAGCGCCGCGAAGGCGACCGCGAAGACCAGCCCGCGTCGCGGGGCGCGGATCGCGGCGAACACGGCGAAGGGCGGCACGAGGAGCAGGGCCGTCTGCTTGGTGAGGTACGCGAGCACCATCAGGAGCGCGGCGATCACCGCGGATCCCATGCCGCGGCGGGAGTCGAGGAGAGACAGCCCACCGAGCAGAAGGGCGAGGAACAGGCTGTCGACGCGCTCGGCGTCGTACCAGGTCTCGACGAGGAAGTAGCAGGCCGACCAGACGCCGCAGGCGACGAGTGCTGGGGTCCGCGTCCCGGTGCGGCGACGCACGAAGCGGTGGAGCAGGATCAGCGTCGCGATCGACGCGAGGATCGAGGTGAGCCGCAGCGGCAGGAAGCCTTCGCCCGTGACCAGGGACACGCCCGCCGCCGCGTACATGTAGAGCGGCGTGTAGAGGTAAGGGACGAAGTCCGCGCTCGGCGCGACGTAGATCCGTTCGCCGTCGAGGATCCGCGCGACGTGATCCGCGAACGCGCCGCCCATCCACTCGACCTCGAACGGGTAGTCCAGGCGCGCGAAGGGGACGACCAGCGCGAGCGCGATCCAGATCGCGGACAGTGCGACGGCCGCCGCGGTCAGCGCGCGCGTCATGGCGTTCGCGCGGCGCGGCGCGCGGCGACGGTCTCGAGGGTCGCGTCGAGTCGGGCGAGCATGTGTTCCCAACGGAAGTGCTTGCGCACGAAGCGCGCGGCGCGGGATCCGGTGGCGCGCGCGAGTGCGGGCTCGCGGAGGTAGCGCAGCACGGCGGCGGTGATCGCGTCGGCGTCGGGCGCGACGGTCAGCGCGTCCTGGTCGACGGCGCCGAGCCCCTGTGCCGCTTGCGGCGTCGCGACGACCGGCAGGCCCATGCTCATCGCTTCGAGCACCTTGTTCTGCAGTCCGCGCGCGAGGCGCAGCGGCGCGATCGCGACACCCGCGCGATCGAACCAGGGCGGCGTCGCCTCGACCCATCCGGTGACGGTGATCCCGTCCTTGCCGTCGAGTGCCAGGATGCGCGGCGCGGGGCGGTTGCCGACGACGAGCAGGCGCGCGTCGGCGAACACGGCGCGGATGCGCGGCCAGCACGCGGCGGCGAACCAGGCCACGCCGTCGACGTTCGGCCCGTAGTCCATCACGCCGGTGAAGATCACCGAGTGCGGCTCACGCGCGGTGCCGTTGCTGGAGCTGCCGCTGCCGGAGGCGACGCTGCGCGACGTGAAGTGCTCGACGTCGACGCCGTTGGGTACGACCTGGGGCACGACGTCCTCGATCGAACGGACGAAGAGGTCGCGCTCGACGTCGGACACGACCAGCGAGGCGTCGAAGGCCCGCGCGACGCGACGCTCGAACTCGAGCAGGCGCGTCGCCTCGCGGCCGTAGATCCAGCGGCCGAGTCGTCCGGTCTGTTCCGCGTACTGCCGCCACTTGTCGGAGTCGAGTTCCGCGAAGTGCATGACCCGCGCGACGCCCGGGTGGGGCAGCCCGTACTGACCCATCGACGACGAGTAGCAGAAGATCAGGTCGGGCGGGTCGTCGCGCATCCAGCGGGTGACCGCGTGCGCGATCTCCGCGCTGCGGAAGTACGGCAGCGTGAGCGCTTCACCGCGGAGCAGGCCGCGCAGACTGGCGAGCCGGCGCAGCCTGGGTCGGATCCGCGGCGCGACGACCTGCTCGACCATGCCGCGCAATTCGACGACGGCCCGTTCGTCGCGCTCGTCCTCGAGGAAGCAACCGACGCGGACCCGACACCCCGCGCCGCGGAAGTGCTTGAGGATGTGGTAGGTCGAGATGCGGTCGCCCCGATCCGGCGGGTGGGGGATCCGCTGGCTCAGGAAGACGACATCGCGGAACGGAAAGGGCATGAGGACGGAGGGCGGTGGATCGGCGGACCCGACCAGGACGCTGCGGCGCGCAGTCTCAAGTCTGGCCGCCGCGCCGTCGATAGCTCCCGTCACAAGGCGCAGAGGACCGGATCGATGAGCGAAGCAGTCGCGAATTCCACCAGCATCCTCAAGTTGGTCAACAAGACCATGGAGCTCCCGACGATGCCGGAGGTCCTGGTCAAGCTCAACGAGGTGATCGCGTCCGAGGATTCGTCCTCCGACGACGTCGCGAACGTCATCGCCACCGACCCGTCGGTCTCGACGAACGTCCTGCGGATCGTCAACTCGGCGTACTACGGCCTCCAGGTCCGGGTCTCTTCGATCGCGCTGGCGGTGTCGATCATGGGCTTCGGCATGACCAAGAAGGTCGCGCTGAAGGCCGCGGTCTTCAGCGTGTTCGGCCGGCATCGCGCCGAGGTCGAACACTTCTCGCCCATGGAGTTCTGGCGGCACTCGGTGATGACCGCCGTCGCCGCACGCGTGCTCGGGACGAAGTGCGCCCGCTTCGGGTCGGCCTACGCCGAGGACCTCTACATCTGCGGCCTGCTCCACGACATCGGCAAGATCATCCTGCTCGAGAAGGCGACGCAGGGCTACACGCAGTCGCTCGCGGTCGCGGCGCAGACGGCGCGCCAGGAGATCGAGGTCGAGAACGAGATGTTCGGCTTCAACCACGCCGACGTCGGCAGCGTGCTCGGCGTGAAGTGGTTCCTCCCCGAGGACCTCACGATCGCGATCCGCTACCACCACGCGCCGGACAAGGACCCGTTCCACCGCTCGCTGTCCTCGCTGATCCACCTCGCGGACCACGTCGCGTGGAGCGCGGGCATGCCGTCGACGCACGGGACGCTCGCACCGAGCTTCCAGCACGAGGTCTACGACCAGATCGGCCTCGACGCGAAGCAGGTCGAGGAACTGCTGCCTCGCATCCGCGACGAGTTCGAGGCGACGAGCCTGCCCTGGGAGTGATGCGGCGCGCAGGGCCAGCGAGGGTTCCGCCACGGCGGAACGCCTCTCGATGCTCCGATCGCGAAGGTGGCCCGGCGCAGGACCCGTTCCTATAGTCGCGCGATCCGTGTCGCGGGCTGCCGTGGCACGGAACCCCTCCCGCGGCGACCGGCGACACCCCTCCTTCGCGCCGGTCCGGCCCACCCTCGCACCGTCCGAGTCCCTCCTGCCATCCATGGAGATCCACGACCTCCCCGTCGCCGGCTACGAGCGCGTCGTTCGCGCGCGGGACCCCGAATCCGGTCTGCACGCCCTCGTCGCGATCCACGACACGACCTTGGGCCCGTCGCTCGGCGGGATGCGCATGTGGCCGTACGCCTCCGAGAGCGAGGCGATGACGGACGTGCTGCGCCTCGCGCGCGGGATGACCTTCAAGTCGGCGGTCGCACACACCGGACTGGGCGGCGGGAAGTCGGTCGTCATCGGCGATCCGAAGGCGGTGAAGTCCGAGAAGCTGTTCCTGGCGATGGGTCGCGTCGTCGACAGCCTCGGCGGTCGTTACATCACGGCCGAGGACGTGAACATCGGCATCGACGACCTCGAGATCGTGCGGCGGTCGACGCGCTGGGTCTCCGGTCTCGCGCGTGAGGACGGCGGCTCGGGCAATCCGTCGCCGTACACGGCGTACGGCGTCTATCTCGGCATCCGCGCCGCGTGCGGCCGGCAGTTCGACAACGACGAACTCCGCAGCCGGCACGTCGCGGTCCAAGGCGTCGGGGCGGTCGGGTCCGCGCTCGTCGAGCGCCTGGTGAAGGCCGGTGCGCGCGTGACCGTCGCCGACGCGCGCGAGGATCGCGTGCGAGCTCTGGCGGAGAAGCTCGGCGTCGCGACGGCGCGCGTGGACGAGATCGTCGCGGTCCCGTGCGACGTGTTCGCGCCCTGCGCGCTCGGCGCCGTGATCGACGATCGCACGATCGGCACCCTGCGCTGCAAGGTCATCGCAGGAGCGGCGAACAACGTGCTGCACGAACCCAGGCACGGCCGCCAGCTCTTCGAGCGCGGCGTGCTCTACGCGCCCGACTACGTGATCAACGCCGGCGGGATCATCAACGTGTCGGCCGAGTTCGCCGCGGGCGGCTACGTGGAAGCGGAGGCGCTGCGTCGCATCGAGCGGATCCCCGAAGCGCTGCGGCAGGTCTGGTCGATCTCCAACGACGAGAAGATCCCGGCGAGCGACGCCGCGGATCGTCTGGCGATGAACATCGTCGCCGAAGCGAAGGCGCGGCCGGCGGCGACGAAGGCGGCGACCGCCTCACCCCGCCCGGGTCACTTCGCCGGGTAGCAGATCACCGGCACGGTCGCGTGGCGGACGACCGCCTCCGCGACGCTCCCGAGCACGAGGCGCCGCAGGCCCGTGCGACCGTGCGTCGAGATCGCGATGAACGACGCCCCGCGCTCGGCCGCGAGTTCGACGATCGTCCTCGCGACGTCGACGCCCGGCACGCACGCGACTTGCACGTGGACCGAGGTGCCGAGCTTCTGCACCTCCTGCGCCATCGAGAGCTTGGCCGACTTGACGAGGACCGACATGTCGAGCGGCAGCTGCACGGGCGCCAGCGGCGCGGCGTTCGCGGAGATCGGCAGCGACTCGACGACGTGGACGAGGAGGATCTGCGCGCCGAGCTTCTTCGCCATGGCGACGACCTGCCCGTAGGCGCGGCCCGCCTCGCTGGAGAAGTCCGTCGCCAGGACGATGAGTTGCGGTGCGGTGGTCATGGCGTCCGTGGTGCTGGAACCCGCGACGCGCGCCGGAATTCTCGACCCCCTGTCCCGGCGTGAGGGCCGCTCACGAACAGACCGTGAGGACCTCGGCGCCGGACTCGCTGATGTGGATGGTGTGCTCGGTCTGCGCCACTCGGACGCCGCGCTTCTCGCAGAGCGGCGGATAGCGGTGCAGCAGCTTCGCGGACTCGAGTTCGAGCAAGGCCGCGTCGACGCGCTTCGGTTCGCGGAGGACGCGCAGGAGCGTGCGGCGGGCGAAGGGCAGACCGTCGGTGGTCTCGAGCGCCGCGAGCAACGTCGCGTCGAGACGGTCCTTGGGCTTGGGCTTGCGCACGAGTCCGAAGACCTCGGCCTTGCCCTCTTCCTGGATGAAGCCCCGGCCGTCGCAGGCGAACGGCTCGCACGCGATCGTCTGGTGCGGCCGCAGCCGCGGCGCCTTCGGGTCGGGGAAGTTGGGGATCGTCGGGCTGCAGTGCACGGTGAAGCGCGCGACGCCGTGCCCCGTGAGGTTGTAGATCGGCGTGAAGCCGTAGGCCTTGATCGTCGACTCGATGCGCTGGCCGATCTCCGTGATCGGCGCACCCGGGCCCATCGCGCCGATCGCCGCGGTGAGCGCCGCCTCCGACGCGGCGACGAGCGCCGACGACGGTCCGCTCTTGAGGTCGACGGTGATCGCGTTGTCGGTCACGTAGCCGTCGACGTGCGTGCCGAGGTCGAGCTTGACGATGTCCCCCGGTTCGACGCAGGTCGCGTCGTCGGTGCTCGAGCAGTAGTGCGCCGCGATGTGGTTGCGCGAGAGCTGGACCGGGAACGCCGGACGGCCGCCCAGGTCGAAGATCATCTGCTCGAGCTGTTCGGCGATCGCGCGGAGGCTCGCGCCGGCCTTGATGAGGGTCCGGCCGTGCTCACGGACGGCGGCAGAGATGCGGCCGGACTGCCGCAGTTTGTCGAGGTCGGGAGGCTTCATGCGCGCGCGGGTCCGCTACCTCGTTCATGTCCGCCGCTTCCGCAAGGGCACGTGGGCGTCACCGCACCACGCCGAGCGCACGCCCGACCTTCGTGAAGGCGGCGACCGCAAAGTCGAGATCCGCCGTCTCGTGAGCCGCGCTGATCTGCACGCGGATGCGCGCGAGTCCCTTCGGCACGACGGGGAACGAGAAGCCGATCACGTAGACGCCCTCGTCGAGCATCCGCTTCGCCATCTCGCTCGCGAGCCGAGCGTCGCCGAGCATGATCGGCACGATCGGGTGCTCACCGGGTTTGAGCTGGAAGCCGGCCTTGGTCATCGCCGCCCGGAAGTGCTTCGCGTTGCGTTCGAGCTTGTCGCGCAGCGTGGTGGTCGCCGTGAGCCGGTCGAGGCAGGCGATCACCGCACCGACCACCGGCGGCGGCATGGTGTTGCTGAACAGGTAGGTGCGCGACCGGTTGCGCAGCAGGTCGACGATCTCCTGGTGCGCGACGGTCGCGCCGCCGCAGGCGCCGCCGAGCGCCTTGCCGAAGGTGGTCGTGACCACGTCGACGCGGTCCTGCACGCCGAAGTGCTCGATGGTCCCGCGCCCGGTCGGCCCGAAGAACCCGGTCGCGTGACTGTCGTCGACCATGACGAGTGCTTGGTGGCGCTCGGCGAGATCACAGATCCGATCGAGCGGCGCGATGGAGCCGTCCATGCTGAACACGCCGTCGGTCGCGATGATCCGCGAGCGCGCGCCGGCCGCCTCCTTCAGGCAGCGCTCGAGATCCTGCATGTCGCCGTTCTTGTAGCGGAGGCGCTGCGCCTTGCTCAGGCGGATGCCGTCGATGATCGACGCATGGTTGAGTTCGTCCGAGATGATCGCGTCCTCCGCGCCGGTCAACGTCTCGAACAGTCCGCCGTTCGCGTCCCAGCAGGAGATGTAGAGGATCGCGTCGTCCTTGCCGAGGAAGCGCGCGATCTTGCGCTCCAGCTCCTTGTGGATGTCCTGCGTGCCGCAGATGAATCGCACGCTCGACATGCCGAGGCCGTGCGTGTCGATCGCGTGCTTCGCGGCCGCCATCAGCGCCGGATCGCTGGAGAGGCCGAGGTAGTTGTTCGCGCAGAGGCAGAGGACCTCCCGGTCGCCGACGCGGACCTTCCGGCCCTGCGGACTCAGGATGACGCGCTCCTCCTTGTAGAGACCGGCGGTCTTGATCTCGTCGAGTTCGGCGCGGACGCGCTCGCGGAAGCCTTCGTACATGCGGGTGGACCGACTTGCGGGGCGCGCATTCTGGGCACCGTCCGACGGCGGTTCCAGGCCGGCGTCGCGATCAGTGCGCGGTGGCGGTCGCGGCGTCGACGAGTTCCGGCGAGCGGTCGGCGGCGTTCCAGTAGCCGCGGAAGTCGCTGACCTCCGGCGTGTTCACGGTGAACAGCTCGGCAGCCCAACGCGCGGAGATCGCCTGGTACCACAGCTCGACGTCGATGCGGTACGGGCCCGCGCCATGCGGCGCGAACACGCGGTAGGTGACCTCGTCGGCGCCGCCCGTGAAGTTCGGATCGCCGGCCACGCCGACCGGCGCGGTCACGGCGGCGTCGGGGTGCGTTGGGCTCCAACCGGCGGGGAGGAAGCGGTCGTCCTTCAGATTCGTCGCCGCGCGCAGCAGGCGGAAGGTCGAGGCACCGTGCTCGTCCGCCATCGCGAGCTCCCAGACCTGCGGGTCGTCCGGGTCGACCACGAGGTCCTTGTGCAGGAGCAACGGCCCGTTCGCCGCTTCGCTCGCCAACGGCTGACCGTTGTTCCCGAGGATTCGGCCCTGCGTGTCCCAGTGGCCGCTGCGCCAGACGAGGTTCTGCGCTGCGTCCGTCACCGTGACGCGCAACCACGCGCGCCGTGACGGATAGCCGCTCGGGAACTTGTGGCCCGTGCGGTTCTCGACCCGAACGCGCACGTCGAGCGACGCGCCGTGTCGCATCACCGACGGGACGGAGACGTCCGCCGTGTCGTTGCGAAGTTGCGCACGCGTTGCGGCGATCGTCGCGTCGAACGCGGACGCGGGCGCGGCGACCCGCAGCGCCGCGGCGTTGTCGCGCAGGATCTGCGGGATCAGCGTGTTGCCGCCGACCAGCGTGTGTCGTCCGTACGGCGATCGCGCCGGGATCGTCTGGAACTCGAAGCCGCCCGGCGACCGCGCGATCCTGGTCTGGATCGGCACGCCGTCGACGCTCGTCGTCGGGAGGTGGCAGTCCTGACAGTCGGCCGCGCGCGGGCCGACCGGCGCGACTTCGTCCTGGAACACCGAGTTGCGCCATTCCAGGTAGGGCGTCTGCTCGGGGTACTCGTGACCGGTCGCGCTGCCGTCGAGCCGGACCGTGTGCGTGAACAGCGTGTGGCATGAGCCGCACAACCCGGAGTCCTCCGCGGTGTGGTTGGCCTGCGTCGCGGTGAGCAGAGTCCAGGAGAACATCGGCGCGGTGAGCGTGACCGCATGCGGGCCGAACAACCGATCCTGGTCGTCGATCCAGAAGCCGCCCGTGAACGAGTCGCGCGTGCCGAGTCCGTCGGGAAGGATCGCGTGGCAGACGGCGCACGACACGCCGTCGAGCGCGAAGTCGGACAGCGGGATACTGGTCGCGTCCTTGCCCGGCGCCCAGTGACGCTCGGTGTTCGACGCACCGTGCGCCGACGACGCCATCGGCGTGTGGCAGCGCGTGCACTTCTCCTCGATCTCCGAGCGACGCGACGGGATCAGCGCGATCTCCGCCGACACGCCGGCGCGCCAGTAGGGGTCGCGTCCGGAGTTGGCCATCATGGTCCCGCGCCACATCTCGAACATGCCGATCTCGCGGCCGGCGGAGTCGCGCATCGCCGTCGCGTTCGGGTCGTTCGAGTGGCAGGGCTCGCAGTCCATCGACAGCAGGAACGGGTGGTCGTCGACCGCCGACGCGCGGTAGGGGGGCAGCGACGCGGCGTCGTCGCCGGCTTCGAGCAGGGCCCCGCCGATCGGCAGCGCGGCCAGGACAGCGACGACGGCGATTCCGCGCGACGAGGTCATGGCGAGATGTGGAACCTGGCGCCGTCGGAGGTCGCGATCGGCCAGGTCGGCGCGCCGCCGGCGAACGGCACCTCGACCCACTGCACCCACAGGTCGACGCCCGCGACGGCCGGGTTCGACGGGATCGGGAACGGCATGTGCGCGGCGCCCGCGCTCACCGTCGTGAAGGGCGAGTCGAAGACCGGGAGCGAGAGGTCGATCAGGACGTGCGCGTTCCAGGCGAAGTACGGCGGCGGCAGCGCGACGTTCGCCTCGCCGAGACCGACGAGCAGCGCCGCCAGGTGTGCGGTGCTGTTCGCGAGCGTGATGTCGAACGCGGCGTTGCCGGCGTAGGCCGCGTCGCCGTCCATGCCGATCGAACTGCCTGCGCTCGGGCCGAACCGGAAGCCTGCCTTCACTTCGTAGAGCAGGTCGCCGAACGACTGCACGCCGAGCAGGAGGACCGGCTCGCCGCCCTCGATGCGCAGCTCGGCGCCGCTCGCGTGACCGCCGTACTCCGGTGCGATCACCGTCATGTCGCCGAGGAAGCGCGTGCGCGTCGCGAGTCCGCTCGCAGCGTCCATCTCGGTGATGACGACGTGTGCCGCGCTGCCCCAGGTCGAGCCGGTCTGCCCGAACCACCACACGCTGCGTCGCACCGGGTCGAAGGCCGCGGCGTAGCTCTCGGGCTGCACGTTCGCGACGCGCCGCAAGAGGTTGCCGCGCAGGTCGATCTCGATGTGCTCGCTCGACAGGTTGCCGATCCACAGCGAGCCGCGGCCGCCGTCGCCGGCGGCGTCGAAGGCGAGCGCGCGCATCGTGCCGAAGCTCAGCCCTGCCGGCACCGGCACCTCGCGCGACGGGTCCCACACGCCGTTCTGCGTGTCGAACGCGAAGATGCGATCCGCTTCGCAGCCGGCGAAGAGGAAGCGCGCGCCGTCGAAGGCGAGGTCGCGCAGTCCCCAGCGCGACGCCGCGGTCGCGGCGGGCTGCGGCCAGCTCCCGACGACGTTCCCGCGCGCGTCGATCGCGAACAGCATGTGCGGCGACGCGGGATCGTGGCGGACCAGGCGACGGACGGTGACCCAGTAGCGCCCCTGCGCGTCCTTCGCGCAGCCCAGCACGCCCGGCCACGTCGCATTGGTCGCCGTGAACAGCGCATTGCCGACGTCGATCTCGATCGGGGTCCCGCCCGGGGCGTGACGTGCACCCAATTGGGCGACGCCCGTCGCCGCGAGCGCGATGGCGACGAGGCTCGATCGGACAGCGGTGCCGGCGGCTGGCATGGGGCCGGAGAAGTGAAACACGCCGAAACGCCGGCGGCCGGTCGATTCGCGGCAGGCGCGGTCGCATCGAGTCGAAGACTTCTCGGGTCGCACGCCGCGTCAACGCATCCTCGCGCTAAGGTTTTCGCCGTGCCGACCGGAACCCGCATCGCCGTCGCATGCGCCGCACTGCTCGTGGCCTGCAGTTCGCGACCGCCGCTCTCACCGCTCGACCCGCGTCCCGTGCGCGAGCGCGAGTCCTGGACCGCCGAGGTCGAAGGACGGGCCGTCGGGAAGGTGGTCCTGCTCGAGATCGAAGACCCCGCGGGCGCGGTGCGGCTCTACCGCGTCGAGAACGACAGCGGGCAGTGGCTCGGCTGGGTCGACACGGCCGGCCGCGTGTGGCAACGGGTGCCGTTCCGCGAGGACGACCTCTTCCGCGGGGTCTACCCGATGGAAAAGGGCCTCTCGCTCCTCTACGAGGTTGCGGTTCCGGTCCGCCTGAGCCCCCGCGATGGCGGCCCCGCCGAGGCGGATCACCGCCGCGGCCGCGACCAGACGCGCTGAACCAGAGCCATTGAGCAAGAGCCACCGAACCGCCGACCAGGCGCCGTCCGAAGGACGGCCCGTCTCCGCCTCGCAGACCGAGATGACGGAGATCGTCTTCCCCAACGACGCCAACCCGCTCGGCAACGTGATGGGCGGACGCGTGATGCACTGGATCGACATCTGCGCGGCGATCGCCGCCGGCCGCCACGCGCGCACGCCGGTCGTGACGGCGCACGTCGACCAGATCGACTTCCATCGGCCGGTCCGCGTCGGCGGCGTCCTGTCGATCAAGGCGTCGGTGAACTACGCCCACCGCACGTCGATGGAGATCGGCGTGAAGATGTGGAGCGAGAGCCGGGCGTCCGGAGAGCGCAGCCACGTCGCCTCGGCGTATCTCACCTTCGTCTCGCTCGACCCCGACACGGGCGCACCGCGACCGGTGCCGCCGGTGATCCCCGAGAGCGAGCCCGAGAAGCGGCGGCGAAAGCAGCAGGAATCCACGTGACGAACACCCCTCGTTCCCAGGGATCGAACCCGGTCCCCTCCCTCTTCGACGACTTCTCCGCCAAGGCGAAGAAGGCGGTCACCGCGGCGCAGGAGCTCGCGGAGCGACTCGGCGACAAGTCGGTCGCGACCGGTCATCTCGTCTATGGCGTCTGCCTCGACGAGAGCACCTGCGTGCACCACGTGTTCAAGGACCTCAACGTCGATCCCGAGATGTTCGCGGGCTACGTCGGGAGCCTGCCGCGCGAGGCCGAGGTCTTCGACGGCGCGCCGTTCAACCGGCACGTGCACACGGTCTTCGAACGCGCGCGCGAGACGGCCCACGAGTTCGGCGGCAAGCTCGTCACGCCCGAACACATCGCGATCGCGCTGATGTCGGTCAAGGCGGGCTCGTGCTACGAGACGCTGAAGGAGTTCAGCGTCGAGCCGGACTACGTGCAGGCGCTGATCCTCGAGGCCATGGGTCTCGACGCCGACGCCGCGCCAGAGTGGTTCTGAGAACCACGTCGAGCGCGACGTCGCGCGCGCCCTCCGCGCAGCGTGATCGCCGCGCCGGGCGTCATCGCGATCGGCACCGGCGTGCCGGCGCCGGCCGGGTCGACGACCAGCCACTGCGTGCGGATCGTCACGCCCGCGAGCGACGGCGTACTCGGCACCGGTGACGCGGAGATCGCGGTTCCCGCGCCGTCCGTGGCAGCGCCGATCGAACCGAGCAGCGCGTCGTGCAGGAGGAAGCACAACGGCGCGCCGATCACGCCGAGGTTGGTGTTCGCCGGAGCGAGACCCCAGAGCAGGATCGCGCTGGTGCTCGGCCGCGCGCGGAACAGCGCGTAGGCGAAGTCCGGGTTGCCGAGCCAGGGACGGCCGATCGAACTGTTGATCGGCACACCGTTGGTCCCGACGCAGCCGGGGCCGTACGGGGTGACCGTCGCGTTCGTGCCTTCGCCGCCCAGGCGGAGTGCGAGCACGAAGGTCTGGGGTCCGAAGTCGCCGATCGCCGCATTCGCGTTCGTCAGGTGAGCGACGCGGCTCAGGCCCGCGGTGTTGATGCCGTCACCCAGCGATCCGTGGCTGCCGCCGACGTCCGCGAACTTGCGCATGTCGACGATCAACGGACCACGGGCCGGGACCCAGCGGAACGGCCGATCGAGCTTCACGACCATCGCGAAGTCCTCGGGATCGACGGCCCTGCCGGTGTAGTAGGGCACGCTCACCTCACCGTTGAACGCGGTGATCTGATCGGCGCCATGGTTCGCGGCGAACGTCGTCGACAACGGCAGGGTGCCGCCCGTCGACAGGTCGATCCGCAGCGAGGTGGTCAGCGGCCCGAAGGTCGTGGCAGCGCCGTCCGGCCGCCAGCTGAGGTGACTGATCTCGACCGGATCGGTCACGCCGAGCGTGGAGCCGGGGTAGGCGTACATCACGCGCATCGTTCCGGTGGTGCCCCATGGGTAGGCGGAACTGGCGTTGCCTTCCGCATGGTCGAGCGCCTGCGGCACGACCGGCGAGGGCACTGCGGAGACGGCGAGCACGTAGGCGAAATCCTGCGGCGTGCCGCCGGTCGTCGCGTTCCAGCCCGTGGCGGATACCCGGCCGACTCCGACGCCCGTGTTGAACGGGCCGTCGAAGTTCGTCCCCGGAGTGCCGGTCATGCTGCGCACCTGCAAATCGACGAGCAACGAACCCGCGGACGGGTCGTACTCGAAGGGCCGCTGGAGTTCGACCTGGAACAGGTACTTGCCGGGCGGACCGCTCGCGGCGAACGCGGGTTGCGCGAGGACGCCGTCGAAGACGATCCGTGCATCGGCGCCGGTGTTGGTCGCGAACGTCGTGCTGAGCCCGGTCGTCAGCCCGTTGACCCCCGTCGAGAGCGTGATCCGCATGTCGTAGGTCGCACCACCGAAGGCATTGCCGTTGTCGGTGCGCCACGCGAGACGCGTGATCTTGTGCCGGCCGGTGAGGTCGAAGACCGCGCCCTCGTACGCGTACTGCACCCGCTGGTTGGTGTTGTTCAACGGGAACCCCGAGGCGCTGTTCGCTTCGACCAGACCGAGGGTCGATGGCGCCGAGGCGCAGTCGAGCAGCAACTGCGCGACGAACGCGAAGTTCTGCGTGAGGCCGCCGTTGGCGGTGGCTGTCGCCGCGTTCGGGTCCGACGTGTGTGCGATGCGGCCGTATTCGCCACCGGTGTTGAACTGGCCGTCACAGAGGACACCCAGGCCCGAGACGATGCCGCGCTGTCGGATGTCGACCGACGACGGCGAGGTCCCGAGCGTGTTCGCGCCCGACGACAACGCCCCGTCGAAGACCGTCGACACGTCGGCGCCGTGGTTGGCGTCGAAGGTCGCCGACAGGGCCGTCGCGGGATTCACGCTGGTGGAGACGTCGACGCGCAGGTTGTAGGTCGTCGGTCCGAACGACGCGGTGCCGCCGTCGGGGCGGAACGCGATGCCGGCGATGTGCACGGGCTGACGGTGTCCGATCATCGATGCGCCGTACGCATACATCACGCGCATCGACGCAGCGTTGAACGGGAAGCCCGAGTTGCTGCCCTGCTCGACGGTCTCCGCCGCGGGCGGCATGACCTCGACGATGCCCGACGTCAGCTTCGTCGCTGGTGCGGTGACCGTCACCTGCCAGCTCCGGACGTGGATCAGGTAACCCGACGGATCCTGGCGCACCTCCGTGCTCGTGTCGGTGAGGCGGGCCTGGATCGAGTGCGCGCCGAGGCTCGTGGTGCCGACGCTCCAGTGGAAGGTCGTCGTGCCCGGCATCCAAGCACCCGCATCGACGCGCCACTCGATCGTGTGCGGGCGCGTCGCGAGCCGGTTCCGGAACGAGATCGTCTTGATCGAGAGCTGCGGCGCCGAAGACGCTCCGACCGGCGACTCCTGCGTGATCATGTCGCAGTCGCGGTTGAACACGACGATGAAGGCCTGTCTGCAGATCGTGCAGAACTCGTCGTTGAGGACCTGCATCTCGCAGCTCGGTTCGGGGCGCCACACGCCGGTCTGGTAGTAGCGCGCGCCCTGATAGGCGCCGACGGTGCCGTTGGGACCGGCGAAGCCGAGCCACGGCGCCCACTTGTTGCCCGTGCTGCTGTTGGTGACGTTGGGCTCGGCGAACTCGGGACCGACGTAGGTCCCCGCGTTCCCGTAGTCGTACTCGTCGGCAAGTCCGCCGAACGAGTGGCCCCACTCGTGCGCCTGCACGTCCTCCATCGACGCGCCGTTGTAGCTGACCGAGTAGGTGCCGGCGCAGCCGCCGTACTTCGGGTCGTTCACGAGCACGATCACGCGCCCGTCGGTGTCGGGTGCCAGCGCGGCGTCGGCCGCCGCCTGCGCCGTGTTCTGGATGTAGAGGCAGCGCTCGATACCCCCGTACCAGTACGTCGCGTTGTAGACCGTGTTGCGGAAGATGCCCAGCGGCGGTTGATCCGCACCGCTCTCCACCGACGCGCGGAACACGCTGTGGACGTTGTAGCAGTTGAAGTAGGCGTTGTAGGGGAACTTCTGCGCCGTGTTGCGGAAGTAGTTGACGACGTCGAGGACGTCCTGATCGAACTGGGCTTGCTGAGCGGCGGTGTAACCGTCGCCCAAGAAGACCATGTCGTAGAGCTCCGCGGTCGGACCGTTGTTCACGACGGTCGTGACGGTCTGTGCGGTGAGCGGGAGCGAGAGAGTTGCGACGAGTGCCGCACCGAGCAGAGGCGCTCCGAAGAGTCGATCGAGTTTCTTCATGGCGACGATCTCTTCAGCGGAGTTCGAGGGCGCGCTTCTGGGCGACGCCGAAGGGATGGGAACCGACCTGGTCGCGCCAGGTGAACTCGATGCGATCGAAGGCCGCCAGATCCGGGACCTTGATGTTGGTGTGGTTGACGTGCGGGATCGCGACGTCGCCCTCGACGTGAGCCGGCTGACCGGCGTGTGTCGGATCGAGGCACATGCGTGCCGGATCGAAGCCGCCTTCGGCGATCGGCCGGCCCTCTGCGTCGTGCATGGTCCAGCGGAATGGGAGATCGGCGAGGTTGCGCGGCGCGACCCAGTCGAGGTCGGGCTTGCGGATGCCCTGCATCACCTGCACGCCGTTGGCGTCGAGTTGCACGGTGAGCATCAAGCTCGTCGTGCGTTGCGGCCCCACGGGCGTGCGTGACGCGTTCGGACCGTCGGGGTCCTGCGGATCCTGGAAGAACGACGAGCGGGAGATGCCGACGCCGGCACCTGCCAGGAGTGCGACGGCGACGATGCCCGCGATGAGTCGAATGGTCATGGGCGTGGGACGGAGGAGACGGCGATCCGGAGGGGTTCGCCGAAGAGCGCGGGATCGTACTCCCGCGCGCTCGCATCCGACCCGGTCGATCCACGCGCGCGATGCGCCGCGGCGAACGCCGATTCAGCGCCGACCGCGCTCGATCTCCATCATCGAACGCGTCAACTCGTCGGGACTGCGCGCCAACGCGCGCTCCTCGTGTCCGAGGGCGATGTGCGCGACGGGACGTTCCTCGACGTCGTAGCCGGATCGCCCGATGAGGATCGGGTCGAACGCCGGATCGAGCATCTGCACGATGCGCGACGGCACGTACGGCGCGAGCGCGGCTCGCCGCAAGGCGTCGGCGTCCGACGAGTCGCGATCACCGACGATCGTGATCACGATCGGTTGGTAGAAGATCAGGTCGACCGCGCGACCGTAACCCGCGACGTAGTAGCCGTACTCCTTGTAGTCGCCGACGAAGGCCTCGAGCGTGGTGACCGCCTCGTCGTGAAATTCCGGACGCCGCGACAAGAGGGACAGGCGCAGCAGCGCCTCGGCCATCACCGAATTCTCGAGGATGCTGCGGTTGCGACGCTTCATCGACCCGAGCTGGCGCTGGTCGTGGAGGATGTCGAAGAACCCGCCGCCCGGCGCCTTCTGGCGCGCGATCGCCTGCTCGGCGATGCGCTCCGCGGGCAGCAGGAGGTCGGCGTCGCCGCTGTGTTGCGACGCGTCGATCAGGGCACGGATCAGGTAGGCCTGGTCCGAGAGCATCCCCGGCAGGTGGAAGGTGCCGTCCCAGTAGTGGAAGACGCCATCGCGTTCGTCGAAGCAGTGGTCGAGGAGGAAGCGCAGCGTCGTCATCGCCTGCACGCGCAGGCGCGGGTCCTCGAGGACGACCGACGCCTTGAGCAGCGCCGAGACCGCCATCGCGTTCGCGTTGGCGAAGATCGTGCGGTCGACGCGGGGCGGGCGGCGTGACTTCCGGCCGGCGGCGCCGAGCACGTAGTACTCGGCGTCCGCCGCCTGGTTGGCGAAGAACGCGCCCGTGTCCTTGTCGAGCATGAACTCGAGCATCCAGTTCACGATGCCTTGCGCGACGGCGCGGTACTCCTGCTTGCCGAAGACCTGCCACGCTTCGAGGTAGTTGCGCAGCCGCATCGCGTTGGCGTCGAGCAGCTTCTCGAACTCCGGCGTGCGCCAGTCGGGCGTCTTCGAGTAGCGGAAGAAACCGCCGTCGACGTGATCGTGGATCGCGCCCTCCATCATGCGATCGAGCGTGAGCGTCACGACCTCGCGCATCTGGTCCTCGTCGCGCTTGCTCGCCATCACCAGCGCGAAGTCGATCGCCTCGGGCAGCGGGAACTTCACGCCTTCGCCCCAGCCGCCGTAGCGGTGGTCGAACTTCTCGTAGATGGCGGCGACGACGTCCTCGACGATCTGCCGGTTCAAGCGGCCGGCACGCTGCCGACGCAATTGCTCGCGGCTGTCGCGCTGCGCCCACAGGCTCTCGATGCCTGCGCGGATGCGTTCCTTGTTCTCGCGGAAGTAGCGCGCGACGCGGCGTAGCCGGTCGGCGAGTTCGTCCGCTTCGAGGAAGCGGTCCTGCGCGAGCAGTTCGCCGTCGGGAGTCACGTAGGCGATCGACGGCCAGGCGCCGGTGCCGTAGCGCTCGTTCACGTCCGGTCGGCGTTCGGCGTCGACCCGCACCGGGATCCAGTCGCCCTGGCACGCGCGCACCACTTCTTGGTTCGCGAACGAGACCTCGACCAGGGCCTTCGAGTGCGGACACCAGGGTTTCGTCAACACGATCAGGACCGGCCGGTCCGATCGACGCGCCTCGTCGAAGACGGAGGGAGCGAACTCCCTCCATTCGAGGTCAGCCATGGTGTCGTCCTCTTCGGTGGTGGCGCCAGCCGCCCGTGTTGTCGTCGCTCGTCGGCCTCTCAGTAGCCCGGGATTGAGCCGGTCAGACCCGGCGCATCGATCGATCCGCGCATCGCGACGCGTTCTTGCGGTGTGAAGGCGAGACGCGGCGCATCGCTCCACAGCGACTCGAGGTCATAGAAGACCCGCTTCTCGGCGACGAAGAGATGGACCACGACCCAGTCGAGGTCGATCAGGATCCATCCGCCTTCGTCCTCGAGACCGGAGATCCGGTGCTGCGTGGAGCCGCCGGCCTTCGCCGCCTTAAGGATCTCGCGCGCCATGG
>JACRLW010000029.1:93028-96909 GCA_016235155.1 Planctomycetota bacterium
TCGGGGATCACGATGTCGGAGCCCTGTTTCTCGTCGATCAGGTCGGCGACGGACAGGGCGGTTTCTCGGGGTTCGATCGGTGGATCTCCGTGCAGGGTGTCGGCGCAGGATAGCCAGGGAGACCCGCGCGCACAGGGGGAGGGCAACCGGCCCGGTCCCGAAGCGAAACGACCCCCGGCCGGCGGGACGCCGAGACGGGGGTCGCGAGGCTGCTCGGTCGGTTGCGGGGATCAGTGCGTGAACAGCGGAATCGCGAGCACCGAAACGATCGACATCAGCTTGATCAGGATGTTGATCGACGGTCCGGCGGTGTCCTTGAACGGGTCGCCGACCGTGTCGCCCACGACCGTCGCGGCCTGGAGGTCCGTTCCCTTCATCTTGAGCTCGACCTCGACGAGCTTCTTCGCGTTGTCCCAGGCGCCGCCGGCGTTCGCCATGAACAGGGCTATCATTACGCCCGAACCGAGCGAACCGGCGAGGAGGCCCGCCGCCGCGGCCTTGCCGAACAGGACGCCCACCGCGATCGGCGCGGCGACCGCCAGCAGGCCCGGCGCGACCATCGCCTTGATCGCGCCCTCGGTCGAGATCGCGACGCAGCGCGCGTAGTCCGGCCGGTTCTTGCCTTCCATGATCCCGGGGATCTCCCGGAACTGGCGCCGGACCTCGTCGACCATCGCGCCCGCCGCAGTGCCGACCGCACGCATCGCCATCGACGAGAACAGGAACGGCAGCATCGCGCCGATCAGCAGTCCCATGACGACCAGCGCGTTGTCGAGGGCGAACACCCCCGCACCGGCCTTGGCCGCCTTGGTCTGGTAGGTGTTGAACAAGGCGAGCGCGGTCAACGCCGCGGACCCGATCGCGAAGCCCTTGCCGATCGCGGCGGTCGTGTTGCCCGTCGCGTCGAGCGCGTCGGTGCGCACGCGGACTTCCGGAGGCAGCTCCGCCATCTCGGCGAGACCGCCCGCGTTGTCGGCGACCGGACCGAAGGCGTCGATCGCGAGCGAGATGCCGAGCGTGGCGAGCATGCCGACGGCCGCGATGCAGATGCCGTAGATCCCGGCGAGCTCCGAGCAGCCCCAGATGCCGACCGCGATCAGGAGCACGGGTACCCAGGTCGACTTCATGCCCACCGCGAGGCCGGCGATGATGTTCGTCGCGGCGCCCGAGCGGCTCTGCTCGGCGATCCACTGCACCGGCTTGCCTTCCTTGGCCGTGTAGTACTCCGTCGTCTGACCGACGAGCACGCCGACGAAGAGGCCGATCAGCATCGAGAGGTAGACGTTCCAGGAGCTGACCGCTTCGCCACCCTGCGTGAGCGGCGGGGTCGGACCGACGAGCGGCGTGACGATCGCCATCGCAACGGCGAGGAACACCGACGCCATCACGAGCCCGCGGTGCAACGCCTTGCCGACGAGCTTCTCGTCGTCGGTCTTGACGAAGTAGGTCCCGGCGAAGGAGGCGAGGATCCCGAGCGCCGACAGCAGCATCGGGTACGCCAGGTTCGCGGCCATGTCGACGCCCTTGCCGGTGAGTTCCGTCGCGAGGACCAGCGTCGCGATGATCGCGCCGACGTAGCTCTCGTAGAGGTCGGCACCCATACCCGCGACGTCGCCGACGTTGTCGCCGACGTTGTCCGCGATCGTCGCCGGGTTGCGCGGGTCATCCTCGGGGATGCCGGCCTCGACCTTGCCGACGAGGTCCGCGCCGACGTCGGCGGCCTTCGTGTAGATGCCGCCGCCGACGCGCGCGAACAGCGCGATCGACGACGCGCCGAACGAGAAGCCGAGGATCTGCTCGATCGCCTCGGCGGACTGGCCGTAGATCAGCAGCAGGATCGCGATGCCCGCGAGGCCGAGCCCGACGACGGTGAGCCCCATCACCGAGCCCGACTTGAACGCGATGTCGAGAGCGCCCATCAGGCCGGTGCGGGCGGCCTGCGTGGTCCGGACCGCGGCGCGCGTCGCGGTGTGCATGCCGAAGTAGCCGGCCGTCGCCGAGGCGATCGCGCCGAACGCGAACGCGATCGCGGTCTTGAACCCGAAGCCCGTCCCGCCGAACGAGATCAGAGCGAACATCACCGCCACGAAGATCGCGAGCCAGCGGTACTCGGCGTGGAGGAACGCGCGGCCGCCCTCCTGCACCGCCTTCGCGATCTCCTGCATCCGGGGCGTCCCCGGATCCTTCGTCATGATCGTCTTGTAGAGGGAGATCGCGAGTCCCACGGCCACGAGGGCGATGAGCAGCGAAACGACGTAGATCCAGACCATGAGGGGGCGAAGCGCGTAGCGGAATGCCGCATCCGGGCCCGGTGCGGCGCGACCGAAGGGCGCGGGACCATAGCCGGGCAATTGGCGCTGCTCAAGTTCAGCGCCGCGGGGTGTCCTCAGTCCGTCGGCGGTCGGTCCAGGTCGGGCGGCGGAGCCTGCACCGGCGTGCTCGGCTCGACGAAGGTCTCGGCCGCTTCGCCGACCAACATCCGCTGGCGGCGACGGCGGCGCAGCCAGTACCAACCGCCGACGATCGCGCCCGAAACCAACGTCCCGATCAGGATCCCGCGCTCGACCCGCGTGACGCTCGCGACGGCCGCGCGGATCGTCTCGCCGTAGCGGTGGCCGACCCACACCAGCAACGGTCCGATCAGCAGGATGCCGGCGAGATCGAGCGCGAGGAACTTGAGCCACGCCATCCGCATCGTCCCCGCGGTGAAGTAGCAGACGACGCGGATGCCGGCGACGAAGCGCGAGAAGAACACGACGAGTTCGCCGCGGCGGCGGAACCAGCGGTCGAAGCGCGCGAGGCGCTGCGGCGTGATCAGGATGCGCAGCAGTCGGATGCGCAACAGGCGCGGGCCGTAGTGACGACCGAGGACGAAGGGGATCACGTCGCCGGCGAGGATCGCGCCGCAGCAGACCGCCATCATCGCCTCGCGATCGGCGAGACCCTCGAAGCAGACGTAACCCGCGAACAGGAGCACGACCTCCTCCGGCAGCGGCAACCCGAGCCCGCAGAGCAGGAAGAGGATCGCGCAGCCGAAGTACGCGTGCGAGCTGAAGGTCTCGACGAGCCAGTCGAACATCGCGTGCGCTCAGCCGTCCTTCGTCGTGAGCGCGTCGATCGCGCCGGCGATCTCCGCGAGGTCCTCGTCGCTCCGGAACCCGGCGAGGCGTGACGGTTCGTCCACGAGCGCGCGGAGCGGCGGCAGGCGCGACAGTGCTCCCCGCGCCCGCTGCGCGCTCGCGTTGCCCGCCAGCGCGGCGAGGCGCGCCAGCGAGGCGTCGAGCATCGCCTGCGCGCGGTCGACGTCGCCTGCGCGGAGCGCCGCCGCGACGACGCGCACCGCCGCATGCGCCGCGCGCGTGCGGATCGCCGCGTCGTCGACGGCGCGGACCGCGAGATCGGTGAGCTCGGCGGCCCGTTCGATCGGTTCGACGCCCCGCGCGCGTCGATAGGCCGCGGCGATCCCGGGCTGCTGGTCGGCGCGCACCGTGAGCAGGCACGCCGCCGCGAGCCACAGATCGGCGGCGGGTTGGGCGCCGTCACGTGCGGCGGATCGCTCGTCCGCCGCGTCGGTCAACCAGCGTTCGGCCGTCGACAGGCGTCGCGCCTGGAGTTCCGGCGTCGCCTCCTCACGCCCCAGTTCGACCGCTTCGCGCCATGCGACGTCGATCGTTCCGTCGGTCCATTCGGGCACCAATCCGGCGACGAGGCGGAGCGTGGCCACCACCTCGGCGGGGTCATCGCGGACGAGCGGGTCGTCCAGCCGCGACCAGAGCCCCGGGAGGAGGAAGGGCCGCGCGATGTCCGAGACGATCCGCGCCGGCGTCGCACTCGCCGGCGGCACACTCTCCGGCGTCGCGCCGCTCCGGATCGCGGCCGCC
>JACRLW010000017.1 GCA_016235155.1 Planctomycetota bacterium
CGCCTTCACATGCCCGAGCAGCAGCTGCGCGCGGCCGTAGACGATCGGGTAGACCTTGTGCCCCTTCGCCTTGGCGGCGTCGCGCACGTCGGCGAACGGAGCGCCCTTGTGAGCGGAGAGATAGTCCTTGACGAACGCGAACGCGTCTTTGCCTTTTTGGTTGGCCATGGGTGGCCCTTATCGCCGGGATGGGGACCTCGGTTCAAGGGTCAATCCCGGGTTTCATCGCGCCCCGATGCGACCACGACCCGCGTTGCTGAGGGCGGCGCCTCCCGCGGCACCCACGTCGATCACCAGAGCCTGGAGCCAGAAGTCCCGACCGACCAGACCGCCATTCGCCGGGACTTCGATGGCTTTGGTCGCGAGGTCCCCGACGCGGGCCATCGGCTCCGCGATCGCCACTTCGACGTAGAGCGTGCAGTCCGGCAATCCGATCGACGAGAGGCCGAGCGGGAGGGCGTGCGAACCCCACATCGAGTCGGAGAAGCCGACGATGGCGAGCGGCCAGAGGAACGGGCCCGACCCCAATCCCGTGAGTTCGACGCGGAACGGCGAACCGACGTAGGGCAGCGACCCGCTCGACGCGGCCAGGACGGGGATGCCATTGCCGCCGGGGCAACCGGCGCCGAAGGTCGCAAAGGTCGCCGGAGCCAACGTGGGCGCGTCGTAGATCCAGGTCGCGCCGTCGTTCGCGAGCAAGACGACCTGGTCGCTCGCCGCGTGGTACGCCAGCGGCGCCCGAAGCTGAGCGGGCGGCGACGTGAGGGTCGTCCGCCTCGTCCAGTCCCGGCCATCGAATGCCCAGGTCTGCCGCTCGGCACCGCTCGCCGTCTGTCCCCCGAAGGCCACGACTCTCGCCGTGCTCGCGTCGAACGCCATGGCGAACTGGAGACGGATCGGCGGGATCGTCGCGGGGAACACCTGCTGCCAGGATTGGCCGTTCCACTGCCAGGTGTCGTTCCTCAGGCCGGCGCTCCCGCCGGAATCCACGGATCCGCCGAACAACACGATCCTGTCCCGCACGGAATCGGTGGCCATCGCGAACCGGCTCCGCGGCGTCGGTCCGCCCGCCCCGACCAGGACCCACTGCGAACCCGTCCAGGCCTGCGTGTCGCCGTAGTCGCCGCCGGCTCCCCCACCTCCGAACCGGATCAACTGCCGGCGGACGGGGTCGAATGCCATTCCCAGATCGAAGCGTCCATCGTTGAAAGGCAGGGTGTTCCTCATGGTCCAGTTCGTGCCGTCGTACTCCCACGTGTCGGAGCGCCGATCGCTCTGGGCCGCCAACCCGCCGAACAGGACGACACGCCGGCGGATCGGGTCATAGGCCATCGCGTGGGCCCTGCGCGCATCGGGGCTCGAGGTCGTGCCCACCCGCCGCCAATCCGTGCCGTCCCACTCCCAGGTGTCCCCGAGCAGCGAGGCGCCGGACGTCTCCGCGCCGCCGAACAGGACGATCACGCCGCGCTGTTCGTCGTAGGCCATCGCGGCATGGCCGCGCGCCGGCGGCGAGTGGATCGGCGCAGCGAGGGTCCAGTTCTCCTGTTGGCCGTTGGCGATCGAACCGATCGAAAAGGCGAGGACAACGGCGATGTTCATGGCGCGCATGGCAGGCTCCGGGTCAGGGCTGGTACGCATCCTACGAAGCGACGCTCTTGGGGCCGATCCATCGAGCCTGCAACCCTCGGTTCCGTTTCGCGGGACTACCGAAGACCGGGGTTTCGTCACGCGATGAGACCGCGTCCAGCCGGTGCCATCGCGCCGTCGCGAACGCCTCCACCGCCGCCCTTGTCAGGTGCGTCTTCGGAGCTAGATTCCTTCGCCCTCCACGTCACCCGAACCTGAACTTGGGTGCGTCGGTAGACGAACAAACCATGCGCAACATCCTCTCTCTCGCAGCACTCCTCCTGACCCTCGCCACGGCGAATGCCCAGGGCTTCACGGTGACCCAGTACGGGCCGAGCTGCGGGCCCGTCGCGACCGGCGCGGTCCTGCCCCAAGGCAATCACTGGCGCTTCGCATTCACTGTCTCCAACGCGGAGCCGCGCGTCAGCGTGATGAACATCATCGGCGTCAGTGAGCAGAACATCCCGATCAACTTCGGCGGCATCTGCAATCTGCTGACCGATATCGCGTTCTTCCAGGTCCACCAGACCGACGCGGCGGGCACCTACACCTGGTCGCACTCGATGCCCGGCGGCATCGGCGGATTCAGCGGGCACGCCTACGTGCAGTTCGCCGAGATCACCTTCGACGCCGCCAACAACCTCATCGTGCGCACCAGCAACGGCGTGCACGTGATCCCGAACTGATCGGTGGCTTCACACGCGGGTCCGCGGGACCCGCGTAGGCGTCACCCTCTTTGGACCTCGCCACGCTTCGGCGAGGTCCTTCCGCGTGAGCGAGGCTCCGCGGCCATGGCACCGCCGGTGTCGATCCCTGGGCGGTCCACGATGCCGGTTCCCCGAGGCGAGTTGTTCACCGGCGCCGCGAGGGTCCTCGTCGGCCGTGCCCGACCGTGCCATGATGCGCGCCCGCCCCACGGTCAAGACGACACCACGATGCGCATCTCCTCGTTCGTCCTGGGCAGCCTGTTGGCGGCATGCTCCACCCCCACGCTTCCCGACGCGAAGCCCCAGCCCCGCGGAGCGGTGTTGCGCTGGCAGGCGCGCGCGGGTGAAAGCGGCGTGATCCCGCACGGCGCCTTGCAGGGCGAACTCGACGCGCATCGCGCGCGCACCGCCGCGATGCTGCAGAGCACCGGCCCGACGAACTGGACGCTGCTCGGACCGGGCAACATCGGCGGACGCATGCGGTCGATCCTCGTGCATCCCACCACACCGGCAACGATGTGGGTCGGCTCGGTGGGAGGCGGCGTGTGGAAGTCCACCAACGCGGGCGCGAACTGGAGCATGCTGCCCGACCTTCCCGCGGTCCTCGCCGTCACGTGCATGGTGCTCGAACCGGGCAATCCCGACGTGCTGTACGCCGGTACCGGCGAGCAGTGCTTCTTCAGCAACGTCGAGGGCTCGTCGAACAGCGCCGTCTCGCAGGGCGCGGGCGTCTTCAAGTCGCTCGACGGCGGACAGAGCTGGACGCAACTCCCGAGCACGACGAGTGCCGCGTGGAACGCCGTGAGCCGGCTCGCCATCAACCCGGTCAATCCGGCGATCCTCGTCGCGACGACGATCTCCGGCATCTGGCGTACGACCGACGGCGGCACGACCTGGTCGCAGCGGACGACGACCAAGACGCTCGACGTCGAGATCGATCCCAACGACCCGTCGAAGTACGTCGCCGGGCGCGCCGACGGCATCGCCCAGTACTCGACCGACGGCGGCGTGACCTGGACCAACGCGCCGGCCTTCGCGAGCGCGACGCGCATCGAACTCGAATACGCGCGCGCCACACCCGGCATGGTCTACGCCAACGTCAGCACCAGCGGCTCGGTCCGCGTCTGGCGCTCGACGAACGGCGGCCAGACCTACGCGCAGCAGACGACGGGCAACGTCGTCTCGATCCTCGGCAACTACACGAGTGCCCTGTGGATCGACCCGACCAACAGCAACCGCCTGGTCGTCGGAGGGCTCGATCTCTACCGCAGCACGAACGCCGGCGTGAACTTCACCAAGATCTCGGCGTGGGCGAGCTATCCCAACAGCGCGCACGCCGACCACCACGAGATGGTCGCGCACCCGCTCTACGACGGCGTCGCGAACACAACGGTGTACTTCGCCACCGACGGCGGCATCCAACGCGCGAGCAACGTGCTGACGGTCGCCAACACGTCGGGCTGGACCAACCTCAACAACAACCTCGCGATCACCCAGCTCTACGGCTGTGCGATCAACCCGACGTCCGGCGTCGTGCTCGGCGGAGCCCAGGACAACGGCACGTCGCGCGGCACGCCGGTGAGCGGCGTGTCGGGTTGGACGCAACCCGGCGGCGGCGACGGCTCGTATTGCGCGGCCGATCCGAACGACCCGAACATCTTCTACATGCAGTACCAGAACATCGGGTTGAGCCGCAGCACGAACGCCGGCGTGTCGGCGGGGTCGAGCATCCGCGGCGCGATCTCCGAGGCCGACCCGAACTTCATGGCGTACATCCTGCTGGATCCCAACGACAGCAACCGGCTCTACGCCTGCGGCGCGCGGCTCTGGCGGACGAACAACGCGAAGACCGGAAGTCCCCCGACCTGGACTTCGGTGAAGCCGGCCCTGTCGTGCGTCGCGTCCGACCCCCGCGGCCCGCGTCCGGATCACTACGTCAACAATCCGCCGTGCAACATCTCGACCGTCGCGGTCGCGCGCGGCAACTCGAACGTCGTCTGGGTCGGGCACAACAACGGCGACGTGTTCGTCTCCACCAACGCACTCGCCGTGACGCCGACCTGGACCAAGGTCGATGACAATCCGACCGCGCTGCCGAACCGCTGGGTCTCGCGCATCGCCATCGACCACGGTGATCACAACCAGGTCACCGTGTCGTTCCTCGGCTTCACCGCCAACAACGTCTGGCGCACCACCAACGCCGGCGTCGCGTGGAGCGCGCGCTCGGGGAGCGGTGCGACGGCGTTGCCCGCCGTCCCGGTCTCGTGCATCGCCCAGCACCGCGTCGCGCGTTCGCGCTACTACGCAGGCACGGACCTCGGCCTCTATCACAGCGAGGATGACGGCCTGACCTGGGCGCCCGCGCTCGGCGGCCCGACGATCGTGCCGATCGAGGACCTCCAATGGCGGACCGACCGCACCCTGGTCGTCGCCACGCACGGCCGCAGCATCTGGAGCTGCGACGTCGACCCCGCCTCCGTCACGCTCGTCGGCTCAGGTTGCGGCATCGCCTCCGCGCCGAGCCTCGCCGTCGCCGCGCCGGTGCTCGGCGCCCAGCAGTCGTACACCCTGAGCGGTGCATCCCCCTTGGCACCGGTCACCCTCCTGCTCGCGGTCGGCCCGGCGTCTCCCACCTCGATCGGCCCCTGCACGGTGCAACCCGCGCTCGCCGGACTGATCGCTCTCTCGATCGGAACGACGAACGGCAGCGGCGCCTTCGCCTCGAGCCTGCTGATCCCCGCGGATCCCTCCCTCGTCGGCGGCGTGATGACGGCCCAAGAGCTGATCGCCGTGAGCGGCGGCCCGCTGCTCCAGTTCGCGGAGCTGAGCAACGGCGCGGAGATGACCTTCGGGTTCTGAGCCCCGGCTTTCACCATCAGCTCAAGATCCCGTCGCGGAACGCCGCGCGCACCGCGGCGGACTTGCTGTGAACGTGCAGCTTTCCATAGCTGTTGCGCACGTGGAAGCGGACGGTGTCGATGCTGAGGTCGAGCGTCGCTGCGGCGGTCTTGTAGCTGTGGCCCTGAGCCAGCAGGTCGAGGATCTCGACTTCGCGCGGCGAGAGTCGGTGAGGATCGCGGGCTTTGGGCGCGACGGTGCGGAAGGTGGCGACGACGCGGCGCGCGATCGAGGGTGACATCGGGGCCCCGCCGCTCCGGACTTCGCGGACGGCCTCGATCAGACGCTCGGGGCGCGAGTCCTTCAGCAGATAGCCGGTCGCGCCGCCGCAGATCGCTTCGAAGACGTGTGCATCGTCGTCGTGGACGGTGAGCACGAGAACCTGCGTGTCGGGGCAGGAGTCGCGGATGCGCCGCACGCCCTCGAGGCCGGACATCCCCGGCAGGCCGAGGTCGACGAACGCAACGTGCGGTCGGAGTTCGGTCAGGCGCGCCAGCGCCGGCTCCATGCTCGGGAAGCTGCCGACGACCTCGAAGTCCGCCGTCGCGCCGAGGATCGCCGCGAGGCCCTCGCGCAGCGCGGCGATGTCCTCGACCAGGATGATGCGCGTCGATTGCACGCGGCGAGGATAGCGACCTCAGGACAGCCTTACGCGCAACTCGATCGTGGTCCCGCGCCAAGGCGCCGAGTCGATCGCCAGGCGTCCCCCGAGTTCCGCCGCACGACGCCGCAAGTTGGGCAGGCCGTGACCTGCGGCGGGCTCTTCGTCCGCGAAGCCGCGGCCGTCGTCCTTCACGCGCAGCAACAACTCCCCCGCGCTGAGCTCGATCACGATCGACACGCAGCGCGCGCCGGAGTGACGAGCCGCATTCGCCAGCGCCTCCTTCGCGATCAGGAACAGGTGTCGGCGCCGATCGGGCGTGAGCCGGACCGACGCGATCGCCTCGTCACGCGGCGCTTCGAATTCCAAGCGACAGGACTCGCCGGGGAACAACGTCGTGGCGACGTCGCGCAGGCGATGGACGAGCGAGGGCAGGTCGTCGCGCGCGGGATCGACGGCCCACACGATGTCGCTGAGCGAGCTGCGCAGGTCGCGCGCGAGACAGGCGATCGAATCGAGGGTCTCGTGTCGCGCCGCCTCGTCGCGCCGTTTCGCCACTTCGCTCGACACGGCGACCTGCGCCAGACCGGCGCCGAGTTCGTCGTGGAGGTCGCCGGCGATGCGTCGCCGGATCGCCTCCAGCGCCAGCAGCCGGCGCACGCGGGCGCGATGGAATCCGTGCACGAGGGCGACCGCCGACAGCGCAACGAGCAACCAGGCGAACGGCGAACGCCAGAAGGGTCCCGGCACCGCGATGCGAACGACGAGCTGCGGCGATGCGACCGCGCCGCCCGTGCCCGCCACGCACACTTCGAGCGCGTAATCGCCCGGCGCGAGCCCCGCGAGTCGGATCGCGCCGAGTGCACTCGGCGCGGAGAAGTCGACGTCGATCGGACGCAAGCGGTGCCGATACCGCGGCGGTCCGTCGCGATACGCGGGCGAGGCGAATCGCAAAGCGACGTTCGGGTTCGCGTACGGCACCACGAGGTCGAGCGGACCGGCGGACCCGCCGTCGGGAAGCGCGAGTCGTTCGCCCGCGACGTCGAGTTCGTCGACGAACAGCGGCGCCGGCGGCGGATCACGCCATCGCTCCGGCGCGAGGCGGTGCACTTCGGAGCCCGACGCGATCCACACGGTGTCGTCGTTCGCGACGAGCAACGCGTGGACACTCCCGGCTCGAACCCGGTCGGGCCAACGCAGGGCGCGCGCGCGACCAGTGCGCGGGTCGAACGCGGCAAGGCCGCCGGGTCCCGCGAACCAGGTGCGATCGCCGCGGGAGGCACCCGCGCGCAGCAATCCGTCGGGCATGCCGTCGGCGATGCCGAAGGTCCTCAGCTCCAACACGTCGTCGTGCTCGGCCGTCACGAGTTCGACGCCCGGCTTGCGCCACGAGAGCAACCACGTCCGCCCGCCCTCGTCCTCGACGACCGAGTCGGCGTGGATCGCCTCGCCCGATGCCGTACGCAACGGCACCACCTCGTTCGCGTCCGCGCGCAAGAGGCCGCCCGCGGTCGCGATCCAGGCGCGTCGCGCGGCATCGACGCGGAACACCATCCCGCTCGGACAACCCGGCGGCAGCGGCAGACGCGTGATCGGTCGGTCGGCGTCGCGTGGATCGAGGACGACGATTTCGCGCGCGGCACGGCCGAGCACGCGGCCCTGACCGTCGACGGTCAACCGCTCCACGACGAGCGGATGCCGCTCGACGACAGGTTCGACGACAAGTCCGCCGCCCGGCGACGCCTGGAAGAGCGACGCGCCGCGCACGCGGAACAGCGCGCTCGCCGTACCCAGCCACAGATCGCCGGCGCCGTCGACCGCCGAGCGCGACGTCGCGGCACTCCAGTCGGGGAGGCGCGAGTCCGTGAGCGCGTCGAATCCCCCCCCGCCGCGCGCGACGAGCAGGCTCCCGCGATCGGTCGCGGCCACCACCGCGTCACCGCGGCGCCACAGCGCGATCACGTCGCCGGAGTCGGCGTCGGAACGCCGCACGACCTCGAACGGCAACGCGCTTCGCACGAGGAGCCCGGCGCGGTCGGTCGCGATCCAGAGATCACCGTCGCGGTCGACGCACAGCGCACGGACCCAGACGTCCGCGCGGACCAGCTCGGGTTCCGCGAGTCCACCGTCGGCGCGGCTCGCACAGCGCAGCAGTCCCGCGGTCGTTCCCACCCACAGGTCCCCGGCGTCCCCGCGACACAAGCACGTGAACCGCGCTGCCGGAGGCGGCGTCACCGGCAGCGTGCGCGTCCTCGGGCCGTCGTCCGCAAGCTCGAGTTCGACGAGCCGCGCGTCGTCGAGCACGAACCAGCGATCCGCGGCGATCGGCACCAGCGACCAGACGTTGCCGATGCCCTGCGCATCGGGTCGCGCGCGTCGCGTGACGGACCCGCCACGGCACTGCACGACCTCACCCGAAGTCACCCACAGCACGCCGCCGCGCGGATCGCGCACCACGACCGAGTACCACGCGGAGCGCTCGTCGCTCGCGACGCGTTCGATCCGGTCGCCGATCACGGCGAACAGGCCCGACTCCGTCGTGAACCACAGAACACCGTCTTGGTCGAAGCACGCGGCGCAGACGTTTCGCCCGCCGTGATCGTCCGTGACGCGGATCGAGCGGATCGGCGGCACGGTGCGCGGGTCGTAGAGCGCAACCCATGGCCCGTGCATCCCGAAGCCCAGGCTCCCGTCCGCCGTGACCGCGATCGCGTCGACCTGCGTCGTCGCGAGGCCGCGCTCGATTCCGTATCCGGAGAACCGCGCGCCGTCCCAGCGGCTCAGTCCGTCGGCGGTCCCGAACCACAGATACCCGCGCGCGTCGCTCGCGACGCAGCGGACGGCGTCGCTGGCGAGTCCGTCGCCGCGGCCGGGGCCCGGGAGCAGCGCGTCCTGCGCGGTCGCGATGGAAGCTGCCAGGACGATTGTGAGCGCCGTCGCGAGTGTCGTGCCGATCGGCGCCGCCGTCATCGGCGGCGCACTCTATCCGGCGTCCGTCCGTCAGCCGCCGACGACGATGCGGACGCCGTTGCTGACCGTCACTCCGAAGGCATTGGCGGGCAGGTCGAGGATCGCCGCCTGCAAGTAGAGGCTCAGCCCCACCAGCCCCGGGTCCGCCGGCACGATCAACGCAGCCTGCATCGAGCCCACGCTCGACGTGAGCATCACGAGCGGCAGGTCCCAGCTCGCGACGACCGGGCAACCGGGTGCGCCGAACGGACCGAGGTCGACCGGCAGCGGCAAGCCGCGCCAGAGGACGTCGCTGAGCCCGACCCAGAACACGCCGGGGACCAGCGCCGGCGCTCCGTGCACCTGCATCACCAGCGTGCTGCCGAGTTCGGGGACGTTCGCGACGCTCAGCGCCGGGATCGGCGTCGGCGGCGACGAGAGCCGGAACGCATAGGCAGCCGGATACGGCCCGCTCCATCCGGAGCTCGAGCTCGAGTGCCAGGCATCGAACAGTGCACCGCTCGCCGCGATCGGCCGCGAGACGGTTCCCGCCGGTGCATCGACGACGAGGTAGAAGCGCGACATCGGCGGCAACGGCGGCAGAGGCGGCATCACCGCGCCCGAGTACCAAGCGTCGGCGGTGCCGACGCTGATCGCGATCGGTCCCGCCAGCACGACACCCGGGGCGTCCTCGCCGTAGTCGTGGTCGAGGATCGACACGAAGGCCGTCGCCGCGCCGGGCAGCAGGCTCTTGGCGAGGATCGACACGCCGCTGACCGGCAACGGCCGCATCGTCGTGAACTGGATCGCGATCTTGCCGCTCGTGGGCAGGATCGTGCTCGTGGCGACGACGCTCGCGTCGGCATTGGCAGAGAGCCCGACGCCGGAGGTCCCGGTGCCCGGGCAGCCGGGTCCGTAGGGGAACGCCGCGCCCGACGGAGCGCAGGGCGCTTCCGGATACGGGATCGACCGTGCCGCGCAGGCGCCGCTCAGTTCGGTGTAGTTGGGCGTGCCGTTGCAGAGGTCCGGATCGTCGTCGTCGAGGATGAACAGTTCGCGCACCGCGGCGCGCAGCGTCTTCGCGTTGCCCGCGATCGAACCGAGCACGAGGGCTTCGGCCTTCGCGACTCCGAGCGTCGCGCCACGACGCGCAATCAGGCGCGTGCGGACGTCCCACGCGCAGGCCATCCACAGTTCGCCCATCTCGTGCACGGTGCCTGCGACGGGATAGGTCCTGGCGTTCAGCGCGGTGCGCAGATACGTGGGCGATCGGCCGTCGCGGTAGAAGCCCGGCGCGATCACCGGATCCACGCTACGGAACATCGCGACGATGTCGGCATTGCCCTCGGAGATCCCGTCGCGGGTCGAGATGCCGCCGTAGACGTCGTCGAGCGCGTGACCCCACTCGTGTTCGATCACGGAGCGGTACGCGGCGTTCGCGCAGGTCGGGCTCGACGAACGGAAGCGCAGCGTGTTCGCGGTGTAGAACGCGTTGCACGACAAGGGGTCGTTGACGGTCGCATTGCACGAGTCGATCAGCGCGATCCGCGCGCGGCCGAGCTTGCTCGCCGCCCAGGTGCTGACGTCGTCGACGTGCCAGTACACGTTGGTCTGCGCGCGATCGATCTCGCTCGCCGACGACGAACCGAACACGACGCTCACGCCCGTGCTGTTGTTCGGCACGCTGATGCGATGGAAGAGCTCCGTGCCCTGGTCGGTGATCACGTCGGCGATGCGATTGCCGGCGAGATAGAACTCGATGATGGGCGACGGGTCGCTGGTGTCGGTGAGCACGCTGAACGAGCCGTCGGCGCCGCTGTAGTAGATGAGGCCTGGCGTCGAGCCGCTGACGACGACGATGCGCAGCCGCGGCATGCCGACGAGAGTCAGCGCGGCGTCGGGCGTGGTGCTTGTGTTCACCCAACCGCTCACGGTTCCGGAGACCGAGGCATAGGCCGTCGCGTCGCGCTCGACGCCGTGCTCGTCGATGGCTTCGGCGCCATGCTCGGTCTCGCCGTCGGCGCTCACCGCATGGCGATGCCGCCCGCCGACGCAGCCGCAGGCATGTCGGTCGCTCGCCGACTCGAGCACCTCGCCGTTCGTCGCGTCGATCCACACGCGACCGACGAAGCCGTCGCCGCCGTCGACCGCGACCTCCCAGGCGAGGCGCACCGGCGTGCGCGTCGCGCGGTCGACGTCGCCCCAGACGACGAGCGTCTCGCGTCCGCTCCTGCCGGCGATGCCGGGCGCGGGCAATGCGACCTTGACCGCGTCGTACGCAAGCGCACGGGCATGCTCGGCGCCGAGCCGCGGCGTCGCGTCGAAGTCGCCGGCGATCGGCAAGGCGATCGAGCCGAACATCGCCACGTCGCCGGAACTGCGCAGCCGGACGTCGACGCGCCCGCCGTGGACGGGCAGTCCGCGCCAGGCAAGGTCGTAGACCATCACCCACACGTCGCCGATCCGCTGCGCGACCGATTCGACCGGCTGCGCGGTGCAAAGCCCGAGCAGGTCGCTGTGGGCGTCGACGAAGCGCGCCGCGGTCTCGCGCGCGGCGGTCAACGTCTCGATCGGACCACCCGCCGCACGGATCCCCTTGCCGAAGACCGCCTCCGGGGTGCCGGTGGCCGGGTTCCAGTCGACCTGCCAGGCGCCCGGGTTCGCGGCGGCGAAACCCGCGAACAGGGCCTTGGGCGACGGAGTCCGCGCGGCGGGTTCGATGCGTTCCTGCGCGGCGGCGGATGCGGTCAGGATCGCGATGAGGAGGACGGATCGGGAGCGGAGCGAGCAGGCATTCATGGCGGCCTCGTGGGTCGTGGTTTCACCCCACAAGCGGCAGCGCCACCGCGGATGTGACCGCCGATCGGGACGGCCTTCAGCGCGGCTCGTCCAGCCGCCGCAGCGCCTTGGTCAGCGCCAGGATCCGCGGGTCGTCCGTCTCGAGGTGCGCCGACTCGAGTTGGGCGCTCATCGCGGCCCGGACCTCGTCGCGCCGATCGAGGTGGCGAGCGAGGTTCACCGCGGTGTCCAGGATGCGCGACGAGGCGCCGCGATCGCACTCGATCCCGAGCACGGCGCGACGCACGGCCTCGTCGGGGTCGAGCAGTTCTCCGTGCGCCGCGTAGTAGGCCACGCATTGCGCGCAGTCGGCGGTCGCGGCGCCGGAGACCAGCCAGGCGATCGCGATGTGGATCGTCGCGCTCTTCGGACGCTTGGCCGAGACCCGCTCGTACATCAGCCTGGCCTCGGCCATCGCGTGGGCGCGATCGAGCGAATAGGCGTACGCGTAGGTGAGCCCGACGTCGTCGGGCTTCTCCTCCAGCAGCGCGCGATAGACGGCGTGGGCCTCGTCCCATCGACTCGTGGCGTCGAGCGCTGCGGCATACGTCGCGCGCAGGAAGCGCGACGGCTCCCTACCCGCGGTCGCCATCGCGCGCTCCGCGGCGGCGAGCGCGCCTTCGCCGTCTCTCTTTCGCAGTCGAACGTCGCACAACTGGGTCCAGGACTCGCTCGACTCGGGAGCGAGATCGGTCGCGTCGACGAGCAACGCCTCCGCCTCGACGAGGCGCTCCGCACCGCGGAAGACCGACGCCAGCGCGCGACGGGCCGCCGCCGAGCGGGGCATCAAGTGGATCGCGGCGGAGAACGCTTCGGCGGCACGCTCCGCGCGCTCGGCCTTCTCCGCGGCGCGCGCGAGCATGACGAGCACGAGCGGTTCGTCGGGCGCAGTGGTCGCGACCCGTTCGAGCGCCGGCAGCGCCGCGGCGGGATCGCCTGTCGCGAGCGCCCGCGCGCCCACCACGAGATCGGCCAGCTCGGGTGAAGGCGGATCCGTGCCCTCGATCTCCCGTAGCGCGACGACGACGCGATGGCCGGCGTCGAGCTCGCGGAGGGATGCGAGGGCGCCGTCGAGCGCGGTGCGATCGTCGCGCAGCCACGCGTCGGCGATCGCGGCACGGAGCTCGCGCACGCGTTCGCCATTGCCCGTCCCGGCCGCGGCGAACAGGACCGCGCCGACCGCGCACGCGACGGCGACCGCGCCGAGCGCGACGCGCGTCGCCACGCGATGGCTCCGCACGAAGTCGGCGACGCGGGCTCGCGCGGGCAGCGACGCGATCGCGACCCGGCGCCCGGCTGCGACGGCGTCGAGTTCGTCGGCGAGCTGCGCGGCCGTGGCATGCCGGTCGCGCGGTTCGAACGCGACGGCGCGCGCGAGCACGCGGCGCAGCGGTCCTGTGATCGAGCGGTGCAATCGCACCGGCTCGCGACGCACCCTGGTCAACAGGGCGAGCGCGTCGTCCTGCGGGAACGGCGGCTCGAGCGTCAGGAGTTCGAGGAGGATCACGCCGAGGCCCCGCACGTCCGTGCGACGGTCGGCGCGTTGGCCGCGCGCCTGCTCCGGCGCCATGTAGTTCGGCGTGCCGAGGACGTCGCCGCTGTGGGTCAGCGTCGCGGCGCTGTCGTCGGCGGCGAGGCCGAAGTCGATCAGGACCGGTGAGCCGTCGCCGCGGAGCAGGACGTTGGCCGGTTTGAGGTCGCGGTGGAGCAGTCCCGCCTCGTGCGCCGCGTGCACTGCGCGCGCGAGCTTCGCGACGAGTCGCGCCGCGCGCTGCGCCAGCGTGCCGTCGCCGGACAAACCGAGTTCGGGCGGGATCGCCCGCACGTTCGCTCGCGCCGCCGCGATGCGCTCCGCGAGGCTCGGGCCGTCGACGAGTTCCATCGCGATCCACGGCGCGCCGTCCAGGGAGCCGATCTCGAGCACTCGTACGACGTGCTCGTGCGCGAACTTCAGGAGCGCGTCACCTTCCCGACGCAGGCGCTCGACGCCGCGCGGACCCGCGAGCAGGCCCGCGCCGAGCAGCTTGATCGCCGCGCGTCGCTCGCCGCGGTGCGCGGCGAGCACGCGACCCATCCCGCCGCGACCGAGCTCGGCGTCGACGGTCCATTCGCCGATGCGCGGCGGCAATGCGCCGCGATCGGGCATCGCCGACTCCGCCGCACCGAGCGCGACCAGCGCGCGCCGCAACTCGACGGCGAGGTCCTTGTGCGCGGCCGCGAAGTCTTCGGCGTCGAGGTCCTCGCCGTCGTCGCGGCGTCGCACGAACTCCGCGACGAGTTCCTCGATGCGCTCGTTCACGGGAAGACCTGCGAAGCGACGGTCACGGGCGGCGGATCGTAGCCGCGGACCGCGGCGATACCGTGTCGGCCGATGGTCGGCCCGACGAACCCTTCGACACGACGACGTCGCCCCTGGCGCGCGCTCGCACTCGGGGTCGTGCTCGCCGTCGCCTTCGATCAACTCCTCCTCCGGCTGGTGCTCGACGACGGCTGGTTCCTCGGCCGTCGCATCGCACCCTTCGATCCGCCGCTGTTCTCGGCGGTCCAGTTCGAGGCGATGGCCCGCCTCGGGCAGGAAGCCCGTGACGGAACCCCGAGATCGCGCGCCGTGCGCTTCGACGCCGAACTCGGTTGGACGCACGCGCCGGACACGGGTGACGGGGACGATCGCATCGATGCGCGCGGCGCACGCGCGACATCGAACGCCTCGGACGGCACCGGCATTGCCCCTGCTCTTCGTCTCGCCGTCCTCGGTTGTTCCTTCACGTACGGCACCGAGGTCGCCGCGGACGACGCGTGGCCGGCACGCCTCGCGAAGCGGCGCGCGCCGGAACTCGACGTCGTCAATCTCGGGGTTCCCGGTTACGGCGTCGACCAGGCCCTCTTGCGCTGGCGATCGATCGCGACGCGCGTCGCCGCCGGCGAGGTCTGGCTCGGCTTCATGCCCGAGGCCGCCGCGCGGACCGTGAACGTCTACCGCCCCGCGCTCCGACCCTGGTCGCCGACCGTCGCGTTCAAGCCGCGCTTCCGCATCGGTGAGGACGGCGCGCTCTCCCTGGTCCCGTCGCCCGCGCGTTCGCTCGACGAACTCGTGCGCCTGCTCGGCGATCAACGGACGTTCCTCGCCGCGGTCGGCGAGAGCGACGCGTTCGTCCGCGACGCACGCGCGGCATACGCGCCGGCAGGCTCGCAGCTCCTCCACCACAGCGCGGTCGGCCGGCTGCTGCTCACGGCGCTCTGGCGCGGCGGACGCGACGGGCATGCGCTGCTCGCCGATCCGCACGGCGAGGTGCGTCGCGTGACCGAGGCGATCGGCGTCGCGTTTGCCGCCGAGTGCCGCGTTCGCGGCGAGCGCTTCCGCATCGTCGTCCTCCCCGATCGCGACGGCCTGCGCCGGCGCAGGGCCGATGGCGTCGCGTCGTGGGACGGTCTGATCGCCGCATGGCGTCATGCGGGCATCGACGTCGTCGATGTCGCGGATGCGTTGGCGGCGGCGGGTGTGATCGACGACGACGATGCGTGGATGTCCGGCGAGCACTACGCGCCGGGCACGCATCAACTCGTCGCGGAACAGCTCGAGCGGCAGCTCGATCACTGATCTCGGCGCATCGCGACAGGACGCGATGCGCTCGCGTGCGGGAAGGCGCGCATCGCGACTCCCGCCTTGGGAGCCGACCGGCGGGCGGGACGCCGAAGTCGCTAGAGTCGCGCCCCGCTCGTTCCCCTCGCCCGTCACGGAGTCCAGCATGGACCGTTCTCGCTCTGTCGCTCTCCGCCGCGTCCTGTTCGGCGCGGTCCTCGTCTCCTTGGCCGTCGATGCCCGCGCGCAGGTCGCGACGTGGCACGCGCATTGGGAAGCGTTCGCGCTCGACAGCGGTGCGCGCGCCAATCCGCTGCCGGTTCCGGTCGTCGTCTGGCGCCAGTTCGTGGTCGCGTCGCCACGCACCCCATGGCTGCGCGTGAGCTTCGCGCACACCAACCTCCCGCCCGGCAGTCGCGTGCGACTCGTGTCGCTGCTCGACGGCGCGGAACAGCGGCTCGAACAGATCCACGTCGAGCAGTGGGCCTTCGGCAGCGCCTACTTCAACGGCAACGCCGTCCTGGTGGAACTCGAGGCCGCGGCGGACAGCGCGGAGAACCGCGTCGTCCTCGATCGCATCTGGGCCGGCGACGACCCGGACACCGTGCGCCAGATCGAATCGATCTGCGGCACGACCGACGACCGCATCCCGGGAAGTCACCCTGCGATCGGCCGCACCGATCTCGGTTGCACCGGCTGGATCATCCAGCGGCCGACGATCGGCGACGACAAGTGCCACCTCTCCGCCGGGCACTGCTTCCCCGGCTCGAACGTCATCGAGTTCTTCCCGCCGTTGTCGAACGCCAATTGCTCGATCGTCCACCCGCACCCGAACCAGCAGTTCGCGATCGACATCGGCGGCATGCGTTCCGTCAACGCCGGTCCCGGCGACGACTGGGCAGCGTTCCGTTGCTTCAGGAATCCCAACACCGGGCTGACGACGTTCCAGACCATGGGCGCGTCGATCGCGCTCGCGGCGGTCATTCCGCCGGTGAACACGATCGCGCGGGTCACCGGTTACGGCACCGACGGCAGCGAAGTGAACGGTGCTCCCAACGGCGAAAACAACTGCACCTGCGCGCCCGGGGCGGGAACCGGCCGTCGCAACCAGTACCAGCAAACGCACAACGGCCCGATCACCGCGGTGAGCGCGACCCTCGTCCAGTACCGGCTCGACACCTGCGGCGGGAACTCGGGTTCACCCGTGTTCGAGGACGGACCCGTGAACCACGCAATCGCGATCCACACGCACGGCGGCTGCACGGCGACCGGAGGGGCGAACCGCGGCACGCCCGTCACGAAGCAAGCGGTGCAGAACGCGATCCTCGCCGTGTGCCTCAGCGGCGGCGGCGGACCGATCCCCAACGATCTCTGTTCCGCGCCGACGCGCATCGACCTCGGACCGAACGGTCCGTACAGCAACGTCGGCGCCACCGCGTCGGGGCCGACGTTTGCGTGCGGCACCGCGGGCAGCGACGTCTGGTTCGACTTCGTCCCGACCTGCAGCGGGCCGCACGTCCTGGGCACTTGCACGTCGACGCGCACCGTCGACACGGTGCTCGAACTCTTCGGCGGCACCTGCGGAACGCTCACGAGCCTCGGCTGCAGCGACGACGTCTGCGCCGCCGGCTCGTCGCTCACGCGCGTGCTGAACCAGGGTCAGCGTTACCTGATCCGCGTCGGCGGACGCAACGGCGCACAAGGCGCATTCGACCTGTCCGTGCAGCCCGGCACGGGAACGGGTTCGATCACGCGCCTGCCGACCGGCTGCGGCGGACTCCAATTCGGATCGACGGGCTCACCCTCGCTCGGCGCGCTGATGACGTTCCAACTCGGCGGCACCCAGGGCACGGCATACGTCGTGTTGGGTCTGGGCGTCGTGAATCAGGCGCTCTGTCCGCCGAGCCCCTGCCGACTCGGACCGGCACCGGTGGTCGCGCTGCCCGGCGCTCGTTACGAACTGACCGTTCCCTGCGACCCGGCCCTCGTCGGTGTGACCGTCGCGCTCCAGGGCGCCGACGTCTTCGTCCCGACCGGGTGTCCGGCCTTGCAGACCGCCTTCTCCGACACGATCGTCGCCGTCATCGGCTGACGCTCAGCCGGCGAAGTCCAACGCCCCGCCCCCCCGAAGCAAGACGACCACGCCATGGAGATGCCCAAACCCGACGCCTCCCACGAACGCATGCATGCCCTCGGGGGCAACTGGACCGGCTACGAGACGCGCGGTCGTCGGCGACTACGAGCAACGCCGCGGCGGGCAGGTGACCTTCACCGGCCACGGTGTGCACACGATCGACCCGGCGACGAAGGAACACGTCCTGCATTGGTTCGACTGCATGGGCTGCGGGGCCGAACTGTTCCGCGGCTCATGGCAGGGGCAGCGGCTCGTCCTGACGAGTCAGGGTCCGCAGGGCCACATGCGCCTCACCTACGAACTCGCCGCCAAGGACACGCTGATCTCCAGGATGGAGATGGGACAGGACGGCAAGAAGTGGTCGACGCTCTTCGACGCGACCTACCGCCGGCAGCACGACTGACGGCAGCAGGACAGAAGCTCGGTCAGGCGCCGCCGAGCACGCCGCGCAGCTTCTCGAGGGTCGCGCGGAGCTGATCGCGCTCACGCTCGACGCTGCGGATGTGCGCGACGATCGAGTCGATGCCCGACAGGCTCGCGGACTTCGCCGGGCGACCGGGACCACGACGCGCCGGCACCTTGTTCTTGCTGCCCTTCGGACGGCCGGGCTTGCGGCCGGTGCCCGCGCTCTTCTTGGCGCCGGACTTCGCTTTCGTATGGCCCAGCAGCAACTGCGCGCGGCCATAGACGATGGGGTAGACCTTGTGGCCCTTGGCCTTCGCGGCAGCGGCGACTTCCGCGAACGGAGCGCCCTTCTTCTTGGTCAGGTAATCCTTGACGAACGCGAAGGCGGCCTTGCCTTGTGGACTTGCCATGCGGCCCTTATCCGCTGGCATGGGGACCTTTGCAAGGCAAGAAACAGCCTGCGGTCCGCTGCCGGCGAGCCTCAATCGCCGATCCGACCGCGGCCGCCGTTGCTCACGAGGAGTTGGAGCTGGTTGGCCGCGGGATCGAGCACGAACCATTGATCGAAGAACAGGGCGCCCACCAACGCGGAGTTCTGGGGAATCGGCAGGGTCAGGTTCGTCTCCCCCGACGGGTCGATGGGAACGCCCACGACCATCTCCAGCGAGGCGAGGACCCGGCAACCGGGGGCTCCCGCTCCGGTCAGGTCGAAGGGCAACGGCGTGCCGTTCCACAAGGCGTCGGAAATGCCGACGATCAGGAACGCATTGCCGCCGCCCAGGCCGTTCTGCAGCATGAGGGACATGTTCCGGCCGATCGTCGGGATGCCGAAGAAGCCGAGCGCCGGCGTGCGTCGCGTCGCTCCCGTGCAGCCCAGACCGAAGACCTCGTAGTGGCCCGGCGTGCCGCCGCAATGGATGCGGAACTTCCAGATCGGTCCGCTGGTGAAGGGGCCGCTCCAGGTCTGGCCGCCGTCGAAGCTGCCGCGATAGGTCATCGCGCCGCCGGTGTTGGTCTGGATCGACGCCTGCGCGGCGTTGATCGGAGCCCAGACCACCCAGAAGGTCGTGTTGGCCGGGATCACCACGGGGCTCGCCAGGGTCGCGCCCTGCCAGGCGGTGACCGTCGACATGCTCCAGGCGGCGGTGCCGAGGTTTGTCGCCGGACGGTTGTTCACGGCATCGTGGGTCCAAAGACCGATCGTGTTGGTTCCCGTCCTCTCCCCCGTCCAGATCTCGACGCGCGTCGCCGAGAGGGCGACCGGCGCCTGGGCGCGGATCGCCAGCCAGAGGTTGGGTCCGCCCATCGACGTGCCGTTGTCGTAGACGGTGTTGTCGGACACCGCGTGGCAGATGGACGACTGGGCCGGCGCGGGGCGGAGGGTGAGGGCCGCGGCGGCGGCGACGAGGACGACGAGGGTGCGGTTCATGGTGGAGTCGAGTTGGCGGGGAATCCTATTCAGCGCCGCGTGACGCGCCGTCAGCGCCGCTCCGCGAGGCCCGCCCTGGGCGTCCCGAGTTCGTACCGCCCGGTCGCGCCGGGCCGACCCTGAGTCCTCTCCCCCGGCTCGACTTTCTCGGCCAAGACCCAGGATTCCCGAAAGGGCGCGCGCATTCCTCGCTCGCGTTCGCTACCGTTCCGCGCCCTGCGCCGCCCCCGCCGCTTCCAAGCGCCGGGTCCGCGTCGCGGTCCGCTGCAGTCGCAGCGGCCCGGTGAACGGAACGACACGGTGTCGCTCCGCGCAACGGGACGAGCCCGGCTCGAGAGGCACGTTCTCGAGCGGCGACGGAGACCTGCACGGGATCCTGCGCGCCGAGTGTCCTGCACCGCACGAAGTGTCGGTGCGTAAATCCGTGCTGAGTGAGACAGATGAGCAAGAGACTCTTCGTCGGCAACCTCTCCTGGGACACCCAGGAGGACGACTTGATCGCGGCGTTCGAACAGGATGGTCGCAAGGTGACGAGCGCGCGGATCATGACCGACCGCGACACCGGGAAGCCGCGTGGCTTCGCGTTCGTTGAAATGGAGACCGAGCAGGACGCCCAGGCGGCGATCCAGGCGATGAACGGCACCGAGCTGGATGGCCGTCCGCTGCGCGTCAACCTCGCCGAGGAGCGCGCTCCGCGTCCCGGTGGCGGTGGTGGCGGTGGTGGTGGTCGCGGCGGCTTCGGCGGCGGCGGCGGTGGTCGCGGCGGCTTCGGCGGCGGCGGCGGCGGCGGCGGTCGCGGCGGCTACGGCGGCGGTGGCCGTCGCGGCGGCGGCGGCGGTGGTGGTGGCGGAGGTGGTGGCGGCGATCGTTGGTGATCGTCGCGTCTTTCGTCTGATCGCGAGCCGCGGAGAGCGGCTCGCGCAAAGCCTCGCTCCGCATGGGGATGCGGTGCCCGCCCTGTCGATGGCTAGCATCCGGCGCGGCCCATCCTGGGCCACGAGATGGATTCGTCGCGACCCGAGGCACAAGGCTGGTTCCCCGCGCTCCTCGACGAGCTGCTGGAGGGATTCCAGGTCATCGGTCCCGACCTGCGCTATCGCTACGTCAATCGCGTCGCGGCGCAGCACGGTCGCACCACCGCCCAGGCACTCCTCGGCCACACGATGGCAGAGTGTTACCCGGGCATCGAGTCGACCGGGATGTTCGCACTCCTGCGACGCTGCCTGACCGAGCGAACGCCGCACGCGATGGAGAACGAGTTCGTCTTCCCCGACGGACGGAAAGGGGTCTTCGAGTTGCGGATGGAGCCCGTTCCGCAGGGCGTCTGCGTGCTCTCGATCGACGTCACGCACCGCAAGGAATGCGACGAGCGTCTGCGCGCCGTCGAAGCGGACCTCGAGGCCTCGCGGCGGATGGACGCGATCGGCCAACTCGCGGCGGGCGTGGCCCATGACTTCAAGAACCTGCTGAGCGTGATCCTGGGCACCGGCGCAATGGCGCTGCAGCGCGACGGCGGGCCCCTCGCCGCCGACGTGCGGAACATCCTCGACGCCGCACGCCGCGCGACCGATCTCACACGACAACTCCTCGCCTGCGGGCGCCGACAGGTCCTGCGGCCGGAAGTGCTCGACGCAGCGCGGATCGTCGCGGACATCGAGCCGCTGCTGCGCGCAGCGCTCGGCGCGGACATTGACCTTCGCGTGGATGCTCCCTCACGTACGACTCCCGTCGCGATCGATCGCGGCAAGTTCGAGCAGGCGATCGTGAACCTCGTGCTCAACGCGCGGGATTCGATGCGCGGCAGCGGGCGCGTCGTGATCCGTGTGCGCGAGGTCGATCCCGATCCGGAGTTCGTCGCGGCGCATCCGGATGCCCGCGCGGGACGCCAGATCGCGGTCGAAGTCGGTGACGACGGCGCCGGCATGGACGCCGCCACCCGCGCCCGTCTCTTCGAGCCCTTCTTCTCGACCAAGACGGAGAACGGCGGCACCGGGCTCGGCCTCGCGACGGTCCATGGCTTCATCCGTCAGAGCGGCGGGAGCATCGTCGTGGCCAGCGAACCGGGCCGCGGCACCGACGTGGTGATCCACCTGCCGATCGCGCCGGCGGGTCTTGCGGCTGGAACACCGCGCGATCCCGCGGCGGCACCGTCTCTTCAGCCGTCGCGCCCGGCAAACGAGTCGATCCTGCTCGTCGAGGACGACCCCCACCTCGCCGAACTCGCGACGACGATTCTCGAGCAGGCCGGCTACGCCGTCACCGCCTGCGCCAATGCGGGTGACGCCCTCGGCCAACTCGCGCTCGGCACGACGTTCGATCTCCTGATCACCGATCTCGTGATGCCGGGGATGAGCGGCGCGGAACTGGTCGCGCACGCTCTGCAGATGCGTCCGCAGCTGCGGGTCCTTTGCACCTCCGGCCTGCCCCAGGACGCGATGCGTCGGGCAGCGGTCTGGCACGGCAGCGTCGAGTTCCTCGAGAAGCCCTATCTCCCCGATGACCTGCTCGCCGCAGTGCGCCGGGAACTCTCGGTCACATCACCGCCGCGCTGACTGGAGCCGCCGCCTCCGTTCCGTCGATGTGACTTTTCGCGCGGAGCTTCGTAGCATGCCCCGCCGAAACCCGATGGCCCGCTTCCGCCGCACCGTGATCTGGCTCTGCTGCGCGCTCCTGCTCGCGGCGGGACGGCCGTTCACGACCTGCGGCGAGCCGTCCTGCGGCCAGCGCACGGCTTCGCAATCGACGGCGCACGCGTGCTGCTGCTGCGAGTCCGCGGACGACGCGAAGAACGCGGGGACCTGCGATTGCGAGCGGAAGGGCGAGCGCGAGCCGACTCCCCCGCCGAGCGAACGGGATCTGCCCTTCGCGCTCGGCACACCGGAGTCGCGCCGCGAGGCCCTGCAACCGCTGCCGGAAGCATCGCCCGCGCAGACCCTGCGCCGCGACGCCGCGCTCCCGCGCGCCCACGCGATGCTCCCGCATCGCCTGCGCCAGGAAGCGCTGTCGATCTGGCGATCGTGACGCGACGGGACGGGGACGGTCTGTACCGAGCGCTCGCGGCATTGCGCGCGCGCTGATCGGCACGGCGACCAGGACCCCGTCCGCTGCGGCGTGACCACCTCGTGCGTGGTCGTCCCATCCCGTCCTGTCGTCGCGAGTCCCGATCCCCATGCGCTTCCTTCGTGCCCTGCTTCCTGCCACCGCGTTCTTCGTCCTGCTCGGCGGCGCCGTCGCGTTCGGCTTCCTCCTCGGTCGCGATCAGGCGCCGAAGCCGGACTTGCCGCTCTACACATGTTCGATGGATCCCGAGGTCAAGCGGCGCGGACCCGGCCTCTGTCCCATCTGCGGGATGGAACTGGTGCTCGCCTCCTCGCTCGTGAGGGAAGGCAAGGTCCTGCCGATCGATCCGGTCGTCGTGCAGAACATGGGCGTGCGGGTCACCCACGTGATGCGCGGCCCGATCACGCGCACGCTGCGCACCGCGGGCGTCCTGCGCGCGCCCGAGGACGGGCAGCGCGACATCACGCTGAAGGTCGGCGGCTTCGTCGAGACGCTCCACGCGCACACCGTCGGCATGGTCGTCGAGGCCGGCGCACCGCTCTTCGATCTCTATGCCCCCGAACTGATCGTCGCGCAGGACGAACTCATCGCGAGCAAGCGCAGCGGCGACGCCGGCCTGCTCGCCGCCGCGCGCGAGAAGCTGCTGCGCTGGGATCTGCCCGAGTCGCTCGTCGATGCGATCGCGGACTCGCCGACCGCCCGCCGCACCATCCCATTCACGAGTCCGATCCGCGGCGTGATCCTCCGGCGCGACATCGTCGCCGGCGCCCCGGCCCCCGCCGGCATCCCGCTCCTGCGCCTCGCCGATCTCAGCACGCTCTGGCTCGACGCGAGCATCCCCGAACGACACCTCGCGGCCATTCCGCTCGGCGCGCCGGCGATTGCCGAGTTCGACGCCTACCCGGGCTCGCCGTCGACCGGCACCGTGATCTTCCGCTCCCCGCAGATCGACGACGCGACGCGCACCGGCGTCGCGCGCATCGCGCTCGACAATCAGGACGGTCGCCTGCAACCGGGGATGTTCGCGAAGGTCCGCTTCCAACTCCGCCTCGCCGAAGACGCGATCCTCGTCCCCGCGGAAGCGGTCCTCGACACCGGCTCGCGCAAGGTCGTGTGGCTCGCGCACGGCGGCGGACGCTTCGAGCCGCAGGACGTCGTCACGGGTGCTTCCGGCGAGGACGGCTCGATCCAGGTGCTCGAGGGACTGCAAACCGGACAACACGTCGTCGTGAGCGCGCAGTACCTGATCGACGCCGAGAGCCGCTTCCTCGAAAGCGTCCGCAAGCTCTCGGACAAGGACCTGATGCCGGGGGGCACCGCGCTCCCCGCGCACGACGCGGTCGCGATCGACGCGACGGCCCGCACGGCGCTCGACACGACCTTGTCCGCGTACCTCGCGCTGACGACCGCGTTCGCCGCCGACCGCGACGACGACGCGGCGTGGCACGCCCTGCTCGGCGCCGCGCAGGCGCTCGGCGCGGCTTTGCCCGAGGCCTTCGCCAAGGACGCCGAAGCCCTGCGCGCCGCCTCCGCCATTCCGGGTGAAGGGATCGCGAAGCGTCGCGAACTCCTCGTCGCCTTGTCCGCGGCGCTCGTCGGAATCACCGAACGCGCGCGGCCTGGCCTGGCGATCGGCGAGATCTCGGTGATGCACTGCCCGATGGTTCCCGCCGACTGGCTGCAGATCGGCGACGCGCTCCGCAATCCGTACTACGGCAGCGAGATGCTCGAATGCGGCGAGCTGCGGACGCGCGTGCCCGTCGCCGAGGACAAGCGATGATCGCGAAGATCGTCGAACTCTCGGTCAAGCACAGGGCCTTGGTGCTGCTGCTGACCGCCGTGCTGCTGGCGCTCGGCGCCTGGGGCTATCGCAACATCCGACTTGACGCGATCCCCGACCTCTCCGACGTGCAGGTCATCGTCGTCACCGAACTGCCCGGCCAGAACCCGCAGGTCGTCGACGACCAGGTCACGTATCCCTTGTGCAGCGCCTTGCTCGCCGTGCCCGGGGCGACCGACGTGCGCGGCACGTCGATGTTCGAGCTGTCGTTCGTCTACGTGCTCTTCGAGGACGGCACCGACCTGCATTGGGCGCGCAGCCGCGTGCTCGAGTACCTCAGCACCGTGCGCGACCGCCTCCCGGCCGGCGTGCAACCCAAGCTCGGTCCGGACGCGACGGGGGTCGGCTGGGTCTATCAATACGCGCTGCAGAGCAGCGACCACGACCTCGCGCAGCTGCGCTCCATCCAGGACTGGTATCTCCGCTATCCGCTGAACGCGGTGGAGGGCGTCGCCGAGATCGCGAGCTTCGGGGGATTCGTGAAGGAGTACCAGGTGCTCCTCGATCCCGCGCGCCTGCGTGCCTTCGAACTACGGCTCGACGACGTCGTCGAGGCGATCCGCCGCTCCAACGACGACGTCGGCGGCGCGGTGATCGAACGCGGCGAACAGGAGTACATGGTCCGCAGCCGCGGCTACCTGCGCGGGCTCGACGACCTCGGCAAGGTGCCGATCGGACTCGGCCAGGACGGCACGCCGGTGATGCTCGACGCCGTCGCCACGCTCTCGATCGGTGCGGAGGCCCGGCGCAGCGTGGGAGAACTGAACGGCCAGGGCGAGGCGGTCGGCGGCATCGTCGTCGCGCGGTACGGCAGCAACGCCTACGAGGTGATCCGCGCGGTGAAGGAGCGACTCGCGGACCTGGCGAAGGGTCTGCCCGCGGGCGTCCGCATCGTGCCGACCTACGACCGCTCGCTCGTCATCGAGCGCGCGGTCGACACCCTGCGCGTCGCGGTCGTCGAAGAGCTGCTCGTGACGGGTGGGATCTGCCTCGTCTTCCTGGCGCACGTCCGCAGCGCGCGGCGTGCCGATGCCGCCGCAACCGCAGCTCGTGCTCGCCGCCGCGAAGGAGGTCGCGCCGAGCTTGTTCAGCTCGCTGCTCGTCATCACCGTCGCGTTCCTGCCGATCTTCACGCTCGGCGGCGAGTCGGCGCGGATGTTCGGTCCGCTGGCGTGGACCAAGACCTTCGCGATCGCGGCGGGCGCGGTGCTCGGGATCACGGTCGTGCCCGCGTTGATGGTCTACCTGGTCCGCGGGCGCATCCCGCGCGAGGAGCGCAACCCGGTCAATCGCCTGTCCGAGGCGATCTACGAGCCGTTCTTCTGGATCTGCCTGCGCCATCCCTGGGCCACGCTCGCGCTCACCCTGCTGCTCGGCGCCTCGGCCATCTACCCGTACTCGAAGCTCGGCCGCGAGTTCATGCCGAAGCTCGACGAGGGCGACCTGCTCTACATGCCGACGACGACCGCCAGCGTCAGCGTCGGCAAGAGCAAGGAGATCCTCCAGCAGACCGACAAGCTGATCGCCTCGATCCCCGAGGTGAAGACCGTGCACGGCAAGGTCGGGCGCGCCGACACGGCGACCGATCCCGCGCCGCTGTCGATGGTCGAGACCGTCGTGCAGCTCGAGACCGATCGCAGCAAGTGGCGCAAGCGGACCTCGCTGCGCTTCTGGTCGACCTGGCCGGAAGGCGTGCGCGACACGCTCGGTCCCGCGCTGCGCTGGGCGTGGCCGGAGGAACGGCCGATCACGATGGACGAGCTGAAGCTCGGCTGGACCGACGCCGACGGCACGCGCCATCGCGGACTCGACGAGACCGTCGACCTCGCCGGACTGACCAACGCCTGGCCGTACCCGATCGAGAACCGCATCGCGATGCTCGCGACCGGCATGAAGACGCCGGTCGGCATCAAGCTGTTCGGCCCCGACCTCGACTCGCTCACGGAACTCGCGTGGCGCACGGCCGCAGTGCTGATGCCCGACGACGACGGCAACTCCCGCGTGCCCGGGACGAAGTCGGTGATCGTCGAGGACAACGTCGGCGGGCTCTATCTCGACGTCGACGTCGACCGCGAGTCCGCCGCGCGCTTCGGCCTCACCGTCGGCGACGTGCAGGACGTGATCCGCACCGCGATCGGCGGCCAGCAGATCTCGACCGCCGTCGAGGGCGTGGCCCGCTACGGGATCGCGGTGCGTTACGCGCGCGAGCTGCGCGACGAGGTCGAGGATCTGCGCGACGTCCTCGTCGATGCGAAGACCGGCGCGCGCGTGCCCCTCGGCGACCTCGCGACGATCACCGTGCGCGAAGGTCCGCCGATGCTGCGCAGCGAGAACGCACAGCGCACGCTGTGGATCTACATCGAGGTCGAAGGCCGCGATCTCGGCGGCTGGGTCGAGGACGCGCGACGCGTCGTCGACGCCGAGGCGCCGCTGCCCGAGGGCCACTCGCGCCTGTGGTCCGGCACGTTCCGTCACCTCGCCGAGACCGAGGAACGCTTGCGCCTCGTGCTCCCGATCACCGGTGCCTTGATCATCCTCTTGCTGTACCTGGGCAGCGGCAGCTGGTTCCGGGTCTTCGTCGTGTTGCTCGCGGTCCCGTTCTCGCTGATCGGCGCCTTCTGGTTCCTGTTCGCGCTCGACTACGACCTCAGCCTTGCGGTCTGGGTCGGCATCATCGCGCTGCTCGGCGTCGACGCCGAGACCGGGCAGGTGATGCTGCTCTACCTCGACAGCGAATACGCACGCGCGCGCGAGCGCGGCTCGTTGCGGACGGTCGCGGATCTGATGACCGCGATCCACGCCGGCGCCGTCAAACGCATCCGTCCCAAGACGATGACCGTCGCCACCGACATGATCGGCCTCCTGCCGCTCCTGTGGGCGACCGGAACCGGCGCCGACGTGACGCGCCGACTGGTCGCGCCGCTGATCGGCGGCATCACGGTGAGCTTCTTGATGGAGCTGCTCGTCTATCCCGTGATCTTCTTCCTCTGGAAGCGCAAGACGGTGACCGCATGAGACACGTCCTTGGTTGGACGTCGTGCCTGCTCGCAGCGTGCAGCGTCAGCCCGGCGGGCGAGGACGAAGCGCGCGAGTCCTGGCGCGACGCGGGCGCGGCCTATGCCGCACCGTTCGCCGATCGCGAGCTGCCGCCGCTCGATGCCGAGGCGTCGCTGGCGACGCTGCTGGCCCACGCGCAGGCGCGCAACGGCGCGCTCGAAGCGAAGTGGCGGGAATGGCTCGCGGCGCTCGAGGAGGTCCCGCAAGCCGGCACGCAGCCGACCACCGCGATGCTCGGCATCGAGCACGAGCTCGACGGCGGCGCCGCACTCGATCGCACCGCGCTCACCTTGATGAGCGACGCGATGGACAACCTCGTCTGGCCGGGCCGTCTCGAGAGCCGGGCCGAGGCCGCGCTCGCGCGGGCCAAGGTCGCCGCGCGCGCGTTCGACGTCGAACGTCTCGCCCTGCAGCGCAAGGTCGCGGGAGCCTGGCACGCGCTCGGGCTGCGCGACGCGGATCTCGTGCTGCTCGATCGCCTGCACGGCGTCTTGTCG
>JACRLW010000018.1:0-17572 GCA_016235155.1 Planctomycetota bacterium
CGGCCGGGGCCTGCTCCGTCGGGCTTGGCGCAGTCGGGGCCGGAGCTGCCGGCGCACCGCGCGCGCCGCTGTTCCGCCTCTCGCTCGCGGAGTGGTCGTTCCACAAGGCACTGTTCGGCCGCGGCGGGCCGCCGATGACCAACCTCGAGTTCCCGAGCGCCGCCCGCGAGCTCGGCTTCCAAGGCGTCGAGTACGTGAACGTCTTCTTCAAGGACAAGGCGGGCGACGAGTCCTACCTCCGCGAGCTGGCCAAGGTCGTCGCCGGCGAGGGGATCGTGAGCTTGCTGATCATGTGCGACGGCGAGGGTGCTCTCGGCGATGCCGATGCGGTGGCCCGCGCCCAGGCGGTGAGCAATCACCATCGCTGGGTCGAAGCGGCGCAGGCGCTCGGTTGCCATTCGATCCGCGTCAACGCGCAGAGCTCGGGGAGCCGCGACGAACAGCAGAAGCTCGCGGCCGACGGCCTGCGCGCCTTGACCGAGTACGCGGCGGCGCGCGACCTGAACGTGCTGGTCGAGAACCACGGCGGACTGTCGAGCGACGGCGCGTGGCTCGCGGGCGTGATGCGTCGCGTCGATCATCCGCGCTGCGGCACGCTCCCGGACTTCGGCAACTTCAGGCTCGGCCCGGACGAGGAGTACGACCGCTACCGCGGCGTGTCGGAGCTGATGCCGTTCGCGAAGGCGGTGAGCGCCAAGTCGCACGACTTCGACGCGCACGGCGACGAGACGCACACCGACTACCGTCGCATGCTGCGGATCGTCGTCGACGCGGGCTACCGCGGTTTCATCGGCGTCGAGTACGAAGGCGACGGGTTGCCGGAGCGCGAGGGCGTGGTCGCGACCCGGCGCCTGCTCGAACGCGTGCGCGACGAACTCTCCGCGTGACGCGCGCGCGGGCCGGAACTACGCTCCGCCGCGTCCCATGCCCGACCGCGTCGTCCGCCGGATGCTGGCCTTCGTCGAGTTCGCCGACGGCGGCGATCCCGACACGTCGTGGGCGATCCGCTTCGCGCGACAGGTCGGCGCCGAGTTGATCCTGTTCAGCGTGATCGATCGGCCGGCGATGGTGGCGCTGATCGGCACGCACCGCGCGGCGACCGCCGAGCGCGGGTCGACGCTCAACGCGTCGCTCGTCGCCGACGCGAAGCGGATCCTGCAGCGCATCGTCGACCAGGCGGCGGCCGGCGGCGTCGTCGCGCGCGGCCACGCGATCGTCAGCGAAGAGGTCCCCGAGCAGATCCTCAAGGAGGCGATCGTGCAGCACGTCGACCTGATCCTCATCCGTCCGACGGGGCGGCAGGGCTTCCTCCAGCGGCTGATGCGCAGCACGGTCGAGGAGATCCTCGCGGCGGCGCCCTGCGGAGTGCTCGTCGTGCAGCCCAAGTGAACACCGCGCAGCCCAAGTGAAACGCCGTCGACAGAGCCGCGGCGAGCACCGTCTCGCAGCCGGAGGAGAAGGCCGCCCCGGAGCGAGCGGGACGCGCGTGCTCGCCGCCGACGAGGTCCGCTGGACTTGCGCCTCGGTCGGCCGCTCGAGCAAGCCGCCGGGGCCGAGCAAGCTCCTCGGACAACCGCGCGCGATCGCGGCGCTGCGCACCGGGCTCGAGCTGTACGCGTCGGGCTACAACGTCTTCGTGTCGGGCCTGATGGGTTCGGGGCGCACGAGCATCGTGCGGCACCTGCTCGAGGAGATGAAGCCGCACTGCCGCCTCGGTCCGGACCACGTCTTCGTCCACAACTTCGCCGAGACCAACCAGCCGCGCCTGCTGTCCCTGCCGCGCGGCAAGGCCGAGAGCTTCCGCGACGACTTCGCCGAGCTCGTCGGCGAGCTGCGTGACACGCTTCGCAGCGCACTGATGTCGCCGCGTCACCGGCAGACGCGACGCCTGATGCAGCAGGACATCGAGCGCCGTCGCCGCCGACTGATCGACGCTCTGGGGCGAGAGGCGCGCAAGAACGGCTGCGACGTCGTCGAAGTCGAGGACGCCGGCGAGCATCGCATCGAAGTCCTGCCGATCCTCGGCGAGGAGGCCGTGCCGCTGGCGGTCTGGAACGAGGCGATCGCCGACGGCCGCGTGAGCGGCAAGAAGGCCAATCAGGTGCGGCGTACGCGCGACGGCCTGATCGAGCGCATCGACGAGGTCTCCGCCTTCGTCGGCAAGACGCTGCGCCGCTTCGAGCGCGAACTGCGCGAGTCGGATCGCGTCGCGGCCGACGCGGCGCTGAAGGACGATCTCGCCGCGTTCGTGGCGCGTTGGCCGCAGGCGGGCGTGGCGAAGCACCTCGACGAACTCCGCCATGCGCTGCTGCGCGACCTGCCGCGATGGGCGGGCGGCGACGCGCCGGCCGCGGCCGGCGGAGAGGACGCGCATTGTGACGGCGGCGCCCGGCTCGCCGATCTCGCCGTCTTGGTGGTGAAGTGCGGGCGGGGCGACGCCTGCCCGGTCGTCGTCGAGTCGAACCCGACCTACGCGAACCTGTTCGGCACGATCGAGCGCGTGACCGAGAGCTCGGGCTCCGAGCTGCGCCGCATCCATCCCGGCGCCTTGCTGAAGGCCGACGGCGGCTACCTCATCCTGCGCTGGATCGACGTCGCCGCGGAACCCGGCGTGTGGCAGCACCTCAAGCGCGCGCTGCGCAGCGGCCTTCTCGAGGTGCGCGAGTTCGATCCGAGCGCGGGCACGACCGCGGGCGCGCTCCAGCCCGAGGCGATCCCGCTCGACGTGAAGGTCGTGATGATCGGCGAGCCGGGCGCGTACGAGCAGATGGCCGAGGAGGACCCGCAGTTCCCGCACCTCTTCAAGGTGCACGCGGAGTTCGACGCCACGCTGCCGAACACGCCGGAGAACCGCCGTCGCTACGCCGACTTCCTCGACTGGCTCGCGCGCAGCGAGAACGGCCTGCGCTTCGCGCCCGACGCCAACGCCGCCGTCGTGGAACACGGCGCGCGCTTCGCGGGCCGTCAGGACAAGCTCACGACCTGCTTCGGCGAGCTCGCCGACGTCGGCCGCGAGTCGTGGCATGCGGCGCAGGCCGCCGGTTCGAACCTGGTGCACCGCGAGCACGTCGCGGTCGCGCTGGAACGGCGTGCCTGGCGCATGGGACTCGCGCGCGACCGGATGGAAGACGCGATCGCCGAGGGCTACCTGCTGATCGCGACGAGCGGCAAGGCGGTGGGGCAGGTCAATGGGCTCACCGTCATGGAGGACGGCGGCACCCGCTTCGGCAAGGTCGTGCGCATCACCGCGGCGACCGGTCCCGCCGCCGAGGCGCGCGCGGACCTCGTCAGCATCGAACGCGAGGCCGACCTCTCCGGTCCGATCCACGACAAGGGCGTGCTGGTCCTGCGCGGCTTCCTCACCGCCGTGCTCGGCCGCGAGCGCCCGCTCGCGCTGGCGGCCACGCTCGGCTTCGAACAGCTCTATGGCGGACTCGACGGCGACTCGGCCTCCTGCGCCGAGCTCTTCGCACTCTTGTCGAGCCTCGCCGACGTCCCCCTCGACCAGGGCATCGCGGTCACCGGCTCGATGAACCAGCGCGGCGAGGTCCAGGCCGTCGGCGGCGTCGACCAGAAGATCGAAGGCTTCTACCGCGCCTGCCGCGCGCGGCGGCTCAACGGCAAGCAGGGCGTGATGATCCCGGTCCCCAACGCGCGCGACCTGATGCTCCAGCCGGAACTCGTCGACGCGGTGGAGCGCGGCCGCTTCCGCATCTGGACCTTCGGCGCCGTGCTCGACGGCCTCGAACTGATCACCGGCATGCCGGCGACGAAGGTCCTCGAGCGTGCACGGCGGCGGCTCGAGCGTTTCCGGCGGCACGTCGACGACGCGAGTTGAGGGCTCGGCGGGGAGGATCGTTCCGGTTCGGGGGCCTCTGCTGCCGATGAGCGCTTGGAGAACGGGGCCTTTACCCGTCGTGGGTCGATCGCTACCGTTCTCGCCTTCGCTTCGTGGCTCGAGGCTCCCGCGCATGCGCTGGGAGCCGGAATCGTCGCAGTTTCCCGTCGCCTCGCGCTGACGCTGACTCACGGACGTCCCTTTCGGACGAGACGCGTGGTCCTCCACGCCTCGCTGTGACTCCGAGCCTGAACCCGCCGGGCATTGCCCGGCCCGCGCGCACGTCCACGACGGACGAGTGCTCGCCTTCATCCTGGCAGCGACGCGTTGTCGCCGGCACGGGTGAGGTCGGGCAGTTCCGCGCGCTCGCCACTGCATGACTCCGAATCGACACCAGAGCGCCGCCATCTCCGGCCCGAGCGCTTCCCATACCGAAACCACGCCGAGCGGCTTCGCCGGCCTCGGCCTCTCCGACCGCCTCCTGCGGGCACTCGCCGATTGCGGCTATCACGCGCCCACGCCGATCCAGACGCAGGCGATCCCGCACCTCGTGCAGGGCAAGGACCTGCTCGGCATCGCGCAGACCGGCACCGGCAAGACCGCGGCGTTCGCGCTGCCGACTCTCGACTTCCTCGCGCACGACCGGGCGCCGCTGCACCCGCGCGAGGTCCGCTGTCTCGTGCTCGTGCCGACGCGCGAACTGGCGTCGCAGGTGCACGAATCGTTCCGCGACTATGGCAAGCACCACGACCTGCGCTATGCGGTCGTCTTCGGCGGCGTCGGCATCGGCGCCCAGCAGAAGGCGCTCTCGCGCGGGGTCGACGTGCTCGTCGCCACGCCCGGCCGCCTGCTCGACCTGATGAGCCAGCGCAGTGTCGTGCTGCGCGACGTCGAGGTCTTCGTGCTCGACGAAGCGGATCGCATGCTCGACATGGGCTTCATCCGCGACGTCCGGAAGATCATCGACGCGCTGCCCAAGGACCGGCAGTCGCTGCTGTTCAGCGCGACGATGCCGGTCGAGGTCGTGCAACTGACCAAGGCGATCCTGATCGATCCGGTGCGGGTCGAGGTCGCGCCGCAGACCAAGACCGCCGACAAGGTCGAGCAGAGCATCTACTTCGTCGAGAAGGCGCAGAAGCGCGAGCTGCTCGCCAAGCTGCTCGAGGACGGCAAGATGTTCCGCACGTTGGTCTTCACGCGCACCAAGCACGGCGCGGACCGCGTGGTGCGGAGCCTCAAGGCGGCGGGCTTCGCCGCGGCGGCGATCCACGGCAACAAGGCCCAGGGCGCCCGCGAGCGCGCGCTCGGTTCGTTCAAGGACGGCAAGGTCCCGGTGCTGGTCGCGACGGACATCGCCGCGCGCGGTCTCGACGTCGACGACATCTCGCACGTCGTGAACTTCGATCTCCCGAACGTGCCCGAGACCTACGTGCACCGCATCGGCCGCACCGCGCGCGCCGGCCGCGGCGGCGTGGCGCTGTCGTTCTGCGACCAGGAGGAACGCGAGTACCTTCGCGACATCGAGAAGCTCATCGGGCAGAGCGTGCCGGTCGTCGTCGAGCATGCGTATCGCTCGACGGTCCCGTTCGCGCCCGCGCGCGGCGGCAACCAGAAGGGCGGCTCGGGACCGACGGGTGGCTCGGGACAGCGGGGCAACGCGCAAAAGGTCGAGCACCGCGCCGGACCGCCGAAGCGGAACGCGCCGCGGCGCGGTCGCGGTCGTGCGCGGGCCCGTCGTTCGTCCTAGACGGCTCGCTATACCATCCCTCGCCGCTCGTGCCGCCGACGCGTGGCCGACGAGCGGCCGTCACGCCACCTCCCATGACCGAGACCAGAACGCAGACGCAGTTCGAGGAAGTCGACCAGATCGTCGTCCGTTTCGCCGGGGACTCCGGCGACGGCATGCAGCTCACCGGCGATCAGCTCACGCGCACCACCGCGCTGATGGGCAACGACCTCGCCACGTTCCCCGACTTCCCCGCCGAGATCCGCGCTCCCGCCGGCACCCTGCCGGGCGTCTCCGCCTTCCAGCTCCGCTTCTCGAACTTCGACATCCACACGCCGGGCGACGCGCCCGATGTGCTGGTGGCGATGAACCCGGCGGCGCTCAAGGTGCATGTCTCCTCGTTGCGGCGCGACGGCACGCTGATCGTCGACACGACGAGCTTCGGCCCGGTCGACCTGAAGAAGGCGAAGTACGACAAGAACCCGCTCGAGGACGGCAGCCTCGACGGCTACCGCGTGATCAAGCTCGAGCTGCAGCGATTGACGCGCGAGGCGCTGGCGTCGACGACGCTCGACACGCGCAGCAAGGACCGCTGCAAGAACATCTATGCGCTCGGGATCGTGTCGTGGCTGTTCCACCGCGATCTGAAGCCGACGATCCAGTTCCTGCGCGGCAAGTTCGCGAGCAAGCCCGAGATCGCCGAGGCCAACGTGAAGGCGCTCGAGGCCGGCCATCTGTTTGCAGAAGTCAGCGGACTGTTCCAGGCGGCGTACCGTGTCGCCCCGGCGACCTTCATGAAGCCGGGGACCTACCGCAACGTGATGGGCAACCAGGCGCTGTGCCTCGGGCTCGTCGCCGCGGCGAAGAAGAGCGGCCTGCGCCTCGTGCTCGGCAGCTATCCGATCACGCCGGCGTCCGACATCCTGCACCAGCTCGCGACCTACAAGCACCACGGCATCCTGACCTTCCAGGCGGAGGACGAGATCGCGGCGATCGGCGCGGCGATCGGGGCGTCGTACGGCGGCCTGCTCGGCGTGACCTCGACGAGCGGCCCCGGCCTCGCGTTGAAGTCCGAGGCGATCGGCCTCGCGGTGATGACCGAACTGCCGCTCGTCGTCATCGACGTGCAGCGCGCGGGTCCGAGCACCGGCATGCCGACCAAGACCGAGCAGGCGGACCTCCTGCAGGCGATGTTCGGGCGCAACGGCGAGTGCCCGGTGCCGATCGTCGTCGCGCGGACGCCGGCCGACTCGTTCGGCGCCGCGTTCGACGCCGTGCGCATCGCGCTGCGCTACATGACCCCCGTGATCCTGCTCTCGGACGGCTACATCGCGAACGGTTCCGAACCGTGGTGCGTGCCGACCGCGTCGAGCCTGCCGGAGATCGCGGTGAAGTTCGCGGCAGCGGGCGACGGCACGGCGCGCTTCCGTCCCTACGAGCGCGATCCGGTCACGCTCGCGCGGGTGTGGGCGCGTCCCGGCACGCCGGGTTGCACGCACCGCATCGGCGGCATCGAGAAGGAGGACGGCAGCGGCAACATCAGCTACGACGCGCAGAACCACCAGCACATGGTGGATCTCCGCGCGGAGAAGGTCGCGCGGATCGCGAACGACATCGCCGACGCGGAAGTGATCGGTCATCCGTCGCCCGACGTGCTCTTCCTGTGCTGGGGCGGCACGACCGGCGCGATCACCGCGGCCGCATTGCGCCTGAGCAAGGCTGGCCACTCGATCGGCGCGGTCTGCCTGCGCTGGGTGAACCCGTTCCCGAAGAACCTCGAAGCGATCCTGCGCGCGAGCAAGCGCGTGATCGTGCCGGAACTCAACCTCGGCCAGCTCGCGATGCTGATCCGTTCCCGCTTCCTCGTCGACGCGCAGCCCTTCACGAAGGTGCAGGGCCAACCGTTCACCAGTCACGAGGTCGAGGAAGCCGGTCTCGCCGCGCTCGCCGCCCTCCGCGGGCAGGAGGTGTCGCGATGAGCACGACCGGCACGCCCCTCACCAAGAAGGACTTCAAGTCCGACCAGGACGTCCGCTGGTGCCCCGGTTGCGGGGACTATTCGATCCTCAATGCCGTGCAGACCGCGTTCGCGGAGCTCGGCAAGAAGCCGCACGAGGTCGCGATCGTGTCGGGGATCGGCTGCTCGAGCCGCTTTCCCTATTACATGGAGACCTACGGCTTCCACACGCTCCACGGCCGCGCGCCGACGATCGCGACGGGGCTGAAGCTCGCCAATCCCGACCTCGACGTATGGGTCGTCACCGGCGACGGCGACGCGCTGTCGATCGGCGGCAATCACCTCATCCACGTCCTGCGCCGCAACGTCGGCCTCAAGATCCTGTTGTTCAACAACCGGATCTACGGGCTCACCAAGGGGCAGTTCTCGCCGACCTCCGAGCGCGGCAAGAAGACCAAGTCGACGCCGATGGGCTCCGTCGACGAGCCGTTCTCACCGATCGGGCTCGCGCTCGGCGCGAACGCGACCTTCGTCGCGCGCTCCGTCGACATCTTCGCGCAGCACCTCGTGGCGATGGTCAAGCGCATGGACGCGCACCGCGGCACCTCGCTGCTGGAGATCTATCAGAACTGCAACATCTTCAACGACGGCGCCTACAAGAGCTTCACCGACAAGGAGCTGCGCGACGACCGCGTGGTCGAACTGCACCAGGGCAAGCCGCTGCTGTTCGGGAAGAACCTCGACAAGGGCCTCTCGTTCGACGCGGACCTGCGCCCGCGCATCGTCGAGAAGGCCGATGCCGCGACGTGGGACGAACACCGCGCGAACCCGGCGTATGCGACCGCGCTCGCGCACGCGGACGAAGCGAGCCTGCCGGTGCCGATCGGCGTGTTCCGCGACGTCGCGCGCAGCCCCTTCGAGTCCGACCTGCGCAATCAGCTCGCGGTTGCCGGCGAACGGAAGACCGAGTCCCTCGATGAACTCCTGCTCGGCAACGAGACCTGGACCGTCGGGTCGTGAGCGCCTGATGCACCGCTCTTTGCTGCCATGAACCGTGCGGCGATCGTCGCGTTCCTCCTGCTCGGCATCGCGGCGATCGTCTGGTTGGTGTTCGGCGCGTCGCCCGACGCGCTGGAACACGCGGAAGTGTCGGGTGCAGCGGGCGCGGCGGGTGCCACGTCGCCCGGCACGACACCGACGCGTGACGAGGTCACCGCACCGCGGCAGGACCTCACGGTCGGCGCGGCGGCCCACGCCGACGGCGGCGAGGAGGCCAAGGACGCGATCGAAGCTGCGACCGACGACGCTCTGACCGGTCGCGTGGTCGACGCGGGGGATCGACCGATCGCAGGCGCCGACTGCTTCGTGCTCGCCGTCGAGTCCGACGGCTTCTCGTGGCTCGACCGCGGCGAGGTCGCGGAGGAGCACGAGGTCGCGCGCGTGACGACGGACGCTCTCGGACGCTTCGCCGTGCCGCTGCCAGCAGGCGTGCCGCATCGGCTCCGCGTCGCCGCGACGGACTGCGGCACCGAGCGCAGCGGCCCGCACGTCGCGGGCGAACGCGTGGTGGTACGCCTGCACGCCGGCTCGGCGCTGGTCGGCCGCATCACGCTGGATGGCGACGGCGTCGCCCTGTCGCGCGTGCGCGTGCGCTGCGCAGGCGTCGCGGCGCGGCGCGTGCGTTATCTGCTCGGTGAATCGGTCAGCGACGCGAGCGGCGCCTATCGCATCGACGGCTTGCCGGCCGGCGAGGTCGAAGTCGAGGTCATGCCGCCGCGCGGCGCGGTTCCGGGCGTCGTCGAACTCGTGCTCGCCGCGGGCGTCGCGACGCCCCACGACGTGGCATTGACTCGCGGCGCCGACGTCGCCGGCCTCGTCCTGGATGCGGCGACGCGCACGCCGATCGCGGGCGCCAGCGTGGGGCTCGGATGGCGCGGCGCGCGGCCGACGCGCACGGCCGCCGACGGTCGCTTCGTCTACCGCGACTTCCCGAGCGGGTACCGCGAACTCGGCGTGACCGCGCAGGGCTACGGCGACGCCGCGGTGATCGTCTCGGACCCCGACGGAGTGAAGGGCGACGTCGAGATCCTGCTCACGCGCGCGCACCGCGCCCATGGGCGCGTCGTGCGGCCCGACGGGCGCGGCATCGCGGGCGCCTATGTCGCCGCCGCGGCGTACGAGCGCGTCGAGCGGAGCGCCGATCGCCTCGACTGGCGCGCGAGCCGGAGCGGCGCCGATGGTGGGTTCGCGATCGACGGCCTGCGCGGCGACGTCGACCACGTGCTCTTGGTGCGCGCGGCCGGGCACGGCGTGCGCCAGGTCGACTTCCCCCCAGGCGCGCGCGGGCTCCCCGACGTGCCGCTCGGCGACGTCGTCCTCGAACCCGGAGTCGTGGTGCGTGGCGTCGTGGTCGACGAACGCGGATCACCGTGGGCGGGCGTCGACGTGCAGATGCGCGGCGACGCCGACGGCCGCAGTCCGCGGGGTTCGACGCCGGTCGAGGGCTACCGCGCGGTCGACGGCTACGTCGCTTCGCGCTCGGCGCGCACCGATCAACTCGGGCGCTTCGGTTTCGTCGACGTCGCACCGGGCGAGTACCGCTTCGCGGCGCTGCGCGAACTCGGCCGACCCGACCGCGCGCACGCGCTGCGCGTCGAGCGCGATCGCCCGGCCGTGTTGCGCATCGAACTCGCGCGGGGGCTCTCGATCGGCGGTCGCGTCGTCGCCGACGACGGCGGGCCGCCGCCGCACTGCTACGTCAGCGTCGATCCGACGGACGGCGCGGCAACGTCGACCGACGTCCAGTGCGCGCAGGACGGCAGCTTCCTCGCGATCGGTCTGGCGCGCGGCGTCTACCGTTTGTCCGTGTACCCCTACGCGAGCGAGATCGAACGCGCGGCCGGGCGCGTCTTCGAGCCGGTGACCGCGGACGCGATCGCCGCCGGGCGCCTCGATGTCGTCGTGACGCTCGTGCGTCAACGCTGACGAGTCGCTCCCATCGCGGCCGAGGCCGCAACCCATCCGGGTTGCCGACCGAGAAGGCCTCGACCGCTCTCCTTGCTGGGGACCTTCGGGCTCAGAGCAGCTTGCGCAGCACGGTCTGGAGGATGCCGCCGTTGCGGTAGTAGTCGACCTCGACCGGAGTGTCGATGCGGCAGACGGCCTCGAAGGCCGTCGTGCGTCCGGTGCCTGGGTGGCGGGCCGTGACCTTCAGCATCCGGCGCGGGGTGACCGAGTCGTCGATCGTGACGTCGAAGACCTCTTCGCCGGTGAGTTCGAGCGATGCGGCGGTGACGCCGTCCTGGTACTGCAACGGCAGCACGCCCATGCCGACGAGGTTGCTGCGGTGGATGCGCTCGTAGCTCTCGGCGAGCACGAAGCGGACGCCGAGCAGCAGCGTGCCCTTGGCGGCCCAGTCGCGGCTGCTGCCGGTGCCGTACTCCTTGCCGGCGAGCACGCACAACGGCGTGCGTTCCTTCGCGTACGCCTCGGCGGCGTCGAAGATCGCCATCGTCTTGTCGCTCCCGAAATGGCGCGTGACGCCGCCCTCGGTCCCCGGCGCGAGTTCGTTGCGGAGTTGGACGTTCGCGAAGGTGCCGCGGGTCATCACACGGTCGTTGCCGCGCCGTGCCCCGTAGCTGTTGAAGTCCTTCGGTCCGACGCCGAGCGATTGCAGATAGCGGCCCGCGGGGCTGTCCGGCTTGATCGAGCCGGCAGGGGAGATGTGGTCGGTCGTCACCGAATCCGCGACCTTCACGAGGCAACGTGCGCCGGTGATCGGGCCGATCCGCGACGGCGTGCGGGCCGTGTCGAGGAAGAACGGCGGCTCCTGGATGTACGTGCTCGCCGCGTCGAACGCGTAGAGCTCCGAACTCGCGACGTCCAGCGCCTGCCACGCCTTGGGACCGGACATGTCCGCGTACCGCGCGCGGAACATCTCGTCCGACACGCAGGCTCGCACCGCGTCCTTCACTTCCTGCGTTGTCGGCCAGACGTCCTTCAGGAACACCGGCTTGCCGTCCTTGCCGGTGCCGAGCGGGTCCTTGGTCAGATCGATGTCGACGGTCCCGGCGAGCGCATAGGCGACGACGAGCGGCGGTGACGCCAGGTAGTTCGCCTTCACGTCGGGGTTCACGCGGCCTTCGAAGTTGCGGTTGCCGCTGAGCACCGCCGATGCGACGAGCTTGCCCTGCTGGATCGCGGCGCGCACCGCGTCGGGCAAGGGACCGGAGTTGCCGATGCAGGTCGTGCAGCCGTATCCGACGGTCTGGAAGCCGAGCGCGTCGAGGTCCGCGGCGAGCTTGCCCTTCTCGAGGTAGTCGGTGACGACGCGCGACCCGGGAGCCAAGCTCGTCTTCACCCAACCCGGCACCTTCAGTCCCTTGCTGCGCGCCTTGCGCGCGACGAGGCCGGCGGCGACCAGCACGTCGGGGTTGCTGGTGTTCGTGCACGACGTGATCGCTGCGATGACGACCGCGCCGTGGCCGATGCGCACCGGCGCGCCGCCCGCGACGTCGGCCGTCGATTCCAACGCGGCGCCGCTCAGTCCGAAACCGCGCGCCGTCACCGGCTTGACCAGGCTCGACTTGAAGTCGGCCTGCATGTCGCGCAACGCGACCTTGTCCTGCGGTCGCTTCGGACCGGCGAGGCTCGGGACGACGCTCGCGACGTCGAGCGCGAGTTCGGACGAGTACTCGGGCTTCCGCGCTCCCGGCTCCCAGAACAGCGACTGCGCCGTGCAGTAGCTGCGCACGAGGTCGATCTGCTCGGCGCTGCGACCGGTGAGTCGCAGATAGGCGAGCGTCTCGTCGTCGACCGGGAAGAAGCCGATCGTCGCGCCGTACTCCGGCGCCATGTTCGCGATCGTCGCGCGGTCGGCGAGCGTGAGGTGCCGCAAGCCGTCGCCGAAGAACTCGACGAACTTGTTCACCACGCCGTGCTTGCGGAGCATCTGCGTGACGGTCAGCACGAGATCGGTCGCGGTCGCGCCCTCGGGCAGCCGGCCCTTCAGTTCGAACCCGACGACCTCGGGCAGCAGCATGTAGACCGGCTGGCCGAGCATCACCGCCTCGGCCTCGATGCCGCCGACGCCCCAGCCGACGACGCCCAGCCCGTTGATCATCGTCGTGTGGCTGTCGGTGCCGACGCAGGAGTCCGGGTACACGACCGTCTCGCCGTCCTGTTGGCGGCGCAGCACGACCCCCGCGAGGTGCTCGAGGTTGACCTGGTGCACGATGCCGGTCGCCGGCGGCACGCATCGGAAGTTGCGCAGCGACTGCTGGCCCCACTTGAGGAACTCGTAGCGCTCGCGATTGCGTTCGAACTCGAGCGCGACGTTCTTCGCCAGGGCGTCCGGCGTGCCGAACCAGTCGACCTGGACCGAGTGGTCGATGACGAGGTCGCAGGGGACGAGCGGGTTGATCTTGTTCGGGTCGCCGCCGAGCCGGCGCATCGCGGCGCGCATCGCCGCGAGGTCGACGACGCACGGCACGCCGGTGAAGTCCTGGAGCACCACCCGGCCGGGCAGGAAGGGGATCTCGACGTCGGCCGCCGGCTTCGGCGTCCAGCCGGCGATGCTGCGCACGTCGGCCTCGGTCACCACGAAGCCGTCGACATTGCGCAGGGCCGCCTCGAGCAGGACGCGGATCGAGAAGGGGAGGCGCGCGATCGGACCGAGCCCCTGCCGCTCGAGTGCCTGGAGTGCGAAGTAGGTGACGGGACCGCGGGCCGTGGACAGGCGCGCGCGCGCACCGAAGGGATCTCTGGACATGCGAGGCCGCAGGAATACTGCGGCCCGGCGGTCGCCGAAAGGCCGCAGCGGCCGCAGGCGACCGGTTCGGGCGAAGCGGTCTTTGCAGGAGCTTCATCGTCGCCTGCGCGCGGCTTCCCGATCGCGACCTAGGGTCTCGGCCCGCCGATCCGAGTCGGCATTTCCGAAGTCCGCAACACCGGTCCGAACGACGCAACCGAGGTTCACGATGAATCGCACCCTGTCCTGCGCCTGCGCCGCCGCTCTGGCAACGCTCGCATCCGCCCAGTCCGAGCTCGATCGGCGGATCCCCGCCTATCGGAAGTCCGCCGCCGTGTCCGGCAGCATCAAGAGCGTCGGCTCCGACACGATGAACAACCTGATGACCCTGTGGGCCGAAGGTTTTGCCAGGCACTACCCCGACGTCGCGGTCGAGATCGAAGGGAAGGGCTCGAACACCGCGCCCGCGGCGCTGATCGCCGGCACGGCGACCTTCGGCCCGATGAGCCGCGAGATGAAGCAGAAGGAGATCGACGACTTCGAGAAGGAGTTCGGCTACAAGCCGGTCGGACTCGAGACCGCGATCGACATGCTCGCGGTGTACGTCCACAAGGACAACCCGATCGGGAAGACGGGCCTCACGCTCCAGCAGGTCGACGCGATCTTCAGCAAGACGCGCAAGGGCGGTGCGAGCGCGGAGATCCGCACCTGGGGTGACCTCGGCCTCGCCGGCGAATGGGCCGACAAGCCGATCGCGTTGCACGGTCGCAACTCCGCGTCGGGCACCTACGGCTTCTTCAAGGAGAAGGCGCTGTTCGGCGGCGACTACCGCGACGAAGTGAAGGAGCAGTCCGGCAGCTCGTCGGTCGTGCAGGGTGTCGCGAGCGACAAGTACGCGATGGGCTACAGCGGCATCGGCTACATCACCGCCGACGTGCTCGCGGTCCCGCTCGGTCGGTCCGCCGACTCGCTGATCGCGGCGTCGCCCGAGAACGTGGCGAAGTACCCGCTGTCGCGTGCGCTGTGGGTCTACCTCAACCACGAGCCGAACGGCCAACTCGACCCGCTGCGGCGCGAGTTCCTGCGCTACGTGTTCAGCTCCGACGGCCAGGCGGTCGTGCAGAAGGACGGCTACCTCCCGCTGAGCTTCTTGCAGTGCCGCCGCGCGCTGGGTCGGGTCGGCCTGGAACTGCAACCCGCGGCGGTGGGGGTCGGAGCCGACGTCAAGGCAGCCGGACCGGCCAAGTGAGGCGACGCTCCACGCGCCTTGCCGACGCCGCGGCGCGCACCCTCATCACCCTCGGCGGACTGACGACGATCGTCGCGGTGCTCGCGGTGTTCGTCTTCCTGTTCTGGGTGGTGAAGGACCTGTTCCTCTCGGCCGAGGTCGGCGAGCCGAAGCGTCTCGGAACGGGCGAGCCGGGTGCGTCGGTCCTCGTCGCCGGCATCGACGAGTACCGCACGATCGTGTGGATGCTCGGCGCCGACGGCGCGCTGACCCTGCGGGTTGCGCACACCGGCGAGTCCCTCGGCGTGCGACCGCTCGTCGTCGACGGTGGCCCGCGCCTGACGGCCGTCGGGAAGGACGCGTCGAGCGGGCGCTTCGTCCTCGGCTACGCCGACGGGACCGTGCGGCTGTGCAGCATCGGGTTCCGCACCGAGTTCCTCGAGGCGGACGTGGTCGACGCCGGCCTCCGTGAACTCGCGGTCGACGGTGTGAGGGTGTGGGGCGACGGGCTCGCGCAGCGCACGGTCCGTGGGCAGTTCCGCGTCCAGATCCCGCAGGTCGCGCTGGACGAGCCGGTGGCCATGGTCGCGGGATCGGCGATCACGGCCGTCGCGAGGAGCACGCACGACGACGCGACGGTCGTCGCCGCCGCCGGAGCCGACGGGCGGGTCGTCCTGCGGGTCGCGACGAAGGCGAGCCCGATGTTCGAAGAAGAGCCGGCCGCCGAGTGGGGCGAGCCGTCGCCGGTCGCGACGGGCTCGGCGCGCGGCGCACCGCGCTTCGCGCAGCTCACCGATCTCGGCAGCAACCTCGTCCTGGCGTGGACCGACGGCACGCTCGAGCGTTGGGCGGTGCGCGACGTGCGGGCGCCGCGCCTCGCGGAGACGCTCGATGTCGCGCCGGGGAGCGGCGTCGAACTCACGTCGCTCGGACTCCTGCTCGGCGGCGTCACCCTGATCTCCGGCCGTTCCGACGGGTCGGTCGGCGGTTGGTTCGTCACGGCGAACCCGACCAACGAGGTCGACGGCTACGCGCTGCGCGAGGTGCACCGCTTCGACGGACTCGAGCGCAGCCCCGTGGTCGCGATCGCGACCTCGGCGCGCGAACGGATCTTCGCGGTCGGGAACGCGGCGGGTCGCGCGTACGCGATGTACATGACCTCGGAGAAGCGGCTCGCGGAGTTCACCGTGCGTGACCACGAGCCGGTCCTCGCGATCGCGATCGCGCCGAAGTCGGACGCGATCCTCACGATCACCGCGCGTGGTGCGTCGATCCGTCCGTTCACGCCGCGTCACCCGGAAGCGACCTTCGGCTCGCTGTTCGGCGCGACGTGGTACGAGCGGATGCCTCACCCGACCCACACCTGGCAGTCGTCGGCGGGAACCGACGACTTCGAGCCCAAGCTGTCGCTGGTGCCGCTGATCTTCGGGACGGTGAAGGCGACCGTGTATTCGATGTTGCTCGCCGTGCCGCTCGCGTTGTTCGCGGCGATCTACACCGCCGAGTTCCTGCACGCGCGCACCAAGGCCCGGATCAAACCGATCGTCGAACTGATGGCGAGCCTGCCGTCGGTCGTGTTGGGCTTCCTCGCGGCGATCGTGATCGCGCCGGCCGCGGAGGCCGTCGTGCCGGAACTCGTGACCGCGGTGATCACGGTGCCAGTGGCGTTCCTGCTCGGTGCGCACGTGTGGCAGGCCTTGCCGAACTCGATCGCGGTACGCCGCGCGCCGTGGCGACTGCCGCTCGCCGCCGTGGCGCTGGCCCTCGGGATCGGCGCCGCCGCGGCGATCGGGCCCGTCGTCGAGGATCTGCTGTTCGCGGGCGACGTCCGGCTCTGGCTCGACGGCCGGGTCCCCGCCGTGGCCGACGGTTCGCCGGGCTGGTTCCTCCTCCTGCTCCCACCGAGCGCGTTGGCCGTCGCGTGGTTTGCCGCGCGCCACGTGACGCCGCGGATCGCCTTGCGCGCCGCAAGGAGCACGCGCGGCGTCGCCGGGCTCCTGCACCTCGCGAAGTTCGCGGGCGGACTGCTCGCGACGATCGGGTTGGCGTACCTCGCCGCACGGATCGTCTACCAGGCGCCCACGATCCTCGATCATCCGCCCTTCGACCTTCGCGTCGCGTCGGACGACGGCGGGATGAACCTCTCGCCGTTTGGCACCTTCGATCAACGCAACTCGCTGATCGTCGGCTTCGTGATGGGCTTCGCGATCATCCCGATCATCTACACCCTCGCGGAGGACGCGCTCACGAGCGTGCCGCAACACCTGCGCGCGGCGTCGCTCGGTTGCGGCGCGACCCCGTGGCAGACCGCGGTGCGCGTGGTCGTGCCGACCGCGATGAGCGGGTTGTTCTCGGCGTGCATGGTCGGACTGGGTCGCGCCGTCGGCGAGACCATGATCGTGCTCATGGCGGCGGGCGGCACCGCGGTCATGGACATGAACCTGTTCAGCGGCTTCCGGACCCTGTCCGCGAACATCGCCACGGAGCTGCCGGAAGCGGTGCGCGACTCGACCCACTACCGCACGCTGTTCCTCGCGGCGCTGGTGCTGTTCGCCGTCACCTTCGTCATCAACTCGGTGGCCGAGGCGGTCCGGCAGCGCTTCCGCAAGAGGGCGTATCAACTGTGAGCGCGGCGCCGGGCTTGCACCGCCGCCGTCGCGCCACCAGCGGACCGGCGATCGCCGCGCGCGGCGAACCGATGCTGTGGTTGACGGGCGGCTCGCTCGTCCTCTGCCTGACGATGATCGGCGGCCTCTTGGCGTGGATTGCGTGGAACGGCACGCCGACGTTCTGGCCGAGCCGCGTTCTGGAAGTCGAGACGACCGACGGTCGCCGTCTCCTCGGCGAGGTCGAACGCCAGGAGGCGTACCGACTCGACGCCGAGAGCATGGCGGCCCTCGAAGAACCGCTGCGCGGCGCGGCGGAGCGCTGGCGCGACGCGCACGACGGCAACCTCGAACGCCGCTTGCTGCGCACCGGCAACTTCGAGCTCTTCAACACGCACTTCCAGTGGGTCGGGCGCTTCGAGGAGGTGAAGGAGTCGCGACCGGAGTGGGCGGTCGTCGTCGAACGAA